>CAYXGW010000001.1:0-61872 GCA_964464595.1 uncultured Deferribacteres bacterium
TCCATGCACTTAACTAAAAATATTTAATTTGTCTGTTTTCTACGGAAACAGTACGTTATCCACTCTATAACTAATTTTCATTTGACCTATTAAATGGCGTAAAACCTTTTAAGGTTAGGACGAAATTTAAGTAAATGTTCCAATATTGCCTAGTTTATATAGCTGTTTATAAATTTTATCTAAGTCATGACATACTATTTCGGGTATGTAATGCTTCATATATTTTTTATAACTTTTTTGGCCGAATTGTTTTCTCAGTTTTGGATTTTCAAGCAGGTTTTTCAGTTTTACAACAAATTGATTAATATCCCCTTTATTAACAAGAAATCCATTTAATCCATCTTCAACTAATTGATTTACACTTCCGACATCGGCTGCAATTATTGGTTTCTTGAACGACATAGCTTCGATTATAACACCAGGAAGTCCTTCTGAATATGAGGGTAATAAAAAAATATCAATTGAATCCATGAAATCTTTTAGATGATAAAGGTTAACAAATCCATTATTGCAATTAACAGTAACACTATCACTTAAATTATTTTTGTGTATTTCATTTTTTATTAACTGTAAATAATTCATATTCTCGCAATAGCCTAATAGATAAAATTCACATCTATAATTTCTTACTAAATGTTTTGCAATTTGAGGTATTAAATGGATCCCTTTCATTTCTTCGAAGCGAGATAATGTCCCAACAACTAATGAATTATTAGATTTTTTTTTATATATATATTTATGATTTGAATTGCTTACTCTTTCCTCTGGTTTTTCTATTATCACTCTTAAAATATCTATGGGTTTTCTTATTTTCCAATAAGATGCAAGTCCATTCTTACCGGCCTCTGAAACTGAAACAATTCTATCCACGCTTTCTATTTCTTTCATTAAATTATAATAGTCAGGATTATTTGCCAATAATTTCCCTGACTGACAATTTTCTACATACAAAATTGGAATCTTTTGATTTTTTGCCCAGTCTATTACTATCAATGCGCCATTAGCTCCAAAGATATGTAATAAATCAGGTTTTCCTACCTTTTTTATCACTAGATTCGCACGTTTGACAAAGTTACGATTCAGGTATTTATAATCTTTTAGAAACTTCTTAACGAATCTTTTAATTATGTAATAACAGGCATTAGCGATTTTCTTTTTATAACTTTTCTTCAAAGGGAGGCGATAGATTGAGTTTTTATAACTATTTGCTAAACGTGTCGAGAACCATTCCTTCTCCCATAATTCTCCAAAAAATACTTTTACTTTGAGATTTTTCAACTCTTTGAGAAAAATATTGTCAGGTGAAGGAGGTTGCCATATAAAGACATATGGATCAATCCCCCTCTTTTTCATTTCTTTGACAGTTATATAAAGCTGGTGTTCGGCTCCACCCGCAAATTTTAGTTCTCCTATAAAATAAAAAATTTTTAGCATAAAATTTTGTAAACAAATGTTTTATTTATTCTCGTCATTTTAAAAGTGTAACTCAAATAATGAATGAACAAACATCTGATAAAATAACGATGTTGGATGAAGATCATTTAGCAATAACTTTTTATATAATCCTGGTTTTTCATTTAGTTTTTCAAACAGAATATTGACAAAATCTATTGTATTTACCTTATTTTGTTTCAAGAGGTTAATAAGATATCGATTAGATTTTTCTTGGTATACTTCTAAACCTTTCCTAGTGGATAAATGAACCACAGCAACAATAAAACCTATCGTGTCATTACAAGCCTTATTCATTTGAATAATTAATTTAGATTGAATGTCCCATCCTGAAAAAAATGTCGAATCAAGATTGAAGGACGCATTTCGATTTATAGAATCCTTAGTTGTTGGTATCTTTTCGATCTTACCCTCTTTGACTAATTTGCGAACAACATAATATAAAGCAGAATATTTTCTTAAATAAAGTTTTATTTTATCCTTTAATGGTGCATCTGCTGGTATAACTAAAGGTTTACCATACATAATACGAGCATCATCTATTAATGCCCATTCTTCACCTAGCAGTGCTGCCTGATATTTAATCTCTCGTGTAACATCTGACGTTAATATCATATAAATCACTACATCTGGATCTAAATTCAATCCTTCTTTAAGAAGATAATTCAAATTCCCTCTGGCATCTCTTCCTGGTCTCCCTCCATTTATTACATTTATGGGTTTACCCATTTTTTTTTGAAGTCTATATTCCAAAATATCGGGCCATGTTTCACCTCGTTTAACTCCCCAACCAAAGGTATAAGAATCACCTAAGCAAAGAACACGATATTCTTCAGCAGGTTTTTTTATAGAATATTCATCATTTCGCTGGCCCAGATGATTGGTTTTTAATTGCGGCATCTTTATTGTGCCACCTTTATGACCCTCATAATCCTGTTCAGGTAAATTAAGATTTGCTTTTATTCCCATTGCATTTTCCCTTGTTTCAATAGGATAACTTGTAGGTTTAAATGGTGGGAAGTAATTGAGCAATCTAAGTGCAACTTCGAAAAAAATTAAAGAAAGAAGAGCATAAAATAACATTATGTTAATAATTTTTATTATAGTCCGCATTTCCAATTTCATTTTCATTAAATTTAGCAATTAATATTTTATTTATAATTAACTTGAATAATTAATGAATTATGCTTTTAAGTTTAAAACCTCAACTTTGTCATAACTTTAATTAATTAACTTGGCTTTAGACGAAATTAACCGGCACAGAAACCCGTATATAGGATACAAATATTGAACACCTTTTTTACCTATAAATGCAGCTGCCAAATCCCATCTATCATTATGACGAAGAACATTAGGTGAGTAGCGTAAGACCTGGATCAGATGTTGGCGTTCTTTAGATTTATTGCTTTGTCCATGTGCTGTCTTTGCTAACCGGAGATGTAACTTCGCGTGCATTGTTTTGCTCATCCAGTGTAAATTTGGCAAATTTCGTTCTATTGCTTGGTTGGTCAGGTAGAGAATGCGTTCTTTATATGACTCTGTTAATGAGTTTTGATGGCTTCGATAAATATATAAATCTTTATGTAGAGGTTGGAATTTAAAACAAGCTGAGGCTCGAAGCCAAAAATCATAATCCTCAACTAGATTCAGATCTTCTGCGTATCCGATAAGTTTTTCTTGAACAGTATTGCGATACAGAAAACAAGCGCCTATGCAGTTACCATTCCACAATGTTTCAGGTTTCTCTACGCTAACAAGCTTTTCCTGGCGATTCTTCTCAAAAATCATTGTGTAATCCGAATAGACAATATCTACCTTTTGGTGAGTTTCCAAGAATGCAACCATTTCTGTTATTGCTTGTGGACGATAACAGTTATCGTCAGAAGTCCATGTCAGATAACTACCATTAGCCAATGAAAATCCAGAATTTAATGCAGAGGGCAGTTTACTATTTTTTTTATGGCGTATTGATCGAACTCTATCATCAGTTTTCAAATATCGATTAATTATCTTAGAGGTTTCATCCGTTGAAGCATCATCAACAATAATAAGTTCAAAGTTATAATAACTTTGTTCAAGACAACTTTTAATTGCTTGCTCCAGGTATTCTGAGCCATTGTATGTCGGAAGTATAATTGAAATTAAAGGTTCGCGTATCATCAAGTTGCATGTTCTAATAGAATAGAGACGATCCTTTTAGCGGCCTGACCATCTCCGTAGGGATTTACTTTTTTCGTCATGGCATCGTACTCAATTGGATATCTCAAGAGTCTTTTGGCCTCCGCAGTAATTCGGTCACGCCGAGTACCTACCAATCGGGCAGTTCCCGCCTCAATTCCTTCTGGTCGTTCCGTTACATCACGCATTACCAAAACCGGCACCTCCAGGCTGGGTGCCTCCTCTTGAAGTCCTCCGGAATCCGTCAAAATCAATATTGACCGGCTCATTAAATTAACAAATGATTGATAATCCAGAGGTTTAATTAAACTAATGTTTGGTATATTCGAAAGAATTTTAAAAACAGGTTTACGAATATTGGGATTCAAATGAACTGGATAGACAAAATGTACTCCATCGGATTCAAACTCCATTGCAAGTTCTCGGATGGCCATACATATTTCTTGAATAGGGTCACCAAAACTTTCACGACGATGCGCTGTTATTAATACTATCCGTTTATCATGAGGAAGGTTTGCGAATTGACCGGAAGACCCATTAAAAGGGTAGTCCAAAATAGTCAACAAAGCGTCAATTACAGTATTTCCAGTAACAAATATTTTATCATCAAATATCCCTTCTGCTATTAAATTTTTTTTATTAAGATCTGTCGGTGCAAATAGAAGATTTGCCGTACTATCTGCAAATTTCCGATTTACTTCTTCCGGAAATGGTTTATATATATCGCCACTACGTAAACCAGCTTCCACATGTCCAAATCTAACATTATGATAGTAGGCAACTAAAGCAGTAACTAAGACAGTAGTTGTGTCACCTTGGGCAAGGATCCAATCTGGTTTTATTTTTGTAACAATATTATCAAGCTCAGTTAATAAACTGGCGGTCAAATTGGATAATGTTTGATTATTCTGCATAATATTCAGATCGTAATCTGGCTGAATATCAAACATATTCAGAATCTGATCTAACATTTGACGATGTTGAGCGGTGGCGCAGACCAATGAGTTGACTCGATTTGGATGCTTTTTTAATTCCTTGATTACTGGCGCCATCTTAACGGCTTCCGGGCGCGTACCGACGACATTTAAAACAGTTAACATCCTATCAACTTGAGCCAATTGTTACCAACAAATAGCCCTGATTGCATTCTTGCAGCTCTTTTATTGGCATACCTCTTATCCAATTGGCCAATGACTTGCGCAGTGGATGATCGACAGGTAAGAATGAGAGTGCATGATTCACTCCTACGGAATACTCTGATACAATCTGTAGTCCAACCGCTTCGAAATCATCCCGCAACGACAGGATAGGTATCTCCAATCCATAAGGCCATGTCCCACGCTCTTCTTGATACGCCTTACCTGCCCGATAGGCAACGCACGAGGCATTTGGAACCAGGGTTATTACTTCACCTCTGGTAATCCGCCTCCATTCACGGAGCATGTCCCGTCTTTCCTCTGTATTAAAATGTTCCAGAAGGCCAGAACTCCAGGTACAATTAAATTCGTCGTCAGCAAAGAGAAGTGGCTGTGTGGCGTCTGCCTGAAAAATTTCAACAGTAACCCCCAGGTCTGCAGCACATCGTTGGATAAATTCCAGACTTTTTGCACTGGAATCCAGAGCAGTGACTTCACAGCCAGCTTGAGCAAGGTGTAGCGAAATCTCGCCAGTCCCACTGCCAATTTCTAGGACTCTTTCGCCGGGGGAAGTTGCAAGTAGAATAACCTGGCCCCATTCTGAGATATGATTATGTTGCACCCGTTTCACAACAGTTTGCTGACTTGCAGGGGAAATCAGTACCTCGTTCCATTGAGAACCCGTCAACCGAGATCGTTTCTGGCCGTGCCATACAGCCATCATGCCATCCGCTGATAGTTTACCGTCATAACCTACTGGTTCGGCGGTCACATTGTCGCAGCCTTTGTTAAGTAATTCCGATAAAGTTTTTATCTCTGGCCACCGTTCCCAAGGGGGACAGTCCATCCGGCCCCAATGAGACTGTTGCTTGTCAATAATAATCACCCATCCTCCAGGCCGTGCCACCCGAATCATCTCCGCCACTACTGCTGCCGGATTGGCTGAGTGCTCAATTGCCTCTACTGAGAAAACCACATCAAAACTGTCATCAGGACTGGGAATAGATTCTAGCGAACCAAGAATTGTTCGAATGTCTTCCGGAACGTGTGCAAGCAAAGCTGGAGTGAAGACTACACCTGTGCATTTGGTAGCAGGATATACCTCATTTACAACTTGCAAAAAACATCCCTTACCACAACCAATTTCCAATACCCGATCATTTGGATTGACTATTGAGAGAATTGCCTGCGCCCGACCGTCATCCTTTGATACCGCCGATGGGAAGATATGAGCATTCCGATCAAAAAACGACATCACCCGCAGCAAGTGAGCGTCCAGGTAAAATTTGACTGCCCATGATAATTCGTCATCCGGGAAATAGGATGCCCCCGGCCCGTAGCTTCCAAAGAATCCGCCAGAAGGTTGCTGATGCTCTTCCAACCAAGCCAGAGCCTTATCGGCAGGCTCCCACTGTCCTATTTTATACCAACAAATGGCTAGTTGTGCGAGACCAGGAGAACATACCCACTTTTCATCACTTTTCCCACGTACTGATCCGTTTACCTGCTGCTCGTGTAATGTGTCTAAAACCTTGATCGCCACATCGGTACGGTCAAGATCAATTAATGCTTCCAACTCATAACCTAAAAAATGAGTCAATTCGTCGATCTGCAAAGCACCTTCATGTTCACAATAGTATTCCAGGCAACATTCAGCAGCTACCTTATACTCTGACTTTTCTAGTACTTCTGCCGCTTGAAGTAATGGTGGGAGTATGTATAAATGTACGCTTTCCGGAATAGAACCTGAATATCTTACACCAAACCCACCTTTACCGCCCTCAACCATCTGCTGGCACAGGTAGTCCGCAGAGCGGCGGGCTGCAGCTATAGAACCAGGCACAAGTTTGGCTCCAGCTAGCAAACCTCGGAGAACCTGCCCAGTGTCAAATACATGCGGAACACCTTCCGGGCTTGTGTAGGAACCATCTGACCTTTGAATGCATATCAACCAACGGATAAGCCTGGTCGCCAGTACCTTTTCACCATATTGTAGAAGTGTAGGTATGATATAACCACTCACCTCTGGATACGCATCGGGGTGCCCGGAATGAACGCGAATGCCGCCGTTAGGGCTCTCGTTGACACGTATCCACTCGAGAGCACGTGCCGGAGGCGTGTAATCAATAACTTTCCGCGACACCTGCGATGCGGGCGGAAGTGAAGGTGCCTTCAGCAACAGGCGAAATCCTTGTTGTGCCAAATCTCTTGCTTGTCGTATCAAATTGGTGCTATCTAGCATATGGTTTTTACGCCTTACTAACGATTACTATCACTATTGAAGTATCCCCATGCAACCTGAGAATAACCAGACAAATAATCAATTTCGCTTGGATTACCATAGAACTTATTCAAGTGTTTTTTAAACCCTCTTTTCGAAAAACCCAGGACATGATAAGGGTCGTCCATCCAACCGGTGGGAACAGATACTACGAATCTTGTATTTGAATCAATATATGGGCGAAGAGAATTCAGGAAGCTTAATTCATCATCTCGATAGAGATGTTCTATTACTTCGCACACCACCACCATATCAAAAGCGTATTGTACATCCAGGCGGAGGTATTCTAGCTTCATTTTCAGAGAAGTAACTTTTGGTAAGTTATACTTTGTTAATTCATCAATGTCCGTACCGAAAATCATCCAAGACCTTGATGTACAAATCCGCTTCCTCTTTGGATATCACGTAGTAGTCCCACTTTTGCAGTGCCAATGCTCTACATTCCGCTCGCATAAGCAGTCCTTTTCGAGGGTCATTCAGCCTTTTCTTCACACTCAAGATACCGGCTGCGATTGAGTCTGGATCAGACGGATCAACCAATGCTCCTACATCGCAGGTAATGATTTCATTCGCTGGTGGTTGGCTACTAGCGACACACGGTTTGCCACAGGCTAGTGCTTCAATGAGGGGAATCTGGAATCCCTCAAAGAAAGACGACCCAACATACATATCAACGCTTTGGAACACGACAGGTAGTTTTCTATTAGGCACATTTCCGCGATAGCGCCATTCTGATGGCTGCAGAACAGCAGTGGCCTCTTTCAAGTAAGAATTCATGCCCCAACCACCACATACATCCAGCCTGACCTTCCATCCTTGCCTTTTCAGGAGAACAAGCGCCTCTGCTATCCCATGGATATTTTTCTGTTCCTCAAGACGGCCAATGAATAGCGTCTTGATCATGTGAGGGTCATCGTTTGTTTGTGGCAGTGGGCGAAATCTCTGTGTGGATACACGGTTACCCAGAATTACGATTTTTTTTGGCTCCACTCCAACTGCTTCACATGCTTCTTTCAGGATGTCGGACATGCAGATAATACGATCAGCCAGGTTTAGTTCTGCCGTTATGCTGTCAACGCTTATCAGCTTCTCGATGAGTTCTTGTTTAGATAACATCAGTGAACACTCACAATCACAGGAACATTCAGCATGCGTGCCGCCTCACTAGCTATTAGACCATTAAGTGGGTCGTAAGCACGAAGGATGCTGATGTGGTATTCTTCGCAAACTCGAATGACATCAAGGGCATTTGTAAAGTAGTGGATATAAAGTGGATACCCCCAATCTACACGGCTTATGCGCGTTGGAGTTGTTTGAAAATAATGTACTTCGTCAAAGATTAGTAGAGGATTGTAATACGGAGCAAGCCAATCATACCCAAGCAGCACATAGTTCAGCACAGGGTAGCCACCAACTACTCCCAGACGCAGGATTGACTTCCCTACCTCTGGCTTTAATCTATCCTTTCGCAGATTACACACTTCATTGGCATATCTGCGAGACTCTAAAACGTCCCGCCATATCCGAAACGGGTTACTGATTTTTTTCTGCAACCAGCTTAGAAGTCCCCGCAAGAAACCGAGAGTACGTATAACGTTCAAGCCTCCTCTCTTTGTTTTTGGGAATCAGGAAGACGACACTCAAAATAGAAATCACTGCATCCCGAAGGCAAGAGCCATGTCATGAGTTCTAAGAATTTAAATCCCCATCGGCGTGCGGTTAGCCAGTAGTACAGACGATAACTGCCAATAAAAAACACCTCCCGCATCACGCGATCAGTGCAGAAGCCTGCATCGATCAATTTCTTGCGAACTTCTCCTTCTGTGTAGAAGTGAACATGGTCAGTTTGGAGCGATGAACCTTGCTTGCGAATCCACCGTTGTTGTAGCCAACTTCCTTCATTCGGGGTACCGAGGATAAGCATACCTCCTCTACGAAGTAATTTGTGTGCTTTACACAAGAGCGCTATATCATCATCTACATGTTCTATTACCTGATTGAGAAAGATCACATCAAAGGGCTCTTCGGTCTCGAAGTCCTGAAGGTCACTCACATATACACGCGTCTTGGGAGCCGCCTGTCTTGCACGCTCAACCCTCAGCGGATTGTAATCCACGCCTGTGAGATCAAGTCCGTCAATTGCACTCAGACGAGCCAGCCAGTAACCATCACCACAACCAGCATCCAGTAGCCGCAGATTTGGTCCAAACCTCGCCTTGGCTCTCTCTATACAAGCAACGAAGTACTTCAATCGTTTTTCGTATATCGTTTGCATTGAAGGGCTCTCTGACCATTCAAACTGGCTACCAACATACCACTGATTGCCTTTTTTGATCTGTTCTTTAACAATTGAACTCATGTAATTCTCGATTTCCTTGTGTTCAATACCGTTTCTAGTAGCAGTTTCTCGCACACAAAAACATGCCTGAAGGCAAAATTCTTTACAACTGGCAAATTACTAATCCATTCATCTACCATTCTACCCTTTACTTCTCTCTGTAGTAAACTTTTCCATAAAGGATGCAGCAAAGGTTTTAACCTCATAGGTCTACTACCCCAAAGTGGAAGTATTTGAAACGCTTTCCATTCAATAATTTCTAATCCAGCATTTTTAATAATTCTCTTCATATCTTTTACTTTGATGTGGCACGGTATTGCCCATTCTGGATACGCTTTGCAAACCACAGTATTGAGGCTATATAGATTGCCAAATTCTAAAATGGCAATCCCCGAACCGGATTTGAGTGATCTCGCGACCTCAAGAACTATTTTTTCTATCTCGGGCATATAGTATAGGGAGGAAAAAGAGAAAACTAGACCAAAGGCATCTTTCTTATACGGAATTTGTTTTGCATTGCAGATAATGAATTCTATGTTTGTAATATTCATTCTATTTTTCCTCGATACAGCCTCATTAATCATTTTTTCGCTTAAATCAATACCAATTCCCTCTCTTATAACATATTGAGATTTAATAAGGTAATCCCCGGTTGCGCAGCAAAGATCTAATACATTTTTATCATGGCCATACTTCTTAATCAAATCCAATCTAATTCTTTCAAGTCTTTTAAAGTAATCGGCTTCGGAAAGAGACTGGTTTATCGAAGCTCGTGAAATATAAGATCGTGAAATATAATAATCCTCTTCGAACCTTTCTCTGTTTACTTCTTCAATTACTTTCGCAGATTTTCGCTCATTCATTTCTTCACTGCTGTTATGTAAAAGAGTTCACCAGTCTTTGGAAACAACAAGCTCATAAAATTGTGATACGCTGTTTGTGTAGAATAATATGTTCTTACTTTGATCCTTTTGAAATAGTTTGGACTTAATAAATCAAATGGGCCAAATCCTTTGTGTACATTGGTTATTCGATTAAACTCCTGCATTTTCTTGAAGGACATTTCCTCTTCAAGCTCAAAAATGATTTTTGCATACTCTTTTATTTTCTCCGTTCTATTGTCTTTTTCAGGTGTCACTATTAATCTGCTGATTTTATTGAATATCTTTTCGATCCCATTATAGAAAAAGCTGTTCGATAACTTTAGATTTGGTTCATGGAATACGATAAGTCTACCTTCGTGTTTTAGTACCCTGTAAATCTCCATTAAACACCTCTCAGGGTTAGGCAGGTGATGTAATGTAGAGGAAGTTGTAACAATATCTACACTACAATCGCCAATAGGCAAACACTCAGCATCTTCTCTTAAAGCGGCAATTACCTTATCTGGATGCTTCGCGATAACTCTCTGTAACATCCTAAAAGAAATATCCAGGCAAACAAAATCGGCTTCTCTTTCAAAATTATCCAGTACGAATCCTGTTCCTGTACCAATATCTAAAATAGTCTTACCTGTAGATTCTACTCTACTCACAATTTTTCGGAATAACCTATTCTCTACCGACATATGTAGATGTATGTTGTCATAGAAGTTGGCTTCCTTGTCATGATATTCGCAATTGACGGATTTAGTTTTTTCTAATGTTTTGCCGTCAAGAAAATCAACTATACCATCTCTAATCGGATAGGTCTTATTGCATTTCTCACAGAACAAGGTTTCACTGTTAGGCGCTAACACGCCTTTGCATGTTGGACATGCGAGAATGCTATTAGTAGGTCTCAATTTACTCTTCTCCTGTAGCTGTTTTCACATCTTCATACCCTCTGTTTATTTGCTCAATTTCTTCTAGGATTTGCATTTTCTAGCACCGTGATAATCTTACTTAATTGCTTCTCGGAAAGATTAGGTCTTACTGGGATATTAAATACATTTTTATACACTTTCTCTGAATATGGCAATCCTTTGTTAGATGAGAAATCAACTGCGAACTGTCTTAGATGCAACGGAGTATACATTGGCTCAGTTTCTATACTTGCTCTGTGAAGAACTACTTTCATATCTTTGCAATCTTCCGAGTTCTCAAAGATTAGAGAGAGTTTAGTATAAATGTGGTTCTCCTTGTCTTGTAGAGAAAATTCAAAATCTGTTCTATGAAGGGCCTCAATGATTCTTTGGGCGTTTTCTCTCCTTTTTCGCAGAATAGTTTCAAGCTTATCGAGTTGTAAAGATATTAATTTTGCATCAAGAGGATGCATTTCATTGTATTCGTAAGCATTTAGTAAACATTTATCATCACCTCGACTAAGCTTAAGAAAATGCCTAATTAGTGTGTTTACGAACCTTCTCATTACTAATGATGTATCTTCTTTTCCGAGATTTTTAGCTTTCTCATATATTTCATCTTTTAGAATATTTGAAATCAAGATGCCACCAGCAGTGGCCATTAAGTTCTTTCCCATTCCAAATGAGAAAATGGACATATCATATCTTGTTCCCAGAAAATAATTGGAGTCTTCTCTACCTAGAGTTTGGCACACATCTTCGATGACGACTATACCTTCTTCCTTTGCTATTGTGGCGATTTCCTCTATTTCAGCCTTACAGCCACATAAGTGAGGAACTACTACTGCCAAAACATCCCTCTTTAAAAGAAATGCCACAGAATCCTTTGAGATATTCAAATTCCTGTCTATATCCGCAAAAATAGGGATAAGGCCTGCATTAATTATAGGGTCAAAAGTGCCTTTACAACCATATGTTGGGATTATCACCTTCTGTTTCTCTGGGTACTTATTCCGTAGAACTCTTAAAGCTAGTTCAAGCGCAGTTCTTCCACTACTTGTTGGTATTACCACACCCTCTACATTTAATTTCTTGCTAAACCTATCTATCAGTATTTTTAAAGAATCCTCGTTTCCCCTATCCCTGTAAAGAAGTCCGCAAGAGACCTCCTTTAACCGCCATTGTGGTTTTATGAAATTGACTCTGCGATACAATCTCGCAAATTGATAAATCCTTGCGGAGAAACGATAAGCCCTTCGTAAGAATCCTGCAACGAACTTTATAATTTCTTCTCCTAATACTGGCTGAAGTAATAAAGCTGTGCATTCGAGCCAATT
Source organism: uncultured Deferribacteres bacterium (assembly GCA_964464595.1). GTDB lineage: Bacteria > Zhuqueibacterota > JdFR-76 > JdFR-76 > DREG01 > JADFJB01. The sequence continues at coordinate 12,506 of CAYXGW010000001.1, forward strand.
TCTAAATAAACCCTCTTTTTTCTGCTTGCTATGAGCATCTATTATTAATCTGCCCTTATAATACCTGTGTAATTCACCACCGAATTTCCTCTTAAAATCATTCAACCCTTTCAATTTCCCTTCTCTCACATTTGGAAAAGCTTCAGCACAATCGAACCATTTAAAACCATTATCCTTAGCAGATTCTATAGCGTGCCAAAGTAATAAGTAATAAACACCGTATTCGAAATGCTCATTTCTACAGCACACAGTCCAGTATAATCCCTTTTTCTTAAAGGTTCCAATATTGGTCATTCCCACAGGATTATCGTTCTTGTCCACTACAACCCAAGTTTTGGCTAAATCTACTGAAACAACATAAATATAAATGCCCCAAAAATACTCTTTCGGGAAAGGACTAGCGCCAGTCCGGCGATATGTTTCACAATGAATTTCATTGTAAACATCCATTTCATCACGAAATCTAATTTGCCTTATCTTATAACCCTTCTTTATCGCCTCTTTTATTTCTCTTTTTACGTTTCTTGACATATTCTTATAGATTTCATCTTTAGGCCTAGACAGATCAATGATCCAGCTATGAGTAGAGATATCTGAATAAAAGTGATTAACCAAAGGATTGACTCCCCGCACATTCTTTAATGAAGATTCACTTAAGGGAGGAAGATAAACTTCTACATTGGGGGAACCATTTTCATGCGCAATCTCTTCGACATGCTCATACATTGATTTCAGGACCTTTTCACGAAAACTCGGCTGTAGGTCATTTTTAACAGCAGCTCCACCTGTACCCATAAAGATGGATTTCAAAATTCTGCTATTCTTATCCATTTGAAGGGGGAAAACACCTATGATTTTCCCTTGATGTTCCACCAAGAAACTTTCTGATTCAAGAGCCCAGATTCTTTCAGTCAACTGAAGCCAGTCATAGAGGTGAAATAACCATGCATCATGAGAAGCATAAACTACTTTATCCCACACTTCAGAAAGGTCAGGTGCAAGGTTAATAAATTTCATGGGATTCCTTTAGGACTCATTCTAGTTGACAAATTAGTGGTACTAAAGCCAAGCTGCCGGGAGAGCCAAAAATTTTTACACAGTGTTGGAGCGAGAGCGAACTGCCGCGTCAGCATGCGAGGAACCAAGCGTTATTGAGAAATGATGGACCAGTGCGACTTTTGGGCAATAACTCCTTGCCCTCTGACCAACTCGTTACCCCTCAAATAGTCTTTGAGTTCGATCCTGATGCGCGCCGCGGATGGAACATAGTCGAGATATTCAATGCAAGGGAACCTTCTACCAATCTCAATATCTAGGGTATACTCGCCCGATACCAGGCGTAGGGTGTCCAGCCGGCACTCGATTACTCCCTCGCCAGTTAGGGCAATCGGTTCCCCGCCATGCATGTTCGAAACTGTCATGACTCGTTCACCCAGAAAGTCAAGAAAGTTAACCTGATAATATGCGTTCTGAATCGGCTCGTCCAGCTGGTACCTAATTTTGATCAATATCCCTTCACCAGTAAAAAACTCGAAGGTTTCAATACCATCTAACCGATGTGTCGAAACTGCGGTGAAGATCACCCTGCGGTTGGGTTCCCACCCTGGAGCATCGCGCAAATCGGCAGAACTCTGAAAAACTTTCGCTCCTGATTGTAAATAGTAACTGACAGCGTCTTTGGTATTTCCTAAAAAACCGTAAGTTCCAGAATCTAGCACAAACGTTTTGGAACATAGGCGCGTAATGGAAGGCATGTTATGGCTAACAAATAAAACTGTCCGGCCCTCTTTCGACACATCCTCCATTTTCCCCAAGCACTTTTTTTGAAACTCTACATCTCCAACTGCCAGCACTTCATCAACCAATAAAATTTCCGGCTGTAAATGTGCTGCTACAGCAAACCCTAAACGAACATTCATCCCGCTTGAGTAGCGTTTAATTGGCATGTTAATAAATTTTTCCACCCCTGCAAAATCGATAATTTCATCTAATTTACTATCAATCTCTTTCTTACTCATCCCATGTATCGTGCCATTCATATATATATTTTCACGGCCAGTTAGCTCCGGATTAAAGCCAGTTCCCACTTCTAATAAGCTATTTACTCTTCCGTTGATTTCAATTCGTCCAGTAGTAGGGGTAGTAATCTTACTCAATATCTTAAGTAATGTAGATTTACCTGTACCATTTCGCCCTATTATTCCTAGTACTTCTCCATGTTTAACGTTAAAATTAATATCTTTCAGAGCCCAAAAAACATTATTTTCTGAACTACCAAAAGATGTCAATCCCCGGATTTCTTGAAACCGCCGGTATGGTAACTTTAAGAAATCTAACAAATTCCTTGGTTTATTAGCTAAGCCATCCGACTTTAAAATCCGGTATCTTTTGCTCAAATTTTCTACAGTTAAAGCATAGTTTCCCATAATCTACCTAACAATCAAAGAGCATCTACAATACTTGGTTCACGAGAACGAAATATCACAATACCTATATATAGAAGTACTAACGACATCACAAAAGCGATAAACAACGGCAGCCATGGCATGGGTGTATTTAACAATGCTGCACGAAAACCCTCTACAAGCGCCGCTGCTGGATTGAGCATGTATAAAAACCTATATTCTTGCGGTACTGCGGATATTGGATATGCCAACGGCACCATATAAAGATAAAATTTCATGAAATAATTCCAGAGGTTAATCATATCCCTGTATTGCAAAATAAAAGTGGTCATTATCAAACCAACTGCAAAACTAAACATAACTGAAATCACCAATATCGGGAATATCATAAATATTTTGAGTGATGGTAAATATCCAAAATAAGCTAGAAGAACCAATGCCAATAAAAGGTTCAGGATAAGATTTGGTAGGTTGATTATCGATGGAATTGCAGGAATATAAATACGAGGAAAATAAACTTTTTGAATCAGGTGGCTGTATCCTTTTAAGCTATTTACCGCTTGATTCATAGATTCACTCAAAAAAATCCACCCAACGACTGCTGCTGTATTGAACACTACATAAGGGATGTCACCAGTATCGACTTTTGCAACGCCACCAAATACTATGCTGAAAAATAATATGCTAGCTGCCGCATTAAATACTACCCAAAAATACCCTAGTACAGTTTGTTTTTGCTTTGCCTTGTAGCCATTAACAACCATGAAGTAAAACATGTCCTTGTATCTGACTAATTCCTTAAGATCAAAAACCTTCCACGGGTGTGTTGCTTCAATAACAGTATAATACTTATTTTTATCTAAATTAGATATCGCCATCTAAATATTCCTAATAGTCGCAATACTATTTGCAATTGTATACTTTCTTAATGATTGAATTAACTCGTTCTAGATAGTTTTGAAACCATCAAATAACCTAAGTATAATCCATCTGAAATCTTGTAAAATGTAACAATTTTATAAGTGTTCAACAGAATGTTTATGAAACCAATTAATTGTCTCTGTTAATCCTTCTTCTATTTCATGATTTGTTGAATAACCTAAATTTTTTAAATTATCTATATTAGCTATCCATTTATCTGCATCCCCAGCTCTAATAGCACCGGTAAATTTAAACTTTGTTTTCAGGTCCATTATTTCACACATCAATTTTGCTAATTCAAGTGTAGTGAAGCCTTTACCTGTTGCAACGTTATACCACTCACCTTTTAACTCTCCTCTTGTAGCAGTTACCGTTAGAGCTTGAACCACATCTTTAACAAAAACGATATCTCGCATTTGAGTTCCATCTCCAATTATTTCCATTTCATCAGGATTTTTCCGCAGTTTAACCATAAAATCATAGACTATCTGTTTATATTGCCTTGGGCCATAAACCGAGAACAATCGCAATGAGGCACTTTTGATTCCATACAAATTAGCAAATACATTTACATACTTTTCCAAGGCTAGTTTACTTACACCATAAGGAGAAATTGGGTGAGGTAAAAAGTGTTCATAAATAGGCATTTGTGTTGGACTTCCATAAATAGCAGCAGAAGACATAGCAATAAATATGGTTTCATATTTATTTTTTCGAATATACTCCAGCAACTTAAACGTAGTTAGCAATGTATTATTAAAGTCGAATTCAGGGTTTTCTACGGATGGTGGCACATAGGCATTTGCTGCTAAATGGAAAATAAAATCAAAATTACTTTTATCTAAAATTGGAACTATTTCATCTGAGAGAAGATCAATTTTATAAAATTGAATTGAATTTCTTGAATCCTTCAAATTACCCATTTGTCCGGATTTTAAATTGTCCATGACCGTAACATTACTGCCTTCATTTACCAGATAATCTACAAGATGACTTCCAATGAATCCTGCACCGCCCGTAACCAAAACATTCTTATCTTTCATTCTAATAACATACTAGATTTAGTTTCTCTCGCTTGCTAAACATTTCAGTTAATGACAAGGCTTTAAAGAATGAATACTTTTGATTGCAATTATTACTACGTGTATGGCAATATCACCAATGGCTGTCAGCTCACATGTCAAAATAAGTTAATCTCAGAAATGTGAAAACTAAAGACCATTAAGCCTTACCCCATTTTCTCTACAAAGTTCTTTTAACTCTTTCTAAGTCGTTTTCAACCATCATTTTCACCAACTCTTTGAAACTAACCGTAGGCTTCCAGCTCCAGACTTGGTTTGCTTTGCTATAATCACCACGTAATTCATTTATTTCAGTTGGTCTATAAAATTTTTTATCAACGAACACATAATCCTTCCAATTTAGCCCAACATGACTAAATGCTATATCAACAAATTCTTTAACGGAATGTGTTTCGCCAGTTGCAATGACAAAATCTTGCGGCTTGTTTTGCTGTAACATTTCCCACATTGCTTCTACATAATCTTTTGCATACCCCCAATCTCTTTTGGCATCTAAATTTCCAAGTTTCAGTTCTTTTTCCAGGCCAAGTTTAATCCGTGCAACCGAGTAGGTAATCTTTCTGGTTACAAACTCAAACCCTCTTCTGGGTGACTCATGATTAAAAAGAATACCATTCATGACGAATAGGTCGTAAGCTTCATAATAGTTTCTCGTTAGGTGATAACCAGCAAGTTTTGAAATACCATATGGTGAGCGTGGGTAAAAGGGTGTCTCCTCATTTTGAGGAGTGATTTTGGAATTTCCAAACATTTCACTTGATCCGGCAAAATAGAATCTACAATTGGGAACAATTTCTTTAATGCAAGACAAAATATAATGAGTCCCATTAATATTGGTATTTATAGTTGTAAACTCATCCTCAAAAGAATAACTAACAAAACTCTGGGCGGCCAGATGATAGCATTCATTGGGTTTAACTTTCTGAACAACATTAAACAAGCTGGGGTAACTCTCTAGAGAGGCAGAATGAAGTGTAATCTTATTTAAGATATGCTTAATTCTCCTCAATCGTCTATCCGGATCTTCTATTGCTATCCTTCTAACGATGCCATGGACTTCATATCCTTTGCTTAGCAATAATTCAGCGAGATAGGAACCATCTTGGCCCGTGATTCCGGTTATAAGAGCTTTCAACTTATTTTTCTCCTGTTTTTAATGGTCACTTGTTTCTAAGTAATTAAATATTATCTTTTCAATACGTCCTCCTGACATACCATCCCAAAAACGAGGCTTTTGATTTTTCTTGTGGCTTGTTTTTAGAATCCCTAACACCTCTTTCTCTAAATAACCAATATTGTCATGAAATAACCGATTCATTCCCATTTCAATAGTAACCGGTCTTTCAGTATTTTTACGGAGAGTTATACACGGCACTTTTAGATATGTAGTTTCTTCCTGAATTCCGCCTGAATCTGTAATTACTAATGAGGCTTTCCTTTGTAAAGCAAGAAAATCTAAATAACCAATAGGCTCTAACAGATGCAGATTTGGTGAATTATTACTATCAAAAAAGCCATTCAATCGCTGCCGGGTTCTCGGATGAATGGGGAAAATAACAGGTAATTTATCGGAAATATCTTGCAGAGATGTCATTAGCTCATTCAACTTTTGGGGGTTATCAACATTTGAGGGTCGATGCAAGGTCAACAAAATATATGGATTGTTGAGATTGTGGTTGAGATTAAGTCTTTTAGAAATTTTGGCAAGTTTTGATTCAGCTTTTGGTAGCAATCGTACAAGGGTATCGATCATTACATTGCCGACAAAATGGATTTTTTCTTTAGAGATTCCCTCGTTAAGCAGATTTACATTCGCATCTTCTGAGGGTGTAAATAGCAAGTCCGAAACTTGATCCGTTAAAACACGGTTTATCTCTTCAGGCATAGTTCTATCAAAAGATCGCAATCCTGCTTCCACATGACCTAATGGAGTATGGATTTTTGAACAGACTAAAGCAGCTGCCAGGGTTGAATTCACATCACCATATACTAGCACCAAATCAGGTTTGTCCTCAAGGAATAACTCTTCTAATCCAGTCATAATTTTTGCTGTTTGAGATCCATGGCTGCCTGACCCTAACCCAAGATTGATATCGGGTTTCGGTAACTCCAGCTCCTGAAAGAAAACTTCGGTCATGTTTTTATCATAATGCTGGCCTGTATGTACCAAGGTTTGGACAAAGAGCTCCTGTTTTGATAACGCTCTCATTACAGGTTCAGCTTTCATAAAATTTGGCCGAGCGCCAACAACGTGGAGGATGTGTTTGAGTTTAGGCAAGGTTAAGGTTGAGATTTAATTTAGAAATAAGTAAAAGATAAAAGAAGTTTTTTGTGAGGACTTCCTGAGAGATGTCATTAGCCCGAGCAACTTAACCTAAATTTCAACCCATCTTCTCATTCAATTTTCCTCAGCAGTCCCGGGTCTATTTCCACAGCTATCGATTGTCGAATTGCTTCTATGCTAATAACAAACCTGCGCTCATTCCTTATCTCCACCAGTTTCCCATGCACTCCCATTAACGGACCATGCGTAACTTTTACCCGATCACCTTGAACCAAGTAATCCTGGAGCTCAAATCTATATCCTTCCGTTAGAAACCGCTTGATGGCATCAATTTGATCGTCTGGAATAATTGAAGGTTTACCGCCAAAACCCACCATTCGAACGACCCCGTCTATTTGCAAAGAGTTGATCCGATCATTCGAAGTCGTATGTACAAACACATAGCTTCGAAACAAGGGTTCTTCCACTTTCTTTTTGCGATCGCTCCACTGCCTGACAACTGTTTGCACAGGTAAATAAGATTCAATCTCCCTTCGATGTAACTCAACTACCACTTTTTTTTCAAATCTTGGACGCGTGTAGAGAGCGTACCAGTTTAGTTTGTCAACCATAGTTGATGGGTTGTTATTATGGTTTGTTGGGTCATTGGGTGTCGCTTGGATTTAACGAAGAAAAAAGAAAAAAGAAAAAAGAAAAAATTCTAACAGTTTTCCAAACATATCTGAAATATATTAAATGCATTTGTTTTATGATGAGATTCTTATCTTTTTTGAGATTTGTCGATTCGAGAAACGATTGCACCAAGAATTAGTGCTAATTCTCTTGACTCTTTGATCAAATTGGATCTCTGCTTATCATCCCCTAATTTTAATTCCTCCATTAATTTCAGCCAATAATTACTCTCATTCGCTTCACGAAGAGCAATTCTTACTTTTTGTACAAACTCTTTTGTTGTGGTTGCTTGAGATTCTTCATAATTAGCCCCAATTGATGTAACACATTTGGAAAATTGCCACTGAAAAACACTATACACTCTTTTATTCGGTAATGTCATCAGAAATTTAATTGAATTAACTGCAAAGTTGATTAACCTTTTTCGTAAATCGATTTTATATTTTGTTTTCGTTTCATTAGTAATAATCTCTTTATTTGTATATTCTATTTCATATTTCAATTATACCCCCTTCTATTTTTTCTGTTTTTTCTTTTTTCTTTTTTCTTTTTTCTTAAATCTCTACACAGCTCCGCCACATCAGTCCCAATATTTAGATTATGGTTGCATTTAGGGATAAGGATTGGTTAAGCATGTGTTTTATAAATATGAGCTTAACTCAATATAAAATGAGAAAAAACCTACTTTATTTTAAACACTCTATTCTCTAAGCCGCCTGGAAAAGTTTTAAAAGATTCTTTTACTTTGGAAATAAATTGGATTAAACCAGTTAATCACAGCGCCATCTGACCGGCCCCAAAACTTAAACATCAGCTTTTTGTGTATGCTTCCGATGCTTTCTTCTATGTTTTCCGCCTTTTCGGCTCTTCTTTTCACCTGATTCTCCATAGTAGTAATAATAGTAGTAATAGTAATAATAAGAACCATACATATTGGACGATGAAACGTCATTGAGCAATACTCCCAAGGCTCTTCCATGCACATTTTGTAAAAGCTCAAATGATCGCATTGCAGCATCCTGGTCGGTTTTACCCGACCTTATAACAACAACCACGCCATCTACCCACGGCGCTAAAACCAATGCATCCGTCACAGCAATCATCGGCGGGCTATCAAAAAGAACATATTCAAATTCTTGTTTGATCTCATGAAGAAATTCCCGCATGCGTTTCGATCCAACCATTTCGGAAGGGTTAGGCGGCAAAATGCCTGTGGTAATAATGTGGAGGTTTTCAATCTCCGTGGCTTTAACGATACCTGCTAATGGTTCATTGCCGACGAGATAGTTGGTTAAACCAACTTCGCGGGAAAGGTTGAACAGATTATGCAATACTGGCCTGCGTAAGTCAGTATCTGCCAATACAACTTTAGAACCCATTTGCGCCAACGCAATGGCGAGGTTGGCAACAGACGTGGATTTACCTTCTCCGGGTCCGGGGCTTGAAACCAAAATGGTACGAATAGGTTCGTCAGTTTTAGAGTATTGCAGTTGTGTTCGCAATGCCCGGTAAGCCTCGGAAATAGGTGATTTCGGCTTCAAATGGGTGATTAATCGCTCGGCTATTTTTCCCGCGTCAACTTTCTTTCCATTCTTGGATTGAAATTGTTTGATAAAATGAGGTTTCCATTTTCCATTTGTTAATTCCGGATGAATTTCCGGGATTGAGCCCAGCAATGGTAGTTTTAAGCGCTCAACATTCTCTATAGTACGTATCGAATTGTCCATGTATTCAATCATAAAGGTAATTCCGATACCCAATCCAAGACCTATGAGCGCTCCCAATAACAAATTTCGATTGGTTCTTGGAGAAATTGGATTTCCGGATGGAACCGCCTCATCCACCATTCGAATTTTACCGATTTGACCCGCGCGTGTAATCCTGGACTCCTCATACTTTTCTTTCATCATTAGATAGATATTTTCGTTCAACCTTCTTGCCCGTTCAAGCCGGGCAAGTTGTAATGTTTTATCCGGAAGCTCCTCGAGCTTAATATTGTACTCATCCACTATTCTTTTTAACGCGCTGGCTCTCGCTTCAAATGCCGTAATCTCAATCTCAGAAGTGATTATGGCTTCCACAAGATCTTGGTTGCGTTTTAAAGGATCACCAACCGGGATTTTAGCCAATAATAATTTCTTGGTTTCGTCTGCCAATGATTTTTTGAGTCCCACTAAGTTTTTCTTTTCTTTCTTGACTTGCGGGAGATTTTCAGGCACACCCTGGATTTTATAAGTTGCCAGGGTCGCTTCTATAGATGCAATTCTAGATCGATACTCATTAATTTTGGGATGTGTAAGGTCGGCCAGGTCTGTTTCTAAACTCTGTCTCAATTCCCCCAATCGAGATTTTAGGCCCTCTAATCTTGTCGCGTTTGTACTAATTTCGGTTTGTGCTTCTCGATAGGCTGATTCAAACTCTACCAGTTGACTGACTACAAGCTCAGCATCTCCGGATAAAGAGACCGAACCTGATTTCTTTTGAAACGTACGCAACGCCTCTTCAGAATATTGTAACTCGTCTTCGATTTTCTCTAATTGGTCATCAAGGAAATCTACTATCTGGGTAATCTCCTGCTGGTTGGTGGACTGATCTAGTTCCTTATATACTTCAAACACGGAATTTGCTAAATAAGCTGCTTCCCAACCTGATGAGGCTTGCATTTTAATCAGAATAATATCGGTATCCCGTATGATTGAAACAGCCATGCTTCTCATAATCCTACCGATTCCGGGTTTATTGGGAATCGCCTCATCTTCTAAAAGATTGTAATTTACGGCACGAAGAGAATCATATTCAGTTGAACTGGATAAATAATCAACAACCTTAACGGCCAGGTTTCTGCTTTTCAGGATTTGCAATTGGTTGTTTAACCTGGTAAGCTGCTGGCTGAAAGGTGATACATTAAATAATGTTCTATCTAACCCGCCGGATTGATCTACGATAACTTTGCAAGAAGATTCATATGTTGGAGGGGTTGTAAACGAGAAATATGCTGTTGCTGCAAATATTGAAAGAAATGATAAAAGGATGATCCAACGGCCGCGATATAGAATTCTTAGATAGTCCGTAATCCGAACCGGCTTTTCATCGAATTGGTTATTCCATGAGTCTTGCAAATTCAAATTCCTTTTTGAAAATGACATGCATAATTATAAAAGGTATGAGTTAAAATCCGGGCGTTTCCAAATGTTAGAAACTTCCTAAAATTTAATACTTAATGTTTCAAATTCAAGAAAAATTTACTTTTAAATAACTCTAAAATTAATAAGTTAACAATAACAGTTTTTTAGAACTTCTCCTGGAATTGCATTAAAAATATAATACAAAACAAATGATAGTAGATATCAAAGTTATAACAATCAAAGCAGCACTATATCCAGTTACCATTTTAGTTGCTATGGTTAAATCCCTAAATTTCATTTCTACTCCTTTGTATTTGTTGATTTTAAATAAATTAAAACGCTACCTACATAGCTAAAACAAAAGGCACAGTCAATACACGTCTATAAGACATAGGAGTGATTGATTGTGCCTTCAACTTACAGCCCTTAAATCCTGTACGAAAAGGCGGTTCACATCCATATATAATTAAGCGAACCAATAAAAGAATTGTTATGAAAGAACCAAATAAAATCAGATTCACCTTATTCTCAGGAGAGCTCAATCGCATAAGGCTTATAACTTGAGTTAATCAAAAAATAAAATAGTAAAACAATTGTTCCATATAATTATTGTAATACCTGTTTCACATCTGTCAAATGTGTTTTTGATTTTTATCAATTTCTCATTTTGTCACAAGTATAAATTCTTGGAACTTGCTTTGGGAATAAGAGCACCAGAGCTTTTTAAAAGAAAACCTAAAAACAAAGTTTAGTCTATATATAGTATTATTATTATTGATTAATCAAAATATAGTATAATGTATTTTAATAACAAGTTTTCTTTTATTCATCAAATACTTTCAATCTGGTTTGCAATCAACAATTTATTTTTTCCAGATTTTTAATATAGATTCATTTCAATATCCCGATTTGCCCCTATATTTATTTCATTTTTTTTTATCTATTACAGCACACGCCCTAGGATCTGAAATCAAGTAATCTGGGATTGGGTGTTAAGGATTTAATAAACTAAAGTTCTACCTTAAATCAACAACCTCAAAGGAATCATCTGGTGTAAAACGAAAAAGATCATTATTGGATTTTGTGAGAAGTGTAATTTTGTTTATGATGTAGGTAGTACTATTTTCATTTGCATCTAGGTAGGTTAATTTCCGAGTCAGCCATTCCTTCTTATCAACCCACACGTCCAATTTTTGTATAAAAACATCTTGTGTTTGGGATTTTAACGTAATATGGTAGCATTGCTTATTTTCAATAACTTCCAGCCCTATCAATTCTACATCGTAATCTTTATGGTAATTCACAAATAAATGATGTGGCAAATAGTTACCTTCCGTCGGATCCAAATAATCTATAATAACCTGTTTTTCTAGTGTTGACAATGTCCAAACAGATTTCCCATCCGAAACAATCAGTTGGTGAGGAGTTTCGATTCGAAATGCATCCTTTTTACCGATATAAATTTTACCGGAATTTTGTTCTTCTTCTTCGGCAAGCGACCAATAAAAAGTCTGGGAAAAATCCGCTTCTATAACTTGAACATCTCCAAGCTTTTTTTGTACATTTTTGATGATCTGTTCAGCGCTAGGATCCTTATCGGATGAATGCGAAGTTTGAGGGAAAATAGCTAAAAGAAGAATTAAGAGTTTTGATGTAAGATTTATCATTAGATTTTGGGATTTGTTTAAAGGTTAACCCACTTTATTTATTTTTTTTTTGGATTGGATTTAAATATTTCATTTCTATATCTCTAGAGTTTAAAGTTGCCTTACTCTTTACATTGTAAGCTTATCAAGAAACAACTAAATTAATGATACCTAATTCCAAATCTCTAGTTCCCTGTTCTCATCATATTAAACCCAATTCTTCAATTTCATCCTCGCCAACCAATACTTCCCGTGCCCTGCTTCCATCGGGAGCACCGACATAACCAGCCATCTCCAATTCATCGACCAATCTGGCGGCGCGAGCATAACCGACCCTTAGTCGTCGCTGTAACAATGAAATTGAGCCCTGGTTATGACGAACCACTAATTTTAGAGCTTCGTTAAATAAGGAATCTCTATGTTGTGAAATTCTTCTTCCATCCGCGGTCTCAATCATAACCGTTCCGGAAGGCGATTCCGGCAATTTAAATAGAGGATATTTGGGTTGCCCTTTTACAAACTGAATAATTCGATTAATCTCTTCATCACTCATAAATGGAGCATGTAGACGTATAGGTTGCGGTTGTCCCGGGGGTAAGAATAACATATCTCCTCTCCCTAATAACTTTTCCGCACCATTAAAATCAAGAACCACTCTCGAGTCGGTTTTGGAAAATACCTTAAACGCTATTCGACATGGAAAATTAGCCTTAATGGCTCCGGTAATCACATCTGTTGAGGGACGCTGAGTGGCTAATATTAAATGAATACCTACAGCCCTGGCTTTATGGGCAAGGCGGCCAATAGGTTCTTCTACATCATTTGCGGAAGCCATAAGTAGGTCTGCCAGTTCATCAATAATCACCACACAGTAAGGAATCCTCTCGAATGACTTCTCCGGATATCGCTTTTCTAATTCACCGTTAGCTACTTTGTTGTTATAATCCTCAAGTGTACGAACGCTGGCACTTGCTAAAATATTAAATCTTTTCTCCATTTCTTGCCAAACTCTCCCTAACATTGTAATGGCATTATCTGGGGTAGTGATGATTTCTTCATTTAATTCCGGAAGACTTATTAGATGATGGCGTCGTAAATCAGCAAAGCAGGAAAGCTCCAGTTTTTTAGGATCAATCAATATCAGCTTCAAATTCCGAGGTGTAAGTTTGAACAACAAAGAGGAAATGATTGTGTTCAAACAAACACTCTTTCCGGAACCTGTGGAGCCAGCAATAAGCATGTGCGGCATTTTTATAAGGTCGGCTACATACGGTTTTCCTGTTGTATCCACTCCAAGTGCAATTGGAAGCTGCATTTTTGCATTTCTGAAATTGTCCGAATCAACGACCTGCCGGAAGGAAATAATCTGCTGTTTTCGATTTGGAATTTCAATTCCAACTACCGGTTTACCGGGTATCGGGGCAAGTATTCGAATTTGTGGTGCACGCATGACCATAGCAAGATCATCTGCAATCGTAAAAAACTTACTGATCTTAACACCCTGGGGTGGTTCAACTTCAAATTGAGTGATTAGTGGACCCGGATGAATTTGGACTACTTTACCATCGATACCATAAATTGAAAGCTTTTCTTCCAGCAACCTTGCTTCTTGCAATAATTCGGATTTTATCTTCTCTCGATCAACTTCGGGAGGGTCATCTAACAATTCGATGTCAGGAAGTATATAATTACTGGGCGGCTCAATTTCATTTTCAACAGGAGACGATAAATTTTCACTATTTCCATTCTGAAAAATATTTGTCCCTGGAATGGGTCCTTCAAAATCGAATGTCACATCTGAATCTTGAAGATCAGGATGATGCTGCGTTGTATCTTGCTGTTCTGCTACAGGTTCATTTACATCATTCACAGTATGGGTGGTTACTGGTTTGGCTGGTTCCTCTTCAATTTCGGAACGTTGTGGAATATAATTGGAAACGATAGGTTTTTTCTCTTTATTGAAATCAGAAACGATTGGTTTCTCCTCGACATTTTCCTTGTGAATATTTCTTTTCTTTGATCTCACAGATCGATTCAAGTTATATTTCCGCCAAGCAGTATTCAAGCTGGAGACAATTTTGTTCTGAATGTTTTTCAATTCATTGGTAATGTTATGAAAAATAGTGGTGAGGCTGATTTCTGTGATCGACAAAAATGCAATCAACATAACAATAAATAGAACTAATACACTACCAATGGAACCGAGATATTTGTAAAGGAATTGGGCAAAAAATAAACCTATCAAACCATTGAATTCATGGGTAAAACTTGAACTTTTTTGTATAGCCCCGGGCAATGCAAACGCTATTGAAAAACAAAACGCAAAAAACAATATATAGATTGATAGCCTAAAGAATCGTGGCCATGAGCCTTTCCAGATAAAAACCAGTCCTAAATACATGATTAAGACTGGTAAAACCAAAATGGGATAACCGATTGTAAAATTATATAGATTCGACGCCAACCATGCTCCTGCCAATCCCATCCAATTTTGGATTTGATCAGGGCTGCTGCTATTAGGCCAATCCGTAATCTTATAAGAAACCAGGCTTAATGAAATTAATACTCCTAAGACAATCAGCAATAATCCAAGGAATTCAAATCTGCTTTCCCGTATATCTTTAGTTTTCTTTTTAGTCATTTACTCAATAATAAGAGTTAATTCAACTAGTTCTCTGGTTTATAAAAAGGTGTTTCCACAATAGTCATAGATTCTAACTTATTGCGAATCCCTATTCCAAATTTAGCGCCTATATCGGAATGTTCGTTGGCAACATAACATAATCCAATTCCGACGCCCAAAGATGGAGAATGAGTTCCACTTGTCACTTTTCCTATTTCTGTACCTTCATGATATATTGTATAGCCGTGCCTTGGAAAGGCACGCTCTTGCATTTTGAAACCAACCAGTTTCCTTGTCAATCCTTTTTCCTTTACTTCAAGCAAAGCATCGCGACCGACAAAATTCCCTTTCTTGAGTTTAGTGATCCAACCCAGTCCCGCCTCAAACGGATTTGTGGTTTGATCAATGTCATTTCCATATAAACAATATTTCATTTCAAGTCTCAAGGTGTCCCTGGCTCCTAATCCAATGGGTTCTATTTCAAATTCTTTTCCGGCATCCATTATTTTAGTCCATAATTGAACACCGTATTGATTATCCATATAAAGCTCAAAACCAAATTCGCCTGTGTAACCGGTACGAGAAATGATCATTGGCGCTTGATCTATTTCTCCTTCTTTAAAATGATAATAATCAATATTACTTAAATCTTCATCTGTCAATTTTTGTAATAATTCTCCTGATTTCTGTCCCTGCACGGCTAAAAGGGTCGTCTGATCACTAACATTCTCCATTTGAACAGAACCGGGTTTATGTTTCCGTAACCAATTCCAATCTTTATCAAGATTTGAAGCATTCACTACCATCATGTAATAATCGGGCAATTTATAAAGCAGCAAATCGTCTACGATGCCTCCATTTTCATAACACATTGCAGAGTATTGTGCCTGACCGATTGCCAGATTGGAAACATTATTAGTGGTAACATTTTGCAAAAAAGATTCGGCATCAACCCCCCGAATAATGAATTCACCCATGTGGGAAACATCAAACATTCCCACTGAGGTGCGGACCCTGCGATGTTCTTTTAATATTCCACCATATTGAATTGGCATCATGTAACCGGCAAACTCAACGATTTTGGCGCCAAGCTTCGTGTGCTCATCGTATAATACTGTCTTATTTGCCATACGGATTTCCTCGATTCAATGATTATAGAAGTTTTTTCAAACTAGCCTGGATTCGCTCTAAAGCCCGGTTGATATTATCAACAGAATTTGCATAAGAGAATCTCAAATAGCCTTCTCCGTATTTTCCAAAAGCGGTGCCGGAAAGGACAGCAACACCTCCATCGTCCAAGAAATGGTTAGCCAATTCTTTAGAATTTTTTCCTGTTCGTTCTACAAGCTGCTTTACATTAGGGAACACATAAAATGCACCTTTCGGTGTTAAGCAGGTAATACCATCAATTGAATTTAACCCATCGACTATAACACCTCTTCGGTGCTCAAATTCCCGAACCATTGCTTGGGGATCTTCCTGTGAACCGGTCAAAGCTGCCAGACCGCCAAATTGGACAAAACTATTAGGACACGAATTACTATTGATCTGCAATTTTGTAACTTGTTCAGCCAATTGCTCCCGCATTACACCATAACCAAGACGCCATCCTGTCATAGAATAGGTTTTTGAAAAACCATGGAGGATAATGGTTCGTTCTTGCATTCCCGGAAGTGAAGCAATACTTTCATGCTTTTCATCATAAATAATGAATTCATAAATTTCATCTGAAAGAATTGTAATATCCGTATCTCTAACCAAATCAGCGATTCTCTTTAAATCATCGCCAGTAATAATTCCGCCCGTTGGATTAGCCGGAGAATTCAAGATAATCATTTTGGTTTTTGGTGTGACCAATTGTTTTAAATCATTCAGATCAAACCCAAATCCTTTCTCCTCTTTTATTGGCAACGGAATAGACTTGGCGCCGACAAAATCGATTACCGATTCATAAATCGGGAAACCGGGATTCGGATAAATCACTTCATCTCCTGAATTTACAAGAGCCAAGATACAAAAAAACATGATCGGTTTCGCACCGGGAGTAACCACAACCTGCTCAGGTGTAACGTGAATATTGCGTGTATCTCCGATTGCTTTCACAATTTGTTTTCTTAATTCCAGCATTCCACTTGCAGGTCCATAGTGCGTGTACCCCTCACTGATGGCCTTTGTGGCTGCATTGCAAATATGAGAGGGCGTATCAAAATCCGGTTCGCCAACCTCCAAGTGAATAATATCCCGCCCTTCGGCTTCTAACGCTTTTGCTTTTGCAAGGACTTCAAATGCTGTTTCAGTACCTAATCTTTCCATCCTATGTGCAAGCTTCATGTTGACTTCTCCTGTTTAGTTTTGATGGTTACAATGAGATCGAATATTTATTCTAAAAACCATCAAAGTTTAGATTGGCTGTCTTGAGGTTGACTTAGATTATCCATAAACAATATGCTAAGTCTTTAGAAAATAAAATAATAAGCTTTCATATTCAAGCGGAATTTAAAACATTTCAAGTCTTTCAAATCCAAAACAACAAATTCTGTGTTGCATCGACATATTGATTTGAATACATTGATTTTGATAAATTCATTTCCAAAAAATATAGTATAAATGATTAAAGATAAAATTCAAACACGTGACCAACTAGCTGAACTTAGCCAAGACTGGCGGGAAAGTGGTAAAATAATAGGGTTTACATCAGGCGCCTTCGATCTTTTACATACCGGCCATATTGAATTTCTTGAAAATTCGAAGTCACATTGCGATATTTTAATTGTCGGGATCAATAGTGATTCTTCCATAAGGCGCTATAAAGGTAACCATAGACCCATTGTACCCCAGCAGCAGAGATTAAAATTAGTTGCTGCATTAGAAATGGTTGACTATGTCTTCGTTTTCAACGAACGAAGAAATAAAGCAAATATTGAATCCCTAAAACCACACTTATATATCAAAGCCGAAGATTATTCCCGGGATCAACTTACTTCCGGCACTATTGTTGAATCATATGGGGGCAAGATTTTATTGATTCCAATTGAATCGACGGTGTCATCTTCAGATCTAATTAATAAGATTCAAAGCAGTCATGGCCATACAAATGATGTCATCATTGAATATGAAAGAGCCGCCTATTTTCCGGTTAACCTAAGTAAATCTCAGTCGGCGGTGTTCTTAGACCGCGACGGTACAATTAACGTGGATAATGAATATTTGCATGAACCTGACAAGTTTCAATTGCTGCCAAATGTTTTATCCGGCCTTATTAATTTACAAAATATGGGATTAAAATTGATCATTATTACAACTCAGGCGGGCATCGGTTTGGGATATTTCACCAAAGAAGATTTTTATAAAGTGAATCGAATGATGTTTAGTTTATTAAAAGAAGAAAATATTTTGATCGATAAAATATATTTTTGTCCCCATACCATAACGGAAAATTGTGGTTGCAGAAAGCCCGGGACAAAACTGATTGATCGAGCCATAGACGACTTAAATATCAATATAGCCAATAGTTATATGGTTGGAGATAAAACTAGTGATATCCTTGCCGGAAAAAATGCTGGGCTAAGCACCATTTTGGTGGAAACAGGCAATGCCGGAAAAGATGGAGAGTTTGACGTAGATCCTGATTTTGTTGCCATAGATCTGCTTGCTGCATCTAAATGGATTCTTGAACGAGAAAGGGTATAAAGTTAAGGAATAATAACAAATTGCTATTAAGGTCTAAGAGTTCTTTGTCTCTTGAATCTCTTCTGGATTCAATAAATCTTTTGCATGAAAAAGAGTCGCCGATTCAATTCCCAGTGGGTGTAATCTATTCCCTAAATCAGTCAAATTCACGTTAGTTTCACCACTCAGTCGATCCCATCGCGTAGAAGAAATTTGAAAAGATGGCACAACGGGTTTTTTTTGGCAACTGATAAAATCGACTAAATAAGAAAGGATTTGGTCAGGGTACAAACCCAAAAGTTTTCCATACATCAATGGGCTAAAAAAATCAACATGTTTTTGCAGCGATTGTAAATTTTGCCCAACCCATTCGGATTCAGGATGACGTCTCTTTTGCGACATCAGGGGTAGTATCTGCATACCTATTTGTAAGTTTGGATAAGCTTCTTTAATGTTCCGGGAAATTCTTTCGATTAACTTTTCAATAATCCGGCCTTGCCATTTTTGAAGCTGAGCAAGCGTGCTGTCCTCCAAACTTAAATGCATTAAATTTTGAAATGACAATTTACAATCAACACAATAACAAAAAGGCGGGAATTCTTCTTCTGGAACCGTATTACCCCACTGTTCCCAAAAATAGGGGAACCTCACATAATCAAGAAGCCAAACATCTACAGGTAAATGCTTTAGAGAATTTGCAATCTTTTCATCAAGATAATCTTGATATTCAAGATTTGACGGACAAATGGGTGCAAACCATCCCGGAAAATCAAAAATCTCACCTATACGATGTTTTATTTTTCCAAATTCGGTGCGATCCGAAACAGCCGAATTGTTAAGAACCGGCAAATTTACCCAAACCTGAACATTACCTGATTTTGCCAATTGAATGATGCTGGATATTTTTCCAATATCGTCCTTCAAGTTTAAGGGAAGAATGATTCCCTTAACTCCCTTCTTGGTCCACCTTTCAAACAGACCTTCCCAATTTTCGGAGGGAGCCCAATTCGAAAGCTCCAAACGCGGTACTTTAACAAACCAATCCATTGTGATTCAATAAGAAAAAGGAATTAGAAATCCATCAATCATAAAATCAATTTAAGTTATTTAAAATGGGAATTCAATTGATATAGATTAGAAAAAATATCCTATATAAGCAAACAAAATTAGTCGCAAACTTTTGGGAGCCATGAAAATACAAAATAATGTTAAGATTTAGATTGAGGTTAAGAAAAATTCGCTATAAATTTAATTCAAAACTGCCAATTTACATACAGAATATGTGAAGAAACTTATAGATCCATGATTCATTCCGGAGGTTTAAATGTAGAAATATCAAAAAGTGGTGAGTTTTATGAAAATTCGGCCCTGGCGGGATATTAATTTCAACCTTAATCAGTTAGTATGTTCTTTTAAGTAATTTTCGAGGAAAACCTTTACACGATCATATTCATTTAAAACATTAGTATAGCTTACTTCAGCTGAAGATAAATTATTCTCTCTTCCATATTTTTCTAACTCACCACAATATGCAAACAATGGCATTGCTCCAACGCTGCCACTAGCCCCTTTAAGTGCATGAGCTTCATGTTCAACTTGTCTGGAATCATTAGATTCAATCGCTTTCTGCAAGGATTGTTTACGATCATGGGAATTATCAATAAACATCTGAATCAATTTTTTGACTACCTCATGATCATCGCCAATAGCATCCAAAAGCATGGATAAATCAACCGGTTCCTTTTCTGATCCATTCTGTGGTTCTTTATTAACTTCAATTATCACCGGATCCTCTTTCAAGCCTGTCCACTTATTAATAATACCAAAAAGCTTTTGTGGCTTAATAGGCTTGGATAAATAATCATCCATACCGGCTTCTATACATCGCTTATCATCTCCTTTCATTGCATGGGCAGTCATAGCAATGATAGGAACATGATCCATAGATTCCTGGTAGTTGCGAATTTGGGCTGTTGCTTCAAAGCCGTCCATGACCGGCATTTGAACATCCATCAATATAATGTCGTAATGCGTGTTTTTTATGGCTTCAAAGGCTTCTTGTCCATTACTTACGGAATCGGCATAAAACCCTCCCCTTTCTAATATTTTAAGAGCAAGCTGTTTGTTAACCGGGTGATCTTCGGCTAGCAATATTCGAACATTACGTTTCTTAACTTCTTGAATGGAATGACGGGTTAATATTGAATCAGGTTCAATTTCTGAGGAAATGCCGCTTAAAACGGTTACTAAAACATCATGCAATTGCGATTGTTTGATCGGTTTGGTCAAATATCCGGCACACCCTAAATCTTGAAATCGTTTTGCATCACCCCGATTACCAATGGAAGTTAGAATAATGATTGGTGTTTTCTTAAAATCAATACATTCTCTTATCAACTTCACGGTCTGGTAACCGTCCATTCCGGGCATTTGCACATCCATAATGATCAAATCAAAATGATTACCCGCCTTTTTGGCAGATTTGACTTCTTGATAAGCTTCAACACCACCTACCGCTTCAACCGGATTACTACCTAATCTGCTCATGTATGAAGACAAAATAAGTCGGTTGGTTTTGTTGTCATCAACGATTAGAATGGATAGATCTTTAAAATCCGCATTTAGTTTTTGTGGCGGCTGTTTTTGACCAACCTGCATTTTAAATGGGATGCGAAAAGAAAAACAACTGCCTTTTCCACTCTCACTCTCAACCGTTATATTGCCGCCCATCATTTCTACAAGCCTTTTGGATATCGACAG
Organism: uncultured Deferribacteres bacterium; assembly: GCA_964464595.1. Taxonomy (GTDB): domain Bacteria; phylum Zhuqueibacterota; class JdFR-76; order JdFR-76; family DREG01; genus JADFJB01. The sequence goes on from CAYXGW010000001.1 coordinate 33,693, forward strand.
ACCAAGACCCGTTCCGCCAAATTGTCTTGTTGTTGAACCGTCAGCCTGGGTAAAACTTTCAAAAATATATTTTAATCGATCTTTCTTTATTCCAATTCCGGTATCAGAAACAGAAAATTCAAGTATTACCTTTGATTTAGTCTCACTTTTGAGAATAATATTCACAGCTACTTCACCGGTGGTAGTAAATTTAATAGCATTACCGATTAAATTAATTAGAATTTGTTTTAACCTTCCGGGGTCGCCAAATATTGGAGAAGGAACATTGTGATGAATAAAACAGCTCAGTTCAAGCCCTTTGCTGTGCGCACGATATGCCAATGTATCCGCCACATTCTCAACAGTTAACCTTAGATCAAAATCAAACAATTCGAAATCCAGTTTACCGGCCTCAATCTTTGAAAAATCTAAGATATCATTAATTACGGCGAGGAGTGAATCCGCACTGGTTCTCACTGAGTCTGCATATTCTTTCTGTTCATTGCTCAATTCCGTATCAAGCAATAGCTCTGTCATTCCTATAATGCCGTTCATAGGAGTCCTGATTTCATGACTCATATTTGCCAGGAATTCACTTTTCGCTTTGTTCGCACTCTGGGCAATCTCTGCGCTATTCTTTTCGCTTAAGTACAATTTGGCATTTTCTAAGGCAATCGCGAAGTGATCGGATAGTATTTTTAAGGTACTTCTATCATTCTCAAGAAGTTCTTTTGATTCACTTCTGATAAAAAATAGACCGATCACTTTATTTCTGACTTTCAAAGGAATCAGCAATTCCAAACCTGGCCCCGGAATCAAGGAATTATAACTATCAACATCTTTTTCCGAGATACTAACGATATCATTATTTTGTAATGCATCCTTAATCAATCCTTCAATTTTCACATGTTCACCGGATATTACTTTCTCACTTTCCCCGGTAAAGTGAGTTATAACCAGATCGTTCGGTTTTTCATTATAAATCGCCATAACAATATCAGAAAAACTGAAATTATTCTTTAATGAGCGTAACATTATTTTTGCTATTTCGTCAAAATCCAGAGTATCTGCAATACTCCTGGTAACTCGATTGATCAAATAAAAATGATCAGCCCGTCGTTTTTGTTCATCTAATATCCGTGCATCTTCAATAGCAATTGCTGCCTGTCTAGCAACAATGTTTAACACCTGTAAATGTTTTTCTTCAAAATGAGCATCACTATTTCTATAGAGTGCAAACACCCCAATTTGATTTGATTCAAATTTAAGCGGAACGGCAATAATCGATTTTGAATTCGCTTCAATACATGGATCCATCTTACTTCGCGGATCATTTTCTAAGTCATTAACAATTAAACCAACACCCTTATCCAAAACTTCTCCTACAAATCCTTGCTTTGAATGGATTGCATAGCCCTTTGATCCCTTTTTCCATAATTTATTAACATTTAAATTTTCTTGAAATACCGGGTAAAGTAAATTATCAGCATCATTCCATAAAAAGAACCAGGATTGATCGGCCTCTATTAGACCATGAATTCTTTCGATGAGAACGAAAGCAATTTCATCGATCGTCAGCATCTGGTTCAACATTTCAGAAAGCTTGTTAATCGTCTCAAGCGAATTTTTCCAATCTAAAGTCTCTTGGTACATTTTCTTTAAAGCTTCCTGGCTATCAACTTCTTTTGAAATGTCTTTATAATAATTGGCTCTACCATAAATGACACCTTCATTTCCTTTAACTGGTAAGGAATTTCGAGAAATAGTTCTGCCATCTTTTAGCTTTAAAATATCACCTTCACGAGTTGCTTCTTGATCGGATTGTATAAGTTCAGTCCATTCAATAAATTCGTCTTTATTATTTAACTTTTGCGATTCATATTCCATTAGAGAATCCAGATCCATCTCTTTAATCTGATTCTCAGAGAGTTCCCACAATTCTAAAAAGCGGTTATTATAACTCACAACTTCACCACAATGACCAATTACCAAAATCCCATCAAATGTAGCTTCTTGTTGAGCTTTTAAGATGGCGTTCATTTCACTGATTTTCTGTTCAGCCTCTTTTCGCTCAGAAATATCTTGAATAATTGCTGTGATATAGTGAATTCCTGTTACTTTCCAGGTAGAAAGTGACATTGCAACAGGAAACCGGCTTCCATCTTTTCGAACACCTTCCGATTCAATCTCACTATTAAAAAGATGGCTTTCCCCTTTTTGAAAATACTCATTTAGACTATTTTTGAATTCGTTAGAAAAATCTTCCGAAAGTAATTGATCAAATTGAAGACCGATGCTTTCTGTACCTTTATACTGGAAATACTTTTCTGCAGCGCTGTTTAGAAAAACGATTAATCTTTCATGATTTATTGTAATGATTGCATTATTGGCGGATTGGGTAAGCATCCGAAACTTTAGTTCGGATTCTTTATAAGCTTCTTCAAATAAAACCTGGTCGGTAATATCGCGAATGCAGCCCTGAACGATATAATTATTATCACTTTTCACACCATTAGCAGAAACTTCACACTGGCGCACACCCTTATTCTTACAAATAATCCTGGTTCGATATCGATAAGGTACTATGTTGCCCAGTTTCCGGTTATCAACCAGATCTTTCACATATTCACGATCTTCAATATATACCAAATCCATTACGTCCATGTTACAAAGCTCTTTACGAGAATAACCGGTAATTTTACACATGCGTTCATTGACATAAATAAACTTGTCTGTATGTGCAAAAAAACCATCAAGAGATTTCTCTATAAAATCGGTGAATTTGGATTCCTTGTTTCCCGATTCCGAATTCTGGGTGTTTGTAGGGTGTATCCAAATCATTGCCAAAATATTGTCTTCATTCGAATGATTTCGTATAATTCGAAGATTTAATTTTTTAGAACCATTTTCTTTAGTGATTAGATTCAGGTTAAGAACTTTTACCTCGGCAGAAGAATCTGATAAATAGAGTTGCTCCTTTACGGAATCGAGTTGGGCAGGAGAAAATATCTCGGAAATATTCTTCCCGATTAATTCTCCTTGTTTATAATTTAGAATTTTCGCAAAATCGTGGTTTACGAATAAAATATACTCATTTTGACCTATGATTCCAAAACCCTGGCCAATTGTATCGATCAGCGTTCGAACGTTCAGATCTAATACAACCTGGTCATTCATTATTAACGAATCTCCTTTTGGGATAAAATATTTCAGAATTTTTTTTCAAGCATAATCAGAAAGTGATTTCGTACAAATTATTATCGACTAATGCCTAAAAATTGATTAGTTCTGTTTAAAATTGCAGGGAGGTTTTTGAAATAAAAAAAAGCGTGATTGTTTAGATCACGCTTATAGTGGAGACGGCGGGAATCGAACCCGCGTCCGAAAAAGCGCACATTGAAGTTTCTACATACTTAGTTTGTCATTAAATCTCGTTTGAGTTTGTTCGACAAACAAAACGCACTCAAACCAGTCTGAAAAACTTAATACCTGGCTCTCAGACAACACCGGGTACGCATCCACCAAATCGACGCTATTTGAACTCTAGGTGGATCTCGAATTCAATAACGGACCACCTTAGTTAGGCAGCCAATGCATAATTATAGTCTGCATTTATTGTTTTTCCCGACTTTTTAGCGTGACCGTCGGAGACCACGGTATGCCGCTTCAAGAACGAATCTTTTCCGTCGAACCCAGAGCGTCCCCAAATTTTTAAGACAAAGAACAAATTCGAACGAACCAAATATATAAATCCGTTGAGTGAAATTCAATTGAATATCCAACTAAAATTGAAGAATCTAGATTCTGGATGCTTAAAGCTTGATGTGTAATTCTGGTTACCTGAAAGCCGGAGTTAACTCCTTGTTTATGGATCATTAGCCAAAAACTCATCTTATGCTCAACCATCTTTGCCAATCAAAATCGTGGAGTTCATTACGAGCGGTTGAATGCACCAAAAGGTATTCACCAAAACCCCTGGAATCTATAAAGATAAAGAAAATTCCTCCCTGGATCTGGAAGTAATTCCAAATCTCATACCCCTTGTTTTCCATCGTGTTTGGATGCCTTTCAACTTCATCGGGTTTTCCGTACAAAAGATAAACTCTACCCCTTTCAGATGTCCAGCCAGGTTTTACACTACCGAAATAAGAATTAACATAATTCAAATTATTCAAATATTGTTGCCGAAATTCGTTTTGCAATGTAGATAGATCCTGATCACGTGCAAACCAGAAAGATTTCATAAAATCGCGTTTCCCTTGCAAGGATAATCCGTCAAATATGCTCACTTCTTCCTTGGTTGCCAGGTATTTAGCGGTTAGAAATTCTGTATTAATATCCGATTCGCTAAGTTCATCGTAGAATTTGTACTCAAAAGAATTTAAAAATGCTTCTTTGTTGAATTGATTGGCCAACATATTAGGCTGGTAATCTCCTTCGCGATAGATAAAGAATTTTTTTGTCTGTGAGGTTTTCCTGCCAGTCGCTAAATCTTCAACCTCAAATTGCAGGAAATATGAGTTTGATTTAAGACTAACAATATTAAACCCAACAACTTCTACACTCGAAGTGCCTGGTTTTTCTTTCACTTTTTCTTGTAAGGTCCGAATCTCATTTCCATTTGCATCGTGAATCGAAGATTTTACACTGTAATGCTTGTTCCCCACTTGATTATCCAGATTATAGACTTCAGCATAAAAATAGAGCATCGGGGTTTCCAGTCCGTACATTCTGCCAGGATTGGGAATGATTCTATAATGGTTTTTTGTGAATTTATCCGGTTGTTCTTTATTTAGATTGATGGAAGATGATAATTGAATATCCGAAATCGATAATTCAGTTTCAGGATAAGGAAGAATTCGAAGCCTTATAGATTGCCTGCCAATACGCTTTGAGGACATATCCTTTATCGAAACTTCAATTTTGTAATCACCATCTTGAATATCAAAACCAGTTAGATTAAGTAGATTTTGACTTTTCGTAACCTGTGATAAACTATCTACGGTTGTGATATTAATGATAGAATCGGCAACTGTTAACAAATCATTTTTATAGATTTCAGTTTTTATCATAAATTTAGCTTCAAATTGATCACCCTCTTCAATAAACTGTAACTGGAAACGAGGAATGGAAAAATATATTTCTAAATACACCCTATCGGCCGATGCACGAAAGCGAGAATAGTCTACATCAAAAACAAGTTCCTCCGATGATGCTGCTTGCGAGTATAGGTCTTCAAAAAGAAGAAGTGTAAATGCCAGAAAAACAGGAATAAGTTGTATCAATCGATACGGTGATTGAAATTTGCGAGTGTATGAAAGGAACAAATTCACATCGAACCTTATCCTAATTTGATTTGCTTAATTGTTCGGATTCTATCTTTTCTTTAACCATTTCTACAGATACCAGCTTAGATACTCCCTCTTCCTGCATAGTCACACCATAAATAAAATCAGCAGCTTCCATGGTAATTTTATTATGTGTAACCAGGATAAATTGTGTATGGTCCGAAAATTTTCGTAACACCCGTAAAAACCTTTGCACATTTAAATCATCAAGCGGTGAATCTACTTCATCTAAAATACAAAACGGGCTTGGTTTAACCTGGTAAATAGAAAAGAGAAGAGAGATCGCAGTAAGCGCTTTTTCACCCCCTGATAACAATTCAATTGCGCCCAACCTTTTACCGCTGGGTCGAGCCATTATCATAATTTTTGCTGAAAGTGGGTCGTCTTTATCGAATAAAATCCGTAAATCTCCTTCACCACCTTCAAAAAATACCGAAAAGTTCTTTTGAAAGTTTTCACGAATTTTATCAAAAACCTCTTCAAACTTTTCACTGGCTGTCTGGTTGATAATATCAATGGCTTCAAATAGTGTTGACTTCGCATCATCCAGGTCACTTTTTTGGCGTTTTAAGAATTCAAGTCGATCTCTTTCCTTTTGGAACTCTTCCAATGCCAGCAAATTAACCGGTCCAAACAAATTGAGTCTTTCTTTTTTCTCATCCAACGAAATCCGGATAGAATCGATTTCATCAGGAGATTCTGCATGAATCGGTGTTATTTCCAAAGAATATTTATCTTTGATATTTGCACGTATGTTCGTAATTCTCATCTCAAATTCGGAAAGCTGCAGTCGCTTCTCCTGCAAAGTATCAATGGAGTTTTGACTTAAATCGCGTATTCCTTTTAAAGTAGATTCTTTAGTCGACAATAGTTCCTGGAGCTGCTGGTATTCTTGCTTTTGTCTGGATTGTCTCTCTAACAATTCATCCTTCCGGACACGAATCTCCTCAGTTTCAGCATAAAGACGTTCAATGTCTGTATGCAAATGTTTTATTTCTACATTGCTTTCAACAATTTCTTTTTCTCGGGTAACAATTGTAGATTCAAATTCAACCAGGGTTCGTTGCATTCTTTTTAAATCAGCTTCTAAATTATTTAACTCACTGGAAGCCTTTACGAGGTTCACGTTTAACTCGTACACTTCATGTGCAAAGCGGTTTCTTTGAGATTCATACTGTTCAAGTTTTTCCTGCAATAACCCAACTTGGTCTTCATGTTTTCTACGGTTTTGTGCAAATTCATCTATCTGTGGTCGTAATTTTTCGATCTGTCCGGAAATTTGTAATATTTTACCCCTCACGTTCCCGATTTCTTTTTGAGTGGAGTCTAACCTGTTTTTAACATTCGATTTTGTAGATTGATTTTGTACAGTATTTATCCTGCTTTGCTGGTACTCTTCTTCGGTTTCCTTCTTTTTCTGAGTCCTAATTTCAATTTCCGAATCCAGCTTTATCCTTTTTTCTATTTGTTTCTCAATTTGCTTTTCCAAATTATTCACGCTTTTACCACAATCCACAACCTGCTGTTGAATCTCCTTTAATTGGTCCAACCGACTAATGGCATTCACAGAAACACCATCTCCGGAACGTCCATAGCGTATCACTCCGGATGGTTTTGATACTTCACCGTCCAGGGTTGCAAAATTCCATTCATTAGTTTTAGTTTCTTTTTTAACCTGTTGGAGATTTTGTGAGCTATCGACTAATAAATAGGAGCCAAATAGAAAATCAGCTAGAGGATCCAGTTCTTTAGGAACCTTAATCAGATCACGGACTTTACCAATTACAGATTTACTATCAGGAACATTTGGGCTAGTAGAAGAGGCCATAAAAACAAATTTATCGAGAACCAAAAAAGTAGCCTGGCCTAATTTTTCTTTCCTGAGGTGATCAATAATTTGATAAGCATCATCTTCAGTTTTGACAATGATAAAAAAAGCCTTTTCACCCAAGATGGACTCCACAGCTGGGCGAAACTTTTTGGGGACTGAAATCAAATCACTCAAAATGCCAAGAGCGCCAGGGAAAGATTTGGCATTGTTCAAAATAAATTGAACACCGTCCGGATAACCTTCATTGGTCTCAATCAAGTTTGAAAGAAATGATTCTTGATCCTTAAGAGATTGTATTTTATTTTCCAGCTTAGCCCGGTTTTCTTTCAATTGAATGATTTCAAGATCCAGGTTTTCCTTAACCTTGTTGCTTCTTTCCACTTCAGAGGTTACAAGCTGAGTTTCTATCAGAAGTTCACTTTCTTTTTTTAACCAAGTATCCTGGTCGTAAGAAAGTTTTTTGTCCTCTTCTTCCAAACTTTCAATTTCTTCCGTTAGCTGTTCTTCTCTTCCTTCCAAATGCAGCATTTCAGTTTCCAGGGCATTTCGTTTTTTCTCTTTTTCGCTAATCGTTTTCATGAGCTCGATTAAATTCATTCGAGCTGCATTGACTTCGAGGCGGCGCCTGGCTAAAGTCTTTTCAAATTCTTCCAACTCTTGTTTTTGTGTCCTGTGCTTCATTCTGACACTATCTACTTTCTCACCCAAAACCATAAGCTTTGGTTCTTCTTCCTGCACACGGTTTCGTAATGTTTCAATCCTACGTTGTAATTGCTCCTTTTCTTGAGAATAACGAATGATTTTCTCTTCAAGCGCTTTAATCCGTTCCTTGTTTACGACATTCTGACTTTCTTTCTGATGAAACGAATCTGTGGAAGACATTAGTTCGTTTTGCATAACCGATAGCTTATCTTCCAGCCTAGTTAAGTTCAACTTAAGCGTTTCAAGCTCCGCTTCGTCTCTAAATATTCGTGTTCGGTTCTTTTGCATGTTGTCTTCGCTTTGAACCAATCTGTCTTTCAATGGGATCAATTTTTTTAGGATGGATGCGATTTCCAATGAGGCGACTCGAATTTCCAATTCTTCGATTTCATTAGAAAGATTTTTATATCTTTCGGCCTTGTTAACCTGCCGTTTTAAGACATTGGTATTACGTTCAATTTCCGAGATAATATCATTAACCCTATTCAAATCCACTGCTGTAGATTCCAACTTTCGAAAGGCTTCGCTTCTACGATGTTTATATTTATTAATTCCTGCCGCTTCTTCGAATAACTTCATTCGTTCGTCTGATTTGCTGTTCAATATGTCTTCAACCATTTTTAACTCAATAACCGAATAAGAATCAGGTCCAATCCCGGTATCAAGAAACAAATCGTTAATATCCTTTAAACGACTGGGAGTTTTATTAATTAAGTATTCACTATCTCCGGAGCGATAAAGCCTGCGTGTGATTTCGACTTCTCTATATTCGGTTGGCAATACATCTTTTGTATTTTCAATGGTAATAGAAACTTCCGCCATCCCGAGCTGCCTGGTCGATTTCGATCCGGAAAAAATTACATTTTCCATTTTCTCGCCTCGCAACACACTGGCTTTCTGTTCACCCAGCACCCAGCGAACAGCATCTACAATGTTGGATTTGCCACTGCCATTGGGTCCGACGACACAAGTTAATCCTCCATTAAATTCCAATTCGGTTTTTTTAGCGAACGATTTAAAACCCTGAATTTTTATTTTTTGTAAATACATTGAAATCCGTTCGTTTATTATTGATCTGAATTATTAATAAATTAGCGCATTAAATCCTAAATAATATATCGAATCCCAGAACAATATCGAAAGTCCAAATTTATCCTGCAAGATAGAAATAATGCAACGGAGTGAAAATATTCAAAAATACCTGTCTCTTTTTTTAGGATTATTTCTGAATTGGTTATTGTAATTTGTTTAAATTTTGAGCTGGTTTTTTCGGATTAAATTTTCGTAAAATATTACCTGTCCGCCTGTGAAAAGACTTAGAATTCTTTGTCTTAATATTAATTATACCACAGGTGGATAAGATAAACCATTTGCGCATTCAAACCATTACTTTGATTGTACAAAATATCCAGCACTAAAATCAAGATTATTGGAATGCCCACAAATAAAGCGATAGTCATTCCGGGTCTAATTGTAAATACTGTGCGAATACCGGTGAAGATTCTATAGATGTACCAAATTAGAAAAATAGTCAAGAGCAATAATAGAAGCAATCGAATTGGTGAAATAAACATCAATCTATAAAATATAAATGCAACAGGTAATAAAAAAATAAAGATACAACTTTCCCAATAAACCAGCGTCAAAGAATTTCTGATCGAAAGGCGCCGACGAGTAACAAGGGAAAGAAACAAAATATAAAATGCTAAAACTGTAATCAAAACAGCTGTCCACAGACTAAACCCTACGATGCCTAGTATTGGGTACCAGCTCATATAAATCAAAACAATATTTACAGTTAGTGAGGGAGAAAATTGGGATATTAAAAAATCGAATAACGGATGGTGACGCAGAAAAGAAAATACCGATCCAAGAATTAAACCCCAACTGGAAGCAGAGGTAATTAAAATGATCGAAGTAGTAAACCAGGAGATTTTTCTTCCATCTTTTAATTCAATATAAAATCCAAAAGGTCTGGAAAGTATTCTTATGAAATTGCCTCTTAGGCGATGGTCCCTGCGAAAGAAAATGAGAAAGAGGACAATAACAAACAATCCATATACTATAAATATTGTGTCAAATCGCTCTATTGTGTTTTGCTGAAATTCAAATTGATACCCTGTCCCTTTGTTTAAGTTTTGCATCATGCTTAGGGACATTCTCGGTTCGTTACTTTCAGTAGATAGCCCGATCGGCAACATATTTCTGCCAGAGTTTTTGAGAGAAAGTACAGAAGGATAAGATATCTGCCAATCATAGAGTGCGCCTAACACAAAACCAAGAGTGGGTTTCTTTTGAATATTTTCAATTAACTTCTTTAATTTTTGTGCTTGAATCGCTTCGTATATGGATACATTTTCACTGTCAGATCTTGTGGCAGTATATGGCACTGAAATATCAGAATATAGTACGGGTATTCCCGAGCCCTTGTCTATCCAGTTTGCCAGCCATTTTCTCCAGTCACTGTAGCCATGCAGAGTTAGATTAAAAGTGATGAAATCAAACGTAAATTCAGACAATGAGGAATTATAATTACGAAATCCGGAAGTGATGAAAAATTGATTTTTAGTCTCAATTATCTTCATTTGTTCTGATAAAAATAATTGCGTGCCTCTGGAAGAAGCATCGAACCCATCACCCAGGGAGAGCGCCAACACGGATGCATGATTTGAAGCCAAATGAACCATCTTGCCAAGTAAACTGCTCATTCGTCCGCTAAACTCCGGGTCGGATAGAACAGTGCCGGGGACATTCCACAATGGGGCTCGCAAAATATTGAGTAAACCTAATGAGTCGGTCAACGCAAGGACGTGAGCCGGCGGAAGACTATGCCAGGATATGGTATTAAAACCATTTGATTTAATTTCCTGAAGAAGTGTAAGGGCCATCTCATCGGTCAATATCCTCGCTTGGTTTTCCAGGAATGTTACACCTTTAACAGGTAAAGGCTCGCCGTTTAAGAACAAATGATTGTTATCCAGTTTTAGGTTTCGGATTCCGATCTTTTGCTTAACCTCATCAATCAAATTGTTTTTATGCGAAATTCGAACCTCAACCAAATAGCGGTTTGGGAAAACAAGGCCCCACAATTTTGGATTTTGAAATTCCATGGACAATTGGATTTGATTTTTCAACTCATTGTTCAACCGGAAGCTTTGTTCCGCCGTAGCCAGGATTTGATTTGATTTTTCATCTCGCACAACACACGCAACCTTAGGGGAATCGTTGTCAGCCATTACCGAATTAAAGGCTATTTCCGTTGAGAGTATCTCTATTTCTAAATTCAATTTGGCGGCAGACAATGAATTAGCCAGCTCACTTTTGACTGATACCGAACTGATTGTCAGAGCCGGCTTGATAGTCAAATAAATATCACGAAATATACCACGCAAAGGCAACGGCGATAATAAGGCCTGGCGTAAAGGTATGGTTCTATTCCCCAACCTCGTGTTGACTTCCACTTCCAGCAAATTGCTGCTATTCATTCGAAGCAAATTCTTTGGAATCGGTGTTAAAATCGAAGTATGTCCATAAGATTGTGAAGAGAGATATTGATCGTTTAACTTAATTCGTGAGGAAAAATTAATTCCTTCAAAAACAAGGAAAACTTGCGAATCGCCAATATTTGCAGGAATTTCGAAAGTTCGACGAAAAAAAAGATCCCCTATCTCTTCAGTTGGTGAAGGCAGCACGATTTTGCGCCATTCAGGTTCACTTTTTTTCTTAAATGACCACTCTCCGTTTAGATCGATTACTTGCCTGGTTTCAGTATCTGAAGTTTGGGCAGGTTCTTGTGATTGCAGAGGTAAACTGAAAATTATTACCACCAAACAGAAGAAGATGAAAACGAAACATGGTTTAAAAGACATACTTATTTTTGTGCTCAAATGTGCCTGGAAAAATAAAAAATTGGATAACCTTTTCATTCGGAATGGTTTGGAAAAAAAATAATCCCAAAAATCACTCGAACTACCAGAAACCACCTACTGAAAAAAATGCCATCTCAATTAGAGAAGTTGGTTTCCTTAATAATTATTAGAAATGTAGTAAAATGGCAGTTGAAATACAAGACTATTTTAGGAGGCGTTGCGAACCGGAACATATATGGTTTATAGGAAAAAGCAAACTTTGGGATGATCATTTTATTAGCAGAAATAACCCAGAATTTTCTAATCTTATTTTACCCCTTGTGTTTAGTAAATAATTTTTCTATACTTCATAATTCAAGCTGAAAATTCAATTGAGATTAATCACTAATTTGGACAGCCAATGCTACGAAAACCAATCATTCTGATATTTTGCATCTTTTTACCATTCAACATGGTTTTTGCCTCTGAGAAGATTGATCATTTGGAAATCAATTCACCATCCGTGGTTTTAGCCAACATTCCATTTACAGTAACCATATCAGCAGTCGACAGTTACGGCAATGTGATCAGCGATTTTTCTGATACACTCAATTGTGATGGCATTTGGCAAAAACAAGATGGATCGGCTATAAAATTAAATCAAATAGGTCCATTTGAACATGGCAAATATGTGATCGAAAATGTTGTGGTTTCACAGCTTGGCAATCAAAATTTTCAATTCCAATTTAATGAAATAGAAAAAGACCAAGGATTCTATGTCCTCCCCGGTATCCTGAGTATTCTTCCGCCAATACTGGCGATTTTCCTGGCGCTGCTTTTACGGCAAGTGGTGTTATCTCTATTTTTCGGCATCTGGCTCGGTGCGATTTTTATCAACGGTTATCAACCAATTATCGGCTTTTTGCGTTCATTGGATCAATATGTAATCGGGGCTATCGCAGATCCGTCTCACACTCCGGTTATTGTTTTTAGTTTATTGCTCGGTGGCATGGTGGGTATTATGTCGAAGTGCGGCGGAACGGCTGGTATCGTACAATCTTTATCCAAATATGCAAAGAATAGAAGAAGCGGCCAGGTTGCAACCTGGGCAATGGGTATTTTCATCTTTTTTGATGATTATGCCAATACCCTTGTGGTTGGCAATACCATGCGCCCTCTTACCGATAAGTTAAGAATTTCAAGAGAAAAACTATCTTACATTGTTGATTCGACTGCAGCGCCTATTGCAAGTATCGCAATTATTTCCACTTGGGTCGGATTCCAAAGCGGATTAATCGACGATGCATTAAAAGCAAATGGAATGGAGGGGGTCGGTTATTTCATTTTCTTCGATAGTATTGGCTATTCGTTTTACAGCATTTTTACTTTATTCGCGGTTTTTCTTATCGGGTTTACAGGCAGAGATTTTGGCAGCATGCTTACTGCCGAGACAAGGGTTACCAAAACGGGTGCGGTTTTGCGGGATGGAGCAGTTCCGGTTACCGATACACAGGAAATGGAAATTGGAGAAGATAAAGACGGCATACCTTTACGCTGGTATAATGCAATCGTTCCGGTTTTAGTAATGATTGTTGTCTCCTTTGCCGGACTCTATTATAGTGGTTACCAATCTTTGGGAGTTGAAGCCGGCTCATCGAATATCATTCAAATAATCGGTGCAGCAGACCCATTTGCAGCATTGATGTGGGGCACTACCGTGAGCGTTTTTGTTGCCGGTGCCATGGCCATGAGTCAAAAAATATTAACTATGACAGAAACAATAGATGCCTGGCTCACAGGAATGAAAGCAATGTTATTGGCAATCGTAATTTTAATACTAGCCTGGTCGATTGGCGCTATCTGTAAGGATTTAAACACTGCCGGATATATCGTTCAGGCGACAAAGGGCTTGTTCACTCCCCACTTTTTGCCGGCGTTGACCTTCATTATAGCTGCGGTTATCGCATTTGCAACAGGAACATCATGGGCTACAATGGCAATACTCACCCCGCTTGTCGTGCCCTTATCTCATCAAATGTCCATAGAGGCCGGCCTTTCCGCAGATCTAACTTCCACAATCCTGGTTGCCACCGTAGCCGCTGTTCTTTCCGGTTCTGTTTTCGGCGATCATTCTTCACCCATTTCCGACACAACCATAATGTCATCTATGGCATCGGGGTCAGATCATATAGACCATGTTAGAACACAAATTCCATACGCATTATTGGCGGCTTTTGCGGGAATATTGTTTGGCTACCTACCGGCCGGTTTCGGTATCAGTCCGATCATATTAATACCAATTGGGATTATTGCCATTTATTTTTTCCTGAGATTTTTTGGAAAGGTGCAAAGTTCTGAAATTAATTAGACCGAATAATTCAGCCTCGAAGTCTCTAAGACTCAAAGGATAAAACCCTGAACGAAAATATTCCAAGTAATAAAGAAAAATTAATAGCAAAAAATATTGTAAAAAAATTCATCAAAAGATTCATTATATGAACTTGGAGCCTTTGAGTCTTAGCGGCTGAATAATCACTGCCTTGAATTTGTTCAGTTCAAAGGAATCCTGGTTTAAATTCACCCATTCCGAATAATATTTCCCCTGGTTTTTAAGCTCAAACTAGCCAAAATCACCAAACGGCACAGTGTTTGTAAGTTTAGGTTTATTTGCGCAGTTTTGCCAATAATTAGCCTTGTATGAAATTTGAAACCGGAAAATCTTACCAACATTAACCCTAAAAGGAGGAAAAAAATGCTGGTTGCCGACCAAGAACATGAAAGACGAAAATACATACGCGTAAACCCGGCTATGGGTAACCCTATTCTAAGCAATATCCAATTAAATGGCCGGGAATTTAACAAGTTACAGGTGATAGATATTAGTCTCGGTGGTGTTGCCTTAAAATTACCGGAACTTAGAATGAAACCAAGCACTGGTACTCATATACTTGATATGAACTTTTATCTTCCCCAGGTAGGCGTTGCTGTTGCAAGTGGTATTGTAAGACGGATTGAAACTGAGTTTCTTACAAATGAAGTTGCCTGCGCGCTAGAATTTACCAAAGTACCAACCAGTAGTGACCGACTGTTTTTCCGCTATATCAATAATCGTCAGCGAGAATTATCCTGGTTTGATAGAGGCAACTAAATAAATAGGTTATAGGGAATTTGGTATAAGGTATATGGGACTGGACTCCGGATGTCTGATTCCGGGGCATAAAAAAACGACCCCACTTCGATAAGAGATAAAACTCCAAACACCAAATAAGCTTGTCCCTGACTCGTTCAGGGAATACAGTAATTATTGTTGGATTGTCTGCAAGAAATTAAATAATTTTAATTATATTAAATTTTTTTCTGGAAAGTAGGTGAAAAAAAATGGACCAATCCGATGGGAAAATAATATCACCCGACGAAGTGATTAATCAGGTTTTACAATCCAGGATGCAGGTATATAAAGCAAGGGAGAATTATGAGAGTGCGATATCACAATATAATAATGTTACAGATGAGTTGATTAATGTCGTAAATCTTTGCAAGAATGAAATTCTAAAGCTTCAAAAACAGGTTAATGAATTTAAGCCTGTGATAAATGAGAAAAATGAATTAACTGAAAAACAAACAAAATAGAAGAAAAAATAGCTTTTAAGTAGGAATAGGAAATTTACAGGGGTAAAATAATAGTCATAAAATAGGAGGGCATTATGTCTTGGTTTGATCTCAATTGGCAAAACAGAAGAAAAGTTACTATTGATGCAACAAAAGTTTCAGGTTCAGGAAGTCATACAGATTTTCCAGTTCTTGTTTCTGAAGCAAATTTCGACAGAACGGACTTTTTCAGTAAAATAAAATCTGATGGTTCGGATATCGTTTTTACCCAATCCAATGGTACGACAAAATTGAAGCGGGAAGTTATTTTAGTGGATACTGTTGAGAAAAAAATGGAAGCCTGGGTAAAAATTCCAAGTTTATCTACAAACACGGATACCATTATTTATATCTATTATGATAATCCAAGCGCCAACGAGCCTAATGATACCACAACCTGGAATAACGATTTTGCGGCTGTTTATCACATGAATAATGACCCTAATACTTCTAAGATACAGGATTCAACAAGTAATAACGCAGATGGAACAAAGGGTACCTCCGGCGAGCCTTCTGAAGTTGACGGCCCATTTGGTAAGGCTCAAAGTTTTGATGGTGTTGATGACAAAATAGATATTACAGGTATGGAAAATGCCATAGATACTCTCACAATCACTGCGTTAATTTTTCCCATTACAGCCGGTGAAGGTAATTTGGGTAGAATTATATCTAAAACGACAGGATTATCTTCAGATGATGAATGGGATTTTATGGTTGGTTCAAGCAAAAAATTAGAATTTAAACAATTGAGATGGGATACTACTAACGGGCACTGGAAAACCGGAACAAACATTTATAATTTTTCAGATTGGTCTTACGTCTCTGTGACTTATAATTCCGGTTCAACAACGAATGATCCTGAATTTAGAGTGAATGGAGTTGTCAAAAATGAAACTGAAACTACGGCGCCAAGTGGTTCATTAGGTCCTGGAACTTCTGATACTGAAATAGGTAATCTTGGTACCGGACGTACTTTCGATGGAAAGATTGCTGAGATTCGTGTTTCACATGTTATCCGCCCTGGAGATTGGATAATAACTGAGTATAATGGTATGAATGATCCGGGTGCATTTTATAGTGTGGGCGCGGAAGAGAATGCACCGGAATTAATATTGCAAGGGGACCAAATTATTTTTAAGACCGGCTCCGTACCACGCCTCGAACGTATGCGGATTACAAATATTGGCAATGTGGGAATAGGTGCCACTGATCCCACTACAAATTTCCAAGTTAATCAATCTACTACAGGACCTGGGACAGTAACAACAAATTTTACCGATACATTAGAAGGATTGGGAACTCAATTCACTAATACATTTAATATAGGGGACAAAATAACGGTTTCAGGTGAGACAGTCCGAATTGTCAATGAAATTATAGATGATGAAACTCTTATAGTAATACCGGCGTTTTCAACATTAGGAAGTGGCCTCACCTATACTCTTTCTGGTGGGACAAGGTTTACGGTTAAGGGTAATGGAAATGTGGGTATAGGTACTGATAATCCCGTTGCCAGGCTGCATGTGGCAGAAGGACCAACGGTTTCCACGGTGCAACAGGTGGGAACAATAGGTTATTTTACAAGAACTAGTGCAACGCAATCTAATTTAGCTGCACAAGTTTCCATTATTGCAGGCACACAAGGTGCTGCCAGGTTAGGCCTTGGAAATTTGAATGATGAAAATGCAGGAGTAATCTTTTATGACAATGCTACCAATTCTATAAAATTTTTTACAAATGGTAATAATATTACCAGACTCGAAATTAAAAGCGACGGCGTGGTGGAAATAGCGGGGAAGATTCAGGCGCAGGAATATCTTGGTTTACCTAGTCAGGATATTATGATCCAAGCACCGGCAACTCAAAAAATAACTTTGGAAACACAGGTTTCCGGGGATATATTACTAAAACCTGCTGGTGATGCTAAAATTATCCTTACCAATTCACAGTTTATTATACAAAAAAATGGTACGCCGACCCCAACAGACTTAATGACGATTGATATCAATGGTAATGTCGGAATAGGGACTTCTAGTCCACAACAAGGCCTTTCCGTATTTAACGGAAATATGGAAGTATTAGATCCTACCATATTAGCCAATGAATCTTTAAAAGAACCAGATTTTTTTACCAATCTTAAGTGGAGCACTACAGGAGACTTTGACGATACTTTTACCGGGGGAGATGCAACCTATGCACATAATTCAGGTAGCGGAAAGCTCATACAAACAAAAGCCAATCTAGCGATTACCCCTTTAGCCCCTAACAGTATGTATAAATTTGATTTTGAAGTAAAAAATGTGACTGTCCTGGGTGCTATTACTGCCAAAATAACAGGGTTTCCTGGCATTGCTTTTACTGATCAATCACTAAATTTAAATGCTGGTGTTCATACAATTTTTTTTAGGACAAACGGAAATCCTGGTGATTTTGAAATTTCAGCCACTTCTACCCAAAATGGAGATACCTTCACTCTTGATAATTTTCTTTTAAAAGAGGTTATCGGAGGTAATGTCATAGTTAGCGGACTATTACTAGGAAGCGACTTTGTGGGAAGTGGTCAAGGCATAAAAATTACCCCAGATGGAAACGTCGGAATTGGTGAGATCGCACCCGCTTCAAAGTTGGAGGTTCTTGATACAAGCGCCCAATTAAGGCTATCATTTAGCGATGGAATTGATACTACTTTTGGGGTGGACGACAGTGGAAATTTGACTATTACTTCTTCGGGTTCTAAAGTTACAATTGCTGATGAATTGGACATAAATACCCATAAAATTACAAATGTTGTTGATCCTACAGCTGCCCAAGACGCTGCCACAAAAAACTACGTTGATAATGTTTCTAATTCAAACATATTTGGCGATATGAGAGAGTTTAAAGCAGATATTGATTTTAGTGAGGGTGATAACGATCGAATAATAACGTCAGTAAACCTTGGTGACGGGTTTATAGTAACTAAAACTGATACTGTTAATGTTAGCACTGCAGTGGGAAATTGGGTACAAGTTGTAAAGGGTATTTTTAGCAGCATTGATGTAAGTTTTAGTATGAAAGCTAATCAGCAATTTGCAAAGGGAGGAGTTGTTTTATCCATATTAAAAAATTTTGATACGATTTTATCAACTACAACTTTTACTGTTTCAGTTAATGACACTTATCAGACCAAATCTAAGAATCAAAGTTTAAGTTCCGTAGCTTCTACTGACATCGTATCCGTTATGTTAACTCTTAAACAAATTGGTCTAGGCACTGATTTCAGTGTTGACATTCTTACTAAAAATTTAAAAGTAACAATGAATGTTTGAAATATTACCTGCCTTAAAACGGTCAGTAGAATCGAAACAATTTTCAACGAATTATTCTAAAATATAATAACAAGTGTCATTTGGGACGCTTTCGAGGCAATTTTCTCGTTTTTTAGAATAATAAAATTTGTACCAGCCTGAATTGGTTAGAGTAAGACTGTCAAAAGAATAAGAAACATCACACCCTTTGTATGTTCTAAAACCCGGACTAGAATAATCAACGGCCCCTAAAGAATCATAATTTTTCATTATAAATGTAGTTCTCCCCTTCACCTTTCACCCTTCTTCGGTTCTCGCTTCCCGTCTACCATTTCCTTCCCCCATTATCGAAGCAATTCCCTTTAAAACAAATTAATTATCCTGTATCTTTATGATGTTAATGGTAGTCTAAAACCACCATGGGTGCGTGAAATGATATTCACCGCACATTATTATGAAGCTTGATCAAGCATCAACCATTCCTGGAAACTAGAAAATACAAAAGTCCAAAATATATTACTTGACAATTAATATACTAATTAACATATTCCAATTGGGTAAAATATAAATATTGGGTGATGGCGGGATTATTCAAACTCTTATATCAATCATCACCAAAAGAGATATTCAATATGGATTCTTTTCTTTGCATTTATCCTA
This sequence comes from uncultured Deferribacteres bacterium, assembly GCA_964464595.1. GTDB lineage: Bacteria > Zhuqueibacterota > JdFR-76 > JdFR-76 > DREG01 > JADFJB01. The sequence goes on from CAYXGW010000001.1 coordinate 52,996, forward strand.
TCAAAGATTGCCCTGATTCAATCAGGCATTTACCAAAATTTGGATACACTTTCAGAACGATTAGAAAAAATGAAGGACACGACGCGAATAAGATGACAAATGAACTTAAATGGAGGATGGCATGAATGAACCAACTAACTATCTAGCTATCTATCCCTATCCCGTTACAGCCAACTTTGATTTTCTTCGCAGTACATTGCAAAAGCATTTTGATATTTTCACAGTAACTTCAGTCACAGAATTACGTGAGCCGCTGAAAAAGCAAACTTTTTTTTGCAACTTGATTCACGGCCGAGTTAGCCAGAGGAACGACTTGCGTGAAATTCGAAAAATATCCTTAGCGTTTTCGAAAATTTCCATGCCTCTTCTATGGAAAAGTGTGTGACCAGGAGTTGGTTTTCCAACTGTCAGAGGCTGGGGTAAACGATTTTATTGTAAATGGCAATACAGAACAACTTATAGACAAATTACATAACTTAAAAGCAAAGAGCACTTTTCTGGTTGATTTAAGAGATTTTGGTATTAATTTTGACCAGTGTTCTTTTTGGACACGCAAATTCCTAAATTTAGTAGTTAAAAACTACAATTTTTTTAATTACCCGACTGTTCGAGAAAACGCAATTGTATTGGGGATCTCAACAGGTTGGTGATAAAATGCACATTTTCAGTGACAGAGACATTAACGGTGAAGAGATTACAATAAGGCACTCGAACGTCGTCCTCTTTTTTTTCAACACCTCATGCAATAATTGTCGGAAAAATATACCCAGATGGCAGGAATTTTATGAAAAGAATCGATCAAAAAAAATAAAAATAATAGCAATTTCTGCGGACCCACAAATTGCTACAAAAAAATATATTATTCAAAACAACTTGACGATACCGGTTGTCTCTGATCCGGAGCACCGACTGCTGTGGAAGTATAAAGTAAAAGATGTTCCACTTGTTGTCTTGATAAATCGAGATGGAAGGCTTGTTTTTTATCAACAACACAAACAAACAAGCCAATACTTTTTGAATGAAATTCAAAAATTTGTTGATGACCTTGATACTGACTGAAATCTATTCACTAAAAAACTGAAAACATAAACCAGGTTCAAAATGAAAGTTATGGTGGCTATCATGCGTAGAAATTTACTCATTGGATTAATTTTTTTGGCTGGTATCGTTGCGATATACACGGCGATTCGCAACAACCAGCTTAAGAAAGGATTACAAGACGCACAGCATGTTTCGACTGGGTACGACAGGGACGATTTATTCAATGAACCACAAAAAAACGGCAGGGATGTGAAAATAGTCAGAAACCGGAGCATTCCACCGACTTTAGAAAACAAAAAGATTAAACTGATTCGTGAATTGGTTATTGGAGGGGAGGATGGAGACGAAAATGCGGAATTCTACCGACCCTGGCCTGTCTTCTCGGATATTTACGGAAATATTTATGTTTGTGAAAGCGCCAGCGGGCAAATTAAAAAATTCGATAGAAATGGAAATTATCTGACAACAATAGGTCAAAAAGGTGCAGGGCCGGGTGAATTTAGTGGAAGTCTCCTTGGCAGTTTTGACTCAAGTGCACACCTGTGGGTATATGATTACGGTACCCAAAGATTGAGTAAATTTACATCAACAGGAGTTTATCAACAATCAATTCCCCTGACATTCATTAACCCTCCCGCTTCATTCGTTATGGATGACAAGAATTTATTTTATTTTTCAATGTATGATCCAACACTTGAAAAAGTCGTCCATATATTTGACAGCAGTGGCAAACTGATCTCTTCATTCGGCGAACCAGCGAAGTTAGAAATATCCAATAGGTTTATTGCGAGGACTTCGAGAAAAAGTTACTATCCAAGTGTGTTAGCCATTGCAGGAGGTTATATTTATTCTTCTCAAAAAAATCCATACAAGATCGACCAATTTACCATGACGGATGAATTAGTAATGAGAATATTACGAGAAAACGGATTTATGCCTTCCCCAGCAATCAAGATTGTAGGTAAAGAAACCTATCGACTTTCTATACCGGCTACTTCACGTTTGATTGCACGCTGGGGTGATATGATAATCAACTGGGTCTATATTCCACGAAATGTCTCAAAAACAATGGGGAGTGCGGTTGATCTTTTTGACTTGAACGGCCAATTATTAGCCTCTTTACTAATTCCGGAAAAAATCTATGCGACCCACATGGACAAAAACGGCAAAATCTACGGAACAGTATTCAACCAAGAAAAATTTACGTCTGTGGTTCGCTATCGAATAGAGTTATGAGTGATTCATCCTTGCTGCATGAAGAAAGAACCAAAATATACAAAACTGTTGGCTGCCAAAATAATAAACATTGAAGGGAGGTGACAAATATGAAACGCATGTTTGCTTTGTTTGCAAGTTTCTTCGCGGTTACTCTTGTGGTTATACTGCTCTCCAGTTCCAGACTCAATGCTTGTAATGAATGTGATGGATCGGGTCCAATCGCCCAGTGCATGGTTGCTACGTGGACAGGTTGGGATAGCTGCAGTATAGAGGACGAGGAAACTTGTGAGGTGTCCGGACCTGGATGTGATGAAACACCGGAATAAAACTAAGATAGTATAGAGAATGCCCGTGTAGTCATTTCACGGGCGTTCTCTATTTAATTCTATTTCTTATCTGGATCAAAATATCAATAGATTCTCTGATTCTCCCGTTCTTCTTTTCCCTTCTTCTGTTCACTCCTCTCTTCTCACCATTTCCCTCCCCCATCATCTAAGCAATGTCAATTTTTTCACATTTGTAAAATCACCCGCTTGAATACGATATAAATAAACACCGCTTGGCACACCATTGCCGGTATTATTTTTTGCATCCCAAACTACCTGGTGATATCCGGCTTTTTTGCTTTCATTCACTAAAATGCGCACCAGTTGGCCCTGCAAATTATAGATGGTTAGCGCCACATCTGATGCTTCGGGAAGCTGGTACCGAATTGTAGTTTCCGGGTTAAATGGGTTTGGATAGTTCTGCTGCAAATCAAATTCTGTCGGAATCTTAAACGGACCAGGTTCATTTAAATTCGTGGAAATTCTTGTAATCTCAAGAGTTCCGTTTTGTACGTCTGAAAAAAACCTGAAAGGTTCGCTGCCAGTTGCTTTTGCTATCGGAGTACCATTTGGAATAAAAGAAAATACATTTGCAGAAAAAAAGAAATTCACCTTGTCCGGATCATTAAATCTCCACACTTTGAAGGATGTCATTTCACCGGGATCCAGTTGGCCATCTCCTCCCAATAAGTCGCTGTAGTCATATACAGCACCCACGCCATCTCCGCCACGATCCGCATTATCCACTGTTATGGGGTGCCCTGCAGGGCTAGAAACGATTGTTTCGAATTCAACAAATAACGGTGCGAAAAGAGACATATTGGAACTATTTATCAGTTTCAATTCAAATTGGAATTGGTTGGTGTTTAGATTAAAGAATGGAAATTGGAATGCAACCGAAATCTCATCATTGATGTTTTGAGCAATAACCCATTTCTTCTCTGCCAGACACTCAAACGGAACGCCATTCACTTCACCCGTTGTCTTGATTGAATCCGTTCCGACGCCGCCATTACCGGTATAAGTAAATTCCGCCTCGCCGTTGCCATCGGTTATTCCTATTACAATTCCTGAGGCATTAGGCCCTTTAAAAATAGTGAAGGAAATTGGAATTCCCGGAACAGGATTTCCATTCAGGATAACCGTTGCGGTTGTCGTATGATCTGTGCCAATTTGGTTCTGATCCGTTGCCGGAGTTAATGTGCACGTACCTGTTGGAACAGCTAACGCAGTAACATTAAATATTACCGGAGAACCCTGCAACCCATCTAAAATGGCATGAATAGTGTTTATACCAGCTACATTTCCTAGCGTATAGATTGCTTTTACTTCACCATTACTATCAGATACCCAACCATTAAAGTTTTCTGTACCGGATGGCGTATAGTTCAAATCTTTTGTGATTAATATTTTATCCAGTTTGGTTCGTTCGTCACGTTTTCTTACAAGCAAAGTATGATTTCCGGAAGATAGATCAAAAAACACAGGATCACTTTCCGGATTAATACCATTACCACTACCCCGATCAGCGACTTGATCCCAAGTCCATGAGCTTTGATGGTTACCTTGAAATGTATCCCAGATGAAAACAGTGCCACCATCGACTGATATTCTAAATGAATCTTCTGAACCATTTGCTGCAATAACCCGACCCCAGATCACATAAGTCCCTGCAGTAGAAACCGTGAATTCATAGGTTGCAGTTCCGTTTGAAAGATCTTGAGGCACCTCAATAAATTTGCCATCCGAAGCTAAAGGATCATCAAATACTTGCATAGGAAATACTAAAGAACCAGATTCAGCTTCAATCCTGATACGTTCATCAGGTGCCAATGGTTGATCAAGAGAACCACCACCATTTATTACCTTAAAATTAACTTCTGCATTGCTTACTGGATTGCCGTCTTCATCGGTAATTCTGGCAACAAGTGGGTCAGATAATGTTTTACCAACGGTATCAACCTGCCCGTCTCCGGAAACGTGCTCAATTAAAGAAGGTATACCTGTTGCAACTACCATGGTAAAATCATCTATATTCGAAGCACCACTACCTCCGGAAAGCTTTATACCGGCAAAAGATTCAGCAAGACTTATTTTTGCAAAACTTTGACTATTCTTGGTGGCAGTGACTGTGCCATCCAGAACTCCATTGATAAAGCATGTAAATCGAAAGGATACTTCGTCTTCTGAAAGCACAACCCTAAATACGTCACCCGCAACAGGGGCCGGTAATAATCCATCGATATTGGATATACCTGCTAATGGAGCCCCGTTAGCTACTGACCAAAGATCAATTTTACTACCATTTCGCCAAACCATAAAACCATTTGCCAATTCAGAGGCCGAATCCAGGAGTAATGTTATAGCAGTTCTTGAAATTCCATTTTGAGTTGCATTGATTCCATATTTTATGGAAACCTCCGCCGGGTTATTTCTTTTTTTATAAACAGCCATTGAGCCCCATTTGGTTGCACTACAAGCCAATTCCTCATTGTCAATAAAAAAATCAGCGGAAAAAGCCCAATCAATACCGATTTCTGCACGGTCAAAATTATCAACAATAATCAAAGCATCTTGCGTGGTCGTACTAACCACATTAGAAATACCGGATATATTTAAAACCTCATCCAAGGTCTTTATAGCGATAAAAAAGAGTGTATTGACTGATAAATTAATAATTGAAAATTTTTGAGTATTACCAGGGGGTAAAGGATCGGGAGGATTTGAAACAGCAATTGCACTGGAAAAATTTGCTGCAGTGATTGGACTGGTTGAAAATCGAATGTCGTAACTGCTGGCAGTGCCTTCGTTCCCATCATCACCCGGTGTTGTCCACATAATCTCAATGCTTGTTATGGTCGAGCTATTAATTGATAAATCGGTAATATTGTCTGGTGGAGTTACGTCACCTGAAGGCGGAGATGTGGTATTTATTAGCGTAAAGACATCAATATTGTTTTGTCGATTGCCATGCAGCATTACACCCGCAAAAAATCCCTTAACATCAGGATTTGTCACTTTTGACAAACTGGAATTAACATTAGAAGCGGTTACAGTACCATCAAAAAGGCCATTTACAAAAGCACTAAAATCGACATCATTGCCATTTTCTGTAATCACGACTTTAAAAACATCACCGGCCTGAGGAGGAGGACGTAAAGCAGTTGTATTATCCACACCGCTTCCCGGAGCTCCATTTACAATAGACCATAAAGTCAAAAATGACCCATTGTGCCAAATCAAGTAACCATCTGCCGATGTTGATGGAGAATCCAATAATAAGGCGAGACCACCTTCAAGTATACCTGCAGCATTTGCGTTCTGGCCCCATTTGATTGAAATTTCACTGGGATCAGTCAAATCATCATAAACTGCCATATGTCCAAATGACTCATCAGTTGATGTATTAGATAATTCTCCATTAATAATTGTAAATTCAGATTCAACGGTCCATTTTGATCCCAAATTGGAACGATTAAAATCATCGATACTGTTAATAGCATCAATTACCGCATTTTTATAAACTTCCGCCATATTCAAATAACCAGTATCATTTGGATGAATACCGTCCGGCAGCAACATTGTAGCCGTATTAAATGGAGAGTTTTGATCAACAAGAATCACATTGCCGGGAGGGATACTAGGTACGTTGCCATTATTTATATCACTTACAATATTTTCCAACTCATCATTAAAATCATCTTCAAAATTTGAAATTGTTTTAGGAATAATTTTACAAACCAGTATTCTCTTCAAAAATGAGCCATCCGTGCCATTTTTCCATTTCATGACATATTGAATCAATTCAGCAAGCTGACCCGAAGCTGTATTTAAAAATGAAATTCCGTTATCATTTGAGTAAGGCACGACATCGCTTAAAACATTCCTGACATTATTGGTACCTAAATGAATCAAAAGCATTTCCGGTTTAAAGGTATTCATATGTGCGGCAATGTCGTTTTCACCTGTTCCAAAACCACCGATGTAGAATTCCTCAATTCGAGCTCCGTCTTCGAAGTGGCCCTCGAAAGGAGGAGCTCCCCGGGCTCCTACAAAGTCTAAATTTACTCCGTCAATTGTTAATTTATCAAATAGATTTTTCCGAAATCCTAATCCATCCGTGCTTCCTATTCCCAAAGAGATTGAATTTCCAACTATTCCTATTTTAATTGGATTTACTTGAGGATAAGAAGAGTTTATTAGAATTCCGGATAAGGCTAGAATGACTAACGATTTAATCCCTTTTATTGAAACCATAATTACTCCTTGGTTAATTTACTCGGGATCCATCCCATTTACCCACAATGAATATCCTTAACTTTAGAATATAATCATAGAATGGTGATAGTGCTATCGGGGAAACCCTGATAATTAGGGTCGAAAAACCTTAGGCTTAAGTAAGGAAAAGGATAATTATCAACTGATTAGTGCCAGTAATTTTTCAAACTTGAGAGAATGAACCTCCTCTTCACTACCATTTCCCTCCACCATTACCGCAGCAATGTCAATTTTTTTACATTGGTAAAATCACCCGCTTGAATGCGATACAAATAAATACCGCTTGGAACCCCATTGCCGGTATTATTTTTTGCATCCCAAACTACCTGGTAAAATCCGGCTTCTTTGTTTTCATTCACTAAAATACGCACCAGTTGGCCCTGCAAATTATAGATGGTTAGCGTTACATCTGATGCCTCCGGGAGCTGGTACCGAATCGTAGTTTCCGGGTTAAACGGGTTTGGATAATTCTGCTGCAAATCAAATTCTGTCGGAATCTTAAATGGAGCAGATTCATTTAACGCCGTGGAGATTCTTGAAATCTCAAGATTTCCGTTCTTTACATCTGAAAAAAACCTGAAAGGTTCGTTACCAGTTGCTTTTGTTATCGGATTACCATTTGGAATAAAAGAAAATACGTTGGCAAAAATAAAGAAATTCACCATATCCGGATCATTAAATCTCCACACTTTGAATGATGTCATTTCACCGGGATCCAGTTGGCCATCCCCTCCCAAAAAGTCACTGTAATCATAAACAGCTCCCACACCATCTCCACCACGATCCGCATTATCCACTGTTATCGGGTGCCCTTCAGGTATCGAAATGATTGTTTCAAACTCGACAAAAAACGGTGCAAAGAGTATCATATTGGAATTATTTATCAGCTTCACTTCAAATTGGAACTGGTTGGTATTCAGATTAAAGAATGGAAATCGGAATGCCACCGAAATTTCATCATTAATGTTTTGAGCAACAACCCATTTCTTTTCTGCCAGACATTCGAACGGAACACCATTCACTTCACCCGTTGTCCTTATTGAATCCGTTCCGATCCCACCATTACCGGTATAAGAAAATTCCACCTCGCCGTTGGCATCGGTTATACCTAATACAATTCCAGAGACATTAGGACCTTTAAAGATGGTGAAAGAAATTGAGATTCCCGGAACAGGATTTCCATCCAGGATAGCCGTTGCAATTATTGTATGATCTGTGCCAATTTGGTTCTGATCCGTTGCCGGTGTTAATGTACACATGTTGTCCACCCACACTTTTTGGGCAATACATTCAAATGGGACACCATCAATTGTTCCGCTGGCTTTGATTGAATCAGTGCCAACTGTACCATTGCTGGTATAAATAAATGTAGCTTGACCACTTCCATCAGTTGGACTGGTGCCGGAACCGGTTTGACCTGAATTGGGACCCTTGAAAACTTCGAAAGTCACCGGGATTCCCGGTTTTACAACTCCATCCTGTTTTACAGTTACAGTCAACGAGTGATCTGTACCGACTTGATTCGTATCCGATTCTGCCTCCAAAGAACACATGTTGTCTACCCACACTTTCTGGGCAAAACATTCAAATGGGACACCACCGATTGTGCCGCTAGCCACAATGGAATCTGTGCCTGCCGTACCATTGCTGGTGTAAACAAATGTGGCTTGACCACTTCCATCGGTTGGACTGGTGCCAGAACCGGTTTGACCTGAATTGGGACCTTTGAATACTTCGAAAGTCACCGGAATACCCGGTTTTGCAACTCCATCCTGTTTTACCGTCACAGTCAATGAATGATCTGTACCGACTTGATTCGTATCCGTTTCTGCCTCCAATGTGCAAATGTTATCAACCCAAACTATCTGGGCAAAACATTCGAAGAGAACACCATCAATTGTTCCGCTGGCTTTGATTGAATCAGTGCCAGCCGTACCATTGCTGGTGTAAACAAAAGTGGCTTGACCACTTCCATTGGTTGGACTGGTGCCAGAACCGGTTTGACCTAAATTGG
>CAYXGW010000001.1:61972-200409 GCA_964464595.1 uncultured Deferribacteres bacterium
CTTTCTGGGCAAAACATTCAAATGGGACACCATCAATTGTTCCGCTGGCTTTGATTGAATCAGTGCCAACTGTACCATTGCTGGTATAAATAAAAGTGGCTTGACCACTTCCATCGGTTGGACTGGTGCCGGAACCGGTTTGACCTGAATTGGGACCTTTGAAAACTTCAAAAGTCACCGGGATTCCCGATTTTGCAACTCCATCCTGTTTTACTGTTATAGTCAATGAATGATCTGAACCAACTTGATTCGTATCCGTTTCTGCCTCCAAAGTACACATGTTGTCTACCCACACTTTCTGGGCAAAACATTCAAATGGGACACCATCAATTGTTGCGCTGGCTTTGATAGAATCAGTACCAACTGTACCATTGCTGGTATAAATAAATGTGGCTTGACCACTTCCATCAGTTGGACTGGTGCCAGAACCGGTTTGACCTGAATTGGGACCTTTGAAAACTTCGAAAGTCACCGGAATACCCGGTTTTGCAACTCCATCCTGTTTTACCGTCACAGTCAATGAATGATCTGTACCGACTTGATTCGTATCCGTTTCTGCCTCCAATGTGCAAATGTTATCAACCCAAACTATCTGGGCAAAACATTCGAAGAGAACACCATCAATTGTTCCGCTGGCCACAATGGAATCCGTGCCTGTGGCAGTTCCACCATTATAAGCAAACGTTGCCTGGCCGCTGACATCTGTGGTTTCAACACCGTTTGGTATAGATAAATTCGGTCCCTTGAAGATATCGAATATCACCTCAACTCCTTGTTGAGCTATACCATCTTTCTGAACGATTACGGTTAAAGAGTGCTGACTGTTTACCTGGTTGGTGTCGGTTGGGGGTGTGATGAAACAATCAGTAATACTAATTTCTACCTCGTAATCCTCAACTTCGCCATCAAGGGCCAGGCCATCAAATGACAGATCACCAGTCGAATTAAAACGAAAACGAGCAAATGTTTTGCCCTGCAGTGCGGATGATGGCACGGAATAAGTCAGATCACTATTGATGCCAGCATTGAGAACCTGGTTCGTAAAGATATGTTCGTTTGCATCTTCCCAATCGCCGTCACGATTAAAATCGATCCACGCGTTTAACTTTCCTGCAATGGATGCTGTAACGTCCGCAGTAGCATTATTTCCTGGTGCGAGGAAAGAAGTAAACACAACTCCATCCTCATCGTCAGGGACACCATTGGTATCGTCGTCAGTTGCTGTGGCATCGGGCTGGCCATCTGGCTCGGCATCCACGACAACTCCCAGGAAAGTTGTGCCATCTAGCACGTGGCGTGCGCCATTGTCCACCAATAAGGTCGGATAACTATCTGGTGGCGTTCCAGCCGCACCCCCACTTGGTGCATCACTAAAATCAAAAGCAGCATCATTTGTAAATCCGATAGTTGCATGCTGCTGAATGAAATCATTCACATCATTATCTGTATCGATGGCGTTAGGGAGCCTGGCTATGGCTTCATCCAAAATGTTGCTCGAATTACCACCAGTTCCACTACCGTCTGCTGCACCATCACCATCGCCATCACCTTCTTTATCATTTCCCAATTCGACATCATCAACGATGGTGCCAGATGCGTTTTTCAACACAAGGAAAATATTATTATTCATGGATCCTGGTGGATTGCCTATAACGAGGAATTCACATGGTTGGAAATCAGTTAAAGATCCACCATCACTAAAAACAAATACAGTAGATCCCGGGTTTTGAAAATCTAATGTAGCATCGGAGCCATCTATAAGATTCAATGTCCAACCTGTCCCCTCGGTCAAATCAACAGAAGATACGCCGGCATTGTAAAGTTCGAGCCATTCATCAGTGTCTGTGATGGTACCATTGCCAGGAAATGCATCAAACTTAACGGTGTTGCCACCGCTGTTATCGGTCCAGTCCTGTTGTGGATCGGTTACGACTTCGTTGATGATAATATGTTCCTCAATGCTAGCAAGGTTCATATCGGCTTTGCCATTGAGATCAGATTTAGCAATAAGGCCATTTTGGCTGCCTGCTCCAATAATTGTTGAGTCGGAAAAACCAGCTATTCTTATAAATCGACCCACAACATAGCTGTTCTCAGCACCAGCAATTACTAAACCATTCCTCTCATCATTTCCAATGACTCCTGCAGGTTTCACCCATTTAGAATCTGAAACCTGGGCATTCAAACCTTGATTGGTGAACGAAGCAATTGAAAAAACAAAAATAACAACAAATAAAAACCTATAAAAAACAACTTGATTAATATAATATTGAGGATACATGTTTCCCCCCTTTCAAGTGTTAAATGAAATTGTTAATTAGTCTAAACTTAATTTACCAAAATGCTTTTTCATACAAATTATTACCATTAACTTGCGAATTAAATTTCTATTTTCAAGAATATAAACGAAAGATTTACTTTAATTTGGGATTTCTCTCACCCCCTTTTTTGTGAATTGATAATCTTATCTGGTTTGAAATGTAATAAATCAATTGGAACGATACAAATTTTTTTTATTTTAATTAATTATTTATCTGATAACCATGAGTATTCCATAACTCACAATCCACAATCCACAATCCAACAGATTTAACATATTGCCAATTTAAGCTAAAAATGGATAGCTGTCAATGTCTCAAACTATGCTAACTGTTTTATGGTGATACAGTTTTTTGTGGTTTCGAAAATCCTCTCCTATTCGTTTTATCAACATGTACTTAGGCATAAATTTTGCTTATAAAGACTTCAAAAAACAAGAATTATGAAGAATTAATCGTAAGGTTTGCGTTATCGTTTACTTATACCGAAAAATTATTAAAGTAAACTATCTGCTTTTAAGCAGAATTTTTGTCTGGAACATAATAATAAATATCATGTTGCGATTTCGGAATATCACCCGGTTATTGGAGTTCCTAAATTTAAAAAAGTATACTGGCGCCCCACTTTCCAAACATGATATTTACAAATTGGTTTCCTATGTTGATTTCATCTTAAATCTAAATAACCCTGTATTAAAAAAGACTTGCTTAAAAAGGTCTTTAGTTCTCTACCGTTTTTTACGATACTATAATAGTTCAGTAGATTTTAAAATTGGCGTTCATAATAACCAGGCCAATATATTAGGTCACAGTTGGCTAACATTAAATGGCAAAATTTTTGCAGATTCAGAGAATAAAGTGAAAGATTTCAAGTTAATTTACAATTATCCGCATTACTCATACTAACGGGAGGTTTCATGGCATCACGAACGGAAAAAAATAAAGGTAACAAAGAAAAAAAGAAGGGCAAAGCCTTTGTTGAGCCAAAATTAATCAAACAAGAGTCTTTAATTAAATCGACTCTTATTAGCACAGCTGGAGCACCATCAACGGCGGCTGTAAATACTTAAATAAATAATTATTTTATTGGGTCACTAACAGGGAAGTTTGTGCCGGATTCAACGAATGGTAATGAACGAGACATTAACTCTTTATGGTATAGAGATAAGAGTTGAACACAATAATACTCAACTCGAAAAAAGTTTAAATTACCTAAATAATTTGTTTAACGCAGTTTCTTCGAATCCCCTTAGAAGAAAGAATTCCTCGCCCATTTTTTTAAAACTAAACGCACCTCCATCAATAGGTATACCTAAGGATAGCAAATTGCTCACTACAGAGCAATCGCCTCTACGGATTTACCAACGGGAGGAATTTTTGTACCTGGTTTATAAAGAAACTATCCTTAAAATAGACTTTGTGAATGATTCGGCGATAGGATATTTTGAGCCATCGGCATTTCAATATCCCCGTATGGTTTCTCACACGTTTCTGCTTTCAACAATCGTATTTCTAATGCATTCCAAAGGTTTTTTTCATCTCCATGCCGCAGCGCTAGAAAAGGATGACCACGGCTGTTTGATCGTGGGTAAATCGGGCTCAGGTAAATCCACCGATACTATTCATCTAGTTGAAGAAGGATGGAAATATTTGTCGGATGATATCATTTTGCTGCAATATACGGATAAAACTCAAATATCCGTACACGCCATACCAACTGCCTTTAAGTTTAATCAAGATTTAATGAACCACCATTCAAAAGATTATTTATTGGAGCATAGTTTCGAAATTCCACATAACGATAAAAAATTAATCAATATTCAAAATGTGTTTCCAGATCAATTTATTCCATATTGCTTTCCAAGTGTTATTATTTTACCAAAAATTGTAGAAGAACAAACTAGCAGGCTAATTCCGATATCTGACTTGGATGCTTTTAGCGCGTTAATAAAAGAAAGTCCTTTTATTCTTATTCCCCATAAACTCAAAGAGGAACATATCGATTCATTAAAAAAACTTGTTAAACAAAGTAAAAACTTCAGGTTACTGGCAGGAAAAGATTTGCTAAAGAATTCAGAAAATCTTTCGAAATTAATCTTAATGAAACTTTATGAGGACAATTTAGATGGCAATTAAACATATAGGATTTGAAATAACCAACCGCTGCAATTATGCCTGTGTGCATTGCTTGCGATCGGATATTGCGCCCAGAAAAGATTTACCTGAGGACTTGCAAACGGTTATTGGTCCGGTCAACTCCCGACTCGATATTCCACTGGAGCTGGTGGATAAGCTAATCGATGAAGCACGTCCACTTAACATTCCAACAGTTGCTTTAACCGGTGGGGAACCGACTTTACATCGACAATTCCCGCAGATTATCAAAAAATTTGTTGATGCCGGTTACGAATTTGCGATGGTTACAAACGGCACCCGGTTTAACCTGACATACCAGGCAATAAAACCATATAGTGAGCATTTAAGAGGATTTTGCTTCAGCATGGATGGAGCCACAGCAGAAACCATGGACCAAATCAGACAAAAAGGCTCGTTTGTTAAATCATTACAGGCAATCAGTGTTTGCCGGGCAAAAAAACTTCCATTTTGTATACAGATGATAATCACTGCCACCAATCGCCATGAATTGGAAGCCATGGCCATACTAGCCAGTAAAGTCGAGAGCAAACAATTATACCTGGCACCATTACAACCGACTCTCCAAACAACTTATAAACAAATGAATGTCCCTCCCGAAGATTGGTACAAAATCAAGGAAGAAATTATCGAACTTAATGCTGTATATAAAGTTTCCATGGAGCCTTTTATTGCTTTTCCAAATGATGATTCACCCTGGGTTAATTGTAGTGCGCTTTCGATGGAAGCAATTTACGTCGATTATCGCGGTAACTTAACATTTTGTTGCCAATTATCAGAATATGCCGATGGCGACTCTATGGTAGATGTAATTGGAAATATAGAAGATAATAATCTTTTGGATTTATACAGTGAGTACCTCCAAATGATTGCCAGCTTTCAAAAAGAAAAACTGCGCCGATATAATAATGGAGAGCTGACTAAATTGGATGCTTTCCCTTGTTGGTATTGTGCGAAACACTTTAAAAAAGTCAATTGGATGAAAAGATTTCCCAATGATCCATGGCATGACGATGCAATGGCATCAATTGACCATAAGAAATAAAGCCGGTCTGCTTAGAATAAGTTAGACTCTAGGATTTAGGGTTTCATTCGATTCAAAATATATGAATTTGAGTAAAAAAATAAAATTGCATTGCATTACGCTATAGAAACAATCAACCTTTTCAAAAGCTTTCCAATCAGTAAAAGTATCTCACACTTATTATTCCAACCATTTAAAAAAGAAAAAACGACTGTTCTTAATAATATCAATCTTCAGGTGAAGCAAGGAGAGCTTTTCTGTTTATTGGGGCCAAATGGAGCAGGAAAAACTACACTAATCAAAATTCTAAGCAGCCTCATTTTACCGACATCCGGAAGGGCAATAGTAAACGGATTTGATGTTGTTACAGATAATAAATCTGTACGAAAATCCATTGGTCTTGTGGTTAGTGATGAACGCAGTTTTTACTGGAGATTAACCGGCAAACAAAATCTTAGGTTTTTTGCCACTTTAAACAACTTGGCAAAAGCAACTTATGAATCCAGGATCGAATCAATCCTCAGGTTATTAGATTTACATAAAGAAGCCAACAATACATTTAAGAATTACTCAACTGGCACGCGGCAAAAGTTTGCAATTGCAAGAGGTTTGCTTACAAACCCAAAGATTTTAATCATGGATGAACCCACCCGCAGTTTGGATCGGTCTACTTCGAAAGATTTAAAAAATTTGATTAAGGAAAAAATTGTCGGCGAAGAAAAAAATACAGTGCTGTTAACTACTCACAACATTTATGAAGCTGAAGAACTTGCTGATCGAGTTGGAATTATTCACCATGGTGAGATCAAAACAATCGGAGCCTTACGGCAAATTCGTAATACCATTAAGTCAGAAAAAATATACAAGATTTCAGTGGAAAATCCGGACGCACAATTCAAACACATCATAAAATCTGCAAATTTCATAGATTCTGTATCCTTTCTTAATGAAGAGAACGGAACATGGGCAATCCAAATTAAAAATGGCAAAGTCGGAATATCGGATATCATTTCAAAAATTGTTAGCTTTGATGGCAGAATTCTAGAGTGTACGCATCAAGAGCCTGATCTTGCAAAAATTTATGATAGGATTGTACAATGAGTGGAATCTTATTATCACTTAAAAAACCATTGGCTTTTACCAAAAGAGATTTTCTAATCTCAATTAGCTACCGTTTCGATTTTATTTTTCAATTTTTAGGGGTGTTATTTTCAATCTTAACATTATACTTCTTATCAAGTCTATTTGGCTCACAACCCCTTGAATCTATTTCAAAATACGGTGGAGATTATTTTTCTTATGTAATCATAGGCTTTAGCTTTTCCAGCTATTTAGCGGTGTCTTTAAATAGCCTCTCAAAAAGTATCCGGGAAGCCCAAACCACCGGAACGTTGGAAGCGCTTCTGGTAACCCAAACCGAAATACCAACAATCATTATTTCATCGTCTATTTATAGTTTTTTAATTACATCCGTTCATGTATTACTGTTTTTGACAATTGGCGTTGTTTTTTTAGGTATTGATTTTTCCAATGCAAATTATCTTGCCGCTATGATAATCTTTATATTGACAATTATTTCATTCAGCAGTCTCGGAATAATCTCAGCTTCGTTTATTATGATTATGAAACGTGGCAATCCTGTCGATTGGTTAGTTACAGGAATTTCATGGTTGTTAGGCGGTGTTTATTATCCTGTTTCTATATTACCGGATTGGCTACAGAAAATTTCATATATGTTGCCAATTACTTATTCACTTGAAGGGATGCGTATGGCATTATTAAAAGGTAGTTCAATTGGAGAGTTAACGAATAGTGTTATAGCTCTTGGAATATTCTCAATCATTATGCTGCCCATAAGCGTGTTATCATTTCGAATGGCAATAAGGCAAGCTAAAATTCATGGAAGTTTAACACAATACTAAAAATAAAAAGGGAATGGCCAAATGAAAAAAAGTAATCAAGAATACCAGGTGAACTCACAGGTTGTATCAACTGAGCTTGATCCCACGGAAGCGGTTCTGCTTCACTTGGACAACCAAAGATATTATACATTAAACGAAACGGGGTGGTCAATTTGGAAGCATTTGAAAAAAGGTTTGAATGTTAACCAAATTACAAATGAATTACAAGACGAATATGAGGTTGATCAAACAAAAGCTGAACAATGCGTTTTCGAGTTGATCAGCGAACTAGAATCAGAAAAACTTATAGAAAATAAATAAATTAATTAACCTGGATAAATTCATAAATCATGTTTTAAGCTTAAATCTTCCAATGATGTCATCCCAGCGCAACGGGATCTATTTCCATACTTTTAAAGCATAAATATTGTGAAAGGCTCTTTTCTGGAGTAACAGTGATAAAGGATTTTGAATTAGTCAGGTAAATTAATTGACTGTATTTTCAGCACCAAGCGAAAAAGCGATATGCTGCCGCCAAAAGAAACTCTCAATAAAAATATCCGGGTAAGGTTAGCCTCAAATAGCGACCTGGAGGCTATTTCTGATCTCTATAAAAAAGAGATGTCTTTTCACGAACAATTTGATCCCTTATTTGCATTATCAAAAGAATTCAACGGAGTAATTTATTTCAGTCGATTCATAGAAAATCCTGAAAATTTAATTCTTGTTGCCGAAGAGACCGGAAAAATTATTGGTTATATCCATATTCGAATATTAAAAGAAAAAGCACAAAAGAATAAATCGAAGTGGGCTAAATTTAAAAAGGAATGGCTAGGAGGGAAAAAGACCTCGCCAAGATTTAATATTCGTTGGGGTTATGTTGCTGATTGCTTTGTAGAGTCAAAATATCGCCAGCAAGGTATTGGCAGTTTATTATTGGACAAGAGTATAGATTGGCTACGCTCTCGGGACGTTCCATTCCTGGATTTGGAAGTCCATAGTCTCAATGAATCAGGAATTAATTTTTGGCAAGCCAATGAATTTGAAACATTTAAATTGATGATGCGCAAAAAACTATAATTAAAGCTTTATTTTTTCTTTAAAGAAAACACAAACCCAACCCCATATTCAGAGATCAACCTGATTGGTTTCACTATATAATATAGAAATGAAAGGAATGAAGGAAGAGATAAAAAATAGTGGTCTTTTTCATTTGGAGCTAAAACCCAGCGAGTGTTGCGAGCTAGAATTACAATCTTATCACGATAACGTTCTCTGGTCTTAATCCTGAACAAGGGGGTTTTGTGGGTTACATAAT
Source organism: uncultured Deferribacteres bacterium (assembly GCA_964464595.1). Taxonomy (GTDB): domain Bacteria; phylum Zhuqueibacterota; class JdFR-76; order JdFR-76; family DREG01; genus JADFJB01. Next base: position 70,688 of record CAYXGW010000001.1, read on the forward strand.
CAGACATTGTAAATAGCCATTTATAGACCTTTTGAGCAAGCGAATACACAACGCGATTCGATTGTAATAATGATTTTATTTGTTCTGGTAATTGAGTGCCAAGAAGATCGTTAGCCAGGAAAAGACCTAGCAAAAACACCCTTTCGCCACCAATACTTTTGGCTAATTTCAGAATATAATTCCAATCTACTTCAGGATTTGCTTCAACCAGTTTGGAGATGTCACAGATCCACTTTAATCTTTTCCAATTATGTTTTGTGCCATGGATACAATGGATAAGTAATGAATCTTCAGGTGAAAATCCTTGAACGGTTTTCCCTGAAAACTGTATTTTTCGTGAATTGTCCCATAACTTATCCTGGTCCAGGGGAAAATGGTAAATTCTTGATACAATATCCCAGTGAAGCTCTACTCTGATATGACCTTCTTCTTTTAAAAACTCAAAGTCGTTTCTTTCCTCGAGATAAACCTCTTCATCTACTGCTATTTTCTTAAACAAAATAAATCCATTAGTAAGTAAAAGGCTTTGGGCCTTTAGCACATCCTTTTTCCGTACCAATATGTCCAAATCAACAAATTGTCTTAGCGATATACTTCCGTAATTCGATTCTGCAAAGACTGGTCCTTTCAAAGAGATTGTTTCTATCCCGTTGGATTCAAATAAGTCCAGTATCTTTAGTAACTCCCCTGTCAGAATTAGATTTCGCTGTACGTTTGTTAAATATTGTTCTTTAAGATCATTCATTTCCTTAATGGGAACAAAATCCTGAGCAATGTTTTTCAAATTATTATAAATGATTGGCAAAACTCCATGTAACGCAGCAGTGCGATGAAAATAGTCCCAATCTATCTCTTTAGTAAGCAATTCCTTGATGGCAAGAGCATTCTTTTGATCCCTATGAGACTTAAGGCAAGCTATCAAAAGCTTGTGTTCAGGATGGGTATTTATAATTGTCTTTAAATTATTTATCATAACTATTTTAAATATTATCAACTTTGTATTTACAATTCAATAGTATCGGTTTTGATTGTTTCTATTATTACTTCAACAATAAGGCTTTTTTCATCGAAGTAAACCCACTAGTCTCTAATTTGAAAAAATATATTCCCGAGCTTAAGGACTTCGCATTCCACTCTATGGTGTAGGTTCCGGGTTTCTGCTTTTCTTTAATAAGATTAGCCACCCATTTTCCATTGAGATCTAAAATTTGCAAACTCACATCTGTTTCTTCCGGAATATTGTATCGAATTGCTGTAATCGGATTAAATGGATTCGGATAATTTTGCCAAAGCGTAAACGTAACTGGTACAGAATCAATTTTTATTTCACGAGAATATTCGAAAGAACCATCACTATTAATTTGTTTTAATCGGTAGAAATAAGTAGTACCAGGCAATATATTTTGATCAAGAAAAGTATATTCGTTTAAAAACGTAGTGGTTCCATTCCCCTGCACAAATCCTATTTTTTCCCAGGATCCATTCTCATTTTTTCGTTCAACAACAAATCCATAATTGTTTGTCTCGGAGAAAGTAGTCCAAAATAATTCTATGGTATTGTCTTTGATTTTTGCTGAAAATGTGCTTAGCTCCACAGGCACAGTATTGGTTCGCGGTTTGCCTGGATCAACAATGTGGTACCACATTGTGTCTTTTAAACCTGCTTGATCCATTGTAATAGCTTGGAAATAAAATGATCTGCTTGGTTGGGTCGATGTGGCAGAAATAGCTACGATTGAATCTTGCTGAAGAGATACAAAATCAAGTTCATTCAACAAAAAGTAAGTTACTTCTCCTCCGAGAGATGAAACTCTAAGAGTATCTCGTTGTGTCGTTCCATTTATGCGAAATGATCGTCCGGAAAGAGGTACAAATCGCGGTCGAAATACCGTATTTCCACCTACCTCAAAATTAATTTGTTTTTTTACAGACCCATCAACACTAATAGTCGCTTTCCATGTTCCATAATCGCCAGGAGATACATTTTGTGCGAAATTCAAGACCAATTTATACCATGCCCTTTGAGTTTTATCCGGAAGCGAAAAGGGCGGCGTTTGATTAAACAGTGAATTATCCTGACGATGAACTCTTATTGTAAAAGCATTACCCGCCTGGCCCTGAACTTGCAGCCAAACGATTATAATTGTTTCACTTTTTCCAAATACTTGCGGTTGAGACAGTCTCTCTTTAAATAGATCGAAAGAAATATTATTTTCATCTCCACCAGCAGAAGCCCTGGTTGCTACCCCCATATCGTAAATTCTGATCGGATCATTCCCCACATAAGGCTCCTGGTTCTGCCAAAGACTTGGTAGCGCATTAAAGGTTCCCTGCCATGGATCGCGTTTCTGCCAAATTCCGTTGATGTATTCCCCAACCTCAAAATGTAAATGCGCCTCTGTTGAATTACCTGAACTACCGGCAAGTCCGAGTATATCACCTTTTTCAATTGTTTCACCTTCTTCAACTGTAACAGAATTCTTTCGAAAATGAACGTACCATGCATGAGTTCCATCGTCATGTTGAACAATGACTCTATTTCCAAAATCGGGATATGGCGGTTCGGTGTTTCGATCCTGTTTGGAAAAAATGGTTTCAACCACTGTCCCGTCTGCAGCCGCAACGATTTTCATGCCGCGATCCATTGCTCGAAAATTAAAAAGTGTCACATCAGTTCCTTGATGCCCATTATAGGTATGAGGATTACCCATGTAATCAGCAATATTGTTTGAATTGTCATCATCGACATAATTGACTAAAATTAAACAATCGTGCAATTGGTTAATAAGTGGCCAGTCAAATAATGGATAATTAATTTTTTGAATTGCATTTGAAGATGTTCTGTGTCTTCCTGTTTTTTGCCAAAATGTAACGTGGTTTAATATTGGTAAGCAGTTGAATTCATATACCTTTGGGTTCACTATTTTTACGGATTGGTGAGAATTGAAAGGGTCGGTTTGGCTGTAAACCGGATTGGATATCAGGCTTATTGAGAGGTATAAAATAAAGAGGACTGTTCTGCCAATCAAAAAAAGCTCCTAAACACTTAATTTAAAGTTAATTTATATTGCAAAAACTATGCAAAAGTATCTTTACATTGAGAATCCCATGATTGAATTTCAAACAAAAGCAGGACTAATTGACTATTGCCAATAAAGGATTCGTTATGAATACCAAAATCGACAATTTCGGGAGAATACTTATCCCCAAAAGATAAGAAAAAAATTGGGGTTAGAACCAGGAGAGAGAATAGGTATCGAATCAACTGGAAAAAACATTATTCTCAAATAAGCCAAGAGAATAAAGCGAATCAATAAAACTTAAAAAGTTTTGAAAAACTTCTTGCGTTAAGCCAAAAGTTTCAACTTACAGTCGATCCCAACATAGATCTATCAAAAACTGACCAATGAGATTTGACACAAGACTAATTTTGAAATTGAAACTTCCACCAAAACCAGCTAATAAGATCAATAACTAATATACTTATACATAAGCCGTATAAGTTTATAAGCCTCATTCATATTCTTAGCCGTATAAGTAACCGTAAATCCATCCTCTCCTTTTCCCATTCCAGGAATAGCTTGCAAAATATCCGCATGCATTGTTGAGGCCAACTTCATTTTGATTCGCACAGGAGTTCCGATATCATAAGGCTTTGCTTTAGACAGGTTTCGCAAAGCCTCCTTCGTTGCAGATGCCAGGCGTTTGTGAACAACTTTGGGGTGAACCAGTTTTGCCACTTGTGGAGTAATAGCCTCTTTCGTACTCACAGTATTTGTGCTAAGCAAATGCTTTAATTCCCTGGTTAAATCCAAATCTCCGCAAGCCAAAACCACTGGTACTCCAAGCTCCCCGGCAAATGCAGCATTTAAGCCACCCTCCCCTACTTCAATATCATTGAGCCTATAGTCCCTTCACCGATCCCGAACCGGTATGGGCCAGGAATCCGTTGGGATCGCCGGCTTTTGTGTGGTAGCCAATAAATATTACCCCATCAAAACCTTCTTCCAAACCCTGCACCATCCCCAATGGTTTGAGATTCCCCTGGATATATGTGACTCTTTCATCCAGTTCCGTATGATATAAATTTTGCATATCACCATGTGAATCATTCACAAGAATATCAGCAGGGCCATGCTCAAAGATAGCTTTTATTACTGTGTTTACTTCGTCGGTCATTAGCCTGCGTCCAATTGAATAATCCTTGCCATTTCCACGCGTCATCTTGCCGGTTCCTATACCACCGATTCCTTCCATATCTACAGAAATAAAAATTTTGAGTGGTTTTTCCTGTGCAGACACAAAATTGCAGATGAACGCGAATAAAAGAATAATTGAGGCAGTTGAAAATTTTTGAATCATGATTTCCTCTCTTTTAATTGCTGATAGAAATATCGCCTTAATTACCCATTGGATCGCTACGTAAGGTAATTTTGTTTGTGTAGGTTTTGCCGTTAACTTTCATTTTGATTAAATAATCTCCTGGATTTGCCTGTTCTCCTTGCAGTCTGCCTCTAAAAGTCCTTCGAAACACACTAATACTGCCAAAAGTTTTTCGTAATTGGTCGATCAGTTGATTTAGCGATTCAATACTTCTTGACGATTTAATCACTTTTTGAGTTTGTGCTAACACCTGTTTTTGCTCTTTTGTTTTTTGCGGGAATTTAGCTATTCGGTCGAGAATCGATTCAAGGTTCTTGATAAATCGATTAATTCGTTCAGGTGTCGGATCGAAGCGGAAATTCCAAAGCGCTCTATTTAATCCCGATTCGCCTGGAACGGAAAGGGTTCTTTTCCTGGCGCCTAAAAGATCGATTATTTCGATAGAGACTTCTTTGGATTTTGATTTGAGATAATAATTAATCAACCCGCCGCTAATTAATTTAGCCCTGACTATATCTTCTCTTTTGGGAATGTATGGCGGATTCTCTCCCGCATAAAACATGTGTCCACGAACACCGCCGCGGGAAGCATCCTGCCAAATCGTCATAGGTCGATTGGTAAAAATGTGAGCTTCAGAATCCAGGATGGAATTCGTCAATTGCTGCAGGGGAGTAATATCATCGGCAATCCAAAAACCACGGCCATGAGTCCCTGCGATCAAGTCACCATCGCGCGGATGAATGACCAGGTCATGAAAAGCAACAGTAGGCATATTATTCATGAATCGTGTCCAGGAATTACCACCATTCAAACTCACAAAACAGGCAAATTCAGAACCGGCAAAAAGCACGTTTCTATTTTTTGGATCCTCCCGAATCACATACATTGAATGCCCATCAGGTATGTTATTGGTAATTTTATTCCATGTTTTACCAAAGTCGTTCGTCATGTAAATCCATGTTGAAAGATCCGCGCTTCGATGGCCATCAAAAGTTACATAACAAATACCTTCATCAAAATGAGAAGCTTCCACACAACTAACCCACATTCCAGTAGGAACATCGGGAATATTCGCTCGAATATTTGTCCAGTTAACCCCGCCATTGCGGGTTATCTGAATATTTCCATCGTCTGTTCCAACCCAAATGAGAGCTGTATTTAAAGACGAAACCGAAATACTGGTTATGGCGCAATGGGTTTCCGCACCTGACATGTCACGGGTTAAACCACCGGAAAGTGCATCTTGTTTAGCCGGATTATTGGTCGATAAATCCGGGCTGACAATTCGCCAGTGATAACCACCATCCACCGTTTCAAACAAATGATTACTACCCAAATACAAAGTTTGCGGATTGTGGGGAGACATAACCATGGGCGCCCGCCAGTTAAAGCGAAATTGCCTTGGTAACCGGTTACCGGATGCAGAACCTTCTTTATCATAATCGCTATAATTAATAATATTGGAAGGTCTTGGGCGACTAAATTCAACCTGTCGTGTTTCCGCATTGTATCTTCGGAAACTTCCGTTTTCAGCCTCGGTGTAAACTTTACGCCAGTCAGTTGGATCCACCTGGACAAACATGCCGTCTCCCCAATGTAATTTCCACCATGAATCATTCAACACTCCCCGGACATCTTTGCTAAAATTAGGACCGCCCCAGGTGCCATTATCCTGGGTTCCTCCATATACGAAATACGGGTCTCGCATATCAACTCCGAGTGCGTAAAATTGACCCACCGGAATATGATCGAATAATTGAAATGTGTTACCATGATCATAGGTCAGGGTTAAGCCTTTGTCCTTGGCCAGATAATATCTATCTTTGTTGGATGGATCCAGCCACATGCCATGATAATCAAGACCGCCTTCGAATTCGAGACCGCCGGGAACAAAAGTTTTGCCGCCATCTTCTGATAACCGGATCGTTGTGGTTAACACATACACTCTTTGATCATCCAATGGATTGATACGAATCTGGCTGTAATAAAAGGGTCGGTTATTGTAGCGATTTGTGTATTGCCAGTTTTGTCCGCCATCCTCGGAGCGGTAAATTCCGGTACCAAGCAGTTTCATATTATAATAATCCGGATTGTCTTCCCGGGGTTGAAATCCGTGTTCGATAATTGCCATTAGAATTTTTGGATTCGACTGATAAATGTCAAGCCCAATACGCCCGGTTTCTCCAGCAGGTAAGCCGTTAGTTAATTTGGTCCAGGTACCCCCGCCATCCGTTGTTTTGAAAATTCCGCCGTTGGGGCCGCCGCTATCAAATCGATTGGGTTTGCGAAGCCGTTGATAAAATGCAACATACAAAGTATTGGGATCGCCCGGATCTATGACCAGGTCGATTGCACCTGTTTTACCATCATCAGGTAAGCCATTGGTTAATTTAACCCAGCTCTTGCCGCCGTTCGTGGTTTTGAACAAACCCCGGTCACCGATATAACCCCATAAATAGCCAATCGCTGCTACATAAACAATATTTCTATGGATTGGATGAACGACTACCCTGGCGATCTGATAAGTATTTTTTAGTCCCATATGATGAAAGCTTTTTCCACCATCCATGGATTTATAAATACCATCCCCCCAGGCTACACTGTTTCTATTGTTTGCTTCTCCCGTTCCCACCCAGATGATGTTCGGATCATTCTGAAAAATGGCAATATCCCCGATCGATGCGCTCCCGTAATCATCAAAAATCGGTTCCCATGTAGTTCCGGCATTGACGGATTTCCAAACACCACCAGAAGCAGAAGCAGCCACAACATGGCTAAAATCGTTATCCAATGCTTCAACATCAACAAACCTTCCGGAAAAATTTCCCGGTCCGATATTACGCCATCGTATTTCTTTTAAGAGATCCCCATTATTTTGAGCGAATAATCCTTTTAGACAAAACAAAAGAATTAAGATGACGAATAAATTTACTTGTCTCAGTTTGACTATCATCGTATTCCTCTTTTTTGTTTTAAGAATTAATTATTATATTAAACATAGCCCCTTTTAATCTATCTTTTTGTTTTCGCATCCAATCAACTATCGAGTAATGTTTCACAAATACACTTCCGATTTACAAATGGGAATCACCTAACATTCAAATTAGGGCAGTCACACTCAATATGAATTTTTAATTTACTCCCAAATCTTTACTTCATACATATTTTCCGAATCGGCTGCAGCTCTCAACATGCCTAACGAATTGTAGTCAAACACAATATTACCAAGATTATCCACAGCAATAATACCGCCATCATCAGGCTTTAGCGTTTGATGAACCACATTATTCGCAGCTTCTTTTAAACTCAAGCCTTTGTAAAACATTTGACTATGAATGTCATATGCAACCACGTGACGGATAAATTCTTCACCCGTGCCAGTGCATGAAACTGCACAGGTTTTGTTATTTGCATAATTTCCGCAACCAATTTGGGAGCTGTCACTAAGACGGCCATATTTTTTGTTGGTCAAACCTCCTGTAGAGGTTGCAGCAGCCAGGTTGCCATTTTTGTCCAATGCAACAGCGCCGACTGTCCCTTTTTCTTTTGGCTGCGAATCATCATCTACAGAATGATCCAGGCGAATCGAATCTTGTTCTTTTGCTTTTGTCCACTGGTCATAACGATATTGGGAATAAAAATAATCATTATCACAAAATTCAACATTCATTTTTTTGGCAAACTGTTCAGCTCCCAAACCAACCAATGCAACATGAACAGTTTTTTCCATTACCAAACGAGCAAGTTTGATGGGATTTTTTACTCCCCGAATTCCAGCCACAGCGCCGCATGATAAATCGATACCGTTCATAATTGAAGCATCCATTTCATGGTTGCCTTCGTGATTGAAGACGGAACCTTTCCCGGCGTTGAATTTCAGGTTGTCCTCTAAAGTTTGAACTGTGGCTTCAACGGCATCCAGACTGGCGCCGCCTTTCTGTAAAATTACGAGACCCACTTTTAGCGCTGCCTCTAATCCATCCAAATATTCCTGCTTAATATTATCTGCAAAATTTCTTGGGATAACACCGGCGCCGCCATGCACAGCGAGAGCAAATTCCTTCATATTATAATTTCAGTTATTATTTTAAAAATAATTATTTAAAAGATACCATTTGTATGGGGGATCATTCAATATGAGAATAAAGTTCCTAAGAAAAACAAGACTTAACATACTAATATTTTAAAGACTTACATACAAAAGCTCTTAGGAACTATGAATTGAGAATAACTGTAAGTATCTGTAGTATTTAGTTCCTTAGTCAAGCTTAAAGCCTACAAAAAGGTACTAAAAAATGACACAAAGGTCAATACAAGGAATATTATATGAGACAGGTTTATTAAAAAACAATTATTTAGAACTTGTTTCTAGCGGCCAATGGGTGTGTACAACGAAAAGGGGTGTTTTGTTTAGTTTTTTAGGTTGAACAATCATGATTTTGCAGAATTTTGTTCAAGTTTTTCGATTCTCTTTAATAGATTTTGCTCTAACTCCTCAACTCTCTTACGAAGATTAGACGCCTCCGCTCGAAAATGCCAAAATTTTACTAAATAATCTTCACTAAAATACCGTAATGTTTCTAAATCATTTTCTTTAGCAATTATTCTTCTTAGAAATAATAGTCCGTCTAAATCCAGTTCATTGCTTGTGTCAGTTTGATTTCTTTGCCAATCCAAGATTAAATCTTTTTCTTCAGGGGAATACTTTGATGTTTTGGTTTTTTCCCCGGTCAAAAGCCAATTTAAATCTTCAATATCACATAAATTAGCTATTAACACTAATAATAACGCGCCTGGAGCGGGTTATTCTTATGGCGCTGATCCTGCCGGGTATGGGCGTGAAGCTTCGCAAGACAGGGGCTTGCAAGTTTCAGATTTTGAAGATTTTAAGAGAGACTTACTAAAAACTATGGGAGACTTTACTATTAACATAAGAGCAGAATTAGATGCTATTCAATTCTTCAGAGATAATTTTGAAGATTACGAAAACGATGAAAATAACAGACGCATTTAATAACTAATTTTTCATATATACATTTGAATATTCGAATTTGCAGAATTGCAGAATTAGGCATATTCTAAAAATGCAGAAATTCGTTGTCCTATTCTCCTGTAGGACTTAAGCCCTCAAGTTGCCAGCTTGAAGGCTTTTTTATTGGGGTTCCTTTAAAAAATAAATAGTTTGAAAATATCCTAATGATTCTACTATATTGAATTAATTTTGCTTTGATAAAATTTTTAGTAAACCTAATAGGAATGGGGCTAGCTAGTCAGGGAATCTATGGAAATAGTTAAATTTATACTAGGTTTTTTTGATAAGACAAATCTTGATTTACTTTTTACTGGAATTCTTGCTTTCTGTACTATTATTCTTGCGATTTCAACAGTAATTATGTGCCTAATTTACTTTCGAATCGCTAATATGATGCAAAAGACAAATGATATTTCCGAGAGAATGATATTGGAGACTACACGGAACCGACAAAGTCAGTTTGCACCACTAATTATTAAGGTGAATATAGGGGGAAAGGGTAATCCTACAGAATCGGGTATAATAACAATATGGCTGCAAAATGTAGGTGTTGGATCGGCTATTGGGATTAAGGTAACCTTTGGAAATCGCAAGCTTAGAAAACCAAGTATAATAAATTTTCCAGTTATAGATAAAAATGAAAAAATAAAATGTGAGTTTTCTATCCCTAATAATTATAATACTGACGTTAAAGCTGAATTTAAGCAGAGTAAATTAGATATTGAATATAACGACATCTTCCAGAATTGTTACCAAACCCTCTATTTAAATGGTGTCGGCGCAAGAATTGTTAGATAACGTGTTTTATCTACTTTTAAGTAAAAACTATCTCAATTTCCTCATGAAACAACACAGTCAATTATTAAGAAAGTTTATAAAACTGATCGTTCACAACGATGGATAAAGCGGGACACTCCCGGCCCGCCCTATAGCTGGCGGGGGCTGTAATTTAAAAAAAAGGAAATTTAAGGAGAATCTCAATGAGAAAACTCATTTTATGTTTTTTTCTTTTGGTCTTGCCTAGCACGTCGTATTCACAACAATCCACTGCTGTAGATACTACTTTATCAAAAATAAACAATGATCTGAAATTAATGCGAACTGAACTGTCTGATAAAATCGGAAGACTTGAAAACAGACTCAACGATGATAAGTCGTTAAGTTGGATATTTACCATAGTTTTACCTGCCATATTACCATTGTTATCAGTCATTGCAGGAGCTAAATATGCCTTTTCTCTTCATGCTCGAGAAAAAGAAAAAGAAATATTAAGTCAAAAGATTGCAGCAGGGAATAGGGCTATTCATTCTCTCTATACAATTAGTAATAAATTAGCAAACTTTAATGATCAACATTTGGAGAAATATAAGAATGATAAATCTGCATTCATTAATATGCGTGGCCTAATTGTTCCGTTGAAGCATAACATTGATTTAGATTTTGGCCCGATTTCATTTCTCTTTGAAACGAAGTTTAGGAATTTATTAGGTGAAATATCAATCGGATTGGAAAAGTATCAATCTACAATTGAACTTATCGACTACCGATCTAATTTACACATAGAAAAAATTCAGCCATTGCTAGATAAAGAAGGCGTTGCAGAAAACAGTGATATAACTAGAGAAAAAACCATATACACCCTAGGCCGTGTAAATTTTTCTTTAATTAAGAATTCCACAGACTATATATTCACACTTACACCTAGTACAATCACTTACTTGAAAGATATAACAAATAAATTAAGTAATGCTTTAGAAAAATTATTTCCTCGAAATCGAAATGAAATTATTAAGGTTGTTTGGTTGGAAAATAGAGTTAATGATCATATGAAAAATTTTAATATTGATGATACGGCACAAATTAATGAAATGCCAGAAGAAGATTAAAGAAAGGAACAAAAATGAAAACAGTAAAAATCGGTAATCAGGAATGGATGGCCGAGAACTTGAATGTGAGCACCTTTAGGAATGGCGAACCAATACTCGAAGCTAAAAGTGCTGCAGAGTGGAAAAAAGCAGGAGACGAAGGCAAACCGGCGTGGTGTTATTACGAAAATGACCCAGCTAATGGAGAAGAGTACGGCAAGCTATATAACTGGTTTGCGGTAACCGATCCGCGGGGCCTGGCGCCTGAAGGCTGGCATGCACCCACCGATGATGAATGGCAAACCTTGGTAGACTACCTGGGCGGCGATTATGTTGCAGGCGGTAAAATAAAAGAAACCGGAACTGCGCATTGGGAGAGTCCCAACACCAACGCCACCAACGAAAGCGGTTTTTCCGCGTTGCCCGGCGGTTTCCGCACCAGCTTTGGTAGTTACAACGATGTGGGTAACTTCACCAACTTTTGCTCCTCTACGGAGTACGATAGTAACACCCCATGCCGCCGGCACCTGGGTTACAATACTTCAAGAGTCTACCGCTACGCCAGCAAGGAGCAAGTCGGTAATTCGGTTCGCTGTGTCAGGGATTGACTATTTGTCAATTTGACTATTTTGATAATTTGGAGTATGGGCTTCGCCTCATTCCGAAAAAATCTTGGAAAATGGCCGAATACGGTGAATTACCTGTTTATAAAGCAAGTTGTGACTTATTGCTTCAGATTTTCCGTTTACAGAGGAATAAAAACTTCAAATCACCCGGGTAAATAGACGAGGATTGGACTCCGTTCCCATCGCAGGTTGTGGCCTGTGAATAGATTCCCAATGGAAATAAGACGCTGGGATAGGTTGTGAGAATTACAGATCAAAAGGCTCCCGGAGATAGTAGTCTGGTTTCGACCAGATGCAGCTATTAGGGATTGCCATTTGATATTTCATGCCCATACCGGGCGTACACAATGGTTTGAACCCTGTCGAAACCGCATTAACCCCTGGCTTGATTTCAAGTTTGCACTAGCGGTTTCGCAGGTTAAACCAAGTGTTCTTAGAAATCCAATTTCTTAAGTTGTTTAAAATAATTTCTCAAAACTAATGACAGCTTATAATTTGATAAATAATATCCTGGATATAATCAAGTAGTTTCATAAGAACATCATTCGAAACAACAATTTTGTTGAGAGTTATTGTCATTTTGAACCTTTATCTAATTATATTTTCACTTCAGCAAAAATAGCTTTGAAACACTATTCGTTTTCCCTGTAAACAATTGAACAAAATAAATCCCATTGGGCAGCGGCATATTCAGTTGGTTTCTACCATCCCATTTGATTCGATAAACTCCTTTGTCCCTATAGATCATATCCTCCAGAACACGGATCACTTGTCCTCGCAAATTGTAAACTTTAATAGATACATATGCATTTGACGGCAAATGATATTCTACATTCGCTTCACTTTGAAATGGATTTGGAAAAAGGCTAACCTGGTTTGGAATTATAGAAGTTTCCTCGAGCGAATTCAAAGGATCTTCATTCACAGTAGTGGAGATGTCTATTTTCTGGTTTATAGCATCAATCAATTTTGTATAAAGGGAGAAATTATCGCGGACACGGCGGCGCTGCTCAACATGAATAAAATTGCCATTTGCGGTTGATGCAGCCATTGTGCATGGTGCTGTCGATCCATTTGTAAACCTTCCTTGAACATTCGTACTGCCAACCAATGAACAAGACGATGTGCCATCGCCAGCAACTGCAACAGATAATCCACCTTGGGCTAAAAGAGAATTTTTTATATCAAACAACAAAGTTTTGGAATTATTACTTCTGCCATTACTAAGAAAAATATCCTCACAACTTGAACGGCTATTGCCATGAATACTGAATGAATAATCATTTGGAAAAAGTTCATAAAATGTCTCATGAGCGATTTGAAAGGGTGATAGAACAGTGTGCGCCATATCGGAAATTGCATACCTGGAGCCGTTGCAGCCGCTGAAAGAGCCATCACATGGTGATACTTCCGAATTGGCACATCGATGCGTTCCGGCCATGATTAGAAACCTTGCATTGGTACGACGAAAGAGTTCTGTTCCTTCGATGTGTGTATTCAAATCATAAGCCGGATGAGGAATCTCGAAACAAATCGGTCGAGTATTGTTAGGGTTTACAATGAATGTGCCCCACCCTTTTGTAACCGGATTTTTTTCCTTGAGTAGAAAATAGATATTTCCATTAAATCCCGTATCTGTAAATCTGGACAATTGATAAAAAGAGAAGTTCTCTTGTATTAAGCTATCTGCTTTTTCAATTTTGATATTTAATAATAGTTCAAACAGATCTTGCCAATTATTTAATTCTTGATTCGTAGGTTTGATAAATCCTTCAGTTTGGGAAGATGGCATGTTATTTTTAATTGATCGTATTTCCGCTAATAAATCACCCGATAAATCTGGTACCTGGGAATAACTTATTGAGGTACAAAAGAAGGCAGTGAGGATACAAAAATAAGAGTGGAATCTAGAGGATTTCATTTAATCAAGGGTCTTGATAGATTTCTGAAATTAACTCTTCTCCATCACTCGTTCAACCTAAGCATGATAAGTTCCTTGCGTTTCGATTATAATCAACCTCAAACTCATTCTCTCTATCTCCAAACAATCAGCCATTTTTCATATTGAGTTTTGCGGCCGGGCCTGTGCATGCAAAAACGCACAATTGCACTTAGGGGTTTTACCAAGACATTTTCCATGGGTTTATATATGTCAAATTCGTAATGCCGGACTATTCATCATAGACCTTTATTCAACAAGAAGTCAAATCTATCTCGCGTCAGAGGTTTTTACTACTGTGTGTTTCATCCACCGTCCCGGGGAAACATCGGAAATGATCTTGCCATCCTGCAGCACCGGTACGCCGTTTACAAGAACATGCCGCACACCCTGAGAATAGAGGTAGGGCTGCTTGTACGTGGCGCGCTCGGTTATGGTATCCGGGTTAAAAACGGTAATATCCGCATCTGCGCCGACTTGAAGACGCCCCTTTTTTTTCATTTCCGGCACGGACCTTTCCAATCTTTGCGCCGGTAAAAGAGTGATCTTCTTGAGGCCTTCCATCAGAGTAACAACCTTTCGTTCGCGGATGTAGCGGCCAAGAAATCTGGCGAAGGTACCTGTCCCGCGCGGATGGCCGGTCTCTTTTTCATGTCCGTCCTCGATAAACAAGCCTCCGCTATCACTGCTGATGATGCCGTATGGACTTCGAATGGCCATCTCTATTTCTTTCTCGGGAATAAATTCCGTCTGCACAGCTGTATAGCCCTCGGAGTCGTGCAGCTCCACAAAGCGTTCTTTGGTTAAGGATTCCTGTGTTTCTGCAAGGTAAAGGTCACTATAGGTGATGCCACCGAATCGCTCCTGCCAACCCGGATTGTATAAAGCCGATTGGATGGAAGTCTGATTTCGAGTCCAGATATGAAAATCGAAGCCGACATCTATACCGTGTCTGGCAGCGCCTTCGATGAGCTTCAAACAAAGAGGCGCAGATCCTACTGTTGACGATGTTAGGTGGGCCAGTTGTGCTTGAGCGCCAGTCGCCGCTGCGACAGCAATGACTTCCTCAACAGCCAGACTCATTGTCAGTGGGAAGACGTTCCCTTTGTAGCGCGCATGCAGATGGCTGGGAACGTTGTTGCGGGCGCCTACCTCGAACAATGCAAAAACCTCTTCATAAGACATTCCCGGCACGTAATTGATGCCAAAGCCGACACCGACTGCGCCCGCTTTTATCGCACGATCGGCCATTTCCTGCATCCTTGCAATCTGCTCTTGAGTAGCCGGCCTTGTGCGGTCGGTGGCTCCTGCCGCCGCCCTTAACTGGCGGTCTCCCACCGCAGCCGCATAGTTGACCAGGGCGCCGGAATTCTCGAATCTACGCCGGTATTTTTCCACGTCAATAGGGCCTCCGTGCATGCCGAAGCAGGTTGTGACGCCATCCGTTATTTTGTGCGTATGCGCATGTTTATTCGCAGGTACTGCCGCAAGGATGTCAATAAATCCTGGTGCAACGACCAGGCCCCTGGCTTGCAACTCAATTCTGCCCGGGCCAAGGTCAGGAGCAATTTCGACGATTTTATTATCACGAATCGCGACATCCGCAACCTCATCCCTGCCTGTGTCCGGATCCATGACTCTGCCGCCGCGAATGACAATGCTGTATCTTTGATCCTGAGCATTGGCATGGAATTTAGGGAGAAGAATGAAAATCAAACTTACTGTAAGGAACAATTTGCGCATGATATCACCTATGTTTGTAAAAAGTTTCTGTTGTCAGTTTCCCGTTTTTGAAAGTGGTTAATTCTGAATTTCAATGATGGCTTTTCCTCCCTCTATTTTCACACTCGTTCCGTATTTCGCAGAAAGATCTTTAAAACGGCCGAGTATTTTTGCTGCAAGAGCGCCTCTGGCTACGTCGGAAAAACCGCGTTTTTCCCTGAATTTAATGGCGGCTCCATATTCCTTCTCATTGCCCTCGTTAAGTGCTAGGGGAGTGATTTCAATAGAGTGAATAGTACCATCCTTGATGGTCAGCATTCCCAATAGACCTTCCCACACCAAAGGATCATACGCGCCTTCAGCTTGCAGCCCTTGATAACTAAACCCACCAAACTGTCTGAAAATAGGTCTCCCCTTATAAATTTCAACGCCATCAAAAATTCGCTCACCATGGGCAATAAACATCCCTGCGCCAGCGTCGATAATTGACTTGGCAAATACTTCCTGCCACTTGTGCATATCTTCTGCTTTTTTGTGACCATATTTGCCTTTTCCATCGGCATCTTTCTGGTCAATTTGAAAATGCTGGTAATAGATGACAAAATCAGCTTCTTGCCTGGCAGATTTAACGGCAGCAATATTGCGATCCCAATCCTCTTTCCATCCGGTCCACACGCCATTTACGCCTGCGCTTGATTCATTCGACAGGATCACGTCTCTTTCATCACGGGAAGTGGTTGCGGCGATCAGGGCAATTTTTATTCCTTTTACCTCAATGATTGCCGCCCCTGTTGCTTCTTCCAGATTATTGCCAGTGCCTGCATGAGCGACACCATACTTTTGGGCGGCTGCAATAGTTGCTTTAATCCCGCAACCTCCTAAATCCCAGGCATGGTTATTCGACAATGATTGCAGTTTAAAATTCATTGAGGAGAGAAATTCCATAACATTTTCATGCACAGCATGTGGGCCACCCGTATTTCCGGGTCTATCACTTCCCAGGGCAGGTTTTCCCAACATCACCTGGTAATCATCCGGCAGACCACAATTGTTATCAACGGCCATTTCAAAATTTGTGAATCCAACATCGGCAGATTCCATAATCGTTTTCACGCTGCTAAACGGATTAGACCAGTGTTTTCTTGGATCGATTTTGATCAACGATTGGCCGACAACAACCAATTTAATCTCGGTTTTTCCGTTTCTCGTTTTCTGATCCGAATGATTGCACGCCAACACAAACAGCAGGGTGAGGGTTAAAAAAAGATAAAAAGAATTAGAAATCTTCATTGTTACTTTAATATTCCGGAGTTGGTTTTCAAAAAAATACTACTTACTTTCACCAAAAAACACCTCCGCTGCGGCCGGCGCCATGTCTTTGTTACTATGCGCGACGCCTGGCACGATTTGAAGCTGCCAGTTATATTCAAATCCCAGCGAGACCAACTTTTAGCGTTGCCTCTAATCTATTCAAATATTTCCTGCTTAATTTTATCAGCAAAATTTCTTGGGATAACATCAGCGCTGCCGTACACAGCGAGAGCAAATTCTTTCATATTATAATTTTAGATATTATTATAAAAATAATTATTTAAAAGATACCATTGATAAATAATATCCTGGATAAAATCAAGCAGTTTCAGAAGGCATCATCCGAAATGACAATTTTGTTGAGTGTTTGCACAATACCAAGTGGTGTTTTCCATTGGGAGTACCATCTTTTTGCAGTATGTACCCTAATAGTACGAAATGCGATTTTTCCCATCGGATTTGTAAGCAAGAGAGAAAATCTGGGAAAATCCGTGCGTATCCGTGGCTAAATATGTTTCAGACTCGGATGGGAATAATGCGAAAGTGCTGCTTCGTTCAGACTCTGAATATTGGGGGTTTATTTGGAATCGGGATCCATAAACTTAGTATTTGGATGCTCTTGCTTCCACGTCAGCCAGCGAGTTTTAGTTGATTGGAATTCTGCAAGTTTGCGGTCTGCATATTCCCCGCTGATACAGGTTAAACCGTCTTCTCCTGGCATGTGATACCATAAACTTTCGGTTTCATAATCATACAATACAAAAGTGAAGTCATATGTCCAGCCGCTAGCACTTAGTGTAAGGATATTGTCACCACCGTCCGAATTCGATAATTCCCGGCTGTACACGGCAGCCAAATCGACCAGCGGTCAGTAAGCCACAGCCACGTGCACATCGCCAAATTTCTCATCGGCGACTTCGCTAAAACTCAGCCTTTCAATAGAATAAGCACGAGCATCCTCTTCCAAGCTGATCCCAAGAACTAGAAAAGTGCTGCCATTATCCGGATAACCAAGTTGACCGGGCCAAATCATTATAGGCTCAAGAATTGGTGGGATCGCGTTCGGCCCCAGTCCGAACTGAAATTTGCCGGGCTCGAAGCCATATTGACGCACTGCGTGACCTATTTCCCACTTTTTGCCTGTTGCATCGACGATAAAGATATCTGTTGAATCTGTCTGCACCGGGACATCTGTGATTACTTCATCTTCCTGATTAGGATTTTGCAGATTTTCTACAGTTATTTTATCACTCCCACACGCACTCAGAAAGACGAGGGAAACAACAAGGAAGAAACTGGAAATACTGGAAGACTTCATAACTGCTCCATGAACATTTATTCTGCGCAAGTTATCTATTTTTATTAGATAACAGTACAAGAACAAAGTTTTATTCCCCTATTCAGAAAATCAGTTCACGCCAGTGATTAAGTTCATCATCCGACTGTTTCACAAAACCTTAACTTTACGAGCCTGGCAGGTGGTTCAAGGATTGTCCGAATTTGATTAATCAGATCTCCAGATAAATCCACAATCTGCGCCTTGACGGCGCACAATCTGGTGTCTATGATCAAAAGAAGAAAACAGAAAAGTATTCGAGAGCCGATGATGAATATTTTATTTTGCAAAATTAAGTCGGATAGGACGCATTTCGCTTTGAACACCTTTCTCCTGGTTTTAAATAAATAACATAATTTATAATTTTAATATATATTGAAATAAAAGGTTTTAGACCGTATTTTTACAACCATAAACATGGTGGGTTTAATAAACAATTAGTCAATTTTAGCCGAGAAGCTTCATCATAAATGTGGAGGCAAGAAAATGTCAAATCTCAAATATTTTTTAGTGGTTTGTGTTAGCGCTTTATTTTTGCACATATCACCGGCCGACAGTGTATTCTTGCAAAAGTTAGCGCAGAAGTTAAGTTTATATAACCAGAAATTCCCTCAGGAGAAGGTTTATCTACAGTTAAACAAATCCGTATTCAAGCCAAAGGAGCACCTTTGGTTTAAGGCTTATGTTGTAGAATCTACTACCCATTTACCATCATCCTTGAGCGCCGATCTAACTATTAAACTGATCGATGAAGATGGTGCGGACGTCTTTAAAAAACGATTTAAAATCAAAAAAGGCATCGTCACCAAAGACTTTCGCATTCCTAAATCCTTAGAAAAGGGAATGTATTCTCTGGTTGCTTACACCAACTGGATGCAAAACGGTGCTGCAGAGGATGTCTTCAAACAGGATCTCTTTGTAGTAAACTCAGCTCTGCCGGCGTTTTTCATTCAAGCCGACTTGAGTGATTCGCTATATCAGCCAAAGGTGGAGGTCGGAGTAAAAATAAGAATAGGGTCACAAGATGGCGCACCGGTTAAAAATCTTGAATTTGAATTTGCTGCCAAAATGGGTGACAAAATTTTTAAGCAAGGTAAACAGAAAACGGATAGAGAAGGAGTGGCGCTAATTCAAGTTACATTGCCGGAAGATTTAATGCAACATCCGGTAACTTTAAACATAAAGGCTAAACACAAAAAGAAGGTTGAAACCAGAACCATCATCATACCCACTCCGGATTCTTTTGTGAATTTGGAGTTTTTCCCTGAAGGTAGTAATCTGATAGACGGAATTAAAACGAATATTGCCTTCAAAGCCGTGGACAGATACGGATATCCATTTGATTTTAAAGGGGAAGTCATCAACCAGAAGGAGAAGGTGGTTTCAAAAATTAAGACTTATCATGATGGTGTGGGCGTATTTTCACTGACTCCGAATACCGGGGACGCATATCGTGTTCGAATTACAAATCCAACGGGAATCGGTAAAATGTTTGATCTACCTAACAGTTCTCGAAATGGTATGGCGTTATCGGTTGAGGAGGTGACCAGAGATTTTATCACCATTCTGGTAAGGGCTGTCGGTCGGACCGAAGGAGAAAAAACAGTTTGGGTCGGCCAGGTTCGTGGCAATATCTATTGGTCAGAAGATGTTTCAATGCGAGATTCAATTATAGTCAAGATCCCCACAAAGAAATTTCCTGTGGGCGTAGCTCAACTTACCGTATTTGACAGTGCCGGTGTTCCGGCTGCAGAGCGGTTGCTTTTTGTCAACCAACACAAGATAATGCACATAGACGTTACAACAGATAAGATAGAATATGATACAAAAGAAATGGTAGGTCTCACAATTTTTGTGGATGATGAAAATAGAATGCCAATACCGGCGAATTTATGCATATCCATCCAATCGGCAAATCGATCGTACTTAGACACAACGCCGAATATTTGGTCAACCCTGTTTTTAACATCCGAATTAGATGGCAAGATCGACCACCCCAATTTTTATTTTGAAACGTCGCCAGAAGCCGATGCAGCTTTAGATCAATTACTCGTGAGCCAAAAACTGCGGCGGTTTAGCTGGAAAAAGATTGTAGAAATGGATGAAAATCAAGGCCTGGCATATGTAAGTGCCGGCGCCGTCTCGGGAGAGGTTTACCATATAGATGGGAAACCCGCTGAGAATGCAAGGGTCTGGCTTAAAAATACGGCCGGAAAAACACTTGAAACTCAAACCGATAGTGATGGGAAGTTTCAATTCTTTTCTGATGGCTCGACTGATTTGGACGTTCAGGTCATCAAGGCAAAAACAGAGGGTGGAAGTGAGAAGGTCAAAATTATTCAGGACGAAACGTTTGCTCAAAAGGTGAATAAATTTTGTGTACTGGGTGTAGAGCAAAAGATATTTAATGACGTAAGACTGGATAAGTATAAGTATCCGCAAAACTGGGAAAATGCCGCGGCAGTTGCAAACGCAAAAATGGTCGATAAATACTTTTGGAGTACTGAAAAAGCAACTGTCCAGGACGATAAGATTCCGGTCTGGAAACAAGTAATATCTTCGGTGGGTGTTTTGGAAGCGGTTAGAATGATTAAGTCCTACAGCATAAGGGGCACAGGTATCTTTTTCCGCGGAGCATCATCAATTAATAATCCCAGAGGCGCCTTGATTGTGCTGGATGGTATGAAATTGGGTTATGATTACAGGACATTAAATAGCATCAATCCCAATGATATAGATGATATAAAAATCCATCTGTCTACGCTCGAAATTATGAGATTTGATTCTTTCGCTTTTGACGGAGTAATCGAAGTTACGACAAAAAGCGGACGAAACAAGGGTATTGGCAGGACAGAACGAAGCCGGTTTACTATGAAACATCCATTCTGGATGCCAGATATTCATGTGGACAATACGGGTGAAGTCGGTTTCAATTACTACAATCCGGACAAAACTCTCTCCATAATGGGTATTATGGAAGGGATTAGCAATGATGGGAAGCCAGGCAGGGCTGTATTCCGGTATTCGATTCATGAGGAAAAATAAGGTTCATCCTTACAATGCGTATTTTTTTTACATCTGGTATTAGCTATTTTGACAAAATCCAGATAATTAGTATGATTTTAAAAAAGTACGAACCATATCGCTGTTTTAATTTTTAAAATATTTTATCTCGATTTCAATCCCATAGAGATACTATATTTGTAGCAATTCTATTCCTATGGTCCCGTTAAAGTCCTGTAAGGACGAGTTATAAGTTGCCAAGTGTTTACTATTCCGTCCCTAGGAAATATGCTATTTTTCTTGTAGAATGATTGCTATTAATATATTGTCCCTACTGGGTCTGTTAACTGAAGTTCTGCTAATCCTTTAAATTATATGGTATTCTTCAATTTTAACCACCAAGCCGAAAAACAATTTTAGAGATAAGTAGGCATTTTTATGATGAACCTAAAATAATAACTCTTTGCATTAGGTGAATTCACGTTTATGAATTCATATTTATTAACTTGATTGTTTGTAATATTTTTCATACCTGTTCAGGCCCCGATCTGTCATCCTCCGGAACGAATCGGAGCGTCCTGCCGCTGGGATCTTTTTTATTGTCAAATTCAAATCTGTTGAATTACATTGACCTGTCATTTATTGTGAGCAATAAGAATGCGCTTGGAAATATATTTCCAAACTACAGAAAAAACCCCCGCCCTGCTAAGCAGGGAGGGGGTTTTTAATCAAGATTAAACTGAGACTGATATTAAGGGAAACAAACTTCGCCTAATATCCCGGATTCTGCGCGATGTTCGGGTTTACATCCAATTCTTGCGCAGGAATTGGAAATATCCAATAGTCACTAGGATAAGCAATAAAACCAACATCGCCTGTAAAGTCTACTCTTACAACATCCATTTTATGACGAGTGATATCAAAAATTCTATGTCCTTCATTAGCCAATTCAATTCTTCTTTCGATTAAGATATCAGCCAACAAAGCGTCACCAGTTAAAGTTACATCAGGGGCAGTAGATAAAGCTCTTTGCCTAATCAAGTTCAAGTCTGCCTGTGCACCGGCATCATTTCCTGATCTTGCGTAAGCTTCTGCTCTGTTCAGGTATACTTCAGAAAGCCTGATCAAAGGTATATTGTCAAGGTTGGTTACAGTCGGATATTTATTGACTCGCATACTTGCGTAAGGCCCTGTAAGATCCGGATCGAAAGTGAACATTCCTAACCTGATATCATTAGGATCTATCAAATTCAACAGATCCTTCGAAGGAAGGTAATCACCGTAACCGGATTTTCTATACATTCCGCCCAAACTATTACTTCCAACATTGTCGGCGTCACTGTTTGATATTTCTAATATAGCCTCGGATGATCCGCCATCGCTAAACATGGTTAAATAACTACCGGCAGATACAAGACTATACTTGCCGCTGTTGATAACCGCGTCAGCCATTGCAATTGAATTAGTGTAGTCATCCATATAGAGATAGACTCTTGAAAGCAATGCCTGTGCTGCTTCTTTTGTGAAGAGAAAGGGACCTGCACGGGTCAATGTCATCTTGCCAATAGCAGTATTGAAATCAGCAATTATTTGAGTATAGACTTCAGAAACCGTATTTTTACTAGGAAGGTTTGTAATGTCAAAACTTGTTATGATCGGAACGCCCGGGTGAGAGGCGCCTCCGGAGAACGTAAAGTGCTGTGCATACATTTTCACCAGGTCAAAATATGCTAATGCTCTAATTGCATAGGCTTCGCCAATGAGTTGATTAAATTCGGTCACTGAAGCGGATGGCGGTTCAAACCCCTCCCCTGCATTAATCATACTATTAAGTATGTTGATGGCTTCATACACTTCTCTCCAAAGAGCTACTTCATATGAGTGACCTGATGTTGGTGAGCCTTCATAGTCTGCAAATTCTTGATACCTGTTGGCTTGAGCGCTCTGTTTAACATCCTCACTCAAGAGATCAGGGACAAGCAGCATGGTACGTCCATACCAGGATGAACCCTGCACTTGGTTATAACCACCACCGACTCCAGCCCGAAAATCATCCATAGTTTTAAAAAATGCATCATTTGATATACTTTGCTGAGGCTCAATTGCTAAGTGATCGCAGGAATAGCTGGATATTCCCACCACCAGAAATAGCAAAGCCACTGTAAAATTCTTTAATCGTTTCATTTTGACGTTCCTTAATTAAAATGTTTAATTTATTTTATCACCTTAGAATCCGATGTTCCAACCGAAACTAACGGTTTTACTATTAGGTGTACCTGTATTAAAAACACCACTTATAACTTGCTCAGGATCAAAATGAAGGTCATCATCCGCTACCCATGTGAAATAATTATTAAGAGTAACGTATGCCTCAAGTGAACCCACTTTCGCAAAGCTTGCCCATGTTTCCGGCATTCGATAAGCTAGTCTCACGTTTTTCAGGCGTATATAATCGCCTTTTTGCAGGTATCTGGAAGAGTTATTAGGTTGTGAGCCTGAATTACCACCCCATCTTAATTGTGGGGCTTTGGCAATGTCACCAGGATTTTGCCAGCGGTTTTCCCATAGCCACGTCGATGTTGAACGTGGTGCATATCTTCCATCGCCATGATAAAATCTGGCTGCACCTTCAAATAAATAATTTCCGAAAGTATAATTGGCTGAAGCACTAAATGTAAATCTTTTATACTGTCCAAAAATACCAAAGCTTCCTATTAAATCCGGTGTGCCGCTTTTGCCGTCATAAATACGTCCGGTCTCGTTAAGCGAGCTGGTTGTCGCGGTCTTTGTTTCGTCAGTATAATACAGAGGTTTACCATTGTCAGGGTCGACACCTGCCCAAGGTAAGAGATAGTATTCTTGATAGTCTCTACCCTCTTCTCTTCTTTTGGTTCCGGCAATAAATGGACTTGAGAGTTTGGTAAGTTTATTCTTTAGTGTTGTTACATTGAAATGCAAAGCAAAGTTAAACTCTCTTTTCCTCATGATATCTGCCTGCACTGAGAATTCCATCCCGCTGTTTTCCATATCACCAAAATTCTGCAGGAGACTTGTGAAACCGGTTGTATATGATATCGGTACATCTAGAAGAAGATCAGTTGAAGTTTTTTTGTACCAATTAAAAGAACCTGAAAGTCTGTTATCCATTATCGCATAATCAAAACCTATATTTAGATTACCCTGCGATTCCCAGGTCAAAGCAGAATTTTGAACTTGTGATGGCGCTGCTCCCGGAGCTCCGTCATATGCAATGTTAAAACCATACAGACCCTGCCATTCATAGTTACCTATTGCGGCGTTACCGACCTGACCATAACTGGTTCTAAATTTCAAATAATCAACAAAATTAATATTGTCCATGAACGATTCTTCGGTCACGGAGTAGCCGAATCCCACAGCCCAGAAATTTCCCCATCTCTGATCGGGGCCGAACCTTGATGAACCGTCAGTTCTGAAAGAACCGGAGAAATAGTACTTTCTGTTATAATCATAATTAAGTCTTGCAAAAACAGATTCGAATCTAAAAGAATTTCTATCACTTCCACTTGGTACAGTTTCTATGAGTGCGGCGCTATTAGCAGTTAATAGATCAGGATGAGCAAATTGCTGACCCCAGAGTTCAACCCGGTCCCTGCTGGATTTATTAGCTTCATATCCAACAACTGTATCAAAACTATGCACATCACTGAAAGTGTTATAATAATTAATCGTTTGGGTGCCTTGCCAGGTAATATTATCTGATCTAGCTTCGTTAACTTCTCCACCAGAATTTCTACCGCTGCCGTATCGTGCGTTGTAAAATGCATAGTCATCTAATTCATATAAATCAAAACTCCAGGACGACTGGAAGGAGATGTTTTTATTCAACTTATATGTGCCCGAAAGATGATCTTGTAGACGCGAAGTTTCTCTTTTCTTTGGATTTTCAACCAGACCACCTAAGGGGTTATTTCCACCCATTATATTCTTTGCCTGATGGGCGCCATAAAACTGTCCTTCTTCATTATAAACAGGTACTGCAGGCGGCATAAAAACAGCCATGTAGAAAGGCGCTTCCCATGCGGAACCGTCATTGATAGCCCTTTGATTAGTGTATGCAACATTCAAATTATTAGAAATGCTGAATTTTTCGGATAGCTGCGCTGTAACGTTTATTCTTGAAGAATAACGCTCGAAGAAGATTGTTTCTACAGTACCTTGTTGATCAAAATAGCTGCCGGAAATGAAATAAGAAAAATTATCGCTGCCGCCGGTTGCACTAAGGTCAAATGAACTGGTGGCTCCTGTTCGAGTTATTTCATCTATCCAATTGGTATTGCCGAATCCTTTACTGAGAAGAGGAAATGTTTCCTGATATTGTTGCTCGGACTCTTCAACAGTCCTACCTCTGTTGACATTCGCTTCAATAAAGTAATCGTGGTATTGTTCCCCACTAAGTCCTTGAAGAAGATTACCATGGGCAAAATCAGAATATCCTCTTTGGATTTTAAAATCAAATTTTGGTCCGGATGCAAAAATATCATTGCCGGCTACTCCACCTTTGGTGGTTATAAGGATAACACCATTAGCACCGCGGGAGCCGTAAATGGCAGTTGAGGCTGCGTCCTTAAGGACAACCAGACTCTCAATATCATTTGGGTTAATGGTCGCAAGCGCATTTGCAGTACGGCCACCGTTATTAAACCCTGTTCTTCCAATATCATCAGTCAACATCGGGATTCCATCAACAACATATAGCGGCTCGCTGCCTGCAGTAATTGAACCAATCCCTCTTACACGAATAGAAATTCCAGCGCCAGGGGCACCGTCATTGGACTGAACTTGAACACCGGGAGTTCCCTGTAATATATCCTGAAAAGTCGTTGTAGGAAGTTGTTCCAGCTTTTTAGCTGAAATAGATACCACGGCACCCGTTAATGCTTCCTTGCGAGCTGTTCCGTAGCCGATCATGACGATCTCATCGAGTCCGATGGGATCAATCGTCAGGATAAAAGAATGGGTAATCGCACCTGGCGATAGTTTGATCGTCTCGGAGCCTGCTTTAAAACCGATGAACCTGGCGATCAGCTGCACTTACTGGCCCCTCGCCATCACTGGAGGTATGTTGATGCTAAACGCACCCTCCAGATCAGTGGCTGCACCCATCCTCGTGCCTTGAATAAGCACGTTAGCGCCAGGCAGTGGATCGCCGGCTTTGTCAAAAACAGTACCGGTAATTGTGGCGCCTTGTTGCGCAAACGCTAGAAACGGTAAAAATAAAAAAATACATGCGAATATTATGGATTTTGATTTCATAATAGGCGCTCCTCTTTTAGTTAAAAGTTAATAAATAAATCTACAAAACAGTACAACTCGAAATATATTTACCTCCTTATCTTGATTTAGAAATTTAATTAATTTGTTTATTATCTAGCTATATATCTAATTGGAAATTCAATTTAATTATAAATTGAGACACAGTTGTTATAATACTAATCTTGAAAAATGGAATTGATGATAAAATCTCTTGTAAAGATGGGTGATGAATAATTTTCCGAATGGAAACAGCATACTCCATATGGTATTCTAAGGAAGTTTGTTTTGAAACATATGTTTCATTATTTATTTTTAACAAAAATAACAATATAATATATTTTTTAAAAATAGCAAGAATTTTTTTCAATTAGTTGTATGTACTAAATTATTATGTCACAGAAAACTAAGAAAATAATGATAAATAATCATAAGTTGTCTCAACAATATTAAAGGAAATTTAAACAGTAATTGTAAGAAACCATACTTTTTCCTTTGAGGCTGAACATATCAAACCATAAATTCGCCTTTTTCTATAATTTTTAACTGCAAAATTATCAATAAATTTTTCTACTTATGTTCAGAATGCTGCTTTTCACATCTTCAATAGCTTCTATTCTTTCATGTGTTTTGGTTTTCATATCTTTGACCGATACCAGGCTGGGGAAAAAAACATTTAATTCTTTTCCATAACTCTTTCAACCAAAGCAAATTAAGTTCCTTGCGTATGATTACATTGATAGTACTAATTCAATTGTATTCTAAAGCAAAACTATTTGGACAATACTCAAATCACAAATCTATTCATTGACTATCTTAAAGTTGGTTCCTAATAAACACAGGGTTTTTTTAATTTAAGTATTTTTGAAGAAACTATCCCCTGAATTTAGCATTCCAAAATTCCTTATTTATTTAGTTGAATTTCTTTATAAAAAGTGCGTAAATTATGCAACTCATCTGTAAATTATCTGGTTTTCTGCCTGAGATTGTTTCTAAATGATAAATGAAGTCTTGGTGGTGTTTTTTGTTGGCGGAGTTATTGGGCTTGATTCAACAGCTGCCTGGCAGGTTTTAATATCACATCCAATTATTGCCTGCACACTAATCGGAACAATTTTAGGAGATCCTCAGCTTGGTTTATATTTTGGAATTATTTTTGAGTTAATCTGGCTTTACGATGTCCCCACCGGCGGGGCAAAATATCCGGAAGGAAACATCGGCTCATTCGTCGGTCTGATGATTGCTCTTTCAATTCAGAATAATTCAAGCTTCTCGGAACCTTGGATTATTCTACTTACATCTGTCTTTGCAATAATCATTGCTTATATTTTTGGCTCTGCCATCGTAAAATTACGCCAGTTTAACAAACGCTTAATTGAAAAGGCCGATCAGTTTGCTGAAACCGGTGATGTTAATGGCGTTGAAAGGATTCATCTGATTGGTTTCGTTTTGGCATATTTTCACAGTGCGTTACTTAGTTTAGTATTTTATTTAAGTGGATTATTTATTGTGAATCAGCTTTTAATACAGTTACCGGCTGAAGCCCCGTTGACAAAGCAACAAATTCAGCTGGTCTTCTTAGCGATGGGATCAGTTATCATTTTCCAATTATTTTTTGAGCGAAAGAATATGCGTTACTTGGTATTAGCTATTTTTGCCGGAATGCTCTTAACTATCATATCTTAAATGCGATCACTCAGGAAAATAGATTTAATTAGAATATTGTTTCGAAGTTTTTATATCCAAGCATCCTGGAATTATCAAAGGCTTATCGCATTGGGATTTTGTTATTGTTTGATACCATTAATTAAAAAACTATATACTGATAGAGAAGGTAGAAGCGAATGCATGAAACGGCATTTGCAATTCTTTAATGCACATCCTTATTTTGCCTCTTTTGCATTAGGTGCTGTAGCTCGCCTGGAGGAGAAAAAAATATTTGAAAAATGGGAATCAGATAAACCTATCGTAGTTTTTAAAGATCGCCTTTGTGGGCCGTTAGGTGCTGTTGGCGATAAATTATTTTGGCAAACAATTAAACCCTTAACGGCTTTACTAAGCGTGTTTACAAGCTTACTCTTTGGCTTTTTCGGACCTATTGTGCTGTTTGTCTCTTATAATATTCCCCATTTATACATGCGTTATTACGGCATAATTCGAGGCTACGAAATGGATTTTGATATAGTACGTGAATTATCAAAAAGAAAATATGAAAAACAATACCAAATTTTACGTTCCATAGGATTTGTACTTCTAGGATTGTTCATCGGCTATATTATTGTTTTCACTGGAAAAACATTAGACTGGTCTATGGTCGCTTTTCTATTTTTAGTTATATCAATTACATGGTATTTCGTAAAAGCCAGAAAACCAATTAGTTGGCCTATTTTTATAAACCTTGCTTTACTAATGGGCTTTAATATCTTTGTACCTTAATAAGTTATGGAAAATAATACACCAAACTTTACAGAATCCGGATGATAGAAAAAGAAGTAACAATATCAAATCAATTGGGCTTGCATGCTCGACCAGCCGCCTTACTTGTAAAAACTGTTGCTAAATTCTCATCTTCATTTACTATGGTGAAAAATGGCGTTGCCATTAATGGGAAAAGTATTATGAGTGTAATGGCGTTGGCTGCCGAACCCGGTTCAACCCTTGTTTTGCAAATGAATGGATCGGATGAAATGGAAGCAATGGAAAAAGTCGTTAAGCTTTTTGAAAACAAATTTGAGGAAGATTGAACCGACTACCAGTAAAAGAAATTATTTGTAAGGGTATTGCCGCTTCTCCTGGAATAGCGATCGGAGTTGCCACGGTTTTTTCCCGGGAAAAACTAGAATTTGATCGGAACGAAATCTCCAAGAATCAGGTCGATATAGAGATCGAACGATTTCATGAAGCACTTCGAAGTACACGGAATCAATTAAAAGTAATTAGAAATCGCGTTTTAAATCGATTAGGTGAGACAGCTGCAAATCTATTTGATTCCCACATATTAATCCTCGACGATCCGGTCGTAATCGATGAGACTATCAAACGAATCCGAACGCAAAAACGGAATACTGAATGGGTTTATTTTGACTTAATGAGTGAATTTTTTAATACTCTTTCAAGTAGTGAAGATGATTATCTTAAAGAACGAGGAGTGGATATTCTCGATGTAAAACGTCGAGTTCTAAGAAATTTAATGGGGGAAAAAGGCCAGGAAATAAAATCAAATAAAGGGATGAGAATCATTGTTGCCCACCAGATGACTCCTTCTCAAACAGTAATGCTTGATAGAAATATCATCCTTGCTATATCTGTTGATTTGGGTGGCCGAACTTCTCACGTAGCTATTTTAGCTAATGGATTGGAAAAACCTGCAGTTGTTGGATTGAAGAATTTTTCTGATCGTGTAAAAGATGACGATCGATTGGTTGTCGATGGCAACAGCGGAAAAGTAATTCTTCATCCTTCAAAAGAAACACTACTCCTCTACCGGGAGCTACAGGAAAAATACCAGGAATTTCAACAAACTCTGCAACCCTTAAAGGAACTTCCAGCTAAAACATTGGATGGACATGAAGTGCAGATCGCCGCAAATATTGACCTGCCCAATGAAGCAAAGTCTGCTTTGAATTATGGCGCAAAAGGAATTGGGCTTTTCCGAACCGAATATATTTACCTAAATAAAACGGAATTCCCATCTGAAGAAGAACAATATCGGGAGTATTTAAAAGTTGTGGATAGTATCTTTCCGAATACAGTAAAAATCCGAACATTTGATTTAGGAGGAGACAAGTCGGTTTTAGGAGAAGATTCTTATGATGAGGAAAATCCATTTTTAGGATGGCGATCCATTCGAATTAGTCTTGATATTCCAGAACTATTTTTGAAACAATTAAAAGCGATACTTAGGGCCAGCAGCCGTAAAAGCCTTCGAATAATGTTTCCAATGATTTCCGCAGTTGAAGAAGTGAGAGAAAGCAAGATACTCCTAAGGCAGGCAATGGAGGAACTCAAAAGAGAAGGCAAGGCTTTTGATCGAAATATCGAGATCGGCATTATGGTTGAGGTACCATCCGCCGTTTTATTGGCTGGTCATCTGGCTAAGGAAGTTAACTTTTTTAGTATTGGAACAAACGACTTAATCCAATATACACTAGCAGTAGATAGAGGGAATGAAAGAATTGCTGATCTTTACACAAATTATCATCCGGCTATTTTGCGACAAATAAGGGAAACTGTCGAGGTCGGTCACAAAAATGGCATTTGGGTAGGGCTATGCGGAGAAATGGCAAGTGATCTGTATATGGTTCCTTTTTTGGTTGGTTTGGGTATGGACGAATTGAGTGTAACGCCTGCTAACATCCCGGGAGTTAAAAAATTAATTCGATCTGTTCGATTCAACTCCATGAAACGGCTAGCAGATGAAATTGTCAATTTTCCCACAGCAGATGAAATTGAAAACAGGCTAAAGTCCTTTTTGAATAAAGAAGTACCCCAGTTTTCCGAAGTTTTTCAAGTTGAAAATACAGATAAAACCTGATCTTAGGAAAGATATACCTAAAATTTAAAAAAATGAAAAGTGCCATTCAAAAATACGACTCCGGGAATATGCATCAGTTGATCGGGGAATTTCCGAACCAGGTAAAAGCTGCTTTAAGGATTGCCCGGGATAACCCTGTCCCAAAACCACAAAGTAAAATTGATAATATTTTGATTATCGGAATGGGTGGATCGGCCATAAGCGGAGATATCTTAAAAGACCTGATTTCTGCTTCGGGTACATTTCCTTGCAGTGTTATCCGGGGGTACGAGGTTCCTGGCTGGGTAAGTGATCGTAGTTTCACTTTAGTTTCAAGCTATTCGGGCAATACCGAAGAAACACTAGCAGCATATCAAGAAACAATATCAAAAGGTTGTCAATGTCTGGTATCCACAAGTGGTGGTAAGCTACTAAACCTTGCAAATAAAAATAAACATCATATAATACAAATTCCAGGTGGACCCCCTCGGACTGCAATGGGCTACCTGTTTTTCCCATTTCTTATGAACCTGGTGGATTGGGGTTGGATCGATTCTCGTTTTATTGATGTGAATGAAGTAATGGCACTTTTAAGTTCCATGCGTGAACGGTTCGATCCGGGCAACGAAGTTGATTCAAAAGCATTGGGAATCGAAGAATTTTGTAAAGGCGGATTCCGGTTATTTATTCTTCATCAAAGATGGAAACTGTGGCAATTCGCTGGAAAGGACAGATCAGTGAAAACAGCAAAATTTTGGCATACAATAGCGTGATTCCTGAAATGAACCATAATGAGATCATTGGCTGGCAGAGAGTTGGGCAAATGGGTTTGAATAAACAATTGGAACCATCCTTATTAGGGATATTGAAGATCATCCGAGCGTCCAAAAACGAATGGACATTGTAAAGGAATTGATAAGCCGGAGTGAAACCCCAATGATTGAATTAGAGACAATGGGGAAAGCCTTGCTTGAAAGAATGTTTTGGTTGATTTATTTAGCTGATTTTGTAAGTTTTGACTTAGCCATGTTAATTGAAGAGGATCCCACACCGATAATAAATATTGAGTATTTGAAATCGAAATTAGCAGAAGAATCAAAGAAATTGATAAATAATTGAAAGGAATTAGATGAGCAACAATAGATTATTTACTTCAGAATCTGTAACTGAAGGCCACCCTGATAAAATTGCAGACCAGATTTCCGATGCTGTTTTGGATGCGGTTTACAAAGAAGACCCCCATGGGCGTGTTGCATGTGAAACATTTGTCACGACCGGTATGGCCCTGGTAGGAGGTGAAATCTCAACTGACTGTTATGTCGATATTCCAACTTTGGTCCGTAAAGTGATTCAAGACATCGGCTATACTGATGCCGCGTACGGTTTTGATTATCTCACTTGTTCAGTGTTAACAACGATCGATCAACAATCTCCCGATATTGCAATGGGAGTGGACAAAGAAGGAGCCGGGGACCAGGGAATGATGTTCGGTTTCGCAATTGATGAGACCAAAGAACTGATGCCATTACCCATTCAACTAGCACACAGGTTGATAGAACGATTGGATGCTATCCGAAAGTCCGGTGAGTTGAATTATCTTCGTCCGGATGGTAAATCGCAAGTGACCATCCAATACGAAGATGGCAGGCCTGCATATGTTGATACTGTGGTCATTTCAACACAACATGATCCTAATGTTACCAATGACAAAATTCGTCATGATGTGATCACCAAAGTTATTGATCCCGTATTGCCAAGAAATCTATACGATCCCGATAAAGTTAAATTCCATATCAATCCTACCGGAAGATTCGTGATAGGCGGACCACAGGGCGATGCCGGTTTAACCGGCAGAAAGATTATCGTTGATACTTATGGCGGTTACGCTCGACATGGCGGCGGAGCATTTTCCGGTAAGGATCCTTCCAAAGTTGATCGATCGGCTGCATATGCCGCAAGATGGGTAGCAAAAAACATAGTGGCAGCCGGACTGGCAAACGCCTGTGAAGTTCAATTAGCTTATGCAATTGGTGTTGCAGAACCAGTTTCCGTTTCCGTAAATACATTTGATAGCGGCAAAATACCCGACGAACAAATTGCAAATAAAATTCAACAAATATTTGATTTAACCCCGCATGGGATCATTGAGGCTTTGGATTTAAGAAGACCAATTTATAGGAAAACCGCATCCTATGGTCATTTTGGCAGAAATGAGGATGGTTTTACTTGGGAGTTAACCAACCGAATAGAAGAATTACAAAGATAACCTGGTAAATAATTAAAGAAAGGTAATACTGTGAAATATGATGTTAAAGATCTCGGACTAGCACCAAAAGGGAAAAAAAGAATTGAGTGGGCAGATAACGATATGCCGGTTCTGGAGAAAATTCGTGAACGTTTTATTGCCGAAAAACCCTTAGACGGGTTTCATATGTCTGCTTGCTTACATGTAACCGCCGAGACAGCAAACCTGGCCAGAACACTAAAAGCGGGCGGCGCCGTGCTTTACCTTTGCGCATCAAATCCGCTGAGCACACAAGATGACGTGGCTGCATCACTGGTTTCTGATTATGATATTCCGGTGTTTGCAATTAAAGGTGAAAATAGAGAAACTTACTATGCTCATTTGCGAGAATGTGTCGAGCATAACCCTGTAATAACAATGGATGATGGCGCTGACCTGGTTTCCGTTATTCATTCGGATTATCCCGAAATTTCAAAATCGGTTTTTGGCAGCCTGGAAGAGACTACGACTGGTGTGATCCGGCTGAAGGCGATGGCAAAAGATGGCGCTTTAAAATTTCCGGTGATTTCGGTGAACGATGCTGCAACAAAATATTTATTCGATAACCGTTACGGAACAGGCCAGTCGACAGTTGATGGAATTATCAGGGCCACAGATGTTTTGGTGGCAGGTAAATATGTCGTAGTAGCGGGTTACGGTTGGTGTGGCAAAGGACTTGCCATGCGTATGCGCGGATTAGGTGCCAAATTGATCGTAACAGAAGTCGATCCGATTCGTGCATTGGAAGCCGCAATGGATGGCTATGACGTAATGCCAATAGAGAAAGCTGCGGAAATTGGTGATGTTTTCTGTACTTTAACCGGTGACATCAACGTCATAAGGGCTGAACATTTTGAAAAAATGAAAAATGGCGCCATAGTTGCCAACTCCGGTCATTTTAACGTAGAACTTGACTTAGATGGCCTCGCGAAGATTGCTACAAATATTCGTAAAGAGGTCCGAGAATTTGTAGATGAATATACCCTTCCGAGCGGAAATCGTATTTTCGTCCTCGCCGAAGGCCGATTAGTAAACCTTGCCTGCGCCGAAGGCCATCCTGCTTCTGTAATGGATATGAGCTTTGCAACCCAAGCTTTAGCTTCCGAATGGGTAATCAAAAATAAAGATCAACTAGTAGCAAAAGTTTATGATGTTCCGGCAGATATTGAAGATTGGATTGCACGGTTAAAACTGGAAACCATGGGTATCGGGATTGACACCCTTACCCCGGAACAAAAAGAATACCTCTCTTCATGGGAGCAAGGCACATAAGTTTTAGCCAGATATATTTAGCGTTCTAGAGCCAATATCAGGGTCAACCATTTTTGGGAGACCCTTTGTTATGCCGATTATGAATTCAATTACGTAGTCACTTTGGCAGGTCGAATCCTGCTGAAAATTTCTGGCTTTCTGACAAATCCAACAATTAAAAGTAGAGTTAAGTAAACTAAAGAACCAATGATTTGTCCCAGACTTTCATTGTTGAGTAAGTGGGTTAATGCAGCTCCAATCATAACAATAATTAAAACGACCACTGAATACCCCACAGTTTTTGGGATCAACATAAGTATACCGCATATGGCTTCTACTGCGCCAATGAATAAATAGAAATATTGCGGATAACCCCAATCACTAAAGAGATTGACCCATTCTCCCCGGCCAGCCAGCTTGCCTAAACCAACCATGATAAAAGCTGCGGCTAATAGAATTTGGATAATCCATATTACGATATTTTTGATTTTACTTTTCATGATAACCTCATACCTAATTCAAAAAAAGACTTCAACTCAAATAAAACTCTATTTGTCAAATTACGCGTTAATTGAAAGAATGTAAATAATGATGTGACGGTTAAAATATAGATTGTTATGAATTGCTGTTTTGGAGGGACGAATTTAAGAAATATTAACCTTGCTTAAAAAATTTCTGCACAATATTTCGGAAACCTCTGCTAGAGATTAGTTTTGTACCGTTTTGTAGAATGATTTTGCTCTCTCCGTTAAACCACGGTTGAATTTCCTGCACATGATCGATGTTAACAATCGTAGAGCGATGGATCCGTGAGAAATTTTTTGGATTAAGATTCAATTCTAATTTGTTCATCGTCTGTCGTAACAAATGCGATTCTTTACCAATATGTAACCGAACATAATTTGCTGCCGCTTCAATCCATTCTATTTCGTCAACCCGAATAAAATAAATCCGTCCCATGGACTTAATTACCAGTTTTTCCAAGTAACCTGAATGAGTAGATTCAATCTGTTTAGTTTTGATATCTTCCAATAAATGAATTACACGGTCGTTGAAATTGCCGGTTGAATTTTTATTGAGGTATTCTTTTGCTCTATGTAGAGCTATATTAAACCGCTCACGATCAAAGGGCTTAAGAAGATAATCAAGAGCGTTTACCTCAAATGCTCGTAAAGCATATTTGTCATAAGCCGTTACAAAAATTATTACAGGTAAATGGTCTGGTGCAATTTCTTGTAGTACTTCAAATCCATCGAATTCCGGCATCTGGACGTCTAGAAAAATTAGGTCGGGTTTTAGGTTTAAGATACAAGCAATTGCTTCTTTACCATTAATACATTCATCTACAATTTCAACTTCTGGTTCTTCATCAATAAATGATCTAATTCTTTCTCGACCTAATGGTTCATCATCAATGATAATTGTTTTAATCATACTGTTCCCATTTGCTTATTTTCAAAAATTATTACGTTGAAATGGAATTGTAATGGCAACTTCAAAGCCGCTGTGGCTGCCATTATTAAAATTAAATTGTTGATTTTGACCATAAAGATGAAGCAGACGTTTGCGAGTATTACTTAAACCAACTCCTTCTTTTAATTGAGCTAAGTTATTAACCTTAGAACCATTGCCAAAATCACAGATTTGAATATGGAGCTTTTTATTTTTACAAAAACTGTGAATTATTATTTTACCAGGAGTTGAAAATGGTTCAATGCTGTAACGAATTGCATTTTCAACGATGGGTTGAAGGATAAAATAAGGCACTAAAGCATCATAGGAGTTAGCATCTATTTTCATTTCAACAGTTAAGCGATCTTGAAATCGGATTTTCTCTATTTCCAGGTATCGATCTAAAAACTCAAGTTCCTGCTTTAAGGGTACTGTTTGCTGATCTATTTTTTGCATTGAAAGGCGAAGGAGATCCCCTAAATTAGCGATCATTTTTTCTGCATATTCTGGTCTTTTCCTGATTAACGTTGAGATGGCATGAAGGGTATTGAATAAAAAATGTGGATGAATCTGCATTTTTAATACTTGTAACTGAGCTTGGGCTAATTGGGCTTCTAAACGAGTTGAAGTTATTTCTCTCTCACGAAACTGCTTGTAATAATCATAAGCGTATCCGTAACCCACAATTCCCCAAAATATCAAAAAATGGGCGTTTAACCTAAAAAAAGAAGGACTTGTATTCATGTTAGTAATTATTTTTGTGAAAACTGATTCACTGGTTATTTTTAAAATCACAAACATCAAACTAAGAACAATCAGTATTAGAAGTCTTTTTAACCAACGATTTCGACTAAAACGAAAACGGCGGCCAAGCCAAAGAATCATTGGAGATAATACTGCCCAAGTATACCAATCAGCCATCGATACCAAAACGGCTTGCAGCCAGGTAATTGGATTTTGTTGATATTCATAATCCATATACACACTGCCAGCAAACAAGATTCCGATACCTGTCCAGAAAGTGAAAGCAATTAACCAACTAATACCATTGTGCATTCTTTTTACTATTTAGTATATTAATGATAAATACAATTCAAAACCTACATCAACGTAATAGAGAAAACAAGGTTGCGTTAGAGTCTGGTTACCAATACCATGAAAAGAAAAGACGCTTTTAAATTGTTATAATGTGCATTCTTCTACAAATGCGTAGTTTGAGTTAAAACACAATATTTAATAGTGAGAGCTTACATCCCCTTAAAACAGGAAATAATTTGCGTCCCCAGGGGGAGTCGAACCCCCGTTGCAGGGTCGAAAACCCTGAGTCCTGGGCCACTAGACGATGGGGACTGGGAAAAAATACCAAAATTTAAAGTGCCTAAGTGCTATAAAGTTGGATGGCACTTTAAGTTTCATGTGGGTGAGAGACGGGGCTTGAACCCGCGACCGCCAGGGCCACAACCTGGTGCTCTACCAAACTGAGCTACTCCCACCATAAAGAACAAATCTAAAAAATAGACTGGAAAATATATTGGCATTTCCTGCGAAATGCAAGCGAAACCAAATAATTTTCCGGCATTTAGCAATTGGGAATCTCGGATTTGGAATTAAGGTATGAGGAGTGTCGTCCTGAAGAAAAGTTAACAATTATTAGTCGTAGTTTTTCTTTCTTTTTTTCTTTTTCTTTTTTACCTTCTTTTATTCATCGAATCAAAATCTTTTGCTATCTCCCCATCTCCCGTTTCAAGTTTCACGACTTAAGCCTAAATCCTAAAGCTTGTAGCTTTAAGAGCAACAACTTTCTGTTCTTTTGAACTTCGATTTGATAATTCCGAAATTCTCTCCGGATTGGGTAGTCATTTCGCAGCCTATCAAATTCAGCCGCTACATTTCTTCCGGATTCGATCAATCTAGAACGCATTCTGGAATCATCTTTTTTTATGTCATAAGTATTTTTAACAATTTTGTGGAGGAATTCTAAATCGGGCAAATTTAAGTCATTGTACTCCAATTGAGCATTATCCGGTTCAAGCAAAGAATCTTGCGGTTTCCATTTTGGCGTGAAGCCAAAATATTCACACACCTTTCGATAAATGATTTCCGTACAATTTGTTTTTCCATCCAGGGAATATCCGGCAATGTGTGGAGTTGCGATAAAAACCTGGTTTAATAATTCAATATCAATATTGGGTTCGTTCTCCCAAACATCAAGAATCGCTGCCGAAATATTTTTATTGGTTAATGCCTCTTTTAAAGCCAGATTAGCAACCACTGCTCCCCGGGAAGTGTTGATTAATAACGAACCTGGTTGCAATTTAGACATTAACTCTTGGTCGAACAGATGGTTCGTTTTATATGATCCTGATTTGATTATCGGAACATGGATAGTAACAATATCACATTTTGCAATTTCGGTAAGGGGAAAGAAGTATCTTTCATTGGTTTTTTCAGCCAGAGGCGGATCGTTTTTTAAAACAGTTATTCCAAGGCCTTCCGCCATCCTGGCGACTAACCTGCCTATGTTACCTATGCCAACGATACCTAAGGAAAGATTGCTCAGCCTCTTACCCTGTTTAACCGCAAATTCCAAAATGGCTGCCATTACATACTCAGCAACGGATTTTGCATTCCCTCCGGCTGCAAATGCAAACTGAATGTCATGGCTATTGAGATATTCCAAATCAACATGATCGGTACCAATTGTGGCGGAAGCGACCATTTTTACACGACTGGTTTCAAGCAAGTAACGATTTATTTGCGTTACGGAACGAGTAAGAAGCAAATCTGCATTCTTAAGATGTTCCTTAGAAATAGATCGCCCTGGTAAAAGAGTTAAATCACCAATATGGGAAAAGGCTGCTTTTACAAACGGAATTTTTTCATCAGCTACAATATGTATCATTGATCCCATGACAATTTGCCAATATCTTTATCAAATAACTTGCAAATT
This sequence comes from uncultured Deferribacteres bacterium, assembly GCA_964464595.1. Lineage (GTDB taxonomy): Bacteria > Zhuqueibacterota > JdFR-76 > JdFR-76 > DREG01 > JADFJB01. The sequence continues at coordinate 109,647 of CAYXGW010000001.1, forward strand.
TTCCTGATTCTATTAAGTTGCCAGGATAATTAGATCAAAAAAAATAATATGATAGTTAAAATGTATTGGAAAAACTAAATGGCACAAGTTTTAAAGATTAATCCAATCAATCCGCAAACTCGGTTGATCTCAAAAGTGGTTGAGGTATTGGCTTCCGGCGGTGTAATTATTTATCCAACGGATACGGTTTATGGAATCGGTTGTGATATTTTTAATAAGAAGGCTATTCAGAAAATTTACCAGATAAAAGGAAAATCATTCAAACAACCCTTAAGTTTTATTGTACCGAATTTAAAGCAAATCAGCCAATATGCTTTTGTATCCAATAAAGCGTATCGAATCATGCGTAAATTACTTCCCGGGCCATACACATTTGTTCTACCCGCCTCAAGGTTGGTACCAAAGAAAATCTCCATATACAATAAAAAAACCGTTGGGATTCGTATACCCCATAACCGGGTTTGCATGTCGATCCTGGAAGAATTTTCCAATCCTATCATCAGTACGAGTGCAAATATATCAGGAGAAGACGTACATATGGATCCATATGAAATCCAGGAGACATTGGGGCATTCCATAGATCTAATTATTGACACTGGAATTCTAGGTCATTTGGCTTCTACTGTAGTCGATCTTACCCAAACAAATCCTGTTATTCTGCGCCAGGGGAGCGGTGAATTTAACCTAATTTGAGCAAATTTACACCCCTGGATATTACTTTCAGGAATAACAATCCCACAATTGAAATTGCAATTTTTAAATTATTGTAATGATTGGATATTTACTTGATGAATTCGATTTTTTAATTATATTTGTTGCTATTGTTTTTCTGGACACACCTAAAAGCATAAAATATATGCATTATCTATTTCTGTAAAACCTGTTCATCGACTTATTATATTCATTTGGAGACTCAGCGAAAATAGGAAGCATAATTTATGATTGAAAAAAAATTCAATATATTATTAATCGAGGACAATCCGGATCATGCCATGCTTATTCGTAGTATACTTTGCAAGTGTACTCAAGTTGCAAAAGTGCAGATTGTAAGTGATGGTCAACAGGCTATTAATTTGCTAAAAGATACGGGCAAATCAACGCTACCTGATTTGGTCATTCTAGATATTAAATTACCAAAGGTAAGTGGTTTCGAAGTGTTAAGTATTTATAAAAACAATGAACGATCTTGTCATATCCCGATTATCGTACTAAGTACATCCGGTATCGACAGGGATAAAACCAAGGCCATGGCATTGGGAGCAGATTATTACCTGATAAAACCCAATGATTTTCAAATATTACATAAACAGTTTTGCTCTATTCTCTCAAAGATTTCTGATAGTGTAATAGTTTCCTAAACCAAATTATTCAACGCTAAATCCAAACTTTTAGTATTTTTTTATAGAAGTTATATTTAGCTTTTATTAAATACCCATTCATATCTACTCTTTAATTCCGCTCATTAAAATACTAATTGGCTTCCATCGCTCTACATTTCCTGTTACGATTTTAATGGAAGCAGCAATTGGAACTGCGAGCACCATTCCAACGATTCCCCATAGAAAACCCCAGAAAATCAAAAATAAAATAACAATCAATGGACTCAGATCCAAGCTCTTGCCCATCAATTTCGGTTCTAAAATATTTCCCATTGACAATTGAACAACTATTAGCGAGATTCCAATCCATAATGGGTAAAGTAATGAATCAAATTGCAGGAATGACAAAAGTATGGGCGGAATAATTGCAATGATGGATCCAACGTTGGGGACAAAGTTGAGTAAGAATGTGAGTAGCCCGAAAACAATAGCGAGATCGACATCAAATAGCAGTAAAATACCAGTTACCAATACTCCTGTTATGAAACTAATAAGTGTTTTTGTGACAAGATAACGTTGAATCTGTGAATTGATATTTGTAATTGCCGCCATGATCTCATTCGATTTCTTATCCTCAAATGCTCGGTTAATTCTGATGATCAAATACTCTTTTCCCAATAATACATAGATCATAAAGATTAAGACTAAAAATACATTTCCCAGGAAGGAAAAAATCGATCCCAAGCTGCTGGAAACGAACGATGGCAGGGAAAGTTCTTGAATTGCCTTAGCCCAATCTATCTCTTTGATAAAGTTATTTAAATCTTCCAATGGTATGTTAAAGAGATTTAGAGCGCTGTGAAATAAAGCAACAACTTTACTTTCGTATATCGGATATTCTGTGGAAAATGAACTCGCCCCGGCATATACCGAGATGCCAAGCAAGATCAAAGTTGTAAAGGCAATGATCAACACCAAAATCACAGCTAACGGTTTGGGAAATTTCAAACGTCTGAAACCGAACATCAACGGCTCGAAAAGGACTGCAAGAAAAATTGCGACAAAAAATGGCCGTAAAATGTTCCTTAAAAGATAGCAGACAAAAGCAAAAACCACGACAGCTAAAATTCCTAACAATACAGGTGAGTTTTTGGGTTCTTTCATAAATGTACCTGAATTAAATTAAGATTAAATTCACGAATATTAGGATTATAGAAGATATGCCCGGTAAAATTAGCATTTCAAATACCTAATTGAACTTCCTGTTCAAAACGTTTTGTAAGCGGTCCGGACGATCGGTTATTAAACCATCCACTCCCATTTTGATAAACCGCTTCATCTTCGTCTCCTGATTAACAGTCCAGACTATGATCTTTTTCCCTGCACGATGAATGTGCGAAATCAAATCACGGTCTGCAATCGTAGCATGGCAAATGAAGGCATCAAATACACCATTTTCCAAATTTGGTGGAATACCCGAATGAGTAATCAACCCGGTTGTCATGTTAGAATTAATTTCCAAAACACGATTGACAGATTTCGGATCAAATGAAGTGATCATACAGTCATCTACGAATTCTTCTTCTTCTAGAACCTGCACAACCCAGTCAGCCAGGTTTTTCTGCTTCGAGGATAATTTGATCTCAATATTTAATTTCAATCGATTTCGAACTTGATCGATAACTTCTCTTAATGTGGGAATTCTTTCCGAAGAAAATTTTGAATGAAACCAGGAGCCGGCATCCAGTTTTGCAACTTTGTTCCAATCATGGTTCCATATTTTGCCGGATTCGTTTGTTGTCCTGTTTAGGGACATATCATGCAATAAAACCACCTGTTCATCTCGAGTAAGATGAACATCGATTTCAGCATAATCCGCACCAAATTCTATAGCCAGTTCCAGGGCGGATAATGTGTTTTCCGGCGCAAGGCCTGAAGCACCACGGTGTGCCATTGCAACAAAGTTGGAATTCGAATTATTCAAATGAATATATCTGTAGATCAGGATGATGATTTAATGGTAGAACCTTGAATCCATTTTCTAAGGAAAGCAATTATGAATTGAGACTAATGGCAATAAAATTTCTTATACTTTTAACTTTAAATGTATTATTTCAACACTTCTTCGATATCCGTAAATTCAAGATCAAACGCTTCGGCGACATTTTCATAAGTAACTTTTCCGAAAACCACATTTGCTCCTTTTCTAATTTCCATATTTTCCAAAATAGCTTTTTTGTACCCCAGGTTGGCAATTTCAACAGCATACGGCAAAGTTGCGTTGGTTAGTGCCATTGTGGAAGTAATTGGAACAGCACCTGGCATATTCGCGACACAATAATGAATGACTCCATCAATTTCATATACAGGGTCCTGATGTGTGGTTGGTTTTGAGGTTTCCAGAGAACCACCCTGGTCAATGGCGACATCCACAATAACTGCACCTTTTTTCATTTTTTTAATTAGTTCACGAGTAATTAATTTAGGCGCTTTAGCTCCAGGGATCAATACACCACTCACTAATAAATCCGCTATTTGTGAAAGTTCCCTAACGGTTTCCGGATTTGACATGATCGGAATTACATTTTTTGGCATTACATCGCTCAAGTATCGCAACCTGGACAAATTAACATCCAGGATGTAAACTCTTGCGCCTAAACCGGCTGCCATTTTCGCAGCATTGGTTCCGACAACCCCCCCTCCAATCACCACTACGACGGCGGGTTCTACACCTGGTACACCACCCAGCATAATACCACGTCCACCCCGTGGCTTTTCGAGAAATGTAGCACCTGCCTGAATAGATAAACGTCCCGCAACCTCACTCATCGGGGTTAAAAGTGGCAATTCTCCTTTTTCATTTTCTATTGTTTCATACGCAATAGCGATACACTTGGAATCAATTACAGCTCGGGTAAGTTCCTCTGAAGCTGCAAAGTGAAAATATGTAAATATGATCTGCCCTTCCCGCATTAAAGGGTATTCCTGTGGCAAGGGTTCCTTTACTTTCATCACCATATCTGCACGATCGTAAATTTCTTTGGCAATATTACAGATTTCAGCGCCGGCAGACTGGTATAGATCATTCGGAAATGAGATTCCGTCACCCGCATGCGTTTCTACAATAACATCATGACCATTTTGCTTTAGCAGTTCAACTCCTGCAGGTACTAAAGATACACGGTTTTCATCAGGCTTAATTTCTTTCAATACCCCGACTCGCATGTTACCTCCTTGGCTTTGTTCACTTCCTGTTGGTTTTCCTAATTTTTTTTATATTTAAATTTTGGAACAATATAGGGATTTTTTAATGTACTAACAAACATATTGATAACTAAAGATAGTTCTCACTAACTTTTTGCTAATTGATATTCATTGAATTTGAATAAATCAGCCCAATTTCCAAGTCGATTAATTGTAAAAGTATTTCTTGATTTTTTCAATTAGTCTTTTCATATTAACCAACTACAAAAAATTTTAGAGGTATTCCTGAGGATCTATTTCAAGTTGGTTTAGTTTATATCAACTATGTTTTTTAAAGCAAAATATAAATATAATCCTTTTTGCATAACTAATGTTTCAATTGGATTGGAGGATTTATCTAATGACCCGAATTGGCTCTATTCTTGTAATGGTGTTTCTTGCTCTCATAGGATGTGAAGGAAAAATCATAACTGAAGCTGATTTAGCAAATGAGAATAACAACAACAATGGTTCTCCAGCACTAACCTTTGCGGAAATTCAAACCCAGGTTTTTACACCAAGCTGTGCTACAAGCGGATGCCATACAGGCGCAAATCCCCAATTCGGGTTAAACCTTTCAGCAGGTTTAGCTTATTCGAATATTGTAAATGTAAATAGCATTGGGAACCCTGCACTAAAATTAATCGAGCCTGGCAATAGTGCGGATAGTTATTTAATCAGGAAAATGAGAGGGCAAAACATCTCTGGTAATCGTATGCCAAATGGCAGACCGGCGCTTTCAAATTCGATTATCAATTCTATTGCTGATTGGGTTGATGCCGGCGCTCTCAATAATTAATTGGACTCTTAATCCTATAATTAACGAACTATTTAATAACCAAAAAGGGAAAGTTATAATGAGAAAATATTTATTGGCAGCATTCATTTTGACTTTTTCAAACCTTGCCATCGCTGATGAATTGCATGTAGACAAATCAAAAAAGAACCATGTACAATTCACTGCAAAAGCGCCCTCTTTTCTATCTTTAGCTCCTGTAGTTGGTAGCTTTGATGGAACTACTGAAAAGATTGATGGCTACGTTTTCTGGACCGGGGATGATATGAAATCAGACAGCGAAATATTTTTTGAGGTGGATTTGAATTCACTCGACACAGGAATTGGTTTGAGAAACAGGCATATGCGAGAGAATTATCTTGAGACCGATGAATATCCATATGCAAAGTACTCTGCAAAAATCACCAAAGTTGATAAAGATTCTACAGGTTTATTGATCACAGTTAATGGAAAAATGACCATCCATGGTGTTGAAAGAGAACTAGAGACAATAGGAAAAGTTATCGTGGATGGGGATAGTTACAAAGTTAGCTACGTAATCCCTTTAAAATTATCGGATTACAAAATCAATCGTGGTGCGATTTTTAAAATTAGCGATGATGTTAAATTAACTTTGGATTTCTATTTGAAAAAAATCAAAAAAGAATAATTTGGAGGACCTGTGAAAAGACTTTTACTTTTTGCCATTATTATTTCGATTTTACCACTAAGCCTAATGGCTCAGCAACGGAATCCCCGTTGGAAGCGGACTGAAGCCCCCGTAAAGCTTGATCTTCGTTTATTCCATTCCCCCCATGCTTTAAATTTACCAACCGCGGAAACCTTGCAAAAGGGCGATCTTGAAATCGAAATCTCCCACAGGTTCCTCCCTCCCCTGTCCGCAGGTGTTGATCAGTTGTATGGAATCGATGGCCCTATCAACAATCGGTTTGCACTTGGGTATGCCCCTTCCGATAGAATGGTGATAACACTTGCCAGAAGCAACACCAACGACAATCTCGATTTTTCAATTAAGCATAAAACCATACAAATCCACAGTGAATCTCTACCTACTGAAATTGGCTTTTTGGGCGGAATCGGTTGGAATATGGAAGTCTTTGGTGCAAACGGCAAGCGCTCAAGAACAGATTCCAAGAATTTCCAGTTTTACGGTCAATTAATTGCAAATAGCTTATTGAATAAGCACTTTGGTGTTGGGGTTGTGCTTTCTCAACTAGGAAACAGCCGATATTTCGGGGAAGAAACGTTGAGCACAACCGCAATAGGCGGTTATATTGGTTATTTTTCGTTTAACCGGTGGAATTTTATCGCCGAATGGAACCAGACTATTGATGGCTATAAAGTTCATTCCAATTCTTTGGCTATGGGTTTCGAATTGGAAACCGGCGGTCATATTTTTAAAATACTTGTCGGGAATAGCGCTGCTATGAATCCCTCACAGTTCCTGGCAGGAGCGGACCTCAGTCCAGATATGAATAACTGGCGCCTGGGTTTTATGATTACACGGTTGCTAAAGATTTGATATCTTGTGTAATCATTCTAATTAGTTAGTTAATTCATAAACTCCAGTTTAAGCCTCAATTATACTTAGTCGTAATTCTGGAACAATCCTGTCAGAAATAATCTAAAAAGCTACAAAATTAAGTATAGAATAAAGAGCCAAATAGATTCCTCCTGAATGACATTACGGATAAACATGAATTATCCAGGCAAATAAATTGAAGTTGATTTCGGAAATATGGTATCAATTACAAACACTTATTTGTTTGATAAATATTACGGGTGCAAAGCCATATTCGGTACTGTAATTCGAATATACGGTTTCTTAGAGCCTTGAATTTCATAACTTGTTTTGAACTCGTTTCCCCATCGTGTAGAAGTAGCTTGTTCCTCTTTCCTTGCAGCATCATCAAGTAATATGATGCTATTAGGTTTTAGCTTTTTCCTCATTATCGGTAGCAAGCCATATCGACCTCCCCTTGTTTCTCTCGGAGGACCATCGCAGATAACCATGTCAAACTTGTCCGGCATCGAGTTAAAAGGAGGATCATACCAGGAAAATTCACCATAATCTTTCAGGGGTTTTATGCATAAACAGACTGAATTAATTTGATATTTTTTTAGATAATTTCTTGTCCTGTCACCCCATGCTTGGCTGTGTTCAAGCGACCAAATTGTGTTTCCTGACTTCTGCATTATTACTCCCACAAGAATTGTCGTTAATCCCGAGCCACATTCTAAAATGGAACCATTACACTCCAATGCATGCTTCAAACAACAAATCAAATACTCATCTAAAGCAGACCATCTCTGGTTGCCCCAGCCGTAGATCAAATCGAAAATCACCTTATTTTTCGTTTTTATAACTCCTTCAGGATCTCTCAAAAATTTCCTCATGGCATGCCAGAAAATGGTATTACGATAAAGTTTTGTCAGTTTACTCATTTCAAAAAAAGAATCCTTCTCATAAAACGAATACTAATTTTAAATACTTCTCTTATTATAATCAAGGGTTTTGAAGTTTTACACTTGAATTTTAAGCTTCAAAGTAATTCCTTGATACTTTTGGTGAAACATATTAATGATCTAAACAAATATCTTGACATTCGTTGTTTATATGCAGCCGTATTTGAGGATTATATAGTTAGCTATTCTTTCAGTTAGCAGTTTTTCTTTGCAAGTCAACGGAAAAAATGTAATATTTGGGCACTTATGAAGAAATCATAGAATAACTTAGGCAACACTATGCAATCAACAGTCATCAAGGTTCTGATTACGATCTTCGTCCTGGTTCATTTGGTTGGAAACATTTGGCATGGAGATGCGCACACAACTCTTGAAATTGCACTTTCTGGCATCAAGATCGCTTTCGTAATCGTAGTTATTCTCATCGGTCCTATTTTAGGCGGCATTCTTATTTGGGCTCGGCACGCTGTCTTAGGATCTTGGATCGTTGGCATGTCCATGATAGGTTCCGTTGTCTTTAGCGTATATCACCACTACGTACTTATATCACCTGACAACATCGAGCATCTTCCTCCTGGCACTCCCGAGGCACACACACACTTTTCCAGCAGCGCCGAATTCATTGCACTGGTTGCCCTTGTCGCAGCATTATTGGCATTCTATGCAGCAGGCAAACTACATTCGAACGGCTCACGTATCGCCTAACGAAAAAGCGTTCGCACTCGATCCTAATTTTATGGAGGTTTTAACATAGAAATGACGAAGAATTTGAGCAAAGATTTTAAGATTAGTAAGAAATCAACACTCGTTTTTCCTACTCTACTTTTTCTACTATTTTGCCCGATCATGCTCAATGCCCAAGAATACGTTGTTGACGTCGCTGTGTGCGATACGCTTTTTCCAAACGTTCGGGGTTACGCCGAATGTCCAAATGATTTCTTAACATTCAGATTAGATAGCACGCTTATCCCTTATGTTACAGGACTTACTTTCCAAGTTGTAATTACAGCCACAAACGGTGTTATATTTTCGAACGTTGGAGACACTGTAAAAGTGGGAGATGAATTTTCATTACCAGCAGCAAATGAATCAGGTATGCTAAAAATTAGCTTCAGCCAAATGGATGATTCATTTCATAGCTTTATCAAACTTGTGGGTACGCCCATAATTGCAGGTGAAACATACCATTGTAGTTTGATTATAGCAATTACGACTGCACTCTGTCGTAATCGGGTTGATCTTCATTTTTCTAATGATGATTCAATGTGTACAGTGAAATCTTTTACGTTCAATTGATGCTCATCCTGATTTCCCAATTGAACATCAATTAAAACAAAACTATCCCAATCCGTTTAATCCATCAACAAACATTTTGTATTCAATTCCTACTTCGAATTTTGTCACTTTGAAAGTTTATGACGTACTTGGAAAAGAAGTTCAAACTTTAGTCAATGAATTTCAACAACCAGGCAGTCATTCAATTCAGTTTGATGCAAGTGAGCTTTCCGGTGGTATCTATTTCTACAGATTACGAATAGGAAGCAATTTTAGAAAAACAAAGAAAATGTTGCTCATGAGGTAGCGGTGGTCGGTCATATACCGAATAAGTGTTCGCACTCGATCCCAGTTTTTTGGGGTCGATGTGCAAAACAAATCGTTGTAGCAGACCTCAAACCTCCCTTGTGGATGGTTCCAAGATTAAGAATTTTTCTGGTAAACTACAGAGATGGTAACGATAATGCAAGATAAACAATCTTAAAGAATGGGTAAATGACAGGTACATTGGCAAAAAAAGAGTCACCTTCAGCATGGTATGGCGCAGATATGGTTCAACGCCAGAGTGAATGGATGACTGATATTACTTCGGATGAAATTACTGAGCTGGAAGCAGCAGCTAAAAACCTTCTTTCATCTGATAAAGATATTGCTCAAATTGAAGTAAAAGATTTTAATCTACCCATTCTCGGTAAAAAGCTATTAGCGATACGTCAAAATTTATTACATGGCAGGAGCTTTGCTGTGCTTCGTGGATTACCCGTTCATCGTTTCAGTGAACGACTATCAGCAACAATATTTTACGGCATTGGCTGTCATATTGGTCATCCTCGTTCTCAAAATCGGGACGGTCATGTATTGGGCCATGTCCGTGATGTAGGTGTTAAAGGCAATGATCCAAACGTTCGGATTTACCAAACGAATGAGCGTCAAACATTTCATACGGATTCAGCCGATGTTGTCGGACTTTTATGTTTGAAAACGGCCAAGTCGGGAGGTCAATCACTGCTGGTGAGTGCCTCAACGATTTTTAATGAGATGCAGACAAGGAGGCCGGATTTACTGGAATTGTTATTACAACCTATAGCAACCGACAGGAGAGGTGAAGTTCCTGATGGAGAAAAACCATATATGCTGATTCCTGTCTTTAGTGACTATAAAGGCTATCTAACCATATTTTATCAACGACAATATATAGAGTCGGCTCAGCGTTTTGAAGATGCTCCCCGACTAACAGAACAGCAAGTTGCAGCCCTTAATCTGTTCGACGATCTGGCCAATGACCCAATGCTTCATTTTTCAATGAAGCTGAAACAGGGGGATATGCAATTCGTTCACAATCATTCTCTTTTACACGATCGAACCGGCTTTGTTGATTGGGAAGAAGATGCAGAGAAACGTCATTTATTGCGACTTTGGTTATCAGTTCCCGGCGATCGGCCATTACCGGAAATTTTCGCATCCCGGTTTGGGGGTATTACAATTGGTGACAGAGGTGGAATTATTGTTGCCGGCAGTAAGCTAAATATTCCCTAGAAAAATATATTAATGATCAATCCAAAGAAATATCTTGACAGCGAATGATTGGGATGTTATCTAGAATCATAGAATAATTTGTAGGTCATATACATCATTCTAATTTAGTGATTCTGAAAGGAAAGTCCATGCGAAATTATTACCAAAGTAATCGTCTCTTATATCGAGTAGCAATCACATTCATCATTTTATTTTTCACATTATTGCAGCAATCTTGCCAGAAAAATGAGAATCACAACCTCTATACCTTCCAACCGCGAACTTGGTACGAGGATAAAATGTCAGCAGATGCGCTCATCTCTCCCGATGGTAAACATCTTGCAATTACAAACGAATATGAAGTATCAATCTATAATTTGGAAACGGGATTAGGTACAAATCTGTCTGATTCACTTAAAATCGAATGGGCTTGGGCGGCGCATTGGGGAGATAATGGCGATGTTGTGGTTTTCCAAAGTGTCACAAATGACAAGTTCAGCCCTATGGCTTACAACGTTTATAAGGGTGAGAAAGTTGATCCGAAAGGACGTATTCTTAATGCGACTCGTGATAATTCAAAAGGTGATAATGTTATTGTCTATAATGGCCGGCAAGGTATATGGTTGAAAGATACCAGTCAAGCCAAAGCGGAACTTATGGTACCTGATGTCCATTCGCTGGCACTGGTTTTATCTCCAAATGAAGAGGAAATCGCTTTTCTGATACAAGATGAGACAGGATATATGGAACTAAAAGTGTGTGATCGTAAAAACAAAACCATACGAACAATCAGAGACAATCTCGACGCAACCTATCAACGCCAGCGCATTTGCTATACACCCGATGGAGGCCACATATTAATTAGCCTTGCCAGTGATATAACGCCGGTACTGGAAAGAAAATATGAGCCAAATACAAATCGAAATCTTAAAATATACGCCATTTCAACAAAAACCGGCGCCCTTACCCTTTTGGTTGATCAAAAAGGTGATAATCATATTGTCGGCATGCTGGAGAACGAACTCCTTTGGCGTAACTTTTCAACATCTATGAAAACCGGTATTTTTCCATTAGATGGTGGGGAGATAAAACCGCTTTTGGGTGAACAATCGTCCCTTGCTTACTGGCATCCCGAGGGTATTAAAATCTCCGTAATGTATGGGGATTGGCATTTGGCAGACTGGGCGCTCAATTGGGATCTAGGCACAGTAGATGTTGATAAAAACGGTAACCCAACGAGTGAACTTAAACCTGAGATTACAGGATTTCATGAGGATTATGCCCTGATTTGGTCTCCGGACAGTAAATGGCAAGCATTCCATTCGCACCGTAGCCAAACACCTGTTTCAAAATTTGGTGCCGTAGGGTCTACGGATGACATTTGGCTCAAAAGTTCAAGTGGTGGGAAAGAAATCAGGTTGACAGATTTTGGTGCAGAAACGGCGGCCCCCGACTGGGCACCGGACAGCAAACGACTAGTTTTCTGCAGCATCGGAAAAAGTGGATATAAACCTTGGATAATCACTATCGATCCAATTTCAGGACAGGCACAATCTGTGGTTGCGTTTGATGTCAAGGAAATAAAGGGTGGAGTTAATCACGCCTCCTGGTCGCCAACCCACAATGAGTTCGCGTTGGAAGAAACTGTCAGCAAAACCAACCGGCGATTGTGGTTGGTGGGTGAAGATGGATCGAATCCACGCTCAATTGTGGAGTATGAAGCTGTCCCTGAACTTGGAGGAACCGATTTCACCCCTGATGGTAATTTCATTTTGTATTCAGCCCTAAGCGATGGGCACCAGCAAATCTTCCGAATCGATCGTAATGGAGAAAATCGCAAGCAACTTACTTTCGGTTCTGAAGAAGCGATTTGGCCACAAGTTTCACCTGATGGCCATTGGGTTAGTTGTACTGTTTATACCCATACTAATACGGTTTTTACAAAGCCATTGCCTGATTTGGGAGAGTAGATTTGATGCAATGACGGCGGATGCACTAAAATAACGTTAGGTTTCACGAATTGATTAAAAACAGGAGAAAATATGCAAGCAACAGGAGAATTTGAAGTTAATCTTCAACCGCTGGATACTTACGCAACTGGCGAAGATGAAATCAATCTTGGTCGAATGTCGATTGATAAAATATTCAGTGGCGATTTAACGGCGAAGAGTAAAGGCGAAATGCTGAGTGCAATGACAGCCGTAAAGGGTTCAGCTGGTTATGTTGCCATCGAGCAAGTCAGGGGAAGTTTATCGGGCAGAAATGGCAGCTTTGTTTTGCAACATTTTGCTACTATGAGTCACGGCAAGAATCGCCTTGTCCTCGAAGTCGTTCCAGATTCCGGGACAGGCGAACTAATTGGGCTTTCTGGAAAAATGTCCATCAAAATCGAAAGCGGCAAACATTATTACGAATTTGATTATGAATTCTCCGGCTGAAAATGATCATCAGCCAGCCTGCTATCGATTTTAGCCCAACTCTGTTACTTTGTACCTTTGTTACTTAGTCACTTTGTCACTTTGTTACTTTGTCACTTTGTCACTTTGTTACTTAGTCACTTTGTCACTTTGTTACTTTGTCACTTTGTCACTTTGTTACTTTGTCACTTTGTCACTTTGTCACTTTCAAAAAAGTTGCGTCCTTTTGCAAATATCACGTCTCCTATAGAAGAAAGCTCATAAGAGAAAAATAAGAATCAAAATAATATAGGAGATTAAGTATGATAACCAAAACATTGGATTTACCCAAACAACAAATTTTATCTTGCCAGGTTGATGTTGATTTTCTTTTCCTTGATTTGAATACCTGTACACGATGTGTTGGCACAAATGAAAATCTTGATATTGCCATCGATTCTGTTAAACAAACATTAGGATTAACCGGTGTTCAGTTAAACGTTAACAAAGTGTTAATTGACTCCGAGGAAAAAGCCCAGGCTCATCGATTTGTTACATCGCCAACCATCCGGGTTAATGACCGCGATATTGCCCTTGAAACCAAAGAGAGCCAGTGCGACTCATGCAGCGACCTGTGCGCTTGCGAAGAAGGGACAAACTGTCGTGTTTGGATTTATCAAGGACAGGAATATACGGAAGCACCCGTGGCAATGATTGTAGATGCGCTTCTGAAAGAAGTTTACGGATTGCCGCAAAAACCAGCGGATGCATTAGTTGAATACGGTGAAGTTCCGGAAAATTTGCAACACTTTTTTGCCAGCCAATCACAACAAGTGGCAAATATGTCACCAGACTGTTGCGCACTTGAAAAACAGGAAAGTTGCTGTGAACCTTCGGAAAAATCCGCATGTTGCGGTGAAGTTTCTCAAACCGGTAGTTGTGGCTGTCAGTAGTCAAAATATTTGAATAACAACAATCCGGGAAGTTCCCTTCAAAAACCGGCTTGTTACTTACTTTGATTTGGAGTATATTTCATATAATGGAAAACAGTGAGCGTAACACCCATTTCTGGAGAACATACCGCACAACTTTATACCGTTTTATTCTAATACGGGTAAAAGATCCGGGAATGGCGGAAGACATTGTCCAGGATGTTTTAATCAAGGTTTACGAGCGTCTTAACACCTTGCAAGACCAAGAGAAAATCTTGTCGTGGATGTACCAGATAACCCGAAACGTTATTGTAGATTATTATCGCAAACAGCGGCCAAAAGAAGATATTGACGAAGCAGTTATGGCAAAGGAAATAGACATTGAAGAAGATGTTGAAAAAAAACTGGCCCAGTGTATTTTGCCAATGGTCAATCAACTCCCATCCAATTATCAGCAAGCTATCAAAATGGCTGAATTTGATGGTTTGACCCAAAAAGAGATTGCTCAAAAGCAGGGTTTGTCTTTGTCGGGTGCAAAATCACGTATTCAGCGAGGTCGTAAATTGATTAAAAAGATGCTCCTGGAATGTTGCCGGGTTGAACTTGACCATCGTGGCGGAGTCATTAATTATGAACCGGATAACAAATGTGAAAACTGTTAAGGCATGGTAGCATGCAACCTAAAAAGGCAAACGAGCGCGACAACTAATCCCGGCTTTTCATAAAAGTCATTCTTTGGCTTGCTCCATCAGTTTAGCATCCGGATTGGGGTTAATTTTTTTGATTGCGTTTCATTTTTGTAACTTCTATATTATTCTGATTTCAAGTTACCAACATATTAATTAAAGGAGACATCCATGATCTTAAACAACACGGCTTATGATGAGGCAGTCTTCAAGGTTACCTCGTATAATGGGCGAGAGACAGACGTCACTCTGGGCGGTAATTTATTCAATGACGTAGACCTTACCCAATACGAGAGTCCCTTCTCTGTGACGGTGACTATCGCCGGCAGCACACCTGACGTGATCAACGGCTTGAACGAAAATCAGTGCGTCTCGGTCTACAAAAGCGGTGAGAACTATAATCTAGGCGCAACGAAACCGGTGTGACCGTAGAAATCCACACTCGTGACCCGCGAGATGGTTCCAGCTTGCCTGACCATCAGTGAACTCCGTAGCTTGCCTTAAGATCGGTGTGGCTGCTGCGGCTGAAACTCTTGTCAGGCCGCTCATTCATTCACATGATGAAGGCAAGGTAGATATAGAATATGAACTTCAATGAGATTGACCGTTTAATATCGACGTTTATGCGTCGCTGGGGGTTCCTTGCCTTACGCATTTCGTTGGGAATCATCTTTATCTGGTTTGGTGTTCTTAAACCGCTTGGATTGTCACCGGCAGAACCTCTTGTCATCGCAACGGTTCGTTGGTTACCGTTATTCGATGGTGAGTTGTGGGTAATCATCATAGGGTGGTGGGAAGTTACGATTGGAATAACATTTCTCTTTCAAAAAACGATTCGAGTCGCCATTGCGCTTCTAGCCTTACAGATGGTTGGGACATTCATGCCTTTGATCCTCCTTTCTGAAGTCACCTTCCAGGCAGGGCATGTGCCCTATGGACCGACGATAGAGGGTCAGTACATTATCAAAAACCTGCTGATACTATCTGCTGCTCTGGTAGTTGGTGGAACCGTTCGCAGAAGCAAAGAGGCAGCCTGACAATGGAATACGAAGGAGCAACCAACTCATGATTACGAATCGTCAGAAAACCGCCGGACTCATTCTATCCGGAACATTCTGGCTAGTCACACTGCTTCACATCTATTGGGCGCTGGGTGGCACGTGGGCTTTTCAAGAATCTATTGGAGAAGGCAATCCAAAACCACCGGCCTGGGCGATCTGGCTTGTTTCGGGTGGATCGGTGATCGCCGCCATCGGAGTGTTAGGGCAAATCGGGATGTGGGGGCGCTGGATTCCGAGCGTCGTTTTTCGAGTCGGTGTGTGGATTTTGTTCGGCGCCCTGGTTGGGGTTGTCGTGTTGAACGCAAGCACCGGAAATTTTTGGGAGGTTTATGTTATAGCGCCGCTTTGTGCGATTTTGGCTGTGCTGGCATTCCTTGTAGCAAAAGCAAAACGCGATGTTTGAAAATCTCTTGCAGTGAAAATTTGGACTGGAAGGTAAAATTGCCAGTAGTAAAATTTTCCATTGAATATGCCGAAAATATCCATGAGCATTTAGTTTAGCAAAAGATAAGTAAAAAAATGGATTAATAACATGCCTATAAAGCAAAAGATTGATAATATAATAAAAGAATTGCATGAACCCAAAAAGAGCAAACGCAAATCCTTTACCCTGAGCAAAAGCAAATCCTTTATCCTGGACAGAAGCCAGGAAATGCCGATCGATAAAAATCCCAAGCCTAAAAAGACGGCAGCTGTTAAAATAAAACTTGATTTTAAGAAACGTGAATTGACCCTCAATTCTGTGCATATTTATGTGGAGGATTACGATAGAGGGGAAAACGGAGAAGTGCAATTAAGTCCGGAAATAGAAGGTGAAAAAGAACTTGATAACTATATCGATTTTCTTATTTCGGAATTGTTGCAAGTGCGAGACGAGGGGAAAAAGAAGTTTCGACAGGCAAAAAATTAGCCTGTGTGCTTCAAGTATATAATCACCCACCTTTACTTATTATTAACAACCCCAAAAACTCTTGACAGAGGCACGATAATTATGTACTATAGGGGAAAATAAAAAGGGACTGGATTAATAGAAAAAACCTATGAAACCATTCTTCAAAGAACTGATTCGCAAAATTCTGGAGTATAAGTATAGAATAAAAGGGTTAAACTACATTCTTTACATTCTAGTGGTTTTTTGGATTCGGGAAGCAGCTACTTTGAGTGTTGGTGAGCAAATAAGTAATTTCTGCGAAGAAGTTAAAAAACAGTATCCATTAGAAAGTTGGCAATATTTAAGTGCCAGTGCAGGGGAAATTCTTTTCGCGGGAGGCAGTTATATAATCTTAGCCTTAACATCAGGTTTAATCCTTTATTTCGGATATTTGAAAAGGAAAGAGCTACAAAGTCAAACTCAGATATCAGTCCCCGAACTACTCGATGCCATCAAAAAAGAAACCCCAAAAGACAAAAAGATCCTGACCATTCCACCGCCAAAAACCTCCAGGTTTATTGGCAGAGAGGAAGAATTACAAGAACTGGATAACAAGCTGAAAGAAAAAGACCGGGTGGTGTTGGTGAATGGTTTGGGCGGTATTGGCAAAACCGAAGTCTGCCGCCACTACTTTTGGGAAAACAGCAGCCAATATACAGCTCTTGGCTGGATTAACTATTTGGGCAGTCTTAAAGAGTCTTTTGCCACGCAATTTCAAATCGAAGCCATTCCAATGTCTGATAACGAAACCACAGATGAGAGATTCGCCAAGATCCTGCATCACCTGGCCAACCTGGAACTCCCTGCTGGTCATCGATAATATCGACAATCTCAAAGATCCGGATTTACAACATATCCGCGGGTTGCCCATTAAAGTCATCGCTAATTCCCGCTTGACATTACCTGAATTTGAAGTCTACCCCCTGGGTTTTCTGAGCAGCGATAAATGCAAAGATCTGTTTATGAAGCACTATAACGGTAAAAAAGATGAAGATTCGTTGAAAAAAATTGTTGCGCTCACCGGACTGCATACATTGACTGTGGAACTGCTGGCCAAAACCGCCAGGAACGGCGATTTGGAAATAAAAGAACTGTTACAGAAATTAACCGAGGTTGGCTTTAATTTGAATGAAGTCGTACCGGAAACAGTAACCACCGACTGGCATGAAGGAAAAGAAAACAAGCGCTTTTTTGAACACCTGGAAAAGGTATTTGAATTATCCGATCTCGGCGCGGATGAACAATTTATCCTGGCTAACCTGTCGGTATTGCCGGCTGTTTTTATAGAAAGAAAAAAACTGGCCGATTGGTTAAAACTGGAAAGCAAAGATGCACTCAATTTACTAAGAGATAAGGGCTGGCTGCAAGAGCAGGATGCTAAAGTTTTTATGCACCAGGTTATCCAGGAAGTTACCAGGCACAGGCTTAAACCAACTTTTGAGACCTGTGCACACCTAGTTAAAAGCCTAATTCTGGAACTAAATATTAAGCCAAGTGCCAACCCCCTGGGCAAAGCTGAGTATGTACCATTTGCCGAAGCCATTTTGCTGAACTTTCCCGACAAAAATCAAGATATGGCTTCATTATCAAACAACTTGTCTGCGATTAATCTATATTTGGGTCGGCTGGAACAGGCGCTGAAATTTCAATTGAAATCTGTAGAAATCAGGAAAGAGATATTCGATCCCAAGCATCTTGATTTAGCGAACTCTTACAATAACTTATCTTTGATTTATCGAGATTTAGGTCAGTTGGAACAAGGGCTGGAATTTCAATTGAAAGCCATAGAAATAAGAGAGGAAATTCTCGATCCCAAACACCCGAATTTAGCAGGCTCTTACAATAATATATCTATGATTTATCAACCTTTAGGTCAATTGGATCATGCGCTGAAATTTCAATTGAAAGCTATTGAGATTCATAAAAAGATCCACGATCCCAAACATCCTGCTTTAGCGACCTCTTACAACAACTTATCAATGATTTATAACGATTTATATCAGCTGGATCAAGCACTCGAATTTCAATTAAAAGCTATAGAGATCAGGGAAGAAATCCACGATCCCAAACATCCGGATTTAGCACAATCCTACAATAACTTATCAGTGATTTATCGAAATTCAGGTCAGTTGGTGCAGGCGCTGAAATTTCAATTGAAAGCCATAGAAATAAGAGAGGAAACTCTCGATCCCAAACACTGGCATTTAGCACAAGCTTACAGTAACTTAGCTGCAATTTATTTTGATCAAAAAAAAGTTCAAAATGCACACCAAATTTGTAAAAAAGCGGTGGAAATTTACCAATTTAATTTCCCCCATGGTCATCCGGAATTAGACAACGCTTTAGTTTGGTTGGCGAAAATTGAAAAGCATTTGTGAGGGTTTTTGGCGGGGTAAATCCAAAAACAGGTTGGAGTCTACCCCTCCTAACCTCCCCTCATCTTACATAAACCATAACAAGATTCCTACTGAATGACAATAATTCCTTTTACTATTTTCTTCATTAGATATTGAGTTTTCCAACAATCTCATCAACAGGAGGAATTCCCCCTCCTTAATAAGGAGGGGTCAGGGGTGGTTTTGTAATACTTCTTTTTTTCAGTGTTAAATCCGTGTTAATCCGTGGCTAAATTCATTTCTCCAAAATTTATTTGTTTGATTACACTATTTGTTTTGTTACTTTAACTATCACTCAGCATCTAACATGAAGAAAAAGGAAATTCAATTAAGAAAATCATGACAACCTATTCAGTCATTATCCCAACCTGGAACGAAGAGAAAACCATTGGCGACTGCATCAACAGCATTCGGGCTGCAAATCAACAAGCAGAAATATTGTTGTCTGATGGTGGCAGCTGGGATAAAACAATCCGAATTGCCAAAGAGCTGAACTGTAAAGTTATTTCCTCCCCTAGAGGCCGCGGCATCCAAAGCAATGTCGGGGCTTCCTGTGCTTCCGGTTCTATCCTCCTGTTTTTACACGGAGATACGCAGCTTCCTCCTGATGCTTTTGAGATCATTGATAAACAATTTGCAGATCAGTCAGTACAAATCGGTACCTTCCGCCTTTCATTTGACCACGATCACTGGCTGTTGAATTTCTATGGCTGGTTCACCCAATTCGATTTTGTTTTCTCACGTTTTGCAGATCAATGTATTGTGGTTCGCCGCAGGTTTTATGACAGCATTGGCGGATTTCCTAAATGGAGATTATTCGAAGATGTGGACTTCTTCCGAAAGTCAAGAAAAATCACAAAATTACATTCATTCCCGGGAAAAGTAAAAACCTCCGCCCGCCGTTTCTTAAAGCATGGAATTCTGCGCCAGCAAATCCATAACTTTTGGCTTATTCTTCTGTATTATTTTGGAGTTAGCGGCAATCAATTGTATTTGAAATACGAAAAGATAAAAGCGCTCCAGCAAGGAACATCATTAATTGTCTTTGCACGCTATCCGCGCCGGGGAAAAGTGAAAACCCGGCTCGCGAGTACAATCGGTGACTTATTTGCTGCAGAATTTTATAGAATCTGCTGCGAGCATATCTTTGCAATCTGCAGAAAATTAAAACCGGAGATGACGATTAATTTATTCTATGCTGACAGCGAAGATGCTGAATCCATAAGAAATTGGCAGGGCTCGGATTTTTATCTTTTACCACAAATAGGCGATGATTTGGGTGAGAGAATTAAAAACGCATTTCAAACTATCTTTGATCGCGGTACGGAAAAGGCCATTATTATAGGAACAGATGTTCCCGATCTATCCGGAGAGATAATCAAGCAGGCAGAAAACGCGCTTGATATCCATGACCTGGTTATCGGTCACTGCCCGGATGGTGGATATTATCTTTTGGGAATGAAAACGGTCAACAAAGAGTTATTTAATGGGATAACATGGAGTTCTGATCTTGTTTTTAAGGAAACAATGGCAAAAGCCAAAGACAAAAATCTATCTGTTTATGAGTTGCCGATACTCGCAGATATCGACACCGAAGACGAATTACTGCAATGGGCAGATTCAGACAAAACCCATATGAACTATGCAATGATTCAATTTGTGAAAAAACTTAGATCACCTGTGGCGGAAGGATAATACGTTTGAATTTAAAAGTTACCCGAAACTTATTTTTTATTTGTGCAATGGCTCTTTTATCCAGCTATACTTATGCCAGTGAATCGAATTTGAACTTCACCAATCTGCTGCAAAAACATGTTCAAAACGGACTTGTGAACTATTCAGGGTTATGCTCAGATCCTGGTCTAAACGCAACTATAAATCAACTCTCGGAGACGAATCCGGATACGATTCGTGATAGAAACGATTTATTGGCATTTTGGATCAACGCTTATAATGCGTTTACTTTAAAGGTAATCTGCGATAATCATCCACTCAAATCCATTAACGATTTACACTTTGGCGGGCTGGTAATAGGAACAGTTCTCAAAAAGACAGTTTGGGATAAAAAATTCATTGAGATCAACAAAAAGAAATACTCATTAAATAAAATTGAGCACGAAATTATCAGAAAAGAATTTAATGAACCCCGCGCTCACTTTGCCCTGGTTTGTGCGTCTATCAGCTGTCCGCCACTTCTAAACGAGGCGTTCGTTGGCGATAAACTAGACCAACAATTAGAACGGCAAGGAAACCGATTTCTGCAGGATTCAAATAAAAATGTTTTCGATAGCGAAAAAAAGATAGCAAGGATTTCTAAAATATTCGATTGGTTTGACAAAGATTTTGGTGACAACAAAGAAGAAAGGCTTCTATTCATTTCCAGATTTTTACCTGAGGAAATTGCAAGTGAGATTCAGCTGAATCCGGAACAATGGAAAGTGAAACACACCAAGTATAATTGGGATTTAAACGAAATGAAAGAAGCAACAAATTAATAATCCGAAGGAGAAAATGAATGCATTATTTTGAGTCCGATGACTTAAAACGCTTTGGCGAAGTTGGAAAATTCAGCAGTGATTTGATGGACAAATTCTTCACCTATTATAATGCCGCGACCAGTACAGAAGGCGCATTATCAAAAAGAGAAAAAGCATTAATTGCATTGGCAGTGGCGCATTCAAAACGATGCCCATACTGCATAGACGCATTTACAACCGCTTGCCTGGATGCCGGCTCTAACCCCGAGCAGATGACTGAAGCCATTCACGTGGCCGGAGCGATGGAGGCCGGGATTACACTGGTGCATGGCGTCCAGATGCAAAACGTGATGAAGAAAACCGGTGCACTGTAATTATGCTTGTTAATGAAACTTGTAAAAAATAATTTTCTATTGTTATTTCGAGGAGTTACGACGAGAAATCTATTATGATAATTGAACAACAAGGAGACATGGATTGGGTGAACCCGTAATCGTAACGCCGGAAGTTGAAGCTCACGAAGACAGCAAGTTCAATTTCAAAAAACTGGTTAAAGATCATCAATTGAACTTGAACCCAGTTTCGATTGAGACATTGCAGGTGAATATTACCAAACTGTGCAACCAGGCCTGTTTGCATTGCCATGTTGACTCCGGTCCAAAACGCACCGAGCAAATGGACCTCAAAACAGTCGATCGATGCCTGGAAATCCTGCAAAACCATGATACGATTAAAAACCTGGATATCACCGGCGGCGCTCCGGAATTGAGTCCACATTTTGATTATATGGCTATTGAAGCCCGCAAAATGGACAAGAATGTAATGGTCCGGCATAATCTGACCGTAATCGCAGATGGCAATCCGCAAACAGGAGAATCTAAAGGTTATTTACCCGAATTTTTTGCCCGGCATCAACTTGAGGTTATTTCTTCACTCCCCTACTACCAGGAATATTTCACCGATAAACAACGTGGCAAAGGTGTCTTCGAAAAAAGTATCGAAAGCTTGAAATTGCTCAATAAACAGGGATATGGAAAAGAAGGTACAAATTTAAATTTGAACCTGGTTTACAATCCCGTCGGCGCTTTTCTGCCGGCTGCTCAGGAAAGTTTGGAGGCTGATTTCAAGCGGGAATTGCTGGACAAGTTTGGGATCGTTTTTAACAAGCTATACGTCATCACAAATATGCCCATCCACCGTTTTAAGACCCAGTTAAAGCAATTCGGCGGCTATGAAGAATATATGACAAAACTAGTGAACGCTTTTAATCCTGTTGCTGCTGAGGGAATTATGTGTCGTTCTCTTATAAGCGTCAGTTATGATGGCAGAATCTTTGATTGTGATTTTAATCAAATGCTGGAAATGCAGATTTATAACGGTATCCTAAGCACGGTCTTTAATTTCGATTATGATGATATGATGAGCCGTAATATCAGGTTTGCAGCTCATTGTTTCGGTTGCACAGCCGGTGCCGGCAGTAGTTGTGGCGGGGAAATAGCAGGCTAATTCCGGATGGAATGGACAACTCTCAAAGAATGGTTTTGGGGTCTCGGTGAGCAATATGGAGTCAACCCGATTGTTTTTGGCGCTTTATATGTCGGTACAATCCCTTTTTTTTCAGTATCCATAGCCTGGCTGGTCAATAACTACCGTAAGAAAAAATCGATTATTCTACCAGCCCTGCTGGCCGGTTTTTTCTTTATTTCGGCCTACCTGTACCTTATTATCGCAGGTAAAAATGTTCCATTATGGGTTTATTCTTTTGTAGCTTTTCTTGTTATTTTTGGCACCTGGTCAACGATTAGAAAAGTAAAATCAAGAATTCATCAGAAAGCGAATGAAGGTTGATTATGACACTGGATTCCAAACACAACACCTGGTACACGTTTACTAAACCGGAGAGAGCTTATTTTCTGCGCATCCGAAAAATGAGTTAAAACAGAAGGAATATCTACCGGGCCTTTTAAGTTTCCATTAGTAAAATTAATTGTGTCAATTACTGAGAAAGACGCAAAGGATTATTTAGAAGATTTTATTTGGAGATTTAGTTTGAGTCTGTTATTCATCGGCATTATAATCGGAGTTGTTTTTCTCGCCTACGCCAATGGCGCCAACGATAATTTCAAAGGTGTAGCAACGCTATTTGGCAGCGATACGACAAATTATAAAACTGCAATTACCTGGGCAACAATAACCACTTTTGCTGGCAGTATTTGCTCTATCTTTCTGGCCAAAATGCTCCTCAATAAATTTACCGGCAAAGGGTTGGTGCCTGATTCCGTGGTTATTTCGCCTGAATTTATTTTTGCTGTCGCAATCGGGGCAGCGGCAACTGTTTTGCTTGCAACGTTCATCGGCTATCCTATTTCCACAACCCATTCAATCACCGGAGCATTGGTTGGTAGCGGGATGATGGCATCATCGGCCGGGGTGAACTTGGCTAAACTGGGCAGCACATTCTTTCTGCCATTATTATTAAGCCCATTCATCGCTTTAACCCTGGCTGCCATGTTATATATCCTTTTTCATTTCGTACGCTTAAAGCTTGGCATCACTTGCCAATCGATTGCTTTCATTCGCAAAGAGACCCAAGCCGTTCCTTCAGTTGTTCAATCATCTGGTGTGGCAGTAGATACTTCAACGAAATTAAAATTCGGCATCTCGGAGGGAAACGGACAGGAAAAGTATTCAGGATCGCTACTGGGTATTCGCTTTCAAAAAATGGTCGATGTTGCACATTTTATCAGTTCAGGCGCTGTCAGTTTTGCCAGAGGCTTAAATGATACACCGAAGATCGTCGCATTGTTATTGGGATTACAAGTGATGGGAATACCATCGAGCATGATGATTGTCGCTATTGCCATAGCTATCGGAGGGCTCCTCAATGCAAAAAAAGTAGCGATGACAATGAGTAAAAAAATCAGTACATTTAATGACGGACAGGGACTAACCGCTTTGCTCGTTACCAGTTTCCTGGTTATCTTTTCAAGCGTGTTGGCCTTCCCGGTCTCGACGACGCATGTATCCGTCGGATCAATCACCGGAATCGGATTTGTTAATCGAACGATTAATACGGGAATGATCTCAACCATTGTCCTGTCCTGGGTTCTCACTTTACCAATAGCTGCCGGCATCAGCGCTTTGGCTTATTTTAGTATCAGTTAATTTGTACCTGTTCAGCTATTGGCAATTGGCTGTTAGCTATTGGCATCCCGACGCTTCGGGATAGGTAAAATTAAGTGAGAAATTTAGGACTCTGAATATTTGGTAAGAAGGTTTTGCCATTGTTTATTAAATTTACTGATTGTTAAATTGGCTGCCTGATGACAAAAGATGGTTAAGTGATTATGGCTCATTTAAATCATAGAAAAAAAATGATAAACAATCTCATCAGTAAGCTAAAAGCTATTGGCTGAATGGTTATTTTAATATTTTAAGGAGTTTCAATGGAAACCTACTTGGAAACCACGAAAAACGTATATAAAGAAGCCGCGCTAAATCCGGATAAAGGACTTTGCTGCACAACCTCCCCTATCTGGCAGCTGTCCGGACTATCAATTCCCCAAAAGATGCTGGATATGAATTACGGCTGCGGCAGTACGGTGCACCCGCGTGATTTGGTAAACAATCCGACGATCTTGTATGTTGGCATTGGCGGCGGTATGGAGCTGCTGCAATTTTCTTATTTTAGCCGCAAGAACAGCGGCGTCATTGGCCTGGATGTAGTCGATGAAATGGTTACAGCTTGCCGGGAAAATTTTCAGGAAGCGGAGCGGCTCAATTCCTGGTTTGAAGCCGATTTTATCGATATTCGTAAAGGCGATGCACTATCGCTTCCTATTGAGGATGAGTCTATTGAAGTGGCGGCGCAAAACTGTTTGTTCAACATATTTACTGAAAATGATCTCATTCAAGCACTGGCGGAAATGTACAGAGTGCTGCAGCCTCGCGGAAGACTGGTGTTATCGGATCCGGTTTGCGAATCATCCATTCCCGATCATTTAAGGAGCGACGAAAGACTGCGTGCGCTATGCCTTACCGGGGCGCTGCCTCTGAACGACTACATCAAACGAATAACAGATATTGGATTCGGCACGATAGAATTGAGGGCCAAGCGCCCCTACCGTGTTCTTGATCCCAAACAATACGATACCGACGAATTGATCTACATCGAAAGCGTTGAAATATGTGACATAAAAGATCCCATGCCGGATGACGGGCCTTGTGTGTTTACCGGTAAAGCCGCCATCTATTTTGGCGATGACGAATACCTGGATGATGGCAAGGGTCATGTCCTGGTGCGGAATCAACCCATAGCAGTTTGCGACAAAACAGCCGGAGACTTGAATGGACTCGGCAGGGATGATTTATTGATTACGGAATCCACTTATTTTTATGATGGCGGTGGGTGTTGTTAGGGCTTCCTGAATAAATGTCATTTCAATCCCGTCCTAGCGGGAGAGAAATCTTAACTCCACACAATTCCAACTATTAAAATGGTTTGCTCCCGACGGCTTTTATTTTTTTTAAAGCGACTGACCTAATAACCTACCGGCTATGAACACACTAATCCCTCTGTTCCATAAATGCGTGTAGATATGGTCGGGAAGCGCATCCGTTAATGGATTGAGTAATTTTTATTGCCATGATTATTTGGTTGACATTATAAAACAAGGTTTTTACATTAACGTCACATTACCAAGTTCATTTTAACCAAAAAGAAGTCTTCAAAAATAGAAAGTTAGCGACACATAGGAAGCATTGCGCGAGAACCTATAGGGGCCATCTGTAATCAGAACCGAAGCGGCTTTACGAACGTCGAACGTCGTTCCGGCTCGGTGAAAGCGAGGGAGTACAGGAGGCATTATCAGCAGATTTACAGCGATAAGGAGCGATCCGACGATGTATCTCCACGAGCCAAGCCAAGGCGACATAGCCCATAGAGAGTTGAGCACAATCACGGTTAAAAGCGCGGCCAGGTAAATAACCGGTGGAGGCAAACGAATTCCAGATCTGATATGCATTTCTGAGTTCATACCTTTACCAAGTTGATGTGCGTCCCAACTGGCCACTGCCGCCCCGCGAGGTGTTCGTAAAACTTTGGTTTTACGTTCTAGGAACAGTCGGCAAAGTAATTGTGAACGTTGTTCCCTTGCCGACTGTACTCTCCACGGCTATCTTACCATGGTGTTTCTGAATGATATTATGACTAATCGACAAGCCTAGGCCGGTTCCGATACCGACTCCCTTGGTTGTAAAACCGGGGTCGAAGATTTTGTTTAGTTTCTCGGGCGGGATCCCCTTTCCCGTGTCCGTGATCTTGACATAGACGTTGGCCGCGTCCGTCGAGGTCTTGATCCGTATTGTGCCCTTTTTCTCAATCGCCTGAATCGCGTTCGAGAGAAGATTCATAAAAACCTGGTTCAGCTCCTGAGGATAACAATAGATCCGTGGAACATCGCCATAGTTTCTTATCACCTCGGTCTTGTTCTTCAGTTCGTGATGCAACAGGGTCAGCGTGCTCTCGAGTCCCTCGTGGATGTCGGCCTTGTCGAGCTCCGACACGTCCAGTCGGGCAAAAGTTTTCAGGCTTCGAATGATTTTCGTAATTCTATCGCTTCCCTCTACTGCGATCTCGGCATTTTCCGTAAGCAGTCTTATTGCCGTTTGAAAATGCCTGTTGTCTAAGATGGCCTGCGCAGAGCTTCCTTGCTCAATGATTTCTTTCAGCTGTTGGGCACACCGTCTCGAAACATCCGAGGCGCTCTTGACCGCCCCCATCGGATTGTTGATCTCGTGAGCCACGCCAGCGACGAGGTTGCCGAGCGACGCCATCTTCTCCCGCAACACCAGTTGATTCTGGGTCTCTTTGAGCCGGCGAAGCGTACTTTCGAGCTCTGCGGTACGCTCGTGCACACGCTGTTCTAGTTCAGCATTCAGCTTGCGAATCTCTTCTTCGGCCTTTACAAGCTCCGTAACATCCAGTCCCGTTCCCACCATCCGGATGGGATTATTGGCCTCATCCGTAGTAACCTCTCCGCGCGCGTGAAGCGTGCAAATCGTGCCATCCGAACGAACGATTCGGTGATAGAAGTCAAGCGGCGTGCGGTTTTGATACGACCCATCAACCAGACCTCTGACACGTTCCCGATCATCAGGATGGATGCGTTCCAGGAAGCCTTCATACGATGCCCCAAATTCTTCAGGGTTCAGGCCATAAATCTTGTATAGCTCATCGGACCAGGTGACGACATTTTCGGCAATATCCCACTCCCAGATACCGAGATGAGCGACCCGCTGCGCCTCCAAGAGGAATCGCCTGTTTTCCTCTAATTTCTCCGCCGCTCTTCTGCGCTCGGCGTGATCGCGAACGAAGCTGCAAATGTATTCCTTGCCATCGAATTCGATAAAGTTGTTTGTGACGCCTACGGGGATAATACGACCATCTTTTCTGCGATGCTCGGCCTCGAAGTTGTGCATGCGCATTTTCTTTAGCCTCCCCCAATACCTCGCCCCTCTTTCTGCCGAGTAGTCGACGAGGATGTCATAAATTGTCATGGAGAGTAACTCATCCCGTGAGTATCCAAACAGCTGGCACGCGGCCTCGTTCACGCGGAAAAGACGAAAATCGGTGTCAATCCAAAGAATAGCGTCTGCAGCTCTTTCAATGGTGAAGTGGGAGAGTCGCTGCTCTTGGTGACCCTGTTTCGCACTGCTCATTTGGAGTTCCCGTCAATCTTGACCAGAACCTCCCAAACGTCGTCCACAGGGGCATCAACCTCGATGTCAGTTGTAAAAGTCGCCATGAATGCCAGTCTCCTTTCAGAAAATTTTACGCCGATTAGGGCCCTGTCTAACAATAGTTTATCAGACCTAATTATTTTGGTAACTGGCCAATTGTATTGTCCAATAAAACAATAGTTCATGTTATTCAAGTCCATGAAAATAATCAATCTATCTTAATTATCAAAAATGTTTATGGGTCAGAAAAATGTCCAATAAAGTTAAATTAAAAGTTTATCAGCCATTAAATACAATATGTGACAGCGAATGTCAAGATATTTCTTTGGATCATTAATAAAAAGATCCCCGATAAACTTGTACCCGAATATTTATATCGGGTAAGCGTTCGGGGATGAAAGTTTGGTAGTTCTCAAACTGAATTTTTGTCACAACCTTCCCTAACCCCTCCTTAAAAAAAAGGAGGGGAATTACTGGGGACGCTATTGAAAATTACAATATAATTAAACTGAATCCTATCATCACAATTATACCTAATTCTTGCTGATATAAATACTGTTATTATAAGTCCCTGCGTGTTTACCGGTAAAGCCGCCATCTATTTTGGTGAAGATGAATACCTGGATGATGGCATGGGTCATGTCCTAGTGCGGAATCAACCCATAGTAGTATGCGACAAAACAGCCGCAGACTTGAATGGGCTCGCCAGGGATGATTTATTGATAACTGAGTCTACTTATTTTTATGATGGTGGGGGGTGTTGTTAGGGCCTTGCTGAATAAATGTCATTAGACAAACCTTTTGCTTGCCAACCAACTATCGTCTTTTTATATTTAATAAAATCCAGTCTGAAAAAAAATAATTCAGATAAAATCCTACTATCTGGGATTACAAAAGTAAGCGGCAAGGAAAAATTGAATGGGCATGTTCAAAAAGAAGGTAAGAGTCTCAAACAGCAAGAACCCGAAACAACACTTTGAAGAAGAATTCTGGGTAGATACAGGAGCTCTCTACTCTTTTGTCCCGGAAGATTATCTTGAAAGAATTGGTATAGAGCCGGTAGTTAAAGGGAATTTGATACTTGCGGATGGCCGACAGGATACAAGACTACTTGGCTTTTGCGACTTTCAAATTGAAGGTCTCGAGGGCTCTATTCCTTGTCCATGATTTTTGCTCCTAAGGATTCCCTTTTCTTGCTTGGAGCAACAGCTTTGGAGAATTTTGGAGTCGATGTGGATCCGATTCACAAAAAGTTGAAACCAATTCTGGCAATTATAGGTGGATTTTTAGCATCACAATGAGATCAATTACGGGGATTTGTCTGTTTAGCCAATATCAGTATGCAACAAAACAGCTGGAAACTTGAATGGACTCGGCAGGAATGATTTAATAAATACGGAATCCACTTATTTTTATGATGGCGGGGGTGTTGTTAGACTCTTCCTGAATAAATGTCATTTCGATCCCGCCTGGCGGGAGAGAAATCTTAACTCCACACAATTCCAATTATTAAAATGGTTAGCCCTCAACAGCTTTTACTTTTTTTTATGCGGTTGAGCTTTGAAGCTACCAGGCTGCGAAAGCTCAATGCCCATCTGATTAAAACATGCGTGTAAATTATGGGTGGGAATCGCCTCCGTTAATGAATTGAGTAATTTTAATTGCCATGATTATTGCTTGAAATCATAAAAAAAGATTTTTACATTAACGTTACATCATCAATTATTTTTTGCTAGTCTATAAGCTAAAAGATAAGGCGTTTGCGACAAGTTTTCCCCTTTTTTACAAAGGCGGAAGTCGGAAGTGTGGGCGTATGGAGGTATTTCAAATGTTTAATTCGAAAACATCTTTTGTTAAGAGGTTTGAACACGATATCTTCTTGAGCTATGCCCATGTGGACAATGAGAAGGTATTTGGAAAAGAGGGTTGGGTAAGCACGCTGGTGACGAACCTGTGTCTGCTGGTGAACCGAAAATTGAGACGGAAAGACAGCGTCTCAATCTGGTGGGATAAAACCAACCTCCATGGTAACGATGAAATCACTCCAGAGATCCACGAAAAGGTGCAAAACTCGGCCACGATTCTGCTGGTCATGTCACCGGGTTATTTGGGTTCACAATGGTGTATTCAGGAGCTTGAGCTTTTCTTTGAGAAGCTTCCGGACGGGTCAGGCAAACGGATCTTCGTGGTTGACTTGCAGCCCCCGGACAAGGACCAGGAGACGACTGAGGAACTGGCGGATATCCTTGGGTATCGCTTCTGGTATTTTGACAAAGACAACAACCGAGTACGCGCCCTAGAAATCGATGCGCCGGAACCGCACAAAACCAATTACATTCGACGGGTTGAGGATTTGGCCTCTGACATCAGTCACCGACTGAAAACCATGGCGAAGGAGACGCCGAGTGCGTCTGAAGAACCCAAAGCTACAGTCTATCTCGCGGAGGTGACTGACGACCTCGACCTCCGCCGCGATCAGGTTCGACGTTACATGGAAGATGATCAAATCCGGGCATTGCCCACTCGGCGCTACTTGGAAGGCCAGACGTTTCATAAGGCGCTCGTTGAAGATTTGAAGCAATGTACGTTGTTTGTCCAGCTCCTGGGAGAGTTTCCGGGAAAGACGCCGCCGGAGATTCTCCAAGGTTACACCCGCCTGCAACTGAAAGAGGCTAAAGCCCTCAATCTGCCGATTTTGCAATGGCGCGACCCTACTCTTGTGGTGGAGGAAGTGGCCTCGAAAGATCAACGCGAGTTGCTGGAGTCCGAGACCGTCTATGCCGAGTCTTTGGAATCTTTCAAGCAAAGAGTGGTACAAACCACCTCCCGGCCGACCCCTCCCACCTCTTCTCCATCAGTTCAAAGTGCACCTTTTGTCTTTATCAATGCAGAAGGGTGCGATCGGAATCTCGCGGAAGATATCCGTGATCAAGTGGATGACCGACTGACAAAATTTCTTCCAAACAGCGAAGGCAAGGCCGCTGAAATCAGAAGAGACCTGGAAGACAAACTGCGTGAATGTGACGCATTGATCGTCGTCTATGGCGAGGCGCCACTTACTTGGGTCGATAAGCAACTTCTTTATTACCGCCGAATCATTCCCGAGCGGAATCGGAAACTTCGCATCCTAGGAATCTGCGATGGGCCGCCGGAGGTAAAGCAGGAGGTGTCAACGCGAATGCCGGGGCTGGAAATCCTTCCATTTCGAATGGGGCTGGATAAACAACGACTGAATTCCTTTCTCACGCCACTGCTGGAAGAGAGGAAGGAACGATGAGCGAGGCGCCGTATCCCGGGTTGCGCCCATTTCAACGGGGAGAGATCGATATCTTCTTTGGCCGCGAAGGGCAGGTTGACGTATTGGTGGACCTGCTGGCTCAGTGGCGTTTTCTCAGCGTGGTCGGCCCATCGGGTTCTGGGAAATCCTCCCTGGTGCGGGCGGGACTGCTCGATGCGCTGGAAAGCGGCTTTATGGCGACAGCCGGGGCCGGGTGGATTGTCGCAGATATGCGGCCGGGAAGCCAACCCATGTTGCGACTTGCTAAGACCCTGCTCGCCGTCTCCGGACGCGACCGTCATCAACATGACAGCGAATTTCTCAAAGCGTCCCTGGAGCGCGGCAGAAACAGTATTGTAGATTTTCTGAACAAAGAAGGCCTGCTCGCCCAAGACGACAACCTGCTCATCCTGGTGGATCAATTCGAGGAACTCTTCCGATTTGAACCAGGCAAGGGACCGGATGAAGCCGAGACTTTTGTCGCACTCCTGTTGGCCGCCTTCAAGCAGAAGGAATGGCCAGTTTACGTTGTCATCACCATGCGTTCGGATTTCATTGGGGGCTGCGCTCGCTTTCCGAACCTCACCGAAGCAGTCAATGACGCACAGTTTCTCACCCCCCGCCTCACGAGGGAGCAGTCCCGCCTGGCCATTGAGGAACCGGCCAGGGTCTTCGACGGAGTCATCGAAGGAAGCCTGGTTAACCGCCTGCTGAACGACATGGGAACGGATCCCGACCAGTTACCTTTGATGCAGCACGCCTTGATGCGTATGTGGAGCAAAGCGACGAAGGCCAGCGAAACACCGAATTCCATCACACTGACTTCAGAAGACTATGAAGCGGTCGGCGGTTTGAAAGAAGCGTTGTCCCAACACGCCAACGAAGCCTACAACGAACTGCCGAAACAAGACCAAGCGGCGGCACAATCTTTGTTCCGCGTTCTCACCGAACGTGGTGCGGACCGTCGGGACCTACGACGGCCCACTCAATTTAGAACGATTGTACAAGTCGTGGCGGGGGGAGAGGCCACAGACGCAGTCCGTAAACAAGTCATACGCGCGGCGGCAGTCTTCCGACGGGAAGATCGTAGTTTCCTCATGCCGCAAGCCCATGTTCCCTTGGATGACACCACGGTACTGGATATCAGCCACGAAAGCCTGATTCGCCAGTGGGACAGGCTGAGAGATTGGACCGCAGAGGAGGCTGACGCGGCGGACACTTACAGGGAATTGCTGCCCCCGGCCCAACGATGGCAAGAAAAGGAAGGTGGTTGGTGGGGCAATCTGGGTAGCCTCTTGCGTGGCTTCAACCTCACCCGCGCCCTCAAATGGAAACAGAGCGCCACCATCAAATGGGCAAAACTCTATGGCGGTGACTTCCAATCCGTCGAGCAGTTCATTCAGGCGAGCCGGACTTATAGTGTTTTTCGATTAGTAGTCTTTATCGCGACCTTCGCCCTGGTTCTCGTCGTTCTTGGCGGAGGTTCCTTTTATTTTCAACAGCAAAAAGCCGAATCCGCACTGAAACTTCAACAGCAACAATCCGCACTGAAACAATTAGAATTGCAAGAGCAACTTACCGCCACTTCCGAGCAGGCGCGTAAGGCAGCCGTAAAAGCCCTGAAGGAGACAGATGAGGCAAAAGCAGAAACCGAGAAGGCACTGATAAAAACTCAACAGGCGGAGGAACGCGCCAGTTATGAGGAAAAGAAAAGAACATCGGAGCTATTCGACTCGCAGATCACCCATGCCTCTCTTCTGGTTCGAGGAGAAGACTATGCTGAAGCCAGGGAGATGCTCGCGCAAAGCCGGGTACTTGATGAGAAGATTCCCCTCGAACGCCGCCACGCCCGCAATTTCCTGACCCGATTTGTCGAGATCATGGGTGGAAATGCACGGCAGGTTTACCAGGGAGCCAATGCCATTTTGTATTCTGTCGCGATCAGTCCCAATGGCCAATTGTTGGCTGTGGTTGGGGAAAAAGGTACAGTGGTATTGTTCGATGTGGAAAGCAGTGAGCTCCGTCAGCGCCTGAAGGGGCATGATAAGGATGTACACGATGTTGTTTTCCATCCCACTGGTGAGTGGTTTGCTACGGGAGGGAAAGATGGGCAAATCATCCGCTGGTCGCTGCCCTCGGATAATGTACCTGCTGTGCAATTACAAGCGTGGAAGGCTCCCGGCGAGGTTTGGTCATTGGCAATCAGTCCCAATGGTAAGTTGCTGGCTAGCGGCGGGCCGGATAATGACGTCAGCCTGTGGAAAGCGATGACAGGTCGATTTATACGCCATTTGAAAGGTCATACCAATGCGATTTCCACATCTACCGGATTGGCTTTCAGTCCTTCCGGAAAACGACTTGCTAGCGCCTCTTACGACAACACGGCCCGTATTTGGGATGTAGAGACGGGAGAAAGTCTTGTGATTCTTAGAGGACACACCAATAATGTCAATGGAGTCCTTTTTACCCCTGATGAGCAACGTATCTCAACCAGCAGCACGGATAAGCGCATCGTGCTCTGGGAAGTTAAGTCGGGTCGCCCTATAAGAATCTTCACCGGACACGAGAATCTTGTTGACGGTTTGGGGTTTGTTGCGCGTGATCCCATAGCAAAGAAGGTTCTCTCCAGGCCTGATGAGGAAGCTCCCCTGCTGGTCTCGGCAAGCTTTGATCGCACGCTTCGGGTTTGGGATACGGACAGTGGCGTTGCCTTGAGGGTTCTTGAGGGGCACAGTACCGGAGTTATAGGGATAGCTGTTCATACTCCGCAGGAAAAGACGAAGGGTGTGCAAGTTTTCAGTGCATCCAATGATGGGACAGTGAGACGCTGGGATATTGCCCCGCTCCCCCATCAGCGTCTTGTGGAAATACCTAAAGAAGCTCGATCAACAGCGATTTCACCTGACGGCCAGTATGCAGCCGTAGGTTTTGCGAACGGGGCGTTGCGTCTTTACAGTCCGGAGGAGGGACACTTGCTGGAGGAGCAGAAAGAGGCACATGAAGAGCATGTAACATGCCTCTGCTTCAGCGCCAGTGGCAATTTGCTGGCTTCGGCCAGTTTTGACAACACGGCCAGACTCTGGGCAGTTGCACCTGACGGGAATCTGACGGCGCAACAGACCTTTCGAGGTCACAGACGAGGATTGCGCTACATCGCCTTCTCGCCTGATGAGCGGACACTTGCCACAGCAAGTAATGACGGGCTGGTAGGTTTGTTCGGAATTGGTACGGAAGAGAAACAGTTCTTTAAACCGTTCGATGGCAAAAGAGTGATGTCGGTAACATTCCATCCGGATGGAAATCGCTTGCTGGCAACAGGAGAGCAGGAGATCAGTCTCTGGGATCTCAGCAGCGATCCTCCTTCCCTGGTAAGAGCATTCCCCCAAGCTTTCGACCAACTTTTCATGGCCACCCTCAGCCCCAACGGACGCTCGTTCGCCAGAGTTGGGCGACAAGCTGTTGTGGAGGTTTACTCCACCCAGGACGCACAGTTGCAGCATAGATTAGTGGGACATGAGAATACAGTTTATCGGGCCAATTTCAGTCCCGATGGACGACAGTTGGCCACAGTGAGCGCAGATGCCACGGTCCGGTTGTGGGATTTGGAAACAGGCAGGGAGCTGTTCTCCCTGCGCCTGCCAACACACAGATATCCCCCAGAACACCTTTGGGATTTCGATTTCCGCTGCACCCCCAGCGGCTGCTGGGTTGCTGTGCCGCTTACTCGAGGGAAGTTGGCGCTGTACAATTTAGGGCTCTATGCCGAGTGAGACGTGGTTGGGAATGGGGCACTTTCAGGCATTTCAAAGGTATTCTTATTGGTCAGACAATCTGATGTAAATAGGTTTAATTCTCATGCTGTGCAGAATGTTTTCAGAATGCATAAAACCATACAATTTGTCATTCTGAACAAAGCGAAGCGAAGTGAAGAATCTCTTAATTTTAATAACCTTACTGCATTCAAGAGATCCTTCGCTGCGCTCAGGATAACAATTTTATCATCTTTGGATGCATTTTGTAACACCCTCCAACAACCCCTAACTCTTCCTTTAAAAGGAGGGGAAATTACTTCGGGTTGCTATTGAAAATTAAGATCTAATTAATTAGTATCCTATCATCAAATATCAATGACTGAATCAAAAGAAATTCCAACCATTATTCGTGAAATCTCGCTGGATACAATTCAACGAATTGACTTAGCGCTTGAGGGAGATTGGAGCCCGACAGTAGTCACAGTGTGGACACGCGATCAAGGGGCGCTTGGATTTGCAGGGGCAACTCGTTCTCATCCAACCAACAAACCGAGCCTGGAGCTTTACTTCACGGACAGTTGGCTTGGAATTCACTGCTTCACGCGCACAGCTGGGCAGAATGTTTTTGATGAAGAATTTGCCTCTCGAATCATTGATTATGTAGAGAGCAAGTACCGCAATAGCCGGATAACAACCTCGGAGCCTTTTTCTCAATAGAAGGAAAAGGGGGGCATCATAATAACCGAAAAAATCAACTTTTTTTAAAGTTGTCTTGTATCCAAAGAGGAAATGCACACATTAGACGTCATCAATATATTATTTTAGCATGGAATAAAAACGAAAGGATTTCCAAATGATTCGCAAGAGAAAATACAAACTTCTATTTGTCGCGCTATTTTGTATAATTCATACAAATGGTTTTAGTCAGAATCTCGATTCATTGTTATCATTGTATCATAAAGAAGGAAGCAGTTTATATCGCGGCGAAGGGAAGTTTCTTGATCTGAAAAGTAATTTTAATGGTGCGGTTTTAGTAGCAAAACATGATAAAGTCATTTTCAAGAAAGCATATGGCTGGTATAATCGCGATAAAGATATTCCACTTCAAATAGATTCCAAATTTCAGATCGGTTCGGTTACGAAACCATTTACCGCACTCCTGGTGCTTCAGTTGGTAGAAAAAGGGGTTCTAAGCTTGGAACAATCGGTTGCGGATATTCTCCCCTACTTTCCAAAACAGAAAGGAGATAAACTCACTATTCATCGATTACTTTCTAATACTTCCGGTCTGCCGCATTACTCAGGACTTATGGATTTAGGATTGACAAAAGAGGATTTTTTCCAAAAGGTTTACCAACCTGAACAATACGCAAAGCTTATCGGAGATGTAGGATTTA
Organism: uncultured Deferribacteres bacterium; assembly: GCA_964464595.1. Taxonomy (GTDB): domain Bacteria; phylum Zhuqueibacterota; class JdFR-76; order JdFR-76; family DREG01; genus JADFJB01. The sequence continues at coordinate 146,307 of CAYXGW010000001.1, forward strand.
GTTATGAACCCGGCAGCAAGTTTTATTACAGCAGCCTGGGATTTCAACTGCTGGGTGTAATACTCAAAGAAGTTACAGGTCAAACTTATGATGAATTGTTGAAACAACACATAACATCTCCGCTCGGTCTTAAAAATACCGGATTTTCGGATAATGACTTTGTCGAAAATCATGTAGCGAAAGACTATAACTTTGAAGATTATTTGTGGGCCTGATTAAAACATTTGACGATGGTGAATTCCGCGACCAATCTACTTCTTATGCTGCCAGAGGGATGCACTCCACAGTTGAGGATCTTTATATTTGGAGCCAGGCTTTACGCTCCAATAAACTTCTATCAAAAGAATTAACGCAAAAGATGTTTACATTGAATAAATCCGGCTATTGTTATGGTTGGTTTCGAAATCCACAAAATATGCTGGAAAGAAATCCGGATGCAAGGCTGTTTTTACACAGTGGCGGAAAGGGGGGTTTTTCAACTTACATAGCTCTATATGACGATAGTACAACCATTATTGTCTGCTCAAATGTCGGTCCGATAAATATTCGGAAAGTGGTGGATGATATTTACCGTGAAGTACATTTTTCGAATCCAATGCCGGCAAGATTAGTTCTGCCAAACCTGCGCAATCTGAAGCATTTTGAATCGGACGAGGAAGGCGGACTTCCAGGTTTAAAAAAATATTTTCAAGTGATATCAGCAAGTGCAGGCTATTCGATTTTTCCTATTGTTAATTATTTAAGTGCAGTATTAGAGTTGTTTTACGATGGCGAAAGATTTGATGAGGCATATAGCGATCTCAAACCTCTTATAGATGATAATCCTGAAAATGAGGGCCTCATAAACCGGGTAGCTTATATGTTCCTTCGAGATGATAAAACCGATCAAGCGATTCATTTCTTTCAGCAAAACACAACCAATCATCCCAATGCTGCAAATGTCTATGATGGTTTAGGTGATGGCTATGCAGCAAAAGGAGAACTCCAACTCGCTCTGAAAAACTACAAAATTGCCGTTGAACTCGGAGAAAAAAACTTTGATTCCAATTTAAAAGTGTACCAAGAAAATGTAAAAAGGATGGGAAAGAAAATTAAAAATAAATAATACCAGACAGATCCTTTCCATAAAACCTCGCGGTTTTACCCTTGCCTTTCGCCAGCCGTTTCTGTACATTTATTATAAAGTACAGGAATAGTAACATGGCAGAAAATCAGAATCCATTTGGGCTGCACACTATCACGCCTTACTTAATCGTAGAAGACGTATCAACTCTTATTCAGTTCCTCCACAGAGTGTTCGGTGCCGAATCAAGAGGCGATCTAAGTTACCGGGAGGATGGCAGCGTTAAACATGCAGAAGTAAAGATCGGCGATTCTGTCGTGATGATGGGCGAGCCGATGGATGAAATCGGGCCAATGCCTGCTATGATGTATATTTACGTGAAAGACTGCGATGCTACCTACAAGAAAGCCCTTGCAGCAGGCGCTACCCATGTAATGGAACCTGAGAATTTTCCACATGGTGACCGCTATGGCGGTGTCAAAGATCCTTTTGGGAATATTTGGTGGATTGTTACACACATTGGCAAACAGCATAAATCGTAAATTTCGGAAACTGCCATTGACGGACCGCAGATTGGTTTCCTTGGATTGACTGTAAAACTGGTTTTTGCGGCTGCGCTGTGGCGTTTAGTAAAACAGCACCGCATAGAATTATAGAGAAACAACGGGGCAAATTGGTATGACCTTACTCCGAAATAGTATAAATTGCGACGCAGAATATAAATTGGCGGAAATTGATAAATTTCCTGGGGTTGTCCATAGTAATTAATTTTAAAAATGCTCTTAAAAGCTTGCTTTTTTATTACAAATTATTAATTTGGTTTTGGGTTAAGATAGAATTTTAAGAGTGGGTGTGGAAGTTATGCAAAACAAATCAAGCGGTTTACTATAACAAATTCTCCATAAACGATTTACTTCAAGAATAATAGGTCGGTTTTTATAGACAATCTTCCAATTCGAATTCAAGATTCGTTCATTAGTAAATGAATAGTTCACAACCATAAACCCTCTAGAAAGGAGATTATTATGGCAATTAAATTAACGCAGTATAAGGATGTTCGTCAGGACATGAAAGCCGGAGATGTAATCGCATTTGGCGGTAAAGGGCATTTCTCTGAGATCATCAAGTTTGCAACTCGTTCGACAGTATCGCACGTCGGGATTATTTTACAAACCAGGGTACTGGAAGATGAGAGCGGTAGGTTTTTCAACCAAATTATCGAATCGACCGGACACGACGGCGTCGCGGTGTACCGCCTCAGCGACCGACTGGGATATGATGGGGAAATCTGGTGGCTGCCGTTGCGGAAGGATATATGGGAAAGTAAATTTGACAGCGGTAAGTTTTATAACTTTTTGTTCAATGAGGTGAAAGGCCGACCGTACGATATTCCGCAGGCGATCAAATCGGCCGTGGATGTGTTGGATGACCTGCCTTTTACAGATAAAATGGGTCCGACTCACAACAAGGAAGATTTCGCCAAGTTCTTTTGCTCGGAACTCGTCGCCGCCGGGTTGGAAATTGCTGGTATGGTCGGAGAAATTAACGCATCGGAAGTTACCCCGGTCGACCTATGCCGTTGGAACATTTATGAGGATGACTACTATATGCTGAAAGGCGAAGAAAAGCCCATTTCGCGCTATAATACGCTAACTCCGGCTACCTAAAACGTTGAAAAAGTTTTTGGGCTAAGGTAAAAGATTTATTTTGCTGATGTGGGGTCATTTGCCTGTGGTAAATTATCCTGTTTAAGCGAATAGATAGTTGCGTTTTGTTTTCTAATTTTGTGAGAAAAGGGCTGCGAGGTGAAACTGTCCTTAGCCCTTTACCCTTGCTGCTATTGGCGGGTGTCTTGCGGCACCTATCCGGTTAGTGCACGTCACTAGTGTAAGTCACGCGCTATGGAATGGACTTGTTTACCCGCTCTTCGGGTTTGGAGACAAGATAGGAACGCTCGGCATTACGGAAACTGCCATTTACAGAGGTTGGTTTCCTTGGCTTGACTGTAAACCTGGTTTTTGCGGCAGCGTTGTGGCGTTAGGTAACTCGGCGACGAATAGTTGAATCGTAGCCTTATTTTCAAAACCGAACACTGAGCCGTGTCGATGTAGCTGGCCTAAAAATACTGACATGCCGCTGAGAGGAGTCCGTCTAGACGGGACAAAGCAGTCTCCTTAATTTTCCGGCCCTGATGTGGTTCGTATTCTGGAGTAGCACAAAAACCGGGGAAAATAAAAGCCACCTCTATCAGCTTATGAATTAAAAACTACATTCTTACTATTTACGAATTATCTTCGTGTCGCTGTGCTCTTTGTGGTTTATGATTTTTTTGAACCGGCTTTTTTAATAATATTCCTCGCTCTTGCCCGTACTGACGCAGCTTCATCTTCAAGTGCATTATTCAAAAGTTTCAGTACTTCAGAGCCAATCTTGGGTTCTATCTTCGATAATTCATACAATGCATCCAGGGACCAGGCTTTTACGATTTTACTTTTATCATTGAGGTTATTTTTGAAAAAAGCAATGGCACCCTTAATCTCTTCGTAGTCCAGTTTAAGTCTGGGGATAATGTGACATAATTCAGCTTTGACTTCCCAAAAAGGAGAATGAGTCAGGTCATGTAAAAGGATCGGTTTATATTTTGATAATAATTCAGGAGAAGTTTCAGCTAGCTTCCTGACAATCCAAATGGCTCTAGCTGCAATATTTGCACTATCGTGATTCGAAAGTACGACTATTTCGGCAACCAACCTATTATTCTCAATGGCTTGTGCAACGAATTCATCCAGATCATGTGTCTGGTTTCGTTTGCCATTTGCGAGGAGATTTTCTAAAGAATCCATCAATTTCGTTTATCATTTATTATTAGCCTGAATAATTAATAAATAATACTTTTAATTTAAAACTTCCACTGATGTCATCTTGGAAGGATCTATTCCAACACAAGCTTAAATTGGCTTTTTAAAAGTCAATAATTACAAATTTAGAAGATTCATCTCATATTAAAATGTTGAACGAATAGGATAAAAAATGATTGAATCAAAAGCATCAGAATGGGATGTTTTTATTAGTTACAATTCCAATGATATTTCAAAAGCAAAAATAATCGTAGACGACATTTCAAAATCCGGATTAAAAGTATGGTTCGACCGTTATCGAATCGATCCCGGAGAACGAATACGGGAGAAGATTAATTACGGAATTACACATTCCAGCACAGTGTTGTTGATTGCTTCAAAATCATCTTTGCAATCTCGTTGGGTGTTAAATGAATTGGATGCTGCAATGCTTCGGGAGATAAATGAAAGTCGGCGAATACTTTTACCATTATTAATTGGAAACATAAATTTAAAAGATTTACCAGCTGATATTCAGGGGAAAAATTTCATCGATTTAAGATATAATTTTAAACAAAAATATGAGAAAAATAGATCAATATTGATTTCCGCATTGATAGCATTGTCAAATGCTCCTGATGAGGGAAGAGATATTGTTCCCATGGGCGAGGAAGCTGTTAGATTTATACTTGCACATAGATATCGATCAGAAGGAGAAAAGAAAAGTGTTTCAAGAGCTTCTATAGTAGAAATGATTGATATTTATTTGAAATTGGAATCCAATTTTGAAAATGCTATTGAGGAAAGAAATATGTTTATTAATGAATACGGTAGATGGGGGATATTTCAATTGTTTTGTTTTTTCTTAGATCATTCCTCAATGAAGATTACTCATTGGTTTAATGAGGATGAATTACGAGAGTTCTTTAATGAAATAGAAATGTTTTTAACAATGCAAGGTGTTCAATCTAATATATGTTCTAAAGATGAGAAGATATTGATGAGTATTTCACCAGAAACTGATCAAATTGAATATAGAAAGGGATTTTCGAAAGAAATCCAATGAACATTTGTAAAATTTTTCGGCCAAAGTCTCATGGAAACCAGGCCACAGACTGGCTTTTGTTTTTGGAATTCCTAAAAGAACTTTATTCACATCTCAAAATATCTGCCGGGTTTGAATAAGCGGCTTTCATCGCTTGCACGCTGATAGTAATAATTGCCAGCAATAAAGCTCCGAGGCCTGAAATCAAAAACACACTGATGCCGAGATCTATCTTATAGGCAAAATTATTTAGCCAGCTATTCATTGCCAGGTAAATCCCGGGCCAGGCAAGCAAGTTTGCAATGATCAGCAATACAATAAATTCCTGATTAAACAATGCAAGAATTTTTCCGACAGAGGCTCCCAGAACTTTGCGAATTCCCATCTCTTTTAATCGCCGGGCTACCGAGAGTGATGTAATGCCAAAAAGGCCAAAGCAAGCGATTGTAATGGCAAAATAGGAAGCATAAGCGACAATTCTGCGAAAATTCTCTTCAGAACGGTATTGATTTTCAACCTGTTCATCAAAAAAGCTATATTCAAACGGGATATCCGGAACGATATGATTCCATATTCCCCGATAGTCTTTAAGGGTTTGAGCAATGTCGTTTGAATTTATTTTTGTGAGAACCTCGGCATTATCGGAGTTTGGTCTAAGGGTAAGCACGGTTGCATCGATCTCTTTTCTGAGGGACATAAAATGGAAATCACCCACAACGCCCACAATTTTAGGACCATCGCCGTTGATGAAGGGAGGCACCTTGCCGATGGGGTCTTTCATGCCAAATTTTTCCAGGAATTTCTCATTCACCAGGATGGCATCAGTTGGGTCCGAGGGATAATCGCCAGATAAATTTCGTCCCTGAACCAGGGGTATATCCATCACATCTAAAAAATCAGGGTTGATTTTCATTACCGGCAGACTCATGCTTTCGCCTTCGAATGAAATCATCCACATACTGCCGACAGAGTCGCCGAATAATGATCCGCGAGTTGCCGTAAGATTAACAATTCCAGCCAATTTGACAGCTTCGTTTTTCAGTCGTTGCACAATTTGATCGGGAATTCGCTTTGCCGGCGCATGATAAAGAAGAAGGTCAGTATTCATGCCCAGGCTAACATTGCTGATAAACCTGAGTTGATTGGCCATGATTAACGCACTGGCAATCAGGAAAACAGAGAGACTGAATTGCAGCACAACCGAGATCCTAGAGAATATATTTTTACCGCCAAAATTTATTGTCCCCCGCAACACTGTGATCGGTTTAAATCGGGAAAGCACCAAAGAGGGATAGGCACCGGATGTCAATCCTACCAGGAGGGTTATTCCGACAAGCGCCAATACCGGTAAAATATTATCAGAAAAATCCATCACAAGTTCTTTACCGGAAAGCAAATTAAAAGTCGGCAGTAGAATTTTCGCAAACATCAATCCTAAAAATAAAGCCAAAAAGCTGAGTAGAATCGATTCAAACCAAAACTGTTTCATCAATTGCTGTCGTTCTGCACCAAACACTTTTCGTACCCCAACTTCTTTGCTGCGGGTCGATGAAAGTCCAATGGATAAATTCATAAAATTAATACAGGCGATCAATAAAACCAGGAAGGCAATTCCGCCCATAATGAAAGAATACTTGGGATCGCTGCCTGGTTCCAGGTTATTGTTACTGATGGTCTTACCAAAATGAATATCCTGCAGTCGCTGCAATAAGAGCTTCTTTTCGATATCCGTGGTTCTGAGCATTTGCGCCATATTGTTGGTTTCCTCTAATTGCTGCAGGCTTAAATCGATTTGATCGATACTCGTCGTTTTCAGTCTTTTGATAAATGTCACTGTCGTCGATTTGGGGAACCAGTTACTGAGAAAGCTTTCACCAAAAATATCTTTATTGTGATGTTCGGGCAGGAGAAAATCAAATTTGATGCTGGAGTGATCCGGAATCTTTTTCGCGACACCCGTGATTCTAAAATCTGAAAATTCCTGGTTGTTTAAATCGATGGCCAACATTTCACCAAGCGGATTTCTGTTGGGAAAATAACGATGCCATATTCTTTCACTAATGATGATAGAATGGGGTGTTTGAAGGGCTGTTTCCGGATTACCAAAAAGAAGAGGGAAATTGAAAACCTCAAAAAATGAAGGGCTGGCGAGATGAATGGTACTGTTTCGGTCTTCGTTATCTATTTGGATGATTTTGTTTTTAGCTCTGGTGTAGCGAATTGTATTTTCGATACCCGGAATCTTATTCCTTATTGCGTCCGCCAGTGGATACGGCGAGTTGTCCTGGTATTTCAGCCCGCTGAAATTTGTCGCTACACCTACCTGGTATATTCTATCTGAATCCTGGTGAAATCGATCGTAGCTGAGTTCGCCCTGGATAAAAAAGTAAACCAGGATCGAAAATGCGAGACCAATTGAAAGACCGAACAAATTAATGAATGAATACAGCTTTTGTCTTTTCAAATTTCGTAATGCAATGAATAAATAATTTTTAAGCATGATGAAACTCCAATACATTAAATCAGAAATAAAAGGTGGCAATGATTGCATAATTTGCAGCCAACACCAGAGATGTGCGTTTAGTCGGCTGTGTTTTTTCGCGTGACTTTGAAATTGTTCTTCGAAATCCCCAAGCACCGAGTAACGAATAGAGGGCTCAGTTATGTGAGCCAACAACCATTCGGCTATTTTGGGAAGATTATTGTGTCTTTTATGCAGCATGGTTTTCAGATCCTCTTTATTCGTCCCGCAGTGATTTAACCGGATTAACCATTGCAGCCCTGGTTGCCTGAGAGCTGATTGTCAGGAATGCGATTAACAGTGTAATTGTTGAGGCTAATAAAAATACTAGAATATTGATATCAATTTTGTAGGCAAAATTTTGCAGCCAATATTGCACCGAATAATAAGCAATCGGCCAGGCGACAAGATTAGAGAATACAACGAGTACGAGCATTTCTTTTGACAGTAAGGAGACGATTCCTGAAATGGATGATCCGAGGACTTTGCGGATACCAATCTCCTTAACACGCTTTTCTACCGAGACTGTTGTCAGGCCAAAAAGTCCCAGACAGGCAATCATGATGGCAAATAGTGAAATATAATTAATGATTGCGTTCCATTTTTCTTCCTGGGCATACTGAGCATTTATGATTTCATCGAGAAATTTCATTTCAAAGGGATTTTGCGGCGCAACCGCTGCGTAGGTTGTTTTTAAGAAATCAACGATCGGACGGGTTTCGCCCGGGCCGATTCGTACGACCACACGATTATAAAGAGGAGGCCAGTTCCAGGTGTTAACATTCGTAACCCCACTGCGAATCGCGCCAATATTTAGAGCCAAAATAAGGGGTTCGATTTTATTGTGCATGGAGCTGAAGTGAAAATCCCGGACTACGCCGATAATTTGATGGCTTGCTGTAAATTGACTGCCTGGAATGGACTCGTTGAGTGGATCAGTCCAGCCAAAATGTTTGACTAAAGCTTCATTCACTAGAATAGCTTGTGATTTATCGGTTCCAAACTCTTCGGAAAAATCTCTTCCTTGCACGATTACCATTCCCATAGTTTTGACAAAATCAGTGTCAACAAGGTTGAAAAATAAGTCTTCAGAGCTGCCATCAGCTTGTCCAAACATTAGTTTTGTCCATGGTGTACCAAATTCATTCATAACCGCATCAACTCCGAGGATATTGCTGTTTTTGATTAGCTCCGACTTATAGCCCTGGAATAACTTACTCGAAACTGCAGCATTCGGCGGATTATTGAGTGAAATTTCCACAACCCGCTCCTTATCATAACCCAGGTTTTTTTCACGCATGAATTCAACTTGTTCGTGAATAACAAGAGTCACAATAATCAAAAACACGGATAGAGCAAACTGCATCACCACCAGGCTCTTGCTTAAAGCACTTTTCTTTTTGGCTATTAAGTTGCCTTTTAAAACAAGCGCCGGCTGAAACCGGGAAAGAAAAATCGCAGGATAACTTCCCGCTGCCAAACCTACAAAAGTTACAAGTGCAATCAGAAAAGTCACAATGGTAAAATCGATGCTAAATGGTATTTCTTTACCCGATAGCGTATTAAAAGTCGGCAGCATAATAGCGGCAAGCGCTAAACCCAAGATCATGGACAGAAAACTTATGGTCACAGCTTCGCCAATATATTGTGCAGTCAACTGCGATCTGAGCGCGCCCATTACCTTGCGAACCCCGATTTCTTTTGCCCGGCTGGCTGACTTGCCAACAGACAGGATGATAAAATTGATACACGAGATTAACAGAACCAGAATGCCGAGTCCGGATAAGATGTATGAGTATTTCAGGTTGCCTATTTTTACAATCGTTTGCGGAATTTCTGAGTCCAGATAAATGTCTGCAAGGGGTTGAAGATAAAGCTCTATTTTTGTTTCGCCATCTCTACCTGCTCTCACTACCTCTTTGACAAAAGAAGGGAATTTCGCTTCAAGGTCCGATGCTTTTGCAGTTTCAGCTAATTGCACATAAGTCTCCGCAAAAGCAGTACTGTATGATGTGAACTGTCCAGGAGTTATCCATCTCGACTTTTCAACATTGACGAGAAAATCAAATTCCAAGCTCGAACTTTGCCGCATATTATCAGCAATTGCCGTTACCACAAAGATATGATTTTCGTTCGCCATACTGAGAGTAAATGTTTCTCCGATTGGATCTTTATCACCAAAATATTTCGCTGCCATTTTCTCGGAGAGAACGATGGCATTCAAATCACTTAATGGAGCGTCTTTCCCCTTTATTATCGGAAAAGAGAACACATCAAAAAATGAAGCGTCTACAAATACAACGGTTTCGCTGAAAATATTTTCACCCCTTTTAATGACAGTGGTGTTGCTTGAAATTCTGATGGCATTTTTAATTTCCGGGTAATGTCGTTTCAAATCGGGCGCCAGGGGCAAAGCTGTGGTGGAGGATTTTCGAATATTGCCGCCTGGGTCCTGAATTTTTTGATTAATCCGAAAGATTGTATCCGAATTCTTGTGGAACTTGTTAGTTGAAAATTCAATTCGAATAAACATAAAGATGAGTATACTGACTGCGATTGCAACCGATAATCCGAAAATGTTAATAAAGGAATAGGTCTTTTGTCTGAAGAGATTTCTAAATGAAACCAGCAGGTAATTTTTAAGCATGATTAAACTCCAATAAATTGAATCTATAAGAAAGGGTGGCATGGATAGTGCCGTTTGCAGCCAATACCAACAATTTGCATACAGGCGTCCCTTCTCGTTTGCCAGGTACTGAAATTGCTCTGCAAAATCACCAAGCGCTGAATACCTTGTGAAAGGATGGACGACCCGGGCCAACAGCCGTTCTGCCGTTTTTGGTGGTTTGGGCTTTTTGAAAAACCTCATTTAACCGATCTCGATTCCAATGATGGAATACCGATCCAAATAGCTTCATGCACTTGTTGAATCTTAAGTAAAGCTCCTCTTCCCTCTTTTGTAAGCTCATAATAAATTTTCCGCCGGCCTCCTCGTTCCGGAGTTGGTTCGCCTTCAATCGACAAGACCAGGTGCTTTTTAAGCAGCCGGTTTAAAGGCGCATAAATAGCGCCGAACGACCAAGTGCGTCCGGTCACTTTTGCCACTTGTCCCCGGATGGACATCCCATAGGCATTTTTCTGGAGTTTCCAGATCGATAATAATATAATCTCTTCTGACCTTGAAAGCAGTTTCATTGTTTACTCCTTGAATAAATAATGAGTGGTCGACATAATTAATCTTAATGAAATATTCAAAATTTACAGCCTTCGACGAGTTTATCCTGAGCTAGTCGAAGGGCTCAGGCCGCTGGATTCAAGCCATGGTGAGCGGAGTCGAACCATGAATTTGTTTATGTCGACTCACGTTAAATAATCATTAGTATTCGAAAATAGAGAAAATATGTTTCGTTTTCAATTTAATTTTCTCCATTTGTGAATAGAAATATTAAGCGAAGTTGTATTAATTAACCTTATCTATTCATAAACCTCATCACTGTCATCCAGGATGGATCTATTTAGACCCTTATTCTATATTTGCTTTTGAGTTTTTTTGATCATATCAAACAAGATCCCATCGCGCGATGGGATGACAGCAAAGAGGGATTTATGCTTAAAGTTGCAATTCATAAATTATCCAGGTTAATTGGCAAAATATAAAATGCCTTTATGATTCTTTAGTTCATCTCTTCGAATTTCCCCAGCCATTTTGATTATCAAATTTATTAGTCTTATTACTTTTAATTTGGCTTCCCATAAAAATTAATTCAATATTAACTCATATTTCTCACTTCAATTGAGGCCAATTCCCGGTGCCCATTTATTCTATATACAGAAATCCGTTTAGTCTGATTTCGTCAGAAATCGCGTGAAACTAATCATTTCACCCCGAAGGGGTTCGGCACTGTGAGGAGGCTTGATGGGCTATAAATATTTCACTCCTATCGGAGTTAACCCGGTTGTCACGGGCACTATCTTAACATGAACCATTTGTAATTTGTGAAAGTTATCAGCCATCCGGATTTTCCTTACCTATGGCTCTTGTCATACCTGAAGATGAGCTCTGTCTCAATCCCGGAGGGATGTCATGTTTATAGCCAATTGGGTTCAAAAAACATGCTAACCCCATCGGGGTGATATTGCATTTTCATTTCAGCATGAAAATCATCCTTCTGTGGGAGATGTTGAAAACGAAGTGAGAATGTCAATATTAACATTATAAATCACAACACAATTCCGCTTGCCTCTCGGTCAATATTGTCCGATATTTTATCATGACTGGAATGAGATCACCATGCAAAGCTTTATTTATCCCGCCAAACTGACACCGGAAACAGAAGATGGAGGATATGTTGTTACGTTTCGAGACCTGCCGGAGGCCATTACCCAGGGAGAAGATATCGATGACGCTTTATTGGAAGCGGTTGATTGCCTTGAGGAAGCCATTGCCAACCGGATTGCAAGCGATCTTCCCATACCCGGTTCTTCTCAGCCGAAAAAAGGAGAATATACTATATTACTTCCGGTCCAACTTTCCGCAAAAGCAGCACTGTACCTTGCTATAAGAGATGCAAAAATCACTAAAGTTGAGCTTGCCAAGCGCATGAATTGTGATGAAAAAGAAGTAAGAAGGCTTCTTAATCCTAAGCATCCTTCAAAGTTACCCAGGATAGAACAAGCCCTAGCTACCCTGGGTAAACAATTAGTCGTTGGACTTTACGAAGCTGCATAGAGGCACTTAATGACTGGTTTTGTATTATTACTATTTTGTTGGAGTTGAAGGATTGGACGAAGAAATCTTTTCAACAACCGCCCCTGAATAAAGCACGCTATTGTGTGCTTTACTTTTTGTGTGTGAGAGGCGCACTCCGGTTGTCTTCAGCCGGAGCCGCCTACTCGATTATGCCCATTTTTTTTAATTCGATAATTACTGGATCGATCTCATAATAGTGATCACCGAAATCATAATTTTCGAAGGTTATCAATTCCAACTGCTTGTAAAAATTCTGCGTCCGCACTATCATGAGGATAAATAAATGTTGTACTTATATTATATTTATTGCACCTATCTGAAGCTTCTATTAATATTGTCATTTGGGATTGCGTTAAATTTTGTCCTAGGTTAGAAATTTTCATTCCCGATTCTCTAATGCGTTTCAAAGATTGATGAATTTGAACGGATTTTGAAATTATTGTTCTCAAGTAGTGCGTAGCATGCGCAAAGTCATAATTATTCGGTGATTCCGTAGCTAAGATATCTGTATTTTCTATACACCATCTTTTCCTATTTATAATTCGCCTTGCCGGGAAACGTCTTCCATCATATATCAGTTCTCTCCAAATATTTTCTATCGAAGTCCATAGATCAACCGTTTCATCATTAAGTTGAGTATGATCTTCGTTTAACTTAATCAATTCCAATAGATGAGATATTTTTTTCTCCTTTTTCTGAATGAGCGGTCTCAGGATATAGGATAATGGAGGAATACCAGAAGAGTACATTTCTAACAATACATCGTACGGGATTATGCTGCAACCTGGTGGGACAAGTTTGTTTAACTCTTCTAAGAAATTAGGTGTTCTAGTTTTTGAATATAGCTCTTCCGAGAGGCCTGCAATAATGAAGACATAACTATTATTCCCAATAATTAAATTTTGTTGTGGATTTGTATATAATTCGGAATTATTGATAACTGAAAAGTTATATGACTGACTTACGGCTGTAGCAGCATCTCGTGATAGAATAATTAGATCTTTTCTGGGTGTTGTAATTAGTTTGGTACTCGGACGCTTTAATTCGATTACCCCATGAGAATATAGTTGATTTCTTTTCTTAGGATAAAAAATAAAGTCAGGTTCACTTATTCCGGGTCGGCCTAAAGGGACAATATCGGTCGGTTCTATTTGTAAAGGAAGGGAACGTGAGAAGATATATGGATGAGTGGTAAATAGTTGTTGAAACTGGTTCTCTTTTGCCTTTTTGGTAAGTAGACTTTCAAAATATTGTCTTGCCTCATGAAGTTCTGATACTGTAGGCTTTTTCATTCGATTTTAATTGGGCATAACATTTGTGTATAAACAATTGTATATATCCACCCGCTTTGGCGGTTTAAACACAATTGTGTTTATTCTTTCTATACAGATAACAAGTAATTCTGTTATCCTATCCTAACTAAAAACCGTTCCGTTTACAATATTTTGCTAAATCTTCTATGTCTCTAACAAACTCTGGAAACAATTTAAATACAATGAAAGCCTGTTCTCGACTTAATTTTGGTGGTTTATCTTGGGGATGTCCCAAATCATTCCGTTGTCTACGAATTAAATCATATAGAGAAGTAAGAGTCATGTCGATCGATTCCGGTAGTTTTTCCCTTCTAACAACCGAAGGTAAATCTTGATATCTTTGAACGACCCAACGATGCTTGGTTTTAACTGAAAGTCCACCATCTAGCTTCTTTATGTCATTAGAGTTCTTTAATGAAGATTGAATTGCATTACATAGATTAAGAAATACACTTTCTGCTGCTACTCCCAATAATAATACTGATGCTACATGACATCCAGAATTGAAGCATCTAAGCGATTCTTCAATATAAGTTATAGCAACTTTTGTTAAAACAGAACCTTTAACTGATTTGATTTCATCTAAATATCCAGTTGGATCATGTGGTACAAATCGTTCAGTTTTTAAAACCATTTCTCCGTAATCTGTTATTCTAAAAAAGGGTAGATTTGGATTAGCTGAATCGCAACCCACTGTTAATACACCCTGAATTATTAATTGCCACATTACCTCGTTTGCTAATACTACGAAACGCCATCTTAAATCTTGATGCTCAAACTCGACATAAGGTGAGTCATGTTGCGCCCAATCGTAGTCGAATCGGCTCCAGGTAGTGTCGTGCTTCAGTCGGTCAAATATAATTTGCCGTACCAACTCAAGGTTATTAAAATCGGATTCTCTAAAGATTGTTTTTGCTGGCATTTCTATTTCTATGTCAGTTGACCATTTTCAGATTACAGATAACTTACTAATAAGTAGAAAACTTTCCGTCATAACACGTTATAGAATAAAAAATAGCTCGGCTAACCCATTCTTGCAAATTCATTTTATCATTTGCACAAAAAACCCTGCGCGCCCGCTTTGAAGCTTATCCAAGTCGCCCGAAAAACGTCATACGTGCCGATTCCGAAAGCGATATACCGGGCCGGGTGTTGTATGCAAGTACCACCAGCATTCGGGTACGGAACCCTTTCACCGGCGTAACAAGGTGCATCGAATTACGCCCTAAAATAATCTTGTTAGGTGTATAATATTTTATGTTCTTTTGCACTATAAATATATGCAAAATCATTTTTCTGCTTTTTTATTCTTTTAACATTTCTTTTCTTAACTAGACAATGACTAATTTCTATTAAACCTGATAAAGATCCAAAAAAAAGAAGTATTGGAGTAAATGGACTTACAATAGTTCCTAATGCTGTTGACCAAAATGATGGAGATTTGATATTAATTATTGTTTTAGATATACTTAATACTTTCTCAAGTTTTGAGTCAGACATCAATTTATCCAATCCAATAATATTTTTCTTAAGTTTTTCTTGGAATTTTAACAAATTATACTTTAAATGAGAATAATCATTAGAGTCCTTTATTAAGTCATAAAAATCATCCATGACCACACGAAAATTAAGTAATTCATCCTTTCTTTTATTTTTAAAATCAAGTATATCTCCTAATTTAGAATCCTCTCTTGGGCTTGGAAGTGCATTTATAAATTTTATGTTTAAGCAATTATATACCTTTTCGTTAGAAATGGGATCAAAGATTAATTTCTCATATTCAGAGTAATCCGAGCCAGGAATTGTTACATTTTTATCTACAAAAGATATATATTTTGCCAGCAATGCCATATAAAGTAAAGCCGTATTTTCTTCAAAAAGATACCATTCATGATTATCTCCGGAATTTACTTTAGCTAAATTCTTTTGCGATAAATAGTTAAATATAAACGAAGATACTTTATGGTTATGAATTTTTACAAATTTATAAGTTTTATTATTTGATATTAAGTTTTGAAAAAAAGAACCTGAAAAAATTGATTTAAATTCTTTTTCTAATTCTGAAGCTGGTTTCATCATTTCATTACCCAAAATCAATGCTTCTGGATTAATAAATCTAAATACTCCATTATCCTTTAATAATTTCATATCTTCTGATAGCGTTATTAGCGGTTCTTTTGAAAAAACACCACGTGGTACAATTGAAGCAACTTCGTCCCAATAAAGCAATGCTTTCCTGATCCAAGAACCATCAGGAATTGAAATTGTAGGATAATAAAGTAAAGTACGTTTTATTCGTTCATCATCATTATTAATTTCTTCCATTTTTAAATTCCTTTAAAACAAGTATTTTATTTGCGTATAACTTAACAATAAGTGGAAAACTTTCCGCCACAACACACTATAGAATAAAAAATAACTCTGCTAACCCATTCTTGCCAATTCATTTTATCATTTTCCAAAAAAACCCTCGCGCGCATTAGTGCTGCTGCTCAATGTTCGCTTTTGTATTATTTCTATTTTAGTTGGAGTTGAAGGATTGGACGGAATAGTTGCGTGCCACTCCCGACTAGGGGGTACATGAATTAAAAAAAGCTGCTATTTATTGTGCAATCTAAATTTATTATTTCAGCATGTCTAATATTTAAAATGTCAAAAGGCATTTCCTTATATTCATATACAATTCCAATAAATTCAAAAGTGTCAATACTTGTTTGATCATATTTAAATACAGGAGAGCCGCTTAATCCTCCAAGATCATCTGTTCTTGTAGTATCAAAATCAATATTCCGTTTATTATAAACCCAATATTCTCTATCGAATTGACATGTAACTCTGCTTTCAAATGTATGAGTTACGGGAATCGGACCTATACTTAAAGATGCCATTGAAAAATAAAAGGGAGAAACTTCTTTTCTGAATATCTTTGGAAAACCACCCAAAATAACAAGATCATTTTTCTTAATTTTTGTAGGCGGCCATGAGCTTGGATTTATAAACTCACTACCGATATTTTTTTCATATTGAATTTTATTTAATTCATATCCTTCAAGGCTAAATATTGCAATATCAAATTTTTTGCTTCTATCAATTAAGGACTTATATGGATCAATTTGTAGATTTCCAAATGCGAATAAACATTCTTTACCTGCATTAATTATTTTATCATATTTTCTTAAAACATGATCACAAGTAATTCCAATATAAGTATTTTTTAATTTTATTAATGAACCAGTTCCATTGAAGAATTCTGATTTTTTAAAATCGTTTGGATTCTCAATTATGTTTACTGAGATTGAAAACAATAATGGATATTTTGAGAGTTGATTACCTAATGGTCCCTTAGCAATCTCTATTAATTCTTTTTTAGTATATTTTGCCATTAGAAATTATATGAAATTCATATAAGCATAACTTAGTAATAAGTGAAAAACTTTCCGCCATAACAAATTATAAAATAAAAAATAGCTCGGCTAAACCATTCTTGCCAATTCATTTTATCATTCAGTAAATCCTCCCTTTGCGGGTCCGTTTTTGGCCAATAGCCAACAATGTCGCAAGCTTATCCAAGTCGCCCGAAAAACGTCATCCGCGCCGATTCCGAAAGCGATATACCGGGCTTGGCGTTGTATGCAAGTACCACCAGCATACGGGTACGGAACCCTTTAACCGGTGTAACGCGGTGCATCGAATTACGCCCGCGAAATAGTACGAGAGCACTAGGGTCCATCGCCAGAGTCTTGGTTGGTACGTCGCCATCGAGAATTTCCCCGGCAAGCTCATAGTTCATTTCACCGCTGTCGGCATCGCGTACGTCTGTCACGTATTCAAACGCGCCTCCGCTTTCAGGGCTCTGAATCAGCAGTGTGATAGCAAAGGAAGAATTGTCGAAATGCCAGCCCAGCTCCTGTCCCTCACTTGCATAATGAAGGTTGATCGAAGACAAAGCATCGCCATATTCGTGCAGCTCGGCTTCATCGAGAACGGCGCACAAAAACTCACGAAACTCCGTGGCGTCATAGAGCGTGTGCAGCACCGAGGCGGCAGGGATCTGGTCAGTAGTGATACATCCTTTTGACGAAGCAACTTCCCGGTTTCGCGGATGGTCGGCCGGATATTGAGGGTCAGGCGGTTTGAGGTAAATATTGTGGTTTTTGACCGTGTAGAAAGCGAGGTGCCTGTTTTCTTCACCTTCACTTTGAATAGACACAATTGCCGCCGGTTTCAAGAAATTAGACATGACCAGCACCCCGTTTTCGACCAGCGTGCGTTTACACTCGCTGCGAAAATTGTCATCTTTTAACGGGTATTGTTCCAGGTCGATTACGTTTGCCAATAACTGATTCATGTCGATTCTCGTAATTATGAAGCACTAACGATTTGGTCAGCTGAGCCGACGAATACGCACTGACCTCTAATAACGAAATAAACTTTCCACCCCTCAAAACTCTGCAATCGCGCTAGAGCTTAGGCATCGGCTGCACTAAAATGTAAGAAAAACACCAATCCCAAGCATAGTCTAAAGGTGCTATGCTATATTTGTGCAGGGAACCCTCGCGCCGTTGAAGCTAAACACCACCGAGTTGGCTCTGGCGCGTTTTAAGTCATCCAAACTTTCCTTGGGCAAACAATTGAAAATACTCCAATTTCTTATCCAATTGTTTGCATTGACTTTGTAAATCACTCCACCATTGAGGAGACCGAGATAAAGAATCCTCCATCTGGTTAGAATAAGCAATTTCCCTTGCCAAGTTTCTGAGGCGTGTATAAACTATTGCAATGCTCTCCCAACAACAAGGGTCAGATTCTTTTGATGGAAGATTATGCACAGTGTAGTTTCTTTTTTTTGCCAACACCGCATCAAACTGGTTTGATTGTTGAATAAAAACATGCAAGAGCGTTTTCATTTCTCTGTACTGTCCGTAGATTTGTACCATCTCAACGTTATGCGTGGTCAATCTTATTGAAGCAACAATAGACCTCCTAAAACTATTAAACTGACTCGCGGTTTTGCGCAAATCCTGAAGATGAGAAGAATAATCATTCTCAGATGCGCTGATTGGGACTAGTCCGCTCAAACAAATTATACAGAAAGAAAAAATAAATTTTGTTGACATCCCACACTCCTTTCTCATTCCTAAAGTAATTCAAGCCTAACAGAACTGGAAAAAACTTCATAAATCCAAGTAATTGATTTTACCCAGTAGCCAATTTCCAACAATAAAGGCAGCTTTTAAGTTGTCACCTCCACTTGAGGTAAAAATAAAGGTATCAATATCTCGATAAGATATCGAATAAAAATCCTCAATAGTAGCCATTAAGATTATCTCTCCTTTACCAATTTTACGCCATGCAGATAATGCTCTGAGTTTACCTTTGAGATCAACTGAGTTACTCTTCCAACCTATTATGGTAATAAGTGGAAATCTTTCCGCCATAAAAATATCAACTCATTACGACTTTAAAGCCCATACCTGTCTTTCATCCCTTGAACAACGTTTTTGCGACAGCAAAACAAGCGCCGCTTTTGATTGTCTGATGGAGCTATTTGTCATGTGTTTAGTTTTTAACAATTATGGTATCAGAAGACTAAAATCAGCTGTTCCAACTGAGACTCCATTAACCATTATCTCCACCGTATGGACACCAGGATAATAAACCCGAGTTGTTATCTTTTTAATGGCGTGTTTCTTTGTCGAGGTGAGAACCTTATTCGCTTGCAGGGTTTTGTTCAGCCACTTAAACACTTTCGGTGAAGTTCTTCCATTGGCTTTTTGGTGATGAATGATGTAGTCAATCATAAGTGGTTGCACATGAATTGAATCAGAAATTATTGACAATGTAAACTCCAAAGCATTACCAAAGACAACTTCCGGCGTCTTCACGTCAATGATTGCCTTGCGAATTTTTGGTGGTTCGTAACCAAATACCTGCAATACTTTTTTGTGACCATTTTTTATCAAAGTTCGACAGGCATGACGAATTAATTTTTCCCGTTCCTTGCAAGCGCCTCTCATCCATTTTTTTGCAATTTCAGCAACGACATCAGGGTGATCTTTGGCTATATCATTCAGATTATTTGCTACCGAACGCCGCACATATTCTTCGTCATCATCTTTGAGAAGTTCTAATAGTTCAATAACAGGAAAGGGGTCTTTGATAAACATTGGCAACCGCATGGCCCAAGGTAATCGTGGACGGGTTCCTTCAGATACCAAACGCCTCACATGCCGATCGTTATCATTTGTCCATTTTTTCAGCATGGATAAAGTTTTTTCGGTTGACTTCAGTAGAAAAAAACGAATGCCGAACTCTGAAGAAAAACGTTTCGTCAATTCTTTAAGCAACATCATTGATAAGTCAAAATGATCCTGGCCACGCAAACCGACATAGTGAGTCATGGGCAGAATAGCCCAGCCGGCAATGCCATTTTCGTCAACGGTTACACCGAAAATATCGCCTTCCAGTGACGGACTAAGACTGGCAAGAATAATTTCTCCAGCTCTCATAAAATCACCGGGAAGATGCTTGATCATCGCCTGCATGATTTGATCGGAACGTTCTTTTAGTTCAAGCGAATCTAAATTTTTCGAGGCTGCGTCACAAAATCCTTTACGATCAAATTCAGAACACTGATTCTGAAAATGTTTCGCCATACCAAAAATAATTTGTTTATTAAATGAATTTTTAAACGGCTCTGGCATATGATCAATTTTCTGTTAGATATAGCTTTTAAGGATTCTCTGTCTAGCACACATAACAAGTAATTATTTAGTTTCTTCATATTCACCCCAAAGATTATAATTTTTTATTGATTTGCACGATAAAAGTACTAAAATATATGTTATATGTTTGGTAATGTTTTGGAATAATATTTTGGAATATTCGGATAAGCCGGTATTTTATAGTTAAAACGGAACAAAAATAAATCTATATCCTTGCTAAATTCAATTTCGTTTAGCGGGATGTTAGCTATTATATGAATGAAAAAATCAAAATACATATTAAGTGGTTTATTGGTGCTAATCTTGCTGTATATAACGGCATGGATAACCGAAGATAAAACCCCAATAAATGAAATTAGCGAAATGGAAATAATATGTTATAGCTGTGGTCGTGGTGAGAATCCAGAAAATACAATCATTGGAATTGAACATTGCCAATCTGTAAATCCAAATTGGAGAATAGAAATGGATATTCAAATAACAAAGGATGAGAGATTGGTTTTATTTCACGACTACAACACTAAACGTATTACTGGTGAAGATAAACAGATTAATGAATTGACATTAGATGAAACCAGAGAACTAAATGTAGGCTATAACTTTAAATTTGAAAATCAATACGTTTACAGGAACAACCCAATTCAAATCCCTGAACTCGAATCAGTTTTCAAGCAATTTCCTCAAGCCAAGTTACTTTTGGATGTACATACCAATAATTTATTGGCAACGGAGAAGTTAATCGAGTTGGTTGAAAAATATTCACTGGTAGGTAATATTATCGTAGCTAGTCATTACGACGAAGTTATTGCAGCTTTCAAGGGTAAAAGACCAAATTGGAAATATGGCGTACCTGCTAATGAAGCAAAGAAAATGATTTATAGTAGTTTTTTATATTTAGATAACCTGTTCCCCATAAAATCAGACGTTCTCATGCTTCCCCAAAAGGCTGGGAAAATCAATGTACTAACAAAAAGAGTTATAAATCATGCGAAAAAAAGAAATAAAAAACTATGGGCTTGGATGTATGAAGGAGAAATTGTGAAAAATGTAGATAGCAGAGCAGAATTGTTAAAAATGAAAGAAATTGGAGCCGATGGAGTTTTTACAGATTACCCACAAAAATTGATAAATGAAATACAGTAGCTAAAAATGTGTAAAATGTTAATGCTGAGCACGTCATTTACACCTACCGTTGTGAACAAGATAAATGAAGAGAATACATAATAATGGTTTCCAGCGGATTGCAGGGCTCGTGCATGATTTCCAAATTTCGAGTCCCATCAAAAAGGAGATATAAATAAACTGGATAACATTTTTCTTTGATTCGCATTTTGCGCCTAACTTAGTCATAAGTGGATAACTTTCCGCCATAACACATTTATAGAATAGAAAATATTTCATGTATCAGTTCATTATAGTAGACATAAACAAAATTGTCCAGATGATTAGTTGGTTTAACATATGCAAGATCCTTTCGAGATAGCTGCTAACGAAGCAATAATGTGGGTCAAAACCGCAGGTTTTAACGTCCCAGCCCGAAGGGCGAATTCATTGCCTTGTCAGGCATTTTCTTAATCAATGAAAATAACGCCTTCACTAACCATTACGGAACTTCCACCGATCCAGGTAGAAATAACATTTCCATCTTTTTTCTGAGCCCTTGCCTTCAAAATACTTGGGCGTCCTATTTCAACTCCTTGAGAAATCTGCCATTCGAAATTTCCAGTTCTTAATTCATTGTAGTATGCGAGCAGGCCACCTAAAGCACAATTTGCGCTTCCTGTAGCTGGGTCTTCTGGCACTCCGTCAAATGGTGCAAACATACGAGCCCTGATATCAAACTCATCGTTACTTCGGATATAGACGTGAATGAGGGGTGTGATTCCCAGCGCTGCTATCTCCTCAAATCCATTTAGATCAGCCTTAACTCTTTTTAATGCCGCTTGATCTTGCAGCTCTGCTACTAGAAACGGTAAACCAATTGAAGCAATTTGAGGAGGGTGTGTTTTTGTAACAATATCGTTTGGAGAAAGCGATATTGCCGAGGCAACTATTTCG
This sequence comes from uncultured Deferribacteres bacterium, assembly GCA_964464595.1. GTDB lineage: Bacteria > Zhuqueibacterota > JdFR-76 > JdFR-76 > DREG01 > JADFJB01. Next base: position 168,619 of record CAYXGW010000001.1, read on the forward strand.
ACAGGGACGGTAGCTCCAATCGAAAGCTCCTCTGGTCCTTTAAGCTCACACGAAAGCATGCCATTTTCAAGTCTACGTAAAGTAATAGGGACTAAACCAGCCTTCTCTTCAAAAATTATTTCAATTGCATCATCAAACTCCTCAAGCTCGCCAATGGACGCTAGTACGAATGCAGATCCAATGTTTGGGTGACCGGCGAATGGTATTTCAGCCGATGGGGTAAATATTCGAACTTTCCGAGTATTGCCTTCTTCCGGTGGAAAAGTAAAAGTGCTTTCGGCGAAGTTAAACTCTCTGGCGATCTGCTGCATTTGAACATCTGAGAGGCCACTTGCATTTGGCAAGACTGCAAGCTGGTTGCCCCCGAATCGTTTCTCGGTGAATACGTCACAAATATAATACTTATACTCCATAGTTCCTCATCTCTTGAGTGCTCTACGTTGGAATTCACTTGCAATAATGTGTCGTTAGACATTATGTCCTTGATGCCATGTAAGACCACAACGACTCTCCTTTTACTTCACCATAGTCGTCAACCAGATTTGTAGTTATTTCAGTGAAATAGAAATCAAGTTGGGTTTTACGCTCATGTTGTAATGGAGTGGGACAAAAACACATTTCATACCATTCAGTGAAACCGGATTCGGTCAGTACAGCTTTTTTCATTGCGGCAACAATTTCTTCACCATCAGGTTTTTACTTTGCAATGCTGCCATCAGTAAGTTTTGCGTAAAACTCACCAACTTTGTCTTCGATGATTCTTGCTTTGACTTTATATATCATATTGATGGCTAACGTAGTAATAAGTGGAATACTTTCCGCCATAACACATTATAGAATAAAAAATAGGTCGGCCAATCTGTTATCTGGCCTCAGGTAATCCCGAAAAGGAGTTCGGTCTATTTCTGTGGATCGGGAGGCTCGAATTCGCCTTTTCCTGATGGATCATCCGCCGACGGTGTTTTGAATGGGATCATTGCTTCCCATTTCTCGTACTCTCCGCACCTGTATGTTTTGCCTCCACCTTCGGTATGAGACGCGAGTTCGATGCCAACGGAACAACTAAGCGACTTTCGGCAGGATTGTCCTAGACGATGAAGCGTTCGTTTAAGCTCGTCTTTCGTGGCCGTGCCATTCTTTCTGTTCGCGAGTTGAGCATTGAAGTTGTTTCCTGCGCGCACAATCGTGTCATCTTTTAGAACAGATAATTCACCCCAAAACAGTTCATTGAATTGTTTCAAAAGGACATCAACTTCCTTCCTGTTGACGTTTTCCGCAAATGCGATTTGAGACGCAATGCCTACCCACTTCTGATACAGCTCGATTTGTTGCTCGTAGAGCTGTAGCTTGAATTGCTGTTCGCGTTGTTTGCGTTCCCTATCGCGGGTAGAGACGTAATCGCCATAAGCGAGGAGAAGCGTTCCCACGACGACTACCGCCCCCACTATTTTGGCTCCGGTTTCAATACACTTGAGTTTGAATTCTCCGCGTTTTAAGCGAGATTCGTCGGCAGCATCGCTCGTTTTGCTTGTCGTACTCATCGCAACCTCGATCCTCCTAGGCTCGGCAAGTTTGAACGGAATTGCCGTATGTCTCCAACAATCAAGTTGCACAATCGACAGTTAGTTTGTTTGTGTCTGTGCGGCATTTTGTACCTCCTTGATTCTGAATTAAATTATTCTGAAGTTTTTTGACTATTCATTCAGTTTGAAAACAGTTTGTAGTTGGTGCTAAAAGTTCAGGTGCAATGATTTGTTAGACATCTGTTCTTGATGCCATGTAAGACCACAACGACTCTCCTTTTACTTCACCATAGTCGTCAACCAAATATGTAGTCATTTCAGTGAAATAGAAATCAAGTTGGGTTTTACGCTCATGTTGCAAAGGAGTGGGACAAAAACACATTTCATACCATTCACCAAAACCAGATTCGGTTAGTACAGCCCTTTTTTTGCTTTAACTTTATATATCATATTGATGTCTAACTTAGTAATAAGTGGAATACTTTCCGATATAACACAATTAGAATATAGCCCGGCTAACCCATTCTTGCCAATTCATTTTATCATTTTCCCAAAAAACGTCTGGAGCGCCTTGTTGGGCATAAGGCTGTCTGTCTTCACCAACCTATCGAACCCAGCATGGAATAGAGAATAAACGAACCCAGCACGAACGTGCCGATTCCGTATAACTTCAGATGCCGGATTGCCAGGGGAATCGCCCATTCGCCGAACTTATGATGCCACTGCCAGGGGATAAGCAGCAATCCGACAGTCGTGACGATGAGGAGCCATCCAAAAAAATTGAAAAAATGAAAAAATAACATCGAAGGAGCGAAGATGACTATTGCGGCACCAACAGTCAATCGAATCGCCTGTTCGGTGTAGTGCGCACGTGGGGAGCTGGCAAAGGATTTGAGAAAGCGTTGGGCGAGCATCGGTTTGACAGCAATCACTGCCGACATTCCGATCAAAAAAACACCGGTGGACACTACGATGATGCCGGAGAGTATTTTCATCTGCCTAACCTAGTAATAAGTGAAAAAATTCTCGCCATTACACATTGTAGAATAAAAAATAGGTCGGCAAACCCATTCTTGCCAGTTCATTTAATCATTTGCCCAAAAACCCCTTCGCGCACGCGTGTTGCTGCTCAATGATCGATTTGCATACAACTTAATTGCGAATAGGCACTGAAACTGTAATTTGATGAGTCAAAACATGCGCACCCTGAATTGTTAGAGATCCAGCCGGAGCCAGCAAGATGTCGTTTACTGCAAACGACGAGGCCTCCGCTACACCAAAGGTAGTAGTCTCAATTCCCGGTCGTCCTGTTCCCATGGTTAAACGACCGGCATACCTAACCTGTATTTCTTTAAAATCAAAGATTAAACCCAGGCTTATGGTCCATTCAGTCCAGTGCTCGTTTTGTTTGCGCTTGAATTCTTCAACATAATTTTTCTGTGTTAATCGATATGAAAACATTCTTGCTTCAATACCTGCCTGGATTGCAGCATGTTCGGTTTCTTTTTTCATAAACCCCATGCGTATTAGTGCATTTGAAAATCGGAAATCATTTTCCACTGTTTTCTCCCACGGCGGAATAATGTTGCCATTTCGAGAAGTCATATATTCCCCGGCATCTGCCCAGGTGTTGCTCCATATGGGTTCATAAATGACGTCGATCCCGAATGTTGAGATCTCTGTGGATTGGGAAAGTCCCAGGCCAAAATTATATGCCCAGGTGTTACCCGGGTCTCGTGGAATATTCATTAACTCATAATTGGGTATCTTGGGATGATATTTCCGGTTGAATGTAAAAATGCCGCCGATGCGCCAATCACTTTCATGTAGAGGTTGCATATATCCAAGGTGAAATCCCCACATCTTAGTCTCATCGCGGTTTTCTTCAACCCGTGTTTGCCGTACATTGTGTTCCCAAATCCAATCGGTATAGGTAACTTCGTGGGTCATGTCAAAATAATTGTATAGAAAAATGGCTTCATACATCCGTGCGTTATCTGTTTCCGAAACAATCCCAAGGCGGACATCCGTAAGGCTTCCAAATTGATCAATTTTCCGGCTAGCCGGGTATAACAAGTCAACACCGTCCATGCCGTTTAGATCAGCCCGAAATACGCTACCTCCGATGGCTGTATTCTTATCAATTTGCCATCCATATGACCCATAAAAATACAAATTATTTAAGGAACTTTCACTTAACAATTGTGTGAAACCACCCGGGTCAGCCGATTGCAGCTGTTGAATAGAAACAGCAACCCCACCAAAATGTTTTTCGGAACCAAATAGTACTGCCAACGGCAAAGAATTACCTCCGCCTAAATCATCTGTAATTCGATAGAAAGTTGGCGAGCTAAACAGGTAAGCACCCAGGATTTTGTTCCCTTTAGCCGGATTGATAAATGGATCAAGGAATAGATCATCCACGGCGATGGAAATACCGCCTGAACCAAGATTTTGTGAGGGAAAAACCATAAACTGGTTTCCGGTCGCAATCGGTACTGTTTTTAACGAGATAACCTGGGCTGACACGGTTATGGGTAAAAATCCAAGAAAAAAATAGAGAAAAAATTTTCGCATTCGATTTGCGGATATGGTAAGCATGGTTCATTCTCCTTTTTGAAAATTATTTGTTAATGATAAAGTAGACTGCATATCACCGGGTAAGACAATTATAATGCCACCACAATAATACCCCTATAACTCTTCAGGAAAATCGAAGGTAATTTATATAAAATCAAGAGCTTAACGTTTTATTCTATATACTTCAATAGAATAAGATTTTAAATTATTCGAAATAGAAATATTATCAGAAAACTGAACAAAGAATCAGATTTTTGATAATTGGTTCAGGTATTTAATTTAGCTTACTTACTTGTCACACCAAATCCTTCAGGTGCCCGCCGGTGTTGTGTTCCCTGCTCGTACGAATAAACATACTTGATCAAATCAGGTTCACTAAAAAGCCTGCCGACAAATGTCATTCCCGCCGGCAATGAATCATAAGTAAACCCAATTGGAACCGTGATTGCCGGAAAACCGGTATGGGGTGACATATACTGGCTGTTATCCCCGGCCGGACTTTCCATATCGCCTACTTTGCGAGGTGGATAGCTCCAGGTTGGATAAACAATGGCATCAACTTTATCCCGATCCATAGCTTGCAAAATAGCTCCGCGAAAGGCAATGTTGCGCTCATCATGATACAAATCCAGGCAAGGTGGCTCTCTTTCATCCGGAGCTGTCGATGCCTCAAGGGCTCGCTTCAATCTTCTTTCGATATAAGGAGAATACAATCCCGATTCCGCAATCTCCGCGATTGTTTTGTAGGGAGCCTTTTCTCCTAGCGATGCCAGGTAAAGATTCACATCATGCTGGAATAAATCGCACCAGATGTTTTTTCTTAACGAATCGAATTCAGGAATATCAAAAGGATCGATGATTGTCGCTCCCAGTTTTTGCAAATCCTCAATTGCCTTTTCCATCAATGCTTTGACTTGCGGATTGATGGTTTCGATATCCATATATTTTCTAAAAACGCCGATTCGCGCTCCTTTCAAGCCATTTTTGTCGAGGTATTGGCTATAATTTTTCGGTATTTTACCTTCACTTTTCCTGGTGATAGGATCCGCCGGATCATAACCGGCAATCACTTCCAGAATTCTCACAGCATCTTCAACCGTCCGAGCCAATGGACCTCCGATGTCGTTACGCAGGTATAGCGGAATGATGCCATCGCGGCTGGTTAGACCCATTGTTGACCGGATGCCTACCAAGCCGTTATGTGAAGATGGCCCCCGAATTGAATTTCCAGTATCCGTTCCCAAGCCGACAACACCAAGGTTTGCAGCCACAGCCGCAGCAGTTCCACCGCTGGAGCCAGCTGGTACGCGTGTTAAATCATATGGATTTCGCGTGATGCCGGCAATGGAACTAACTGTAACATAAGGGCTGAAAGCCCATTCGGCCATATTCGATTTTGCCAGCACAATTGCTCCGGCTGCCCGGATTTTTCTAACCTGGAATGCATCATCAGGAGGAATGGAGCCTTTCAACGCCAGGGAACCGCCGGTTGTCTGCAGGTCTTTGGTGTCATAATTATCTTTGACAATGATTGGAATCCCATGCAACGGGCGCAGCTTACCGGTTCGTTTAAACTCTTCATCAAGTCTATCAGCTATAGCCAATGCATTTGGATTAATAATTATGATAGCATTTAAACGAGTAGATTGGTCGTATCTTTTAATCCGTTCAAGATAACCTTCTACCAGCATACGGCTGGTGATTTTTCCTGAACGCATGGCTTGGTGAATATCGGAAATGGTTGTTTCGACCAATTGAAACTGTTCCTGATTTTGTGCAATTGCTACTAGATTAATCTTCAAAACAATAATAATAAAAACCACTGATGTCCATATCATTCTAAATTGATTTTTTCTCATGGGTTTTTGCCTTTCTCAAAAAATTTTGGTTGAATAATGAGTTCATATTAAAAAGGTAAATACCGATTCCATCGTTATCATAAGTATTTGTTTGAGTGTCTAAATTTTTTATCAAAAGCGATGGAATCGGTTTTTAGAGTAGACTCAAAAATAATAATTAAAACAGATAACTACAAGTGTATAATTGTTCATCATAAAAATGAATACTTTTACGTATTCTTAGCAAAGAAATGGGATTAGTAACCCTGAATGATGCAAATATAAAAACCGCTAAAGCAGTTGAGATCTATTGATAATCCTATTAGCACCTGGCTTAAGAGGGTGTTAATGATAAATAAACAATATGTTTATAACCATTTCAACGGTTTTCACACATTCATATGAATAATTCTGCTCAGTATTATCCGGTGAATTGATTTAGAATATTTATTTTTTGTCGATGATTAGACAGCTCTAAAAAAAAATTCATATCAAGGAATCATTGAGTTGGGAATTTTTGAGAAAATTCGATCGCATGCTGCAATAGCAAGCGGTAATTTTGCCTCCATGTTTAAGAATATTGAAGTACCGCCGCTTCCGGCTGTGGCCACTCGCCTGATCTCGGAATTTAACCATCCGGAACCCGACATGCAAAAAATAGCAAGAATTATATCATCAGATTTGGAAATCAGTTCAAAAGTAATCAGAACCGTAAACTCATCTCTTTTCGGATTGCCCAATCAAATCAAAAGCATTCACCATGCAATTCCTTTACTGGGACTTCGGAGTATTCGGACGATTGCGCTTTCGTATACGATGAAGAAATCTCTGCCAAAACCGCCTGGCATACTTTTTAATCATGAAGCTTTCTGGACAGATTCCCTTTCTCGCGCATTGTTAGCTCGGTCTTTAACACATTATTTTAGACCTGGTGAGAAAGATGAAGCATTCACTGCAATGCTGTTGGCAGATATTGCACTGCCGGTTTTGTTAAGTGTTTGGAGCAATTATTATTCGCCGATTTTTTCACAATGGCAAGACAATTGCGAGCGCTTATCTCAAATCGAACGAAAAGATTTTGGCTGGGATCATGCACAAGCCGGCGCCTGGATTTTAAAATCGTGGGATTTTCCCGATGAATTTGTCTGCCTGGTTGGTGTACACAATTTAACCATTGATGAACTTCAAAATCTGGGTCTGGAAAAAACAATTGCTCTTCCTTTAGCTGCTGCTTCTTTGTTGCCCAGCGTACTTAAACCCGATGAAAAAAGAGCAAAGTTAATGAATGAAACGATAATGAATTCCTTTGCAATGTCAGAGGATTATTTCCGAAATATGGTTTCCGATATTCAATTTAGTTTTGCTGAAATGAGAGACCAGTTCGATTTGAAGGATCAGAAATTCAATGTTTTTGAACTGGTATTGAATTGTATAAATTGGGCTTGTGAGGAGCAAAAAGTATGAGCACTTCGCAACCCAAAAATCCGCAGCAAACACGGCTATTCAGAATCATTAGAATCTTAACCCATTTACAACCTGGTTACCTGGTTCGATCCATGAAAAATCCACAGGTTGTGGTTATTTTATTTGCGATGATTAGTGGAGGATTGGCTTTAGGAATTATTACGACAATCGCTTTTCTTACTGAATTTCCATTATTATTCCCACCCCTTGGCGCGTCTGCATTTATCTTGTTCTATACTCCCATGTCAGAACAAGCAAGCCCCAGGCATGTAATTCTAGCTCACACATTCTGTCTATTTTTAGGTTTGCTTTCCATTCATTTTCTGGCACTTTATTTTTTCGATTCAAATACCCTGGACCTAACGGTAATGAGTTGGTTACACGTTGCAGCGATAGCCTTAGCTATGGTACTTTCAACAACATTGATGATTTCTTTTAAATTTGAACATCCACCGGCAGCTGCAACAGCCCTGATCGCATCTATGGGTTACATTCTAAATTCAACGCAAATAATCGGATTTATTGCCGCTGTGATACTATTGGTTTTAGAAGCTTATCTCTTTAATCGAATTATTGGCGGAATTCCATATCCACGTTGGCGATATAATCAAAAGATTGCACAGGATTACAAAGAGCTGGCCGACTTAAGCAGTAAAAAATCCAGGATGGGTGAGCAGTTGACAACCAGTATATTTCATAAACGATAGGCAGTGTTTATTTCAATTCCATAACCTTTTTAGTCCATGCTAATCTAATTTCAATCCAGCCTCTGTTTTTCCATTTTTTATTTCAAAGATATTTTGTAACATGTGGCTTTTATCAATCGTATTTTCTCTTCAATTAACAAAAGTTTTAATCCTCAAATAGTGGAGGTATTGTTATGAAACGCGTCATACCATATCTAACCTTATTTGTTGTTAGCCTCACCTTCGTTGGTGCAAGTCAATTAATGGCTCAGGACAAAAAGGTCAATTGGGAGTCTTTTCGAGAAAATCTTGTAAAGAATCTTTCCTCAGATAATCCCGGCATTAGAGAATCAGCTCTACAGCTTATTAATCGATATAGTGTTGAACTGGGATTAAAGGCAGATGAAGTAGACAATGAAATTATGAAATTATTTCAGAATAACCTGGAACAAAATTTAGCTTCATCAAATTACGGCGTCCGGCAGTCTGCAATACAATTAATTACGCAATATGGTAATAAATTCAAGCTGAATAGAGAGGCAATATTTTCTTTGATGAGCGTATATCGATATGAAAAAGATATTAACTTTCGCAAAATGGCCCTGGCTGCGCTTCATAAAACAGGAGATAAATGGGCGATGGGTTTTCTGAAAACAAGCATTGATTTCGAAAAGGATGAGTCGTTAAGACACATCATTCAAGCCATTGTTCGCGATTATGAATCATTAAAAGCTTCCGCCCCTTGATGGTTTTAAGATAAATTGATTATCAAACAGGCTGTCTATATTTTTGGACAGCCTGTTTTTTATTTGAGCTCTAAAAAATTATTTATAGGATATTGATTCAGACCTTCCAGTGTTTAATATTGACATCGAAAAATTGCTCGAAATTGAATCATCACGAAAAAATCAGATTATTAAGCAATAAAATTAGTTTTTAACAAAGTGATTTAATCGACCTATTCTTTCTGATTACCCTATTCTATTTATTAATTCTAAATTTTATTCTTCAAATACTCAGGATTTATTTTTATAGTCTCAGCTAAAAAATACTGGTATTTATCTATTTGATTTATAGCCTTGCTAATTTGTCCTGCCCGAAAATACAATTCCGCATCTTTTGTTTCCAGCCTCAAAGCACGCTTAATTATTGGCATCGCGTCATTAGCCCTGCCACTCTTAAACAAAACCCAGGCATAGGTTTCAAGAACCTCAATATGACCAGGTCTGCGAATTAATTCCTTCTCCATTCGATATTGTGCTTCTCTAAGATTAACATTGTAAACAGAACCATATCTTGCGTATTCCAAATTGATATTCCAGCCATTCTTTTCGTAATTGCTAAATATCTCAAACACTTTTTTGATTATTTCATCAGCTTGCTTTTTCTTACCAGCCGCTGTGTAAACATCAGTCAATAATTCCAAAATACCATGATCCGGAGCTATTTCGTATGCATGCAGTAAAAGCGAAACAGCTTCATCGTATTTTTGTTGTGCTATTCTGATTTCTGCCAGTCCACTCATCGCATGCACATAACCAGGGGATTCTTGTAAGATTCCAGTAAAGATAGATTCGGCTGTTTCCAAATCTCCTTTGTCCAAAAAAAGGTCTCCCAGGTAAAATAAAGCCCATGCACGGTTTTCGTAGCCAGGTACTCCGGCGCTTGCCGCCAATTTCATAGCAGCAATTGCACCTTCCGGGTCTCCGTGCAGCTCCCGTAAATAAGAAACCCGGCTATAAGAACGTAAATCAGGTCGAATACTCATCATCTTATCACAGTACTCAACAGCTTTCTCATAATTGCCAAGCTCAGCATTAGCATCTACAAGAATTCCATAAGCATAAGCCAAATAGGGGTTTATTTGGATAGCTTCTTCTGCCAGAGGAATCGCCTCCTCGAAGCGATGTTTGGTTACATATAGAGTGGCATTTATAGCTAATGCAAGAGCATTGTCAGTATCCAATTCTAATGCACTTCTAATTATTTTCTCAGCTTCGCTAGTGTATTTGATTTCCTGTCCCGTACTTCTGCCAATTTTTAAATAGTGTTGGGCAAGCGCTATGTATGGATCAACTTCTGCCGGATTGTTTTCGATTTCATATAAATAGTATTGAATCGTTCTCTCCGATGATTGGATGGACGATGTGGCATTTTCCAGGTCGGAACCGATAACCAGGTTTGGGATCTTGACTTTTTTTTCAGCGGATCCAATGGCTAAATAATAAACAAAAACTAACAATGATAAAACTGTAATGATACCGAATATTTTTTTAGAACTCATGAAACTCTCCGAATACGAATTGGGAGTTCAACAACAGGGTGAGAAGCCCTGCGAAGAACTCCCTTTTCCGATTTACTACTTCAACAAAAGTGCTTTTTTGGCTGGAACCACTTCATTACCTACTTTAAGTCTAAAATAATAGGTACCGCTCGGCATATTACTGGCATTCCAGGCTACGGTATATGTTCCGGGGGTTTGCCTTTCATCCACAATGGTATCCACCAATCGACCAAGAGAATTGAAAATTCTAAGCTGGATTTCATTTTCTTTGGAAACATGGTATTGGATTTCAGTCGATGGATTAAATGGGTTGGGATAATTCTGTTCGAGAAAAAAGGCTTTTGGAATGGAATAACCAAGTCCTGAAGTTGAGATACTCGTCGTTGTCGGATCTTCCGCAGTTAATTGCTTGTTGTAATCGTATCCACGATGTGGAGCTGCAACATATGGAAATGAATCCTTAAACGGCAAATCATTTTGTTGAGGTCCTGCATGGTAGGTTAAAACACCCACTAAATCGTCAGTTACCGGTGAGGGTGATGAGTTTGGATCATAGTCATCGTACCACAATCCAATAGCAGCGAGAACAACACCGCCAACAGCCTGTAATTCGATGCGAGTTACATCATCTTCCAGGCGTCTGCCGTTGGGAAATCCATCCATATTGGGGATGAACTGCAAATCCGACGTTGCATTAAAACGCGAATCGGTTAAGCCAAGAACCGCAGCTTGAACCAATCCTAGAGAACTAAAATCTCCACTATCCCGGGGAGTTGCCGGAACCGCCATATTCAGGCGCAGCATATCCCCAAGAGTCGGCAAAAAATTGTTAATAAACGGTTTGCCTTCTGCTAAAGGATCGCCGCCCTTTCCAGTCGCCAATTGATAAGGTCGTAGATTCGGCACTCCAGTGTAAAATATCGGCAAGATATCGACGGAGCGTGGATTACCCTCTTGCAGTAAAACAGGTCCAAAAGATGATGAATGCAGTGCAGTTCCGACCAATGCATCATCCGGCAAACCAAAAAGCCCATCGGCGTTATTTGTAAAATCGAAGGCTCCCAATGAAGCAGTTTGGATTCGTAAAGCCGCAAATGCCGGAACTGCGCCACCGAAAAGAGCATCATCCATATAGAGGGCAAGTTCAGGGTTAGTGAAATTGGCGGCAAATTCCAGATCGTCATAAGGCGTTAATGCATTCCAGCGATCCTTCGTCCCAACCGGAATGATTACTTCGTTGGTCAACGGCATTCCTAAACGGGCGACTTGAACCCAGTCTCCGGAATAGGCAGGTTTGGAACCGTCTGTGTTTAAAGTCTTGATCTGCGGTCGACTGCAGGTGCTCCAGACCCCAATCACAAAATCCGTGTCTAAAATATCTACAGCCATATCAACACTCTTGCCATCTTTTTGCAAAATCTCGATGGGTATTTGTAGAGCGATGGTACTGATATTAAATCCGGCCACACCATCCCGCGGCTCATCGACGCCGCCATCGCCAAACTTCCGGGTTTGTCCCAGGTCGAAGACGCCACCCAAATCAACAAAAAAGGGATCATCAGCCGGGCCGCAATAAATGGTCTCACCGCTACTGGCGGTGGTTATTGCGTTGTTAATTAAAGCATCATAGGTCGTGCTTAAACCTACCTCGCTTTCAATTGAACGAGGGCCGATGTTGGGCGGCGGAACCACCCCACCCGTGACGATGGTTTCCCAGGTTGCACCGCCATCTGTAGTCCTTTGCGCAGTATAAGTCTTTTTTAAATTCTCGGCGCCCAGGCGAATATTAAAAAAAGTAGTGGGGTCTTCATTTACCTCATCAAAAGTGAATCGATAAATGATATCCTCACCTGTTGTTCCGGTTGAATTATCAATGTGTATTTCATAACGAATATTTTCCCCGAATGAAGAATAATTGGGGCCGCCCTCGGGTAATTGCAGTGGGATAAAATTGGCAATAATGGTTACCGTGTTTGGATTATCCGGACTTCGAAAAGCATATAAATCCGTCGGATCTGCCTGGGGATCGTTTGAAATCAATGGCGCTTCACGATGACTGGACGCCTCGATGAGCACAATTCCCTGCCATACCAAATAGGGCAATAGTGCAATTGCTGCAATCATGAAAAGTATTCTCTTTTTACTCATACCTTCCTCCGCTGTTAATGGTGAATAAATCATTGATGAACGATTGCCATTTGCAACGTTTAATAGATAACAACGAAGTAATTGGAAATTTGGATTTATTCAGATTAGAATTTGTTTATAAAAGAGGACACGGCGATTAACTTGTTGCGGCTTTAGCTGCTGCCTTTGCTACGTAGCTGAGCCGCAAAGGATGACAGTGCACGTAACCTGCTAATTTAAAATAACTTCCGAAGGCCACAGAAGCAAGCCAAAAAGTCTGTGCCTTTTGCCGGCTCCAGCTGTTGTTAGCAGCCCCTTTACACAAATCAATAATCTAATGGTACGCCCAAGCAGAGAGAATAGCGGCCAAAGCATGTGCTTTATCTAAGTCGTTGGGAATCGATTTAGCGATCTTGCATACTTGCCGCCAATTCCTAGCTTCAACGGCCGATTTTGCGATAGCATGCAGAATGATATCGTCCCAGTGATAATAATATATTTCTTGGTCAACGACTCGGCACGCTTCTTCAAGCAAGGCTCGTAATTTTTCGCTGTCTCCGATCTTCGCCGCAGACACCACAACGGTTCCCATGGCACGGGCTTTATAAAAATAATTATAAGGAGACGATTCGATTTCTATAGCGACCTGATGCGCTTTCTCCAAAAATGCGGTATCCCCGGTAGTTTCGCCTATCTCCGCCACCGATTCCACAAAACTGCATACAGCCTCACCTAGGTCGCTACTCATAACTTCCCGTATAGCTGCGATCTGACGCGCTTGCTCTACAACTTCCAGCGCTTTCTCCTTTTCGCCGATCTTCGCTGTTACCCATGCGATAGTTCCCAGGATGGAAATTTTTCCAGCATCATCTTCTATCTTCCCTGCGATCTGACGCGCTTGCTCTAAAAATTCCCGGGCTTTATGGTTGTCACCAATCTTCGCTGTCGACTCCGCGATCTTAAGCAGGGTGGAAGCTTTGTCATAAGGACCTTGGTAATAGGCAGACCACATTATTTCCTTAGAGGCCTGGTGCGATTTTTCCAAAAATTGCCGGGCGATCTCAATGTTACCCACTTTCGCTGCGAATTCCACAATCTGAAGGAGGGCGGCAGCTTTATCTTCCGGCCTTATTATTTCCTCCGCGACCTGGACCGCCTCTTCCAAAAATTCCTGGGCTTTTTCAATGGCACCCAAATTTGTTGTCGACTGTGCAATCTCAAGGAGGGTGGTAACGGTATGCTCTACTTCGGCGATTTCATGCGCTTGTTCGTAAAATGCTGCCCTATCCTTAGTGATTTCGGCAATTTTTGCTGCTGACTTGGCAATCACGCGCTGAGCCTTCTTTTTGTAAAAATACTGAATATCCTCGACCACTTGGCGTGCAAGTTTTAAAAACTCAGTGTCCTTTGTGACTACGGCTAGAGCTGCCGCCGACTCTATAATCGCGTATAGAGCGGAATCCTGGCAGAGATTAAATCTTATTCCCTTGGCGAGCAAGCGGGCTTGCTCCAAAAATGCTACATTCCTTACACTTGTCCTTTCAGCGGTCTCTGCCATTGACTCCACGATGTCGCACAGGATCCCATGTTCAGAAGTCTTACTAGAGTCATCCCATGTTGCTGCGGTTTTTTTGGCGACCTGGACTGCTTGTTCCAGAAATTCCTGGGATTTCTCGTCATTACCCATTTTCGCTGCCAAACCTGCAATAGCACTTAAAGCACGAGCTTTATTCTCAGACTCCGGTAGTGTTTCGACGACTAGGTGCGCCCGCTTCAGATCGCCCACGTCGGAAAAGGCAATAACAACTTCTTCTAAGACATCATATATGCTATAGCTCGGCCATTCTCGGATGTTAATCCTTAAGCTTAAATGTGCCAGTTCTCTTTTAACTTGGTAAATTTGCCCCCAAGGGCTTTGCCACCACGAGAAAAGCGCTATTGCGAATACAAACAGAAACACAATCGCCACAATACCAGCACGACGAAACATTTGTTGTTTGCCTTGCATCAAACTTTTTCCTTTAGGGCTTGAAACTTATATCCTTATTCACTGCTAACGCTGGGATCAGCCGTTGAAACCGAATCAGATAAGATAGAAAAGTGAACTAAATTTCCGCATCCCGACAGAACTCTGAAAAAGCCGGGGCGGTTTCAATCCGCTGAATCCAAAGTTAGCTGTTTCTGTTAGAGGAAACTAATGGACAATTTCGTTGTAGTCAGATGGTAAAATGAAAAGATTATTCTCTAAATCCTTTCTTTCTATTTTGACGACTTCTTTACGTTCGGTTATAGATTCAACTTTTCTCATTGTTAACATTGGAAATCCATCAATATTCAATATGGCATCTGAGGTCTTTATATTATTTTTTATAAGATATTCATAGACTTGCATGAAATCTATGAATCTACCTAATATTTTCTTAATTGATATTTCATTAGTGATCCAAAATTCAGTTATTACATCACCCTTTTGTTGAATATATTTTTGACACATATGGCCACTAATCTGTTTAGACTCCTCAGTTTCTTTTAGTTGGAATCTTAAAGCATCATTAACCATATCACTTCTTGTTTTATTGTCTTTTATCGATTTGTCCGATTTCAAAGCACTTTTCAGTATTTCCTCTGTTTTAATAGGCCTGTATGATTTTCGGGTAGGGTAAAGTATTGAAATATTTTTTGATGAGTCCAAAATCGTAACTGTAAATTCATCATTGATATACTCTTCTATTCGTATCATATTATTTTTAACATACGTCTTTATAATTTCTTTCTCTTTCATTTCTGAATATGCTTTAAGTATTTCTTTATCTCTCTCGGATAGTTCTTCACCACCAAATACTTTTAACATAACGGCAGCGAAATCTAAATGTAGTTGTCCTTGTTTTAATAATTCTCCAGCGGTTTTAGTTGAAGTTGAGGTTGGACTATACTCCTTTGTAAAGTTCTCAACTATTAAACCTTCAAATTTTTCGTCAGCAGATGACAACACAAAACACAAAAAAATTAAACTGACTGTCAATACGGTTTTTAATGAGCAATTATACATTTTATTTCCTCCTATAAATGATTATTTAAGCAATTATTATGAATAAAAAATACCATATAAAACTCATTATATGCGTATTATATGGGGAATTTGTCAACTAAAAACGCTCAATTTATGGTGCATATTTTATATCCTTGCTTCATCCTCAAAAAATCCAACCACCACCCACACAAGTAATAAAAGACATCCCATTTGAGAATGCAACACTTATTTTGAAGAATCTCACAATTCCTTCGATTCATAAAACCATCATCCTTTCGATCTGCATTTACCGCATGGTTGTGGCTGTTGTAAAATGTCATTCCCGAATGCTTTGATAAAGGAGGTTAGGAGGGGTAATTTGAGAAATACAAATGACTACAACTCTATAGCTTTGTTTAAAAGTATATCATCGAATTTAAAAACAGACCATAAAGTTATAAAACGCAAAGGCCAAAAGTTTTATCTAGTTTTCTACAACGCCCCTATCAAATACATCTCACCGGTTGGCTGCGTAACTCCCCCCTTGGGTTCCAGTGTAATCGCAAACGCGCTGATGTTTTCATCATCGGGAATCGTTGTAAATTCAGAGATGGCGTTGCCATCCGCATCCGGTGTAAACACCCCGGCGCTGATCGGTTGATTGCCTTTTAGCATCAATAACTGATACTCCTTATCCGATGGGATTGCGGAAAGATTAAATCCATAGAACACCGCCTGATCATTTTCCGGGTCCCAAATCACCTTGCCTTTGGCTTCCGGTGAAGGCGACAAACCATTCAGATCTGCAATTTTTAGTTGCGGCGCCCGCATAATTTGCAGAACCCGCGCTTTGTCGCAGCAATTGGAAATTTGGATTTATTTAGAGGAAATTTTGTGGAAATTGAAAGAAAGATGTAGTGGGAATGGATTAATAAAACCCGGACGCATTTCGCGTCCGACTTGAACATTGTTAGCTGCTGTTTTTTCCGCGCATTATTTTTCTTCTATTCATGAATCTTAATCCAGTCTATTGTGTTTTCCTCTGAAAGTTTTATCACCATTGTTTTTGTATGCAAAGGCCATGGACCCAGGCGCTTCTCAGTTATCCTGTAATACAGAAAGTTTTTATTATTTCTGTAATAGGATGGCTCCCCGAGTAGGTCTAAAATTTCATCTTTATTTAGCGCTCTTACTGTATCATTGTAAACTACGTCATTAAGCATTCTATCTCTGTAGGGATAATCCGCACCATCCTTCGTTTTCCATTTCGCCTTATCGAACACCATTTCACTGTCCGGTTTCATTTTCATATCTACAGTATAATCTTCTCTATCATTATTGCAGGCGAGACAACAAACAAAAAGTAATACTGTAAAAACTCTCATTTTCATAATCGAATACTAATAATTGCAGCTAACATTGAGTATATGAAGCATAGCATCCCGAAGGGGGTTATGATTCATATACAGTGTTATGCTTAGTTTATTTTTAATACTTGATTATTTAGGTCTCTCAAAAAATCTAATATGTCATTACCAAATTCAAGCTTCCCTTTATGATTTTCTTGAGTGTTTAAATTTCCAGACTGAATTGTTTTACTAATCTTCTCTTGTAATAAATTTAACTGGCTTGATTCTAACAAACTTCTGTTTCTGAGATAGAAATCTCTTCCGTATTTTGCATAAAAATCTATTGCAAATTGAATGCTTATGGTTCCATCATTGGGGTTGCTTTCATTTAATGCGGCAAGTTTCGATTCAAATTCTCTATATGCATTCAGATAAGATTCTTTACTATTTAGCAACTGCTCAATACTTGATTTTAACAATAGCTCTTTTTTCAGGTCATCGAAACGCTTTCTGTTTTTCATCAACGTATAAAGCCCAGTAACTCCTGATATGATTAATGATACAACTCCAGCAACAATAGCTGCTATTACTTTCGGGTCGTCAAACATTTGTTTTATTTTTTAATTAAGAATAACGGTTGGTGTAAATGGCGTAGTGGCGTTTAGCCACTATGAACATTTTACACATTGTTACCACACGTTATTCTTCATTTTTTATTTCGTACCAAATATGCTTTTCATATTCAGGATGATTAATTAATTCAGGATGATTGAATTCTCCTTTTTTAGTCATTCCTATTTTCTTCATCACATTTTCAGAATTTCTATTATTTATTGTACAAATTGAAAAAATCTTGACAATTTTCAATTCGTCAAAAGCATATTCTAAACATTTTTTCGCTCCTTCAGTTGCATATCCTTTTCCCCAAGCGGTTTTTTTCAACCGCCATCCAATATCCGTTGCAGGACTAAATTCAGTTTCATAAGTTTGATATGCTAATCCAATGAAACCAATTAATTCTCCTGTTTTTAAAATTTCAGTTGCAAAATAAGTGTATCCTCTCTCATCATAATGTTTTTTTAGTCGTTGTATTAAACCTTCCGTTTCTTTTTCACTTAATGTGCTTGGGAAATGTTCCATTACTTCTGGGTCAGAGTTGATTTCTGTAAATTCTTTCAAGTCATTATTTGTCCAATTACGAAACCCTAATCTTTCCGATTTAAATATGTATTCGTTATTTTCCAATTTTCGTCATTTTTTTTATGTGTGGTAACGTGCATGTATATTCTATTGTTCTTATTCCACTAAATTAGCGGTATAAACACTATTGTTTATATTTTTCTTTTACAATTATACTAATCTTATTCAAAAAAATCATCAGATTTATTGTTCATAATTTATATCCTTGCTTCACCCATCATAAAACCCTACCACCACCCACGCAAGTAATAAAATACTTCGCATCTTAGAATGCAACACTTTTTTGAAAAATCTCATAATTTCTTTGATCGTAAAACCATCACCCTTTGGAAAAAAATACTATTAGAACTCTGTTGCTTTGTTTAAAAAGACATCCCCTGATTTATAAAATAGACCTACAAAGTTATAAAATGTAAAGGCCAAAGTTGGATCTTTTTTTCTACAAAGCCCCAATCAAATACATCTCGCCGGTTGGCTGCGCAACTCCGCCCTTGGGTTCCAGGGTAATCGCAAACGCGCTGATGTTTTCATCATCGGGAATCGTTGTAAATTCTGAGATGGCGTTGCCGTCCGCATCCGGCGTAAACACCCCGGCGCTGATCGGTTGATTGCCTCTTAGCATCCATAACTGGTAGTCCTTATCCGATGGGATTGCGGAAAGGTTAAATCCATAGAACACCGCCTGATCATTTTCCGGGTCCCAAATCACCTTGCCTTTGGCTTCCGGTGAAGGCGGCAATCCATTCAGATCTGCAATTTTTAGTTGCGGCGCTTGCATAATTTGCAGAACGCGCGCTTTGTCGTTTAATTCGCTACGCAAATCTTGGATCAGCTTTTCGCCGGCTGCCATTCGGGTTGCCAGTAAATCAAGTTCGGATTTAAGGCCGGAAGAATAATTTGAAAACAGAACAAATAATAATATGGAGGCAAAACCTAAACCGTATGCCGTAAACTGCCATCGGCGTTTGGCTGATCGAAGTTTTTCGATCAGGGAAATTCCAGCAGAAGGCTTCTCTGCTGAAGTCGACTTTTCTTCCTCAATGGCTGCAAATATTCTTTCTTTGATGTAAGACGGCGGCGTTTCCGGTTGCACAGATTGGCCCATCGAGATTGTCACATCCTGCATCTCTTTAACCAATGTTTGGCATTCTTCGCAGCCTTGAAGAAGGTGGGCTTCAAACTCCCGTTTTTCATCAGGATCTAATGCGCCCAAACTATAAGCAGCAGCCAGATCTTTTAATTTGTTATGCTTCATTTATCTTCTATCTCAAATCAATTTCTCTTTTAAAATAACGTGTAATTTTTTCATGCCCAATCGAATTCTTGTTTTCACGGTACCCAAAGGTAATTTTAATTCGCCTGCAATCTCTGATTGTGTAAATCCGCTAAAAAAAGCCATTTCAATAAGCTGCTTTTGCTCATCCGGCAATACAGCCATTGCCTCGGCTACGGATTTTTGTAAAATAGCTTGTTCCGCCATATCAAATTGATCGTCTGATGATTGATGTGCTTTTACTTGAATGACAGACTCCTCATCCAATTCGGTTGATCTTTGTTTATTGACTTCAAGCTTTCGTAATTTGTCTATGCATTTGTTTCGGCATAATATTGTCATCCATGCTACTGCATTTCCCCGCTCGGTTTTAAATTTCTCAGCTTTTTCCCAAATCGACAAAAATAATTCCTGGAGAACATCTTCCGCTGAAGAACGGTCATGCAGTATCTTCAAAGCTAACCCAAACAGCATTCCGGAATGCCTGTCATAGAGTATGGAAAAAGCCCATTTTTGTTTCTCTGCAGTTTCTTGCATCAGTTTTTGATCCGTATAATCCTGTCGTTCTTTTTGTATTTCTAGTTTCACAGATATCTAGTCTTTATTAAAATACGAATCAATTAGTTGAATTGGATTTTGATTATAATTAACACTCACAAATAATTTCCGAATCTTTCATGCTGAACCAATCCGAAGATAGGAAAAGTAGGATCACGTGTGTTTAAATTCAAGAAAAGTTTTATTATTGATATTCTCAACACCGACTAAAATATGAATTGTGAAATAGAAATCTAATGTTGCAAATGTTCTAAAGTGTTAAGAATTTTAAGTTTCTAACTTAGATTTCGGTAGGCACTTTAGGCACTTTTATGAAAGTCAATCAAATATTAGAAACATGTCTTTACGTGGATGATTTGGACGCTGCCGGAGATTTTTATACGCGCGTTCTCGGGTTAAAGGTTTATTCCCGTTCCGAGAACAGGCATCTGTTTTTCCGCTGCGGCAATCAGATGCTATTACTTTTCAATCCGAAGGAGACTTCCAAAACTTCGCAGGCGCCGGCTCATGGCGCAACCGGCCCGGGACATGTGGCTTTCCAAATTGATGCATCTGAAATTTCAGCCTGGCGTAATCATCTGAAACAAAATGATGTCGAGATTGAATCTGAAGTGGATTGGCCAAAAGGCGGATACTCAATCTATTTTCGCGATCCGGCAGGAAATTGCATGGAGTTGGCTTCGGTTGGTATTTGGGGCTGATTAGTGTCTAAACGAAAACTCTAAAACCAATGTCATTCCGGTTATTTTTTGAACTCGAATCTAATGCTTTAAGCAAGGTAGATTCCCGCTAAAAACATGCGGGGAATGACAGGATGGATTTTTTTCGAATCGCTAATTAAAAGTATTATGGAATGCATCAACAGTGTTGATGCAATAAAAGTGGGTTCAACTTATCATCCATATTACATTC
Organism: uncultured Deferribacteres bacterium; assembly: GCA_964464595.1. Taxonomy (GTDB): domain Bacteria; phylum Zhuqueibacterota; class JdFR-76; order JdFR-76; family DREG01; genus JADFJB01. Next base: position 189,423 of record CAYXGW010000001.1, read on the forward strand.
CATAATTATTCTAATATAACAAACTAATATGGAGAGCCTAATGGATTTAAAAAACAAAGTCGCCATTATCACAGGCGGAAGTAAAGGGATCGGTCGTGCCATAGCATTGGCTTTAGCCAAAGAGGGAGCGAATGTTGCCATTTCAGCAAGAAATGGAAATTACCTGGAAACAACAGCTGCGGAAGTCAAAGCACAAGGTGTTGATGTTTACTCATTTACCGGCGATATGAGTGATGAAGCAGAGATCAAACAGTTCATCGAAGCGACGATAAATCGGTTTGGACAATTGGATATACTGATCAATAATGCAGGCGTGGGACTTTTTCATCGGATTGCAGATTTCCCCACAAAAGATTGGGATAAACTCTTTCAATTAAATGTTCGCGGGTTATTTATTGCGACAAGAGAATGTCTCCCCCACTTGCATAAAGCGGGCGAATCGGCCGTCGTGAATGTTGTTTCCCTAGCCGGTAAAAATGCCTTTTTGAACGGCGGCGGTTATTCGGCAACAAAACACGCCGTCCTGGCATTTAGCCGGTGTTTATTTTTGGAAGAGCGCGAAAATGGCGTTCGGGTTCTGGCGATTTGCCCCGGTTCGGTAGACACTGCCTTTTTTGATGATCGATCCGAAATTTCTAATACCCGACGACAGAACATGGTGCAGTCAGAAGATGTAGCCGAAAGTATCCTTCATATGCTTAAACTGCCACAGCGAGCAATGGTGAGTGAAATAGACATTCGGCCAACCAACCCGGGAAAATAATGATCACTAAAAAATATGTTCTTCCGGTTTTGAGTTGCAACAACATGTATATAACTGATTATATTTTAAACGGTTAAGTTTAAGGTTATCAAAAGTGCAATTCGAGGAAAACTTGTTAAATAAAGGTCAGCACCCCTCGATACGTAATCACGAAAAACTTGTGATTACTACTCGGGATGCTCGTGATTACTTTATTTACTCGCAAATGAGGAGCATCCTGAGTAGTCGACTTTAGTCGGCGTATCGAAGGGTGCTTTTGCAACTTAATTCCGGAAGAACCTAAAAAATAATATTTTAATTCATTCTTTATCTTATATTTCGCTTGAAACGAAGCTGGTAAATCTTTATACTTCCAAAAAGTTCAACTAACATATCATTAATAATCATTGAGGATTTATCATGTTAAAAAAATTAGGATTATTGATTTTATTGGGTTCATTAGCAGGTTGCAGCTCGTACGACACTGCCGGAGAAGACAGTATTTCCGGTGAGGAGCTTAGTCGTCATATCCAGGTGCTTTCATCTGATGAATTTGAAGGGCGTGCTCCATCAAGCCCCGGTGAAGAAAAAACAATACATTATTTGAAGACCGAATTTGAAAAGCTGGGACTAGAACCCGGAAATGGTGATAGTTATTTTCAAGAGGTTCCCCTGGTAGAAATTACAACCAGTTCAGATGCAAAATTATCGATTATAGGAAATGGGCAAACGAATTCATTTTCTTATGGAAATGAATATATGGCCTGGACAAAAAGGGTTATCGGCAATGCTTCAATCAAAAATTCCGAATTGGTTTTTGTCGGCTATGGTACAGTTGCACCGGAATACGATTGGAATGACTACGAAGGAATAGATGTAAAGGGTAAAACCGTGGTGATGCTGGTCAACGATCCTGGTTTCGCCACTCAAAATGACGAATTGTTTAACGGAAATTCTATGACTTATTATGGCCGCTGGACTTACAAATATGAAGAAGCTGCCCGCCAACAAGCGGCCGGCGCAATTGTAATCCATGAAACCAAACCTGCAGGATATCCATGGGCAGTCGTAAGTGGCAGCTGGTCAGGTCCGCAATTTGATCTTGTGAGTGAAGACAATAACATGACGCGCTGTGCAATCGAAGGCTGGGTTACCAACGACGTCGCAAAAAAGATGTTTGCACAATCCGGCATGGATTTAGAATCTCTTAAATCTAAAGCTACCCAACCTGGTTTTAAGGCGGTTTCTATGGAATTAACCGCCTCGCTTTCTTTAAGCAATGACATCAAACAATCGACATCAAACAATGTAATTGCGGTGTGGCCGGGAAGTGACCGTAGTGATGAATATGTGTTTTATATGGCGCACTGGGACCACCTGGGTAAAGATCCCAATTTAGAAGGAGACCAGATCTATAACGGCGCTTTTGATAATGCTACAGGCACTTCCGGTTTAATAGAATTGGCTGAAGCCTATACCAAACTTTCGAGTCGTCCATCCCGATCGATTGCATTTCTGGCCGTCACTGCAGAAGAACAGGGATTGCTGGGTTCCAAATATTATGCAACGAATCCGATCTATCCATACAATAAAACCGTGGCAGCCTTAAACATGGACGGATTGAACGTATTAGGAAAAATGAAGGATATCACCATCGTAGGTTATGGCAACTCCGATCTTGATGATTACTTAACCGCAGTTGCAAAAGAACAAAACCGCACGGTCATTCCCGATCCTTCACCGGAGAAGGGTTACTTTTATCGCTCCGATCACTTCAGTTTCGCCAAAGAAGGCATTCCTGCTTTGTATACGGATCAAGGGATTGATCATGTCGAACATGGCAAGGAATGGACTGAAGAACAACTCAAAGACTATACTGAAAATCGCTACCATAAACCGGCGGATGAGTTTAATCCGGAATGGGATTTTTCCGGTGCAGTCGACGATTTAAGGATGCTTTTCAGGTTAGGTTATCGACTGGCCAATGAATCGTCATTTCCAAACTGGCGTGAAGGCAATGAATTCAAAGCCAAACGTGATGCCGATATGGCAGGAGAAGAGAAATAAGAAGACGGGATTGACAGGATTTGTTTTTCGAAATCAATAATATAGCCACAGATTCGCACGGATAAAACACGGATATCCCAGTAGACGCACAAGTTTTAATAAATGGAGCTTTATCACTTTTTCAACTTAAAAAAATCGACAAATTTCAAATTGAATATAATGATTTTTAATTTTTTTTCTAAACGGATTTTATCCGTGGGAATCAGTGAAAATCCGTGGCCAAATTATTTGGTTTCACCCAAGCTTGTGCTGAACTATTCATCGACTAGATTGTTTTAATGAATAAAAGTGTCAAAGTATTTGCGCCTGCATCGGTTGGTAATGTTGCTTGTGGATTTGATGTTTTCGGATTTGCCATCGATAAACCCGGTGATGAAATCATTGCTAAACTCAGTAATAAACCTGCAGTTACAATTTCCAGTATTACCGGCGACCGAGGAAAACTGCCTCTTGATCCGGATAAAAATACGGCAAGTGTTGCAATAGCTCAATTTCTAAAACAGTGCAATTTCTTACAGGGGATCGACATTGAATTGCACAAAAAAATGCCCCTGGGTAGTGGGTTGGGTTCAAGCGCTGCAAGCGCTGTCGCTGGAGTTGTTGCTGCCAATGAGCTATTAGGAAATCCCCTTCCGACAAAGGAGTTGCTGCCGTTTGCGATGGCGGGTGAGAAGGTTGCGAGTGGTTCTGAGCATGCAGACAATGTGGCGCCATCTCTTCTGGGTGGATTCATTTTAATCAGAAGTTATGATCCCCTGGATATCATTCCAATATCGACGCCAAGAGATCTGGTCTGCACGGTTGTTCATCCCCAAATTGAAATTCGTACGGAAGAAGCGCGCAAAATATTGCCGCATCAAATCCCATTGAAAAACGCGATCCAACAATGGGGCAATACCGCCGGTCTTATTGCCGGAATGTCGAACTCAGATTATGACCTGATAGGTCGTTCCCTGCAGGATGTCGTTGTCGAGCCGGTGAGGGCCAGTTTGATTCCCGGTTTTTATAAAGTGAAAAAAGCCGCATTGAAAGCCGACGCTCTCGGATGCAGCATTTCGGGCGCTGGTCCTTCCCTGTTTGCTTTGAGTTCCGAATTCGCTGTGGCTGAAAAAATAGGATCGGCTATGCAGAATGTGTTTACAAAAGAAAACACTGAAAGTGATATTTATATCTCTAAAATAAATTGTGAAGGCGCAAAGGTAATTGGATAGAACTTCTGAAAAAAAATTACAAAAACCAATAAACAAAACTCAAATAAATTGCAAAAAACAAAAAACAAAATCTCAAACCTATATAATGGTTAACTCCCTTGGTTAATTTTGTGTATCAAATCGAATCTATTCCCTTTATCATTGATTGATTCTAATGGATCATGGTTAATTATTTGATACTTATAATTTGGGATTTATTTGTTATTTATTATTTGAGATTTGAAAATTGTTTCTATGAAATGGTATAGCACAAACCACAAAAGCCCCCTGACCTCTTTGCACGATGCCGTCCTGCAAGGACTCGCCCCTGATGGCGGCTTGTATTTGCCAACGGAAATTCCAACTTTCTCTTTGAACTTTATTGAACACTTGTATTCAATGTCGATTCAAGACATCGCTTTTGAAGTGGCAAGCCAATTCACCAAACAGGAAATTACAAAAGGCGAACTTGAAGAAATCATCGATTGTGCCATCACATTCGATGCGCCGCTTTCTAAAATTGAAGATGAAGTTTACTCATTGGAACTTTTTCATGGCCCAACCCTGGCATTTAAGGATTTTGGTGCCCGGTTTATGGCAAGGCTGATGGCCCGCTTTGTGCAAAATTTTGACCGTGAGTTGACTGTTCTTGTCGCCACATCCGGAGATACCGGCAGTGCAGTTGCCCATGGATTTATGGGTATTGATGGAATTCGGGTAGTCCTGCTTTATCCAAGCGGCAGGGTAAGTAAAATACAAGAGCAGCAATTAACAACCCTTGGTGGTAATGTATCGGCTGTGGAGCTTGATGGTACCTTTGATGATTGTCAGAAACTGGTAAAACAAGCGGCTACAAATAGCGAATTACAAAACGAACTAAATTTAACTTCAGCCAACTCCATCAATATTGCCAGGTTGATTCCACAAATATTTTACTATTTTCGCGGCGTAGGTCAATTGCAGCAGGAGTTTCGTGATTTAGTCATTTCAGTTCCAAGCGGTAACTTTGGCAATCTAACCGCCGGAATCATTGCAAAACAAATGGGACTGCCAATCCAAAAATTTATCGCAGCTACAAATGTAAATGATATTGTCCCAAAGTATCTCGAAAGCGGCATTTACGAACCCAAAACTTCAATTGAGACTATTGCAAACGCAATGGACGTTGGCAATCCCAGTAACTTTGCCAGGATACTGGAACTGTATGAGCATTCATTCGATAAAATTCAAAATGATATCAGCGGCGCACATTTTACAGACGATCAAATTCGTGAAACCATTCATGAGGTGTTTGAAGCAACCGGAACTATTCTAGATCCACATGGCGCAATTGGTTATATGGGATTGATAAATTTTAAAAAAAATAGTTTAATTCCCCGAACCGGTATTTTCCTGGGAACAGCACATCCGGCTAAATTTTGGGATCACGTTTATCCCATCGTTGGCAGTCAACTTCAAATGCCGGATTCACTTCAACAAGCACTGGATAAAGAAAAGCAATCGATTCTTATGGAGAATGATTTCGAACAATTTAAGGAATTATTGAGTTCACTCTAAACTACAGATTCCATCACTTTTCAAAAAAAATATGATACTAAAAACATTTACGTATAAGAGCGATGGAATCGGTAGTTTACCTTTTTAGAATGATTTTATTATTACTCCAAAAAATTAGTTCAAACCCCAACTTTTCTTTGTCTTTCTTTGATTCAAGGATTATTATCATAAGGTGAGTTTGACACAAGTGAATTCATGGTTCGACTCCGCTCACCATGTCTCAATTTCGACAGCCTGAGTCCTTCGACAGGCTCAGGGTTAACTTATCGGAGGCTTGATCATTTTGCATATTATCCTTAAGTTTTACTGATTAAACGAGTCAATTCATGAAAACCAGCTTTGTTTTTACTTACTTTTTTGTTCACGTTTCCATTCGTTTCACAAAATAATCCCCATCTTTTTATTGGGAAATGGGCGGATATGGCAGTCCCGAATTAAGAATAACAGCTGTGATCGGAGATTTTGCACTACTTATAGGCGGACGGGCGGGTTTAATTATCAACCACAAATGGGTAATCGGCGGTGGTGGTTGGTCAGTCTAATTCTTAAAAAAATGTATTTATTGCTTGACAACAATGTCTGCAATTGTTACTTTTATGACATAATTGAGAAAATACTGGATCATTACCTTTTCTTCTTTATGGTGGAATTTCTTGTAGATTATAATTCTCGCCCAATCTGGATAGTCTCACTTAACTGTGGTGCGAAATTTTGTATTCTTTGTGAAAATTGGTTCCCCCCTTTATTTAGTAAAGTGAGAGATGGAGTGGGGTTAAGACTATTTTATTTTTTTTGCGCTTTGTTTAATAGAGACGAGTTCTAATACGAGAATATTGTGGGTACCTTGAAAATATGAAAGCAATGAAAAGAATCCATTCTATAATCATTGAGATTATTAATGGAAACACATCAGATAAATTATAACAAAATATCTATTTTTTCTTGAGCAAGAATTGATATAAGCTTAACTTAAAAGACGAAAGGACTTAAAATGTCCAAGGCACCCAAAAAACTACTTTTTGTGTTGTTGGTTGGATTTACATTAGTTGCAACATTAAATCTCCAAGGACAAAATAGTGGAATTAATAATAATGTAGCTACGAATAGACTTCAAGTTCCAAACATTAGACCTACAGAGTTGTATAATATGGTTCTAACTGAGGATGGATTAAAATGTTTGATTTTTGAAGGCTGTTATACAATCGGTCAAGTTGTCCAAAGGGTAGAAAAATTGGGGTTAATCAATTTTGATATACAAAAAGCACTTGATCATCAGTTCGATTTTCATGGTCAACCACCTGATTATTTTCAGAATAGTAAGGTTCAAAGGATGTTTAAGCCAGACGCAGATACAATCAATGTTGTTTATAACGGTTTTTCAGTACAAGAACAAACAGCTTTTCAGAATGCTGTTGATATTTGGGCGGCAACAATTACTTCAACTATTACTATAAATGTTGTTGCCAATTGGACACCACTCGGAGCGGCGGTTCTTGGTTCTGCTGGCTCGAATTCTTTATTTGGAGATTTTGTAGGGGGACAAGATAATACATTGTATTCTGCTGCTTTGGCTAACGAGCTAGCCGGCACTGACCTCCGAACAGAAGAGAACAATCCAGGTAACGGCCATGAAATTAAAGCCAATTTCAACAGTTCTTTTACTAATTGGTACTTTGGAACTGATGCAAATCCCGATAGTAATGAATTTGACTTTGTTTCAGTTGTGTTACATGAATTGTGTCATGGTTTTGGTTTTTCTGGATCAATAAGACCTGCTACTGGCGGTCAAGCAGAATGGGGTTATCAATCACAGTCTAATACTTCAATCGATCCAATGATATATGATCGTTTTACCGAGGATATTTCTGGGAATTTATTAATCAATACAAGTATTTACGCCAATCCTTCAGTTGCTTTGTTGACACAGGTAACAACAGACCTTGAAAATTTTGTAAATGCGCCATTGAATTTCAGTACCAATGGAGACACCCGAACTATTTTATTTACGCCAACTGTATGGGATACAGGCTCTAGTTATTCCCATTGGCGGGATATTACTTATGATGGAACTACAAATTCCTTAATGACCCATTCGATTGGTAATGGAGAATCACAACATGATCCTGGGCCACTAACTATGGCTTTTCTAATGGATATGGGTTGGCCAATGGATCAAATAAATGTAGTGCCGGATATCGATTTTTCAACTGCTAATTTCTCTGTAAATGAAAATATTGGGCAAACACAACTTACTCTGAACAGGATAAATGGTGATTTGCGGATAAGTTCTATCGTTCAAGTAAATATTACAGGGGGGACAGCTTCTGGAGGTGCATCTCCTCCGGCTGATTATAATAATACAACCTTTCCAATAACAGTTTCGTTTTCACCTAATGAGACAAGCAAAGCAGTTAATGTTCCAATCTTTGATGATACAACAGTCGAAGGAAATGAAACTGTGACATTTTCAATTACACAGGTATCCAATGCTGACATAATTGGCCAAACAACAACGATCCTAAATATATCAGATGATGATGCTAATGTCGACGTTGCTCTTATCATAGATCGTTCCTATAGTATGATTGGACAAAAATTTACGGATGCGAAAATAGGGGCAAAAACATTTGTGGGATTCATGGAGAATGGTGACAATGTAGCAGTTATTGGATTTGAAACTAATGCGTCTGTGTATTTTTCTTTAACTACGATTACAAGTGTTGCGACCAAAGCGAGTGCACAGAGTGCCATTAACAATATACAATTGGGTGATTTTACATCAATTGGAGGAGGAATGCAGCTCGGTCAAGGTGAACTGAGTAAAGGGGATACGAGGCATCCTCATGCAATGCTTCTATTAACTGATGGCATTGAAAATCGTCCTCCGGAGGTCAAAGATGTTCTTCCAACAATTCCTGATAAAACTGATGTCTATACCATCGGACTTGGTGCAGGTGCTGACCAAAATCTTTTGAACGACATTGCCAATCAAACTGGTGGCAGGTATGATTTCGCACCCTCGTCCAGCGATCTTCAGCTTATTTATCAGAACATCCGTGGTCAGCTAACAGGCCAGGAGACAATTGCCAATTACAAGGGAAGCATTACACAGGGTTCAACGAAATCGCATTCTGTTCAAATTGACGCTCTAACTTCTTCCGCCAGATTTTCCATATCTTTCCAAGGCAACGATGTGGATTTGGAGTTAGTCACCCCTACAGGTTCCAAAATAACACCTCAAGTTGCCACATCCAACCCAAGTATTGAATATGTTGAAGGCCCAACATACGATTATTACACAGTATCCTCTCCACAGGCAGGACAATGGACGATGAAAATAATCGGCCGTGATGTCCCTTTAACGGAAACCTATTTGGCCTCGGTCCAGGTTTCTTCAAATTTAATAATGAATGTCTTTTTAGATAAGAATGAATATGACACAGGTGAATCAATTTTACTGTCGGCGAGTATTACAGAGAATAGCTCATCAGTTTTGGGTGCAGCAGTTACCGTAGATGTAACCTTACCGACTTCCAGTACCTCTTTGTACCAAAATGCAATTGTATCCCTGAATGAAGAGACTGAAGACGTACTTGAGAATAAAAACCATGATGACTTCGGTTTTCGCAAATCCTTGGCTGGATATGAATTGACCTATACAAACGAATCGTTTACGCTTTATGATGACGGTTCCCACGGTGATGGCGCAGCGAATGATGGTATATATGCTAATTATTTTTCCAATACTTCAAATGACGGGAGCTACATTTTTACAGTAATGGCCAATGGAAACGCTCCTTCAGCCGGTTCGTTTATGAGAGAAAGTTCAATATCAACTTTTGTAAAGCAAGGAGGTGGAATTGATCCCAATCTAATCAACACATCACTCTCCTTCACACCAAGCACAGTTAGTCCAGGTAATTCGATTAATCTCAATGGCGAAATAACCAATAATGGCAATGCTTCGACTGAGCAGGGTTTCAAGGTGAATTTCTTTTTATCCAGCTCAACAAACGCCCCCAATTATAGTTTATTTTTGCATTCATTCAAAATATCTGGTTTGTCATCAGGGGAGAGTAGAAGTTTTAGCGAAACAGGTACAATACCTACGAGTACCAGTCTGGGTAATTATTATGTTTGGGTAAGCATCGATCCAGATGATGAAATCAACGAAAGTAATGAAAACGATAATCAAACATATGTAAACAAAATGCTGACCGTTTTGGATAACGGTTCACAAAATTTAGTATCGAATTTAAATCCAAGTAACTATAAAATAGCTTATTTGAATGAAGGGGATCAATATTTAATTGACCGTGAATACACTCTCACAGATATACCTGCTGAACTAGAAGGCTTTTTGTGGATTAAAACAGCAATGGAGGATAAATTTAAAAAGGATTTAGATTTTTATTTCGATATTAACGAAGATGCAACAATCTATATTGCCCATGACCACCGCTTAACACCACCAGGCTGGCTAACGACTAATTTCACGAAAACAGGAATGACCATACAAGTAAGTGATTTGAGAATGAATCATTGGGAAATATGGTCTAAAACATTTGGAGCAGGTAGAGTAGCTCTTGGTGACAATGGTGCCACTTCGGACCCAGCAGCGATGTATGTTGTGCTTATTAAGGAAGACGCTGGTACAATACAAAATTTAGTATCGAATTTAAACCCAAGTAATTATAAAACGGCTTATTTGAATGAAGGGGATCTATATTTAATTGACCGTGAATACACCCTCACGGATATACCTGCTGAACTAGAAGGCTTTTTGTGGATTAAAACAGCAATGGAGGATAAATTTAAAAAGGATTTAGATTTTTATTTCGATATTAACGAAGATGCAACGATCTATATTACCTATGACCACCGCTTAACACCACCAGGCTGGCTAACTGCTAATTTCACAAAAACAGGAATGACCATACAAGTAAGTGATTGGAGAATGAATCATTGGGAAATATGGTCTAAAAAATTTGGAGCAGGTAGAGTAACTCTCGGTGACAATGGTGCCACTTCGGACCCAGCAGCGATGTATGTTGTACTTATTAAGGAAGGCGCTGGTATTATCACATTACCGGGAAGACCTGCTTTATTATCTCCCTCGAATGGCAGCGACATAACAGATCAGACACCTTCACTTGACTGGCAGGAAGTTTCAGGGGCGACTGGATTTGACGTTCAGTTAGACAATAATCAGGATTTTTCTTCACCAGTAATCAATACGTCAACCACGGCTAGTATCTATACTCTGAACAGTAATTTATCAGGCGGTACATACTACTGGCGAGTTCGCGCAAATAACAGTGCTGGGGCTGGTCAATGGAGTTCAACTTGGAGTTTTGTGATCGTCACATTACCAGCAAGACCGGCTTTATTGTCTCCCTCGAATGGCAGCGACACAACAAATCAGAGACCT
>CAYXGW010000002.1:0-136419 GCA_964464595.1 uncultured Deferribacteres bacterium
AAAGAAACTATCAGAATTGCCTAAAGTGTTTACTTTAAAATTAATATTCTTTTCTCCGCCATTAAAAATTGCCGCACTTTGGAAGTTTGGAGGATTAAAGAGCTGCAGCATAGGATCAGTGCCAGCTTCCAGGACCATATTGTCGTTACTAAATAGAATATGGGTACCGAAATTATCATTGTGAAAAATGAAATCGTCAATTCCTAGGCTACCTGCTACATCAAGTGTGTGAGTCGGATCTGTTGTGCCTATTCCTACATTGCCGTCATTATCCACGAAGACTGCATCTACCGGATCGCCATCGGCAGCATCCAGTGAATGGCCATCGCCACCACCACCGACTGCCGCAGTGGTTTGTAATGTACCATCCGGAAATTTTAAGCCGCCTGTAGTTGAGTGTATGGTTCCGGCTACCTCTAACTTACTATTAGGAAAAATCGTCCCAATACCGACGTTGCCGTCACTTTTCCAAGTCATAATATTGTCAGACCCATTAAGTTGTGTTGTTAAATAAATACTGCTACCACTAGCGAATCTAAAATAATATTTAGAACTACTATCTCCTAATCCGAATAAGTTGGCTTCTGAAAAAGTAGTATGGATTTCTAAGGCTACATTGGGACTCGTCGTCCCAATGCCGACGTTGCCATTGTTATCCACAAAGACAGCATCTATGGGATTACCATCAGCGGCGTCTAGAGAATGGTTGTCGCCATTGCTACCACCACCGACTGCCGCCGTTGTTTGCAGTGTGCCATCCGGAAATTTGAAGCCGCCTGTCCTCGATTCAATGGTGCCCGCAACAGAAAGCATTTCAGTTGGGAAATTGGTACCAATACCAACACCCCCGGCGGCGCGAATTAAGAATTGGCTATCTGCCGAAGAGCCAAAAACGCCTCCGGAAGAATCAGACCATACAAATGCCCCGGTATGGTTTGCTTCGGCCTTTCGTCCGGCAGCGAAACTGTAATTACCCCTGGCAAAATTAAATAACCCTCCGGGAACAGTTGAATGTTTTCCAGTAGCACCATTGACGCTCCCTCCTGAAACAGTAGCCAGGAGGCCAGATGCTACGTTTCGCGTCCCACCCCCTATTGTTGAGAGCTCACCGCTAGCTTTATTGTTTAAGCCCCCACCGACTGTAGCAATCTGGGCGGAGAATAAATCGGTATCCCCATCGCCAGCCTGGTTGTCTAGACCTCCCCCAATTGTACCGTAATGATCTGTAACTATGTTAGGTGAAATGCTACTTCCTCCTCCGCCTATACTCACTCCTCCGGCCCCGTTTGTCGCCAAGTTAGTTGCGCCACCTCCAATGACATTGACAAAATCGTCTGCTGACGATTCCAAACGAAGTGCTTGTCGACCAAATACACGGAATACCAAAGGTATGTTGTCGATTGTGCCCACGAAATTGCTGTCAGGATTGGTTCCGCTGTTGCCGTTCAGGGACCAACTGGTATTGTTATCGCTGTTGGCAGCCGGCTGCCAGGTGCCCGTACCGGAAGCATCAGAAGTCAGCACAAAACCGCTGGATGCGCCCGTTGGCAATTTGAAGCCCAGCGTTTGGGTGGTTCCGGCAACATCGAGCCTATGGGCAGGAGTGGTCGTCCCAATGCCAACATTGCCGCCGGTATCAATCGTCATTCTTGTTCCTGTAAGTCCCTTGAAATGCAATCTGCTTTCAAATCCGATGGTTAATTCATCAGACGCCACTATTCTCTGATGTTGACTATCGTTAGAAAACATCTGTAGAGTCTGGGATAATGGATTTGTTTTGCTTACCAACTTAAGGGTACCATTGGTTTTGATACCTCCTGCGACATCGAGTTTGCTATTTGGGTCTGGAGAAGTAGTGCCAATACCAACGGTGCCTTCGGAAGGAAAAACGTTGGAATTACCGAGCACTGACAATGAAGAAAAACTATAGGCGGAAGAAGTAAGCTCTGTGCGAGGCTGCAATTCAGTGCCGCCATCGATTGATATTCCGAGCCAGTATTGCTTGTCGAAAGCCAAATCTATCGGATTCACGCTGCCCAGGATTACGTCTAGAATTCCGTCAACCAGATCCAAGGATTGCGTTTCCGTCCAGATTGACGTTCCGCCCGTATTCACGTCATAAAAGTTAAAAGTGATCTGGAAGCTGCCATCAGGCACAACAGTGCCACTGTCATCAGTCAATACGGCCTGGTAGCTAATGGTTTTCGGAATCTGGCCAAAAACACTCATTATGAAAACAGCTAAAAGAAAAACTATGGTTAAGTTGATTTTTCTCATTTTCTCCTCCGGCGGAAGTTAATTAAGTTAAATTTATATTCACATATACCAACATTTATGCCAAAGCCAATCAAAAACAAAAAACCCTTTAAGCAATTAGCCTAAAGGGTTATTTTAATTGAAGTTACTATTCTTAACCTAGCTTATCATCTTTTTCAAATCATCAGCTAAATTATATTCTATTTGATATAATTATATCTTAATTGATATAAAATAGGTAGTCATTTTTCTGACTTAAACATAGAAGGTTCAATACCATATTTAACCATTTTATCATAATAATTTTTATAGGTCATCTTTGAGATTTGCGCTGCGGCACTGATGTTGCCTTTAGCTTTACTTAAATTCGCAATGATGTAATCCTTCTCGAAAGTTTCCATAATTTGTTGTTTTGCTTCTTTAAATGATAAATTAATTTTTGATTCTGTTGGTACTTGTGAAATATTGAATACATTTTCCGGCAGGAGTTTTGGAACGATACATTTATCTTCTGTTAAAACCACTGCTCGTTGAATAATATTTTCTAATTCACGTATATTTCCAGGGTAATCATAATCCATTAACATTGATTCTGTCTCATGGGATAACTGCAAATTCTTCTTGTTCGATTTATCTCCAAATAATTTTAGAAAATGTTGAATGAGAAGAGGAATATCGCTTTTCCGGTCACGTAATGGCGGAATCTCAATTTCAATCACCTTTAAGCGGTAGTACAGATCTTCTCTGAAGCCACTATTATTTATTAATTGTGTTAGATCTTTATTCGTTGCCGTTACAATCCGTACATCTGATGAATGAATGGATGTATCTCCGACCTTGCTATATTCTCCCGTTTGTAGTACCCGCAATAATTTAACTTGTAATGCAGGCGACATTTCACTAATTTCGTCCAGGAAGATGGTACCGCCATCGGCGCTTTCGAACCAGCCAATTTTATCTTTAATAGCCCCGGTAAATGCGCCGTGAACATGGCCGAAAAGCTCAGATTCCAAAATATTCTCAGGAAGAGCGCCGCAATTAATGGGTACGAACGGCATATTGCTGCGATTGCCATTAAAATGAAGCGCCCGGGCAACCAGTTCTTTTCCCGTGCCGCTTTCTCCCAGGATCATAATCGTTGTATCTGCATCTGCAATTTGAGTGATAAGCTTAAGAATCTCCACCATTTTAGGATGATGGCTTACTATATTGCCAAATTGATATTTCCGTCGTAATTCTTTTTCCAAGGCTTGCACATGGTTATGCAGCATTTTTCGGGTCAATGCATGGTGCGCTGCAAGTGAAACAAAATCTGCAAACATTTCTACGAAAGTAAAGGTTTCGCGCTTAAAAGCGCCTTTAACGGTTCGATTTTCAAGATAGATTACGCCAAATACATCCTGGCTGTGCATCATAGGTAAACAGATTACTGAAAGGATTTTTAGCCGCGTTGCACTTTTACTCTGTAGTTCAGGATCTTCCAAAGCATTGCGCAGGCAGATTTGCTTATGTTGTGTTTTTACTTTGTTTATAATTGTCCTGCTGATCTCAAATTCAGGATGATCAATATTTTCTTTGCGAAGATTCCTGGCTGTTTCAAATAGATTATTTCCGTCATCATCGAAAAGGATGATCATCCCACGCTCGGCTCCGGAAATTTCTACGACCTGATCCATCGCAACTGCCAATAAGCGATTCACATCAGATTCAGTTAATAGTAGTTTACCAATTTCAAGAAGATGTTGGAGCATTGCAGATTCATCAGTTCCGGAATTATCAACACGCCGTTCTACTTGATTTTTTTTTGAACCAATCCTAAATTTCATCATCAATAAATAACAATTTAAATTTTGAGCCCTTTTTTTAGGAAAAAGAAACTATAGCAATATAACAATATTTATTTGATATATCTCTACCATTTTTATCGGTTGTTATACCTTCAAATCAATATAGATTAACAAACCAATACCATTAATCTATATCTTTCCCTCAAAGGATTGTTTCTCACCCTAAATATCTCACTTATTTACTTATTTATTCCCGTTCACCTTCTACAATTTTCAGCATCTGGTTGACTGGTACGTCATCCAAGACTGTGACAATCCCGCTCGGCCATTTCACTTCGATTCGATCCACCCTATCCGCAGTTCCAAGGCCAAAATGAACCGGCTGGGAGCTTTGAAATCCCTCTCCCAAATCCCCACCGTCAACATACCTCATCTGTGTTAAATCGCCGGCAGTAGCAATAATCCTGGCACCAAAACCGTCCCGGTTACTTTTCGTTCCAATCAATTTGATCTTTAGCCAATGCTTTGACGTCGCTCTATTCCGGTAAAGAATTTTATTATCCCCGCTTAGAGCAAAGAGATCGAGAAAACCATCATTATTATAGTCCCCAAACGCGGCAATGTCCAGATGTAATGGGCTAGATACTCCAGCCAGTTTAGTAACATTTGTAAATGTTCCGTTGCCGTTATTGCGATAAAGTACATTTACCTGGTTGTTCAAATTAGACACAAAAATGTCCAGATCGCCGTCATTGTCAAAATCGCCAAAAGCAGAGTTGGAGCCGTCTCCGCTATCACCAACCCCAGCTTCGGAAGTAACATCTGTAAAAGTGTAATCAGGTGCTCCTTCATTGCGGAAGAGAAAATTCGAATATGCCGTATGAAATACACCCCGGGTAACGTAAAGGTCCAAATCACCATCATTGTCATAATCGCCAAAAACTATTCCTCGGCTTCGGTCCCCTATTCCAAGACCCACAAGCAGGGTAACATCCGTGAAGGCGCCGTTGCCGTTGTTCTTGTACAAGACATTATTACCATAATAAACGGATATATAGATATCCTGATCGCCGTCATTGTCGTAATCCACAAAAACGCATCCATGAGCCCAACCCTTGAAAACGATGTTTGATTCTGCTGTAATGTCTGTAAATTGCCATTGCGGTGGGCCGTTATTCTTGTATAAGGCAGCTGCACGACTGGTATCATTGGAGAGAAAAAGATCAAGATAACCATCGTTGTTATAATCGCCAAAGGCACTATGAGTAGATTTGTCTTCATTTGTGATTCCGGAAACTCCGGAAACATCAGAAACATCTTCAAAAGTTCCATTGCCTTTATTTCTAAATAGAATTTTGGGGCCAAAGGCTGTAACAAATATATCCACAAAACCATCTTTATCATAATCAACAAAGCCCACTCCCGCATGTGCTCCCGATACTTTGTCTAATCCTGTTGAGGCTGAAGTATTCGTAAATGAGAACCCTTTGTTCTCACCATTATTTCGATATAGAATGCTGGGCACATCTTTCATTTGGATGTAGAGGTCCAGGTTGTCATCATTGTCAAAATCAAAGATTCCAAACATTGACCCTCCGGAAGAAGTATTTATCCCAACCTGGGAAATTACATTCGTGAAGATGGGTCTGCCAAAAACCTGAATACGGTTATTGGTTCCATCCGAAACCACAATATTTCCATAATCATCTACTAGTGTGCTAGCCGGATTATTGAAATCCCCTTCCCCGGAGCCATGAACACCGAACTGATAGAGATAATTTCCGGATGAATCGAAAACCTGGATACGATTATTGCCTGAATCCGTAACGATTATATTGTCCTCATTATCTAACGTGATTCCAGTAGGCAAATCAAATTGACCTTCACCGGAACCGGACTCACCGAATTTGAAGAGAAAACGGCCAGATGAATCGAACACCTGGACACGACGATTCTGAAACTCAAGAACAATGATATTACCGGAGTCATTCACAACCACACCACATGGATTATAAAATTGTCCATCACCCAATTCCAAAGGACCTGAACCATCAGGATCGACACAAAGTCTGCCAGTGTCGATACTGCATGAATTACCGAATTTGAATAAAAGATTACCGGAAGAATCAAATACCTGGATGCGATTGTTAAAGAGATCTGCAACGAGAATATTATTTGAGTGGTCCACCGTTATACCGTATGGGCGGTCAAATTGGCCGTCGCCAATTTCGAGAGGGCCAGATCCATCCGGGTCAACACAGCTTTCATCTATTTCAATTGTACATTCACTACCAAATTCAAACAGGAAATTTCCAAAGGAATCAAATACCTGGACACGATGATTGAAAGTATCTGCAATCAAAATATTACCTGAGCTGCTAATCGCAACTCCAGTGGGCTGATTAAAATTACCATTCTCCGTTCCAAAAGCGCCAAACTCGGAGAGAACATTTCCCATCAAATCGAATACCTGGATTCGGTGATTCATTTTATCTGCAATGAGCAAATCGCCTGAATGATTAAAAGCAAGGCCCGCGGGTTGATCAAATTGTCCTTCACCATTTCCGGGGAAACCGAAATCGTATAAAAACTTGACGGATTGAGTTTCAATCTTGTTTTGATCCTTAAACATAAAAAGGGCAACGTATAATGTTACAAAGAAAACAGCGGCAATTAGCGGCCAAAAAATCAATGATCTTTTTTTAGGGTGAGAGGTTTTCTTTTCCAATTTTTTAAGATCATTTATGAAACCTTGTAAGCTAGAATATCTTTCATCAACACTTTTTTTCAGTAGCATGTCTACCATTCCGGACATTTCAGGTGAGATATTTTTATTCTCAAGTTGAATATCCGACGGATCATCTTCGATGATTTTCGATAAAGTCGTGATATTCGTTTTCGCCTGAAATGGTAATTTACCTGTTAAAGCTTCATACAAGACAACCCCAAAGGAAAAGATATCTGTTCGGGAATCCAGTGTCTTGCCTTGTGCCTGTTCAGGCGACATGTAAGAAACAGTCCCCATTATGCTGGTTAAGGCCAATGTATCTTTAGTAAAAGCCAGTTCCTTATTTATTTGGATATTATTTTTGCCACCGACATCGGATTCAATTGAATCGGAAGCAAGTTTAGCCAAACCGAAGTCCATAATTTTCACATAACCTTCCCGAGTCACCATTATATTATCCGGTTTGATGTCCCTATGAATAATCCCTTTATTGTGTGCGGCTTCTAAAGCAGAACAAATTCTAAAACTCAGGTTTATCACTTCGGATTCCGACAAGAAATTTCGGTCAAGCAATATTTCCCGCAAGGTTTTTCCATCTACAAATTCCATAACAATATAATTGATCCCCTTTTGATGACCGACATCATAAACCGTGCAAATATTTGGATGATTTAAAGCCGATGCCGCCTGAGCCTCGTGCATAAATCCGGTTCGATTCTCTTCATTTTTAAGTAAATTAGAAGACAATATTTTGATAGCGACAGAGCGAAGTAAACGTGTATCATTGGCCAGGTAAACCTCACTCATTCCTCCTTCACCAATTTTCTTTTCTATGACGTAATGGTTAAGCTTAGTCCCAATCATTGCCGATATTTTGCCCTTGCTTATGTTCCAAGTTTAAATAAAGGTAATCAATATTTGAATTAGATTATGATTTTGTTGATCCCCACTTATCGTTTTCTATGCGTTTCAGATTAACTTTTCCGTTGCAGCAGGGTTCAACAACAACTTTACAGTATTCGCATTGACCAACAATAAATAACTTAATACTAATTGACCAGAAATAATATACTGTCTAGATGGTAGAATGGCGAGATATTCTTTAATAAATTGACAATTTTGGGTGCTATGGTGTTGCTGTTCCTGAAACAGTTTACTAGATTTTAAGCAAAAAATCTGAAGTTCTCTTATTGGAAATAAGAATCAAAAGGTAATATTTATAAAGATAAGTCATTAACTCAACAGCAAAAATCGGACAGTCAAAGTTGAGTCGGCGAATGAGTTTATTAGTTCCCAATCAAGTAAGATTGAATTGTTTATATAATGTTTCCCAAACTTCGTCTAAGCCTACTGAGATAACTTTTGTTTCCCCAATCACCGGCATAAAATTTATGTCGCCATTCCATCGCGGAACGATATGATAATGCAAATGATCTTTTATTCCCGCACCAGCGACTCTGCCAAGATTCATTCCAATGTTATACCCATGAGGTTCAAAGGTATTTTCAAAAGCTTTCATAGAATCCTCGAGCAAATTCATGAGTTCCAATTTTTCATCCGAATTTAGCTCATCAAAACGATTCGTATGCTTGTATGGAACAATCATTAAATGGCCGCTATTATAGGGAAATTTGTTCATAATTACGAAAGAATGTGTTGCGCGTTGGAGGATTAAATTTTCTCGATCCTTTTCCGGGTCTTGAGCAGGAAGATCACAAAAAATGCAACCATCCTCATTGATGCGATCAGCAGATTTAATGTATTGGAGTCGCCATGGAGCCCACAATATATCCATAATTATTTTTCTGACTCTTTCTCTTCTTTAGCAGCTTGAATTATTTTTTCTGCGACATCACCCGGGACTTCTTCGTAACTCGAAAATTTGCGTTTATGGAAACCCCTACCTTGCGTTAATGATCGCAAACTTGTGGAATATCGATACAATTCAGCCAATGGGACTTTTGCATTAACGATTTGAAAATTTCCTTCGGAATCAACGCCCATTATTTTTCCACGTCTACTGGAAAGATCTCCCATAACATCACCCAGGTAATCTTCTGGAACACGTACTGTCACATCATAAAAGGGCTCCAATAACAATGGCCTTGATTCCATGAATGCCTTTTTAAAAGCCATTGATCCGGCAATTTTAAAAGCCATATCCGAAGAATCTACATTATGGTAAGAACCATCATAAAGAGTAGCCTTTAAATCCACAACATTACAACCCGCCAATGGACCTTCCACCAAGGATTCTTGAATCCCCTTATCCACTGCAGGTATAAACTTACTTGGGATAACACCTCCAACAATTGCATTCACAAACTCATATCCTTTTCCATGGCCTTGTGGTTCTAATTTAATATAGACCTCACCAAATTGACCACGGCCTCCAGATTGTTTTTTATGTTTATATTGTGTTTGTGAGGTTCCTTTGATTGTTTCACGATAAGGAATTTTTGGTTCTATTAATTCCACTTCCACACCGAATTTTTCCTTCAATCGTTTTAATACGATAGCAAGATGAAGTTCTCCCAGGCCCTGAATAATTGTCTGCCGTAATTCCGGATCATACCCGGCAACAAAAGTGGGATCTTCTTCATGCAAAGTTGTAAGTCCGGTTGAGATTTTTTCTTCATCTCCTTTTGATTTTGTCACAACAGCTGCACGAATACTTGGCAATGGATATTTTATGTCGGTCAATTGGATAGGATCGTTTTTCGAGCATAAAGTATCTCCGGTATGCGTATTTTTCAATTTAACCACAGCACCTATATCTCCTGCAGGCACTTTGTTCATATCATTTCGGCTATGGCCATTAATCAAAAATAGTTGCCCTATTTTTTCACCTGATTTTCTGTTTACGTTATAAACTTCTTCTCCAACTTTAATAACACCACCATATACTCTTATAAATGAAAACTCTCCTACATGAGGCTCTGATTCAGTTTTAAAAACCAATGCAGCTTGTGGTGAATCGGTAGAAATAGGATGGCTAATTTCAGCACCTGAAACCGGATTAGTACCTTGGTATTCTTTCACATCGATGGGCGAAGGCGCAAATTTCACAATAAAATCTAACAACTCATGAGTCCCGATATTTTCTGTGGCAGCACCACAAAGAACAGGGTAAATATTGCCGCTGACCAGCCCTGCTTTAAGTCCTTGCACTATTTCGTCTTCGGTAAGTTCGCCAACATCAAAAAACCTTTCTAGTAAAGTATCATCACTTTCAGCTGCAGACTCGACCAATTTTTCACGTAATTCGTTCGCTTTGTTTTGCAAATCAGCAGGAATTTCAGCCGATGACCGTTTTCCTGAACCACCTTTTTCATAGGTTACCAATTTCATTCTAAATAAATCGACAAACTGATTGAAACTTTCCCCACTGTTCACCGGGAATTGAACTGCAACAACACCTGTTCCATAATTTTTTTGTAAAGAGTCAAGAATATTCTCAAAATTTGCATGTTCCCTATCCAATTGATTCACAAAAAATAATTTTGAAGAATTTACTTCGCTAGCTGCTTCCCAAACGTGTTCTGTACCAACTTCAATACCTGAAACAGCATTTAGCAAAACCAGGGAGGTTTCAACCACTCTTAAAGAACCAATAACTTCACCGATAAAATCGGAATAGCCAGGAGTATCTAGTATGTTTATTTTTGATTCACCCCACTCTACATTCATTAATGATGATGTAATCGAAATTTTGCGCTCAATCTCATCCGGATGGTAATCAGAAATTGTTGTTCCATCCTCTACTCTACCAAGGCGGTTGGACGCTCCCGATGTAAATACCATGGCTTCAGCCAAAGAAGTTTTACCAACCCCACCGTGGGAGATTAAAGCAATATTTCTTAATCTTTCAGTTGAATACTCCTTCACTATTTCCTCCGATCTTAATAACCAGTCCTAAGTTTTTAATGAAATCATATTATCTTGAGATCATAATTTTATTTGTGGTAATAGTTTCTTCAGGTAAGGTTTGTCATTACAAATTAATTTTTGTATTCGCTCATCATTTTGGATAAAATTAGTGGAACTGTTAATTTTAAGAAATCAGTATCTATAAATCAATAAAATTATAAACCCCAATAAGATTTCAAAAAACAAAATCTCAACAATAAACAATATTTAAATGTGGTGTGGGATAAAATAAACTTTAAGAATTGTAATTTAGCTTACTCATTATCATTAACTTTAATAACAATCAAAGTTAAATCGTCTTCAACTCTATTGATCATACTAAACTTGTAGATTTCGGAGGTAATTTTATTAATTAATTCAGCAGCACTTAAATGTGAGTTTTCTTGAATAATTTCAATCACATTATTCAGCTCAAAAAAATCACCGTTCGGATTTTGAGCTTCGATAAGTCCATCCGTATAAAAAAGGGCGATATCTCCAGGGATTAGTTGAACTTTAGATTCGGTGTATGGCATATTCTGAATAAATCCAAGTACAGTACCGCCTAGTTTCAATTCAATGAGACCGCCGTTTTTCCGAATAATAACTGGTGGAAAATGTCCTGCATTCGTGTAAACAAAATCTCGAGTTTTGGGATTTAATTCGCCATAAAAAAAGGTAGCATACGTATCCGCGATTGTAGTTTCATAGATCAAGTTATTCAATGATACCATGGTATCCTGCACAGAAAACGTCTCATGCAATAGGCTTTTGTATGTCGAAAATAAGGATGCCATTAAAATAGCTGCCGGAGTTCCTTTTCCGGAAACATCGCCAATCGCAACTCCGATATTTCCACTGGCAAGGCGAACCAAATCATACAAATCACCACTTACCGTTTTGGAAGGCAGGTTAAAACTTGCAAACTCAAAACCATTTTCTTGTGGCAAAGATTTGGATAAAATCGCCTCCTGTATTTGTCTCGCAATTAATAGGTCTCTTTCCAAGTCCCTTGATTTTAACAATTCCCGGTGCAAGCGAGCATTATCCAGAGCAATCGCAGCATGATTTGCAAAAGCTGTTAAAAGTTGAAAATCCTTTTGGTTAAACGCATTTAATCGATCTGATTCAAGATTTAAAACTCCAATCAATTTTTCCTTTGCAAATAGAGGTACCAGCATTGCAGACTGAGTTTCATTTTTCACGTTTACATATAGCCGGTCTTTGGAAGTATCCGGACAAATCTTCCCCTTTCCTTCTCTCGCGACCACTCCTGTAAGCCCTCTTCCTACTTTTAAATGCGCTCTTTTTACAGTTTCTTCATCATATCCACGGATTGCCTCGGGGATAAGTTTATTGGTAGTTGGATCTATTAAGAAGATTCCAGCAGCATCAAAAGGAATTACCCGGTTCAAATAATCAAATATTAAATTGAGGACATTATTTAAATTCAAAGTTGAATTGATATTCTTGCTTAGTTCAAGAAGCATAGATTTCTCAAGAGATTCCTTTTGCAATTCCTTTAAAAGGCTAGCAATCTCATCTGTTATATTTGGGGTGTCTTTCAGTAATCTTTGAATATCTAGAGCAGCCATTAAGACCTCTGGTACTTTCCTATCTGTTAGTCTAATTAAGTAATTCGGCTTGTTAATTAAAAGTGATAAGTATATTAATAAACAACGAGATATTCAACAACAAAGTTCCCCAAAATCCGGTTAAAAAGTTTTTATTACAAATAAATTAAATTTGTTTAAAAAGACAGATAATTTAAGAAAATTGATAATTTTAACTATTTGGTGTTCTCTGTTCCCCTACCGTTTCATGTCAGGAAAGATGTATTCTTCCATTGCTTTTTTCCATCTATAAATATTTCCTCTTTCCAGACAGGTAGACTGACTTTTATTTCTTCAATAATAAATTTACAAGCAGCAAAAGTTTCAGCTCTATGGGCAGATGAAACCAAAATCATCACACTTGCTTCTTTTAATTTCAATAATCCAAGACGATGCTGCACAGCCACACGGTATACCGGCCATTTTTTCATTGCATTTTCACAAATTGAGGCAAGCTCTTTTTCGGCCATTTCAGGATACCCATGGTATTCAATAGCTTTGACTCTTTGCCCTTCTGCATGATCCCGAACAATGCCGATAAAAACATCTATTGCACCACAGGAACTTGATTCAACAAAATTGTATAACTTTTGATAGTTTAATTCCTTTGCGGTGATTTCAATATATTTTTTTTGATCTTCAATCATCCTTAAGAGTCCTACTCAAAATTATAAAATAAATTATCCACCGCTTACCGGCGGAATAATACATATTTCATCACCATCATGTAATAGAACTGTAGCTTTAACATATTCTAGATTTACAGCCAGCCGACCTTGTTTTCTAAAAGGCTCAAGTCGTGGAATTTTAGCAATGATTTTATCCCATAGAAATTCACCTGTTGCATCAATCGGCAAATCAAGTGTTAATGATTCACAATCTGCGATATCACGACAAATAGCAAAAAACCGTACTTCTACTTTCATTTGAAAATTAATCGTTGGAAATGAAGTTTTTTTTCAATGACCACCACCATGAATAATTGAAAATGCATGTAATATCCCTGGGAAAATAGCCTGTAAACTTTCTTCAACCCCTTTTGGACTGCCGGGTAAATTGATTATCATACTTTGATTCCGGACTCCACATATTTCTCGAGAGAGCATAGCATACGGAGTCCTTTCCTTTCCGTGTCTCCTAATGGTTTCTGCAATACCCGGAATTGATTTGTGAATTATGTCTTTAGTTGCTTCCGGAGTAACATCACGAGGGCCTAATCCTGTCCCGCCGGTTGTAAAAACCAAATCAATTTTGTGATTATCAACTAAATCAATGAGTTTTTCCTGAATCTGGCCAATTTCATCAGGAAGAATCTGGTAGTCATCCACTATAACAGGCTGGCTACTCAAGAATTCTTGTATTATTTTACCCGATTTATCTTCACGTTTTCCGGAAAACGTGCTATCTGATATGACTAAAACCGCAGCTTTCAAGGGAATTTCAAATAAATCCTTAAAGTCGGATTTCCCACCTTGTTTTTGCAATAATTTTATGTCACCTAAAAAAAGCGATTCATCCAAAGGTTTAAGCATATCATAAATGTTTAATAATGCAGCAGATACGGCACTAAGCGCTTCCATTTCCACACCGGTTTTCCAAATTGATTTCACTTCTGCAATAACTTGAATCTGGTTCGACATAATTTCAAAAGAAATATCAACCCAATCAATAGGTATGGGATGACAAAATACAATCCACTCGGAAGTCTTTTTAGCAGCTTGAATTCCAGCACTTCTTGCTGTTGCAAGAACATCACCTTTTGGTACAGTTTTTTCCTTTACCCTGAGAATAGTTTCCTTTCCAGCTGATAAGACACCACTTGCTTTCGCATACCTTAAAGTGTTAAATTTCGGACTTACGTCAATCATATTATCTTATTATTCTTGAAGTTTACCCACCTATTTCAGACATGGATTCGGACACTAGTCGTTGCTTGGTTCGATTTTTTTGTGCTTCAAATCCATCCTTAAAGCGATTACCAATGCAATTGATTATCGATTGTTGAATTTCCAGATCATCACAACCGGATGTTAGCATTTTCCGCAAATCGAGAACTCCATCATCATACAGGCAGGTTTTAAGCATACCTTTTGCGGTTATTCTCAATCGATTGCACGTTGCGCAAAACAACCGCGAAAATCCTGCAATAATACCAACCGTTCCAGCATGCCCTGGTATTTTATAAGTCATTGAAGTAGAATTTGGTTTTTCAGGTAATCGTGTCATTCCCTCAAAGTTTTCTTCCAGAGTATTAAGTATTCTGTTTGAGTTCCATTGCAGTTTTTGAAAATCCTCAGAGGTGCCATTAAATGGCATCTCTTCAATAAACCTCATGTCAATTGGATATTTTTTAGAAAGATTAGCAAGAGGTAGAATCTGTTCTGTATTGATCCCATCCATAATTACAGCATTTATCTTTAAGGGAATTCCATATTCAAGAATTTTGTGGAAACTGGCCATCACCAGGGCATGTTCGTCTCTCCTGGTAATTTCTTTGAATTGTTTGGCATCCGTTGTATCTAGGCTTAAATTAATGCCGGCAATAGCCATTTTCTTAAGTTCCGGAACATGTTTTTCAGTCAAAACACCATTTGTCGTTATGTAAATTTCATCCAAACCATTTATCGAACTTATGGCTTTTAAGAAATCAATTAACCCCTTTCTAAGAAATGGCTCCCCCCCGGTAATTCGGACTTTATTAACTCCAATTTTCCCAAGCAGAATCACAAGCCGTTTCATTTCTTCATATGTCAGGATTTCTTTTCTTGGCAGGTAAGTGATACCATTTGCCGGCATGCAATAAGTACATCTCAGGTTACACCTATCTGTTACGGATAAGCGCAAGTAATTGACAGGTCTGTTATGATTATCCAAAATCATTATTAAATCCTTTGCAATCTTCCATTATTTAATATTTTGTAAAGCCGTAATGATATCCAAGGTTCGTCTCCTGTATTCTTTTGCTGTTTGATTGGTTTGATCTAATTTGAGTATTTCATCAAATGAATCAGCAGCTGCTTGATATTGTTTTTGTGAATATAGTTGAATACCTCTTTGCAAGAGAATCGTAATTTGACGATTTTTTGCAGTTCTTATTGTACTTAGTAATGTAGTAATCTCTTGGCGCTCATGTTCCTCAGAAAGAAGTTGGATAGAAAGTTCTTCTGCTTTATTATACTGTTTGTTTGACAATGCTTTTTTTGCCTGCAACCATTTCCGGTCTCTTTCCATACGTAGTTTTGTTCTGGTTACCGCATTTGAATACATACTATTTCTCGGGTTAAATTCCCTTGCTTTCAAGTAATGTTTTAATGCTGTACTATCATCACCCTGATTATAGGCAACATCACCTAATGATTCAAATTTTTTTGCTAATTCAACACGTTCAATTTTGTTTTTCCGGATAAGATTTTTTGCCGGCAAATAATCTTTCTTTAAATTAAGAATTTCATTGCACAGTGACTCTGATAACTTAAAATTTTGATTTTTATTAGCGGATTGTGCTCTTTTTAGCAAATCATTCAAATGTCGATCAAATTGAGGCTTAAGCTGTTGAACGGCTTGAGAAGCCACTGGATTTTCCACATCCAAATTTAAAACCATTCCATATTTGTTTACTGCTTCAAGGTAATTCCCATTTGTTTCAAATTGGCTAGCTATCTTAACCAGGCTATCGATTTGCGACTGTTTATTTTGAATGCGATTCCGAACATCTTTCAAATTTTCATTTATGGATGGATATTGAGGATCATATCTTTTAACATTCTCAAATTTACTTAAAGCAGATCGGTATTTTTTTTGAGAATAATAACCATGAGCCATGAGAGACTCTTTCTCTGCTAAGTACTTCAAAGTATCTTCTGTCATTTTTTTTGTATGCGAAATCAAGGTATCATTCGGAAATAGGTGGTGAATTCTACTAAGCACACGATTTGCATTTACGAAATCACTTTGTTCCAACAATTCGTTAATTCTCTTTCTAACTGGATTCAATTCATTTGATGCTGAAGATCGTAATATGTTAAATTTTCTATTAGCTATTTCATTATGTGGGAATTGTTCTATAATGTTATCATATTGAATCAAGGCAAGTAATTTTTCTCCTTTTCTTTCATACTCTATCGCCGATCTTAACATCCTTTGCTCTTTTCTGGCTAACGATTTGTACCTGTCTTCGACAATTTTGAATGTACGTTGATAGGTTTTATTCTCAGGTTGATACGCTATAGAATTACGGAAATGGAAGTATGCCTTCGCAACTTCTTTTTTATCAAGAGAGTTCATACCCTGTTCATAATTTTTCTTTGCACGAACGGCCGGACTTTCTCCAAACTTTACATTTGCCGAGAATTGAATTTTTTCTTTGAATCTCTCATAAAAGATATCAAGCTGTAAAGATCCAAGAATCACTCCTACACCATACAACCATCTGTTTGAGTTAAAATTTGCAATGCCGGTTCGTAAAACTGTCGATTTAAAACTTTCTATTTCGATCCCTTGAATATAATCACTTCGGTTTTTTGTAAATTGAAGTTCAGAAAATGTTTGAAAAAATGAAGGTGTAATAACGTAAGAAATACCAAAATTAGCCTGCAAGGGTATTCCAAACCTACTCTTTGAAATAACCATATTTTGAATAGCAGCAGACAATCCTATTCTATCCCAATAAATAAGCCCTCCGAAAATTCTTTCCCCAACCTTCTTAAAGGGAAAATAAGATATACCAACATTGAAGTGAGGTGAATAAGATCTTTCACGGTCAAATATCATTGAACTAAACCCTATTCTTAATCCGGATGTATAGGATTTTGCTAAACCAACACCCGCATAATCGATAGGAATCGGCCCCGGTATACGGCCAATTGTAAATCCGACAGAACCAATTCCGGGTATAAAATCTGCAATTGCAGCTTTACTGTAGAAAAAAGATTCATTCACATTTAGACTAAAACTTGGCTGTCTGGTAAAACTAAGATTGGCTGGATTCCATAAAAAAGAATATGCAGATTGCGTTAATGTAGAAGACAACCCTCCCAATGATTTTGACCTGGCATCAAAAAAAGTAAAATTATTGTATTGTCCATGCACTTCATTCAACAAAGAAAACAACAAGATTGTTGTCGCCAGTGTATTTAGTAACTTTTGCATTGAATTTAATAGGTAATACGGTAAATTGACACAGCATTTTTTCTACCGCTAAATTTTGCAGGTTCCATTTTAACTACAGAAAAAGACTTATCTAATTTTTGAATTACAGTTTTTGTAATCACAATATGGCCTGAACGTGCATAATTGCAAAGTTTACTGGCTAAATTTACAACATCACCAATAGCTGTATAGTCCATACGTGATTTAGCTCCCATACTACCCAAAATAGCAAACCCGAAATTAATGCCAATACCTACAGTTAAACATTCTTTCTTCTCATCTCTTCTCTCGTGATTAATTTCAATCAATCCCTTTTGAATTTGGATTGCGGCTTTAATTGCATCATCGGATGCATTCTCTCCTTGGAAAATAGCCATAAGCTGATCTCCGGCGAACTTATCAATAACGCCATTATTATCAATAATATAACGAGATTGCATATTCAAATAAACATTTATAATATCAACAAGCGCTTCCGGTTCCATGCCTTCCGAAAGACTTGTAAAGCCTCGAATATCTGAGAACAAAACAGCAATCTCTTTCTTTATCATGGATGAAGTATCTGCATCTTGTCCGGAATGATTCTGAATCATATCGACAGTCAGAGAAGATACAAATTTTTTCATTTGTATGTTTTCCCGGAGACTTCTCACCATACGGTTGAACTCATCGGCGAGCAATCCAATTTCATCTTTATTCTTTATTTTAATAACTACATTCAAATTACCTTTTTCCAACTCTTTAACACCGTCGGATAGTTTCACTATATTTGATGATAATCGTTTGGAAAAGATGTTTACAATAAATACACTTAGCAAAATTATACCTATCGTTAGCAGAAGGATTATATTTTTTGCAGTATTAAAAGCTGATTGAATCATAGCATGAGAAAAGACAATACCAGCCAATCCTGTAGTTATCTCTTCATCAATTCCATTCCGATTCGTGTTAATAACAATTTTATGTAAGTACTCTGATTTGTTATTATGTTCAATAACTTTTAAATCTTCCGTTAGAGATAAGTAATAATTATACTCGCTTTTTGTGGAGTTGATTTGTGAAAGATCAGAGTGCGCCACAATTACACTGTCTCTATCCATAACAAAAGCACTCTCAAATCCTTCCATAACAATATCATTAATTACTTTCTGAATCGGTGCATGATTTTTTATGAGTAAATTCTCGCTGGCCACACTTGCCAAACTTTGAATGGTTAGTCTATATATAGCTTCGACTTTTTCTCTTAGAACATATTTCCCAGCTTCCAAAACAGCCCAACTTAACAGTAGAATCATGACAATCGTAATAGATCCAATAACAAGGATAAACTTGACTTGCAGGTTTAGGTGGAGATAAAAATCCCGAATTTTATTTTGAAGAGATTTCAAAAATAGAATTATTGAATGAATCATTCTAGCTTGTCATTTCAACTTATGGTTTATTAATTATCCCGAATTAAATGTTAACTTGTTTGGATGCAATTATCAAGAAATATTAGTAAGAAACAAAGGAAAATGGATTAAAAAGGGAGGAAATACTTTATTTGAATTAAATAACAGATCAATTAGAATTTAAAATACAGAAGAAACCTTTAAGGCTAATACTGTCATATCATCAGCCTGGGGCATATTACCAACAAATTCTTCGATCTGATCATCTAGTTTGGCAACAATTTCCATTAATTTGTGGTTGGCCAAGCTACTAAGAAGTGGTTCTAATCTTTCTTCCCCATATTCTTCATTACTTGCATTCATGGCCTCGGTAATACCATCGGTAAACATGAACAAAACATCACCCATTTTTAATGTTACTGTTGCTGACTGATAAGGTGCATCAGGCATAACTCCTAATATTAAACCACCGGTTTCCAAGGTCTCTAGGGATCCATCTGAATGAATTAAGTATGGAGGATTATGACCTGCATTTGTGTATAAGATTGTTCTTTTTTTAACATCTAAAATACAATAGAAAAATGTAATAAATTTATCTAAAGTCGTATTTTTGTAAATGATATTATTAATAATCGAAACCATTTCTTCAGGATTACGATAATCAATGGCAAGAGCCCTTAAGCTAGCTTGAAGATTTGCCATTAACATTGCTGCAGGTGTACTTTTCCCCGAGACATCCGCAATTGCAATACCATAAATATCATCCGACAATTTAATACAATCATAATAATCTCCCCCAACTTCGCGACTGGAAACATTGCGGCCAAATATTTCGATACCGGAAATTTCAGGAAGATCGCTGGGAAGCAGTTGTTTTTGAATATCCCGGGCAATCATTAGTTCATCTTCTAGTCGTTGTTTCTCCAGCATCTCGTCAACTAATTGCGCATTCTCTATGGAAATAATGGTTTCATTGCCAAGAACTTCAAGAAATTCAAGCTCATCCTTGCTAACTTCTAGATTATTAATTTTTTTGCCAATTCCAATAATCCCCAGGACTCGGTCCTTACTCACCATCGACAAAAGAATTTCGATCCCACCATTTATTAATATCTCTATTGACTCTTTGAGACCAGGCTGATCTTTAATATCCTCAAGTTTAATGTATTTTTTCCCTGAAGCAAAAACTTCAATAAGGTTTGATTTTATTGCACTAAAGTCTAATTCCTTGATTTCAAGGTTTGCTCCTTTAGCAACAACCATATTAAATTGGTCATGGCTGTCAATCATGATAATACATTTATTGATTAACAATTCCCCCATAATAGCAAATGATAGAACCTGCGCAATTTTATCTTCTTCAAGAGATGAATTCAATTCGCGGCTTATCTCGAACATTGTGTTTAATTCTTGAATTTTCTTGTCTAATTTTTTATTCGCTTCACGAACCTCATCAAACAACAAAGCCTTATCAACTGCAATTACAGCTAGATTAGCTAAGGACTCCAAAAAATCTATCTCATCTTGTGCAAAAGACATCTTACCAAATTTTTTACCATATACCAACATTCCAAGGTAGTTACTATCTGCAATCATCGGAATTATTATTTCTAATCCGTGTTTTCTGAACTCATCAAAGAATGGTTCACTGCGGTTTTCCAGTTTGTCTCTTGTTAGTGAGTTTTTTGGGATTTCCTGAAGTGAGAATTGCCTTCCTAACAATTGAGTGGACAATCCTTTTACATTTTTTATATGTAAAATATTATTAGTATCCACTAGTAAGACCATTCCCTTACTTATCATCAACCTTCCCATTGGTGTTAACAAAACGTTATCCAAAATTGTCCTGAGTTCAAGACTGGAATTTAGAATTTTATTAATTTCAAAAAGGGAGGTTAATTCGAGGTATTTAATCTTGAGATCATCAAACCCTTCAGATGTTTGTTTATGTATTTTGTTCTGCTTTCTCTGAGGATTGGGAATCGACTTATTTTCTTTTGCCATTTACTTTTCTATGTAAATTTTGCCAAAGGATTTTATGAGGTAATGTATTTAGTCATCTCTATAACGTTCTTTTTAGTGGGCTGAATCGAAAACTTTACTTCGTCCATTAAAACTTTTATTAGATGAAGGCCAAGTCCACCTTTCCTAAATTCAGTAAGATAAGCACCCATGTCGTCAACACCAATATTATTATACTCAAATCCACTACCCTTGTCTACAACAGAAACCACCATTTTTTTTGAGTTTAATTCTACATCGATATGGACATCTTTTGATTTTTCTCCTTTATAAGCGTGTTTCATAACGTTTGTGCAAGCTTCATCAACTGAGAGTTGTATTTTGTTAACGCTATCATCGTTAAAACCCGCTGTTTTGGCAATTTTCCCTACAAAATCACGAATTAAGTCAAGGAATTCATCGTCACTTGGGATTACAAGTGAAAATTTTTTAACTTTACTCGGCAAAATCGAACCTCCGTTTAATCAAGTATTTTGCTTTGCAAATCATATATAGAATTAGCACATCCAAATTACGGAACGGTATTAAAATAGTTACCAATAGAAGTTTCGTTTAGTTAGTGCTTCTATTTTCTAAAGTTTTGCACAGCTTCACTTTCATCATCCACAATTTCGTACAAGCTTGGAAATCCTAACAAATCGAATATTTTAAACACTTTCTCAGACATGTTGGACATTTTGATATCACCATCATTCGATCTGACATCTTCGATGAAACCCATAAAGACACCTAAACCTGCACTACTGATATAGGCTAATTTCTCACAATTTACGATGATCTTAAACCTGGTTTCATCAACTAATTGTTTCAATGCTTCTTCAAAACTTGGCGCCGTGTGTGCATCTAAATATCCATCTAAATTCAAAACAGATATTTCATCAACATCTTTTCTCGTCACAGCAAATTCACTCATTTAATCCTCCGACAACGGTTAGGAATCAACTTTAACAACAATCATTGAGAGATCGTCGTGTTTTTTTGCATTTTTTGTAAATTTAGAAACATCATAAATTATTTTATTTAGAATTTCTCCCGCTGGCTTCTCATAGGTTTCATTGAGGACTTTCATTAAACGTTCCAATCCATATTCTTCTAACTTTGAATTTCTGGCTTCGTCTAGACCGTCCGTAAAAAATAGAAAAAAATCATTTTTATGCCAGCCTATTTCAATTTCCTCAAGAATTTTGTTAAATACAGTTCCACTATCAAGTGCGACTCCAATGCCAGGGGGTTGTAAGAATAAGGACTGTTTTTCCTTTGAAGAGAAATGAATAAACGGGCCATGCCCCGCCCGAGAAATTGTTACTTTTTTCTCCTTTAAATCAAAAATAGCGTATATCATAGTTACGAATGTTTTTTGATCTAATGTTTCATATAAAGTTTTATTCACTTTTTCCAGCAAGATTCTTGGGGAATCGTAAAGGCTGGCATATGCACTTACTATTCCTTTTAATTCTGCCATATAAAATGCAGCAGAAAGCCCTTTTCCGGAAACATCTGCTATAACCACACCAAGTCTATCCTCACCAAGATCAATAAAATCAAAATAATCACCACCAACTTCGGTAGCCATTAAGCAATGTGCATCAATATCCAGTGAACCCTTTTCTGGCATTGCTTTTGGAAGAAGTCTCATTTGAGTATTACGGGCAACCATTAATTCTTGTTCTATCCTCTCCTTTTCAATCGATTGCTCAATAAGCCTGGAATTTTCAATTGCCACAGAAGCTTGATTTGCAAAAGCTTGCAGCATTTCACGATCGTCCTGTTCGAAACCATATTCTTTTTCTTTCGTCGCATACAAAATACCCATAACTCCATCCTTAGAAGTAAGCGGAACTCCTAAAATTGAACCTATGTTATTTTGATAATTTAAAATATATTCTGAACGACTATCTTTGGAAACATCATTCACTAAAACCGATTCTTTATTTTCGAAAATCCAACCGCTTAATCCTTCATTATTTTTGAAATGCATATTGGAAAGTTCTTTATTAGTGAGATTATGATATGATACAACACTTAGTTCGCCGTCTTCCTTTTTCATTTCAAGCCAGCTTGCGTCCGGGTTTAGAACATCATGTGTTAAGGTTGTCACTTTTGATATCAACTCATCATAGCTCAAAACTGAACTAATATCTCTACTCAGGTTTTGTAAAGATTCAATCTCTCTAATTTTTTTCTCAAATATACTAGCTGTTGGTAAATGAAGCAATAAATTCAATTCCGCCAATACCAAGTAAGAACACATAAAATAAAAAGTAAAACTATTAAAGGACCCCAAAGTAAAACTATATGTATTAATCTCCTGAAAAATGTTGGATTCATAAACAAGAATCGCTCCCGGAATTAGAAACAATCCTGCCCAGCAAGCTATATACTTCTGTCTTTTATTTAGGTATGTCACCCAAGAAGTTCTAAAAGATAACAAAAATATTATTAAAAGCAGCAAGCTAAAAAACACCCATTCTAATGGCGTTTGACCTTGAAATGACCAGTCTGTTTTGAACATTTTAATTGTGTAATGCCTGTATAATACATACACAACAAATAAAAAAAGTCCGAACCGGAATAATTTATAAGTTTTTGCTTTACTTTTGTAATGAACTAAATCGCGCAGTAAGAAAAGTAAAACAATTAGAAATAAAGTAACAAAAACAGCAGTAAAAGTAGCACGAAAATCCAATTGAAGTGATCCAAGTAAATTTAAAGTACTTTCGGTGGATTTTTCGTTTTGGCTGGAAATAATCATTTTGGAAAGAGCTACTGAAATAAATAATCCCAAAGCTGCAAAAAAAGCAGTCTTAAGTTTATAAACGATATGCTGCTCCTGTTTACTGTGACGTTTATAAAGAAGAGATGTAGCCAATAAAAACACAGCTACTATTAGCGTTTCTCGCAGCCAATAAATAGGTGTTGGGAGTGTATCACGAAAAAGAAAAGGTAGATCAATAATGAAAATCAAAATGATTACGATCGAGATGGTTCCAATCAGAAAATAATTACTTTTTTGTTGTAAAAACCGAATGATTGGTTTAATCATTGTGAAGATATCCTGATTAGATTAGGAGTCCCTAGCGCATTCCACTTTCCTATAACTTTTCCATCTTCCGATATTTTTGTAACATTAAAATTACCCGCGTCTGAAACAATGCAACTTCCATCATATTCATCAACATCCAGAGATGTTGGATTCGTAAATCCGTCTAATTTAAGAATAATTGAACCATTCTTATCCAGTTTAACCAATTGGGAATTGTTGAAACCAGAACGCAAATCAAGCGCCCAACAATCTCCCGTTTTTTGATTTATATTAACTTGATGAACAAAATTAAAAGCTCCAACAGAAATAAGTAATTCTAAGTTGGAACTAAAATGTTTTACCATGGAAACATCTGCCACCCAAATAGAACCATCCTGGTAATTAATAGCTACATCTTCAGGTTGATCCAGATTCTCAATAGTGGATTTGGTAGTGTCAGTCAAATTAAATCCTGTAACTGTTTTGTCCAAAACGTCTGAAATCCAACAAATACCCGATGAAATATCGACCGAAATAGAAACCGGGTTAGAGAAATCTTCATCTATAACGAACAGAGTGCCTGATGTATCGCCAAAAGCTAGTTTTTTGGAATTTTGAAGAAGTATCCACAATCTATTTCTAGTTGGGTCAAAATCAAGGTCTAAAGGTGAATCACTGATGTTAAACTTTTTTACTATTTCTCCATCCAGAGACATGTGCGCGACTTGGTTTAAGAAAAAATCGCTTACCCAAATTCCCTGTCCATTACCGATATTAGCCATTCCTGAAATATCAAAAAAATCACTTCTAGAAAAAAGGGTATGAGAAGCATCATGTGTTAATTGAAAAAGTTTACCAGTTGTTCTAATCCCAACCCACATACGAGATGGTCCGGGTGTAATGAAAACTTCATCAGATAGAGGGCCCTCATTAAATTCAGTAATTGCCTGAATTTTATACCTATGGGTAACATCAAATAAAACTTCTTGATCATCATAGCGAGATGTATTACCAGGAACCACTGCAATTTCTACAAACCCGCTATCCTGCGATGTTTGCCTAAATATCTTAGTTCCAATATACCCGTTAATTTCGATATCATCCCAAGTTAAAGAAACGACTCTATCCAAAGAAATTACAGATAAACCTGTCAGCTTTCCCTGGGTAAATGGATTTTCCGGATCTAAAGGATTGTCGTGCTCACGATCTGCACAACCGTTTATTGCGACAATGAACAATCCTGCGTAAAATAAATAATGTGATTTTTTAAATTTGAATAAATTCATCAGCATAATAATACGATTTAAGGTATTTTTGGTTTCCTAGCATTAATTATTAAATAAAATGTACGAAAATCGATGATATAAATCCTGAACACTTTATTTAATCTCGATTCCATTTCAATAAACTTGTATTTTTACTTTATGAAGTTCTTCTTTTTTTTAGATTCAATTTACAAAAAAGTTAATAGCTATAAAAATAATTAAAAATAATTCAGATTATTAACTTAAAAATTATTATGTAGATAAGGCAGGTAATTTTGAAGTTAATTTAAGGTAGGCTGCAGAATTAAAATCCTTTTTAGAGGAAATTAAGACAAATTCATTCTTTTCAACACCTCTTTTATTCTGCCTGAACGTGTTTTATTTCCATTTGAATTCTTGCGACTGCGATATAACAATTGTAATCTTTGATAATCGCTTTTAATTTTTGCATATATTAATTTATTTTCTATAGTCACTGCAACTAGCCGAGCGATTTTTTCAAGAATTTGAACTAATTCTGTATAGGGTCTTAGTTTATTGGTTGGGTCATCTAATATAAAAAATCCGATAATTTTCTTTTTCCGTGTTGTGATTGGGATAAGTAAAATATCTTCACAATGCCACATTTTCGGATCGGTTACGGATGTAATAGGCGTCCCATAAATTCTTTTAATAATATTCAGAGGATTATTACGTTCTTGCACAAGATATGAATGTGAAATTCGGCATTTCTGTTTCAAAAGCGGAATAATTTCTTCAATAGAAAAATGCAACCTACTTAATATTCTGGCCTTTTCTTTATTCTCTAAAGCAATTGATTTTAAATTTAATCGGTGGGTGGATTTACTAAAAATTGCGAGAATGGGCAAATTATAACCCAATGAAAGTTTAATGGTCCAAACGATCTCCCGAAGTAGATTTTCCAACGGCAAATCGATGCAAAATGTTTCCAAAATTGTAAAGATTTGCTTAAAATGTTTATGCTTATTTTCCAATTTTGAAAAGCGCGTATGGAATTCATAAAGACCGGAAATGTAATTGGATAATATTTCCGCTCGTTCCAAAATTTGGGTAGATGGGGTTTTGCCTGTTTCAGGGTTCTCAAGAATAATAAAACCCAGGCAATTTTCATCGGAAGTCCGCAAATTTATAAAAAGACGATCCCCTTTTTCCCAATTATTACCTTCTTTCCATAGTTTGGATTGAAACAATTCCACACCAGGCTTTCGTTCTGTTTCATTCAGCACACTTTGGTGAACAAATCGAACAAATTCCGATCTTGGAAATAATTTTCGCACTTCTTTTTCTGTGAAAAAATCCGAGCGAATTTCTGTTTTATCTCCGTGGATTTTAGCGCCAATTTCTATTTCATTTTGATATTGGTGCTTAGTTGTATGATACAAAAATAAAGATGCATACCCGAACTTAAAATTTCTTTTCGGAATTTCAGCTAATTTCATATGAAATAGCTGAATTAAATTTTTGCGAAAGTAATTATTTAATTGATATAACTCATGAAATAAAGGTTTTATATCGGTTACTCGTCTTTCTGTTGCTTGTGATTCTTCTTTCGACAATACTTTAAAATAACCACGGAAACCTGAGAAGAGAGCTTCCGGCCGTGTATATGGGGTTAATTGAAGTTCAACCGGAATAATACCTCTTGTTTTATGGATAACTTCCGTGTCAATCATTAATGTATCCTGACGGCCTTCTATAGAAGAATGCCATTGGTAGAATATTTCTCGATCTTCGTCGGCAATAAAATCCATCAAATAGGTTTTGTAGAATTCACTAGAGGAAAGCCCAAGGATATTTTGTAGATTATCATCAAAAGAAATAAAGCGGCCACTTTCGTTAATTTCAAAAAAGGAAGTTATATGAGATAAAGTTGATTCAACTTGAAAATCAAATGCAATATTTTTTGTTGATACATTTTGTTCTTTTGCTCGATCTAAAGTAAAAGGAATTGCAGTTACGGCACCCTCAACCTTTACAATATAATCAAATACTCCACTCTTTACTGCATCCTCCGCTATCCGCTCCTGTTTTTCATCTACAAGGAGTACAAGGGGTATCTTTTTGGCGAAATCCAGTATATTCTCATAGAACTGATTGCCGTTGGTTTTAATTAATTCAGCATCAAAAAGAAATGCATGATAATTATTTTGATCAAGAGAATTTTTTATCTCTTTAAGACTGCTAGCCTTCTCTAATTTATATTTGTTTTGATGAAATTGTAATACTCGGACAATAGAGCTTAGAAATGCCTTGTCATGGCCGATATAGAGTACATTGGTTGGTTGTTCAGATGGCATTTATTTTCCTAATTTATTTTTAGTTAATATAAATAAAATAACTTAAATAACCAAGAACATTCTCACTTAAATATTTTCAGATTTACATGGAATGGCGAATTATTCCTTAATATTATTAAATAGATTAAAAGGGTTTTTACTCACAACGCAATTTTGTAACAAAAACAGATTACATGCCAAG
The DNA here is from genome assembly GCA_964464595.1 of uncultured Deferribacteres bacterium. Taxonomy (GTDB): domain Bacteria; phylum Zhuqueibacterota; class JdFR-76; order JdFR-76; family DREG01; genus JADFJB01. The sequence goes on from CAYXGW010000002.1 coordinate 27,641, forward strand.
TAAAACTATGCGTAAGAATACTCTTGATTTGAAATGATAGAAGTACTTTGTATCGCTATCGTTTTTAAAACATTCTGAACATCTTCGATAATATTTTCCTGAATTATGCTGTTACCCAGTTTATTATTTGCATTTTTAATATCTTCAAAGAGAATTTTTTCTTCTGATTTCAATCGGTCTAGCAATAAATCCACACTTTGATTAATCTCAATAAGTGATTTCATTTTTGTTCTCATTGACTTAATCTCATTCTCAATGTAAGAGTAATGAGAAATAGAACATGAGTTATTCTCAGAAATTAATTTCTTTCCAAAAGAGCTAACTTCATCCAACCTTTTAAAAACCTCATTCGTTAGATGATGAGCATCCAATGAGAGTTTGTGAATTTCTTCGGCAAGTACACCAATTGCCCTACCTTTCTCTCCAGCGCTTGCTGCTTTTATCTGTGCATTCACACCAATTAGTTCTAAACTCGAACCAATTTCATTAATTGAACCAATGTAAGAAGAAAGATTAGCTGCCTTTTTTGCTAACGTAGACAAGGTAGCAGATATTTCCTGCTCTACTTTGTCATTTTTAAAAGCAAATTCAGCAATCTCCTGTATTTCTTTTTCGACTTCCATCAAGAATGATGTTTCAGATTCGAAACTAGCATTCAAGGATTCTTGTACTTGATTGTCCTCTTTTAGAAAATCTTTTATCTCAAAAAATGTAATGGCGACTTGATCATTTGTATGTTGTCTATTATTCCAAATGTTTATTAACTCATTTGACTGCAATTCACATTGACTAATGGCATGTTGGACTTCATTAGAAAATTTGACCGGATCGTCACCATAAAGCGGCAATTCATTAAATCGCTTCGACATCTCCTGCAAAGAAGAAACTAAAGTATTTGTTTTCTGAACACAGGGTTTATCTATCTCAACAAAGCTTAGAACTTTTGCTGTTGTTTCATGAATTTTCTTTGTCAATTTTGAAATGTATTTTGCAAACCTAATTCTTGTATCTTGACTATTAATAACAGATTCCAGATCTTTTTGAGCAGTTTCAAGCATTCCATCTATACTAACATTTTGTTTACTAACGGAATCGTACAATCTCTCAAGAGATTTACCAATATGCTCTGTTATTTCTTCAGATTGGGACTGCATTTCCGGATATTTCAATTTAATCTGATCTGCTAATTTTTCCACGTCTTCTGCAATCTTCACGAAGCCATTATTCTCAATATTCAATCTGGTGCCTTCTACTCTTGTGAATGTACCGAGCATTTTTAGCATTTTTACAATATTGCTGAATCCTTCCAATGAAGTGGAGAAATCAGAGAGGTATTCAGTAATTTTCACCAAAAGTTTTAAATTTTCCTCTGCTTTTTCCTGAGTAAGCATAAAATGAATACAGATAGAATTTAAAATGCTCCAAATACCATCTAACGCTGTTTGGACCCCTTCCCCGGATATCCTTTCTGCAGTAATGGAAGATAGCGTCGATAACTCTTTTGATCGAAACTCAATATCTTGCAAATCTGATCTACCGGAAAGCAATTCCTCTATATATTTAGAAACCATGTTCTTTAGACGATTTGCTAGTGTAGAACTTTCCTGGCTTGATTCCGCACAGAACTTGTTGATAGCTTCCATTTAATTATTTTTTTCGAATCTGTTTTTGTTTAATTTTTTCCAAACTATTTATGTATAAAAATATTTACGAATTGTTACTCTATTGCCTTGTTGATTAAATCTAACCTCATCCATAAGGTTTTTTATCATTTTCAAACCTAGTCCATGGATAGCCCCCACCTCCTCATCGCTAGTGTCAAATGAAGCCACTCCAGAACCCTCATCTTCAACCGAAAACTGTACGAAAGATTGATCAATTGTCATTTGGATATTAATTTGCCGATCTGCATAAAATGCATCATTCAATCTTTCCTGCTTAGCTTTTTCAAACATTGTGCAATTATCTTTAACTAGAAATTCTTCTTTCCATTCGGATTTTAAAGCGAGGTTACCATGCTCCTGGGCATTTTGAACAGTTTCCTGAAATGCAAGCAGCACATTTTGAATTCCCAAATAATTCATTTTTGTATATTTCTGCAATAAATCTACTAATTTAATATTCATTGTATCTATATCTAAATTACCTGAACGAACAGTAAAATTTACATTTAGGTGATTTACTAAAGGTTCAAACCCAGCACTTACCTGCTTTTGATTCTCTAATTTGTTTATTTTAAATAGAAGTTCCTCCAACTTTGAATCGCTGAAAGGCGGTTCCAGAAAATGAATAGCATTGAAAATACTACCTTCTAAATTCGAATCATAATTTGAAACAGAATCAATCAAAATAATTTCCAGGTCTGGATTAATCGATCCAATTATTTTAAGGAATTCCAAACAATCCAAATTTTGTGTCTCAGCATCATATAAAACAAGATTCACATCTCGAGTTACTTCCAGATGATAAATCGCATCCTTACAACTTTTAATGTTCTCAATATGGCAGCCATTCTGCTTTAGAGTTTTATTAAGAAAAACACTTCTTTTTAATCCGTCTGCACTAATTACAAGGATGTTTTTTGATAGTTTTGTGGGTTCATTTAAAAATAATTCAAAGCATTTCATAATATTTTTCTTATTTGTAAGTGTTTATATACAAATAAGTTATTGCCTTAACTTTTTTCATTAATTACAAAATATAATTAATAAAGCTCTCAAACGTGTCGGATCTTAATTAGCTTGTCCAAATTTATTGAACTGAACAAAGTATGTAAATTATTATGTATACCCGCCACAGCTAATTCACGGTTTTGTTTTTTGAGCTGATGTAGAAGAACCAAAATTTTACTGATACCGGAACTAGTTATTGTAGGTACGTAAGTCAAGTCCACGACCACATTCTTCCCTGATTCATTCAGTGCATTATTAAATGCATTCTTAAGATTTTCTCCGTCAGATTCATTTATTGGCCCGGATATTTTTACCTGCACCTCAGATTCTGATTTTGAAATAGATATATCCATAACTTCTCCTAGTTTTTCAACTCTAATAGCTGTTGATGTTTATTTGCCTTAGATATTTCGTTCGATTTTATTTTACCGGTTATTTCTAATGCCAATAGAGACGCATCGTCATCTAAACTTGAATTTCCATGCCAAGTTGTAACTTCCTTCAGTAACTTGGGTAGAGAATTTTCAAAACTCGTTTTGCGGTTTTCGTTTAGGAACTTGACAAAACGAATAAGACCAAACTCCTCACCATTGGATTCTTTAGCCTCTGTAATGCCGTCTGAGTACAAAAAAAGCCGATCCCCTGGTTCTAGACAAACTTTGTAATCATTGTAAGCAACCTCCTCCGTAAATCCTATGGGAAAATTAGACGACTTTAAAGTGGTTGGATTACTTGAATTCCGGATTAAAACAGGGTCCGGATGACCGGCTGAGGAAAATATAAATTCGTAAGTTTCAATGTTTAGAATTCCATAAATGAGAGTAAAAAATTGACCGGTTTCCATATCGACTGGAAATTGTTGGTTTAATTGATGCAATACTTTAGCAGGAGAATTAATTTGAAAGGTTGAGGACCCTTTGATTTTCTTTCTTAAAATAGATGATTGATTTTGAACAGGAGACAAAAGATGGCTTAGAGTAACAGATTTTAATGCAGAAGCTACGCCATGACCACTTACATCTAATACAAAAAAGCCGATGTGTTTATTATCGAGCCAATATAAATTTAGAATATCACCCGCTAGTTCTGTACAGGGTTTAAATTGCCAATCAAATTTAATCCCTTCGACTTCAGGAAGGGCTTTTGGCAAAAGCGCTTCTTGTATCTTGGCAGCAGCTTCAAGATCTTTTTTCATCCGATTATTGGCTTCGGTAATAATATGAATGTTTTTTTCTTCCAGCTCTTTGTTCTTGTATGCAAGTGTACGCTCCAGGTTTGTGATTCGCTCTCCGGCACGCACTCTTGCAAGTAACTCACTATGATTAAATGGTTTTGTTAAATAATCATCTACTCCCAGGTCAATAGCCTGAACAACATCCTTTTTCTCTCCTTTTGCAGTGATCATGATAATGTAAACATAGTGATTCAATTTAGATGAACGAATTCGCCGAGTTAGCTCTAAGCCATTTAATTTCGGCATCATCCAATCAACAACCATTAATTGAGGAGGATCAGGTTTTTGCATCTCTTGCCAAGCTTCTAATCCATTTCGCGCTAAAACAATATTATACCCTTTATTTTCAAAAATAATTTTCAACACTTGCAAAATCGTTGGTTCATCGTCAGCAATTAATATTTTAAGTTTACTACTAAAATCTTTATATTCTGCATTAGAATTTGAATCCGTCATAAACCCCTTTTCCTTAGAAAATCAATAAATTAAAATTGCTCATATTATAAATCGACTACTATTTTTAGAATCTTTAGCGGATGTTAATTCCCTTTTATCTAAAGAATAGAGTCTAAACGAATATTAATAATAATTTCATTTTGGGTAAAATGGCGGTTTTTCCCCTCAGATTTTTTACAATGGAATTAGATAACATAAGTCTAAACAACTGAAATATTTGATTTTTAAATTCTCAAGTGTCATAATCATAATCTGAATTGTTTTTGTATTATTTTTAGATAATAAATTGGAGTCCAAATGATAAAAATTGCCACAATCTTAGGAACCGTAAGACCTGGTAATTACACAGGTAAAGCATTGGCATTGGTGCAAGATGAGATTAAAAAAAACAAAGACATTGAGTTAAATATAATAGATCCTGCTAAACTCAATTTGGCATTGCCGGGACAATCAAATGATTCATCTGATAGTAATCGAATCAAGGAAGTAATTTTGAATTCAACAGGTATTGTGATTTCAACACCGGAATATCACGGCAGTTTCAGCGCCGCCGTTAAACTAATTATTGAGAATTTAGGATTTCCGTCATCTTTAGCAACTAAACCGGTGGCTTTATTGGGTGTAGCCGCTGGACAAATAGGCGCCATAAAGTCCCTGGAACAATTGAGAAGCGTTTGTTCACATGTGGGAGCTATTGTGTTGCCTGGACCGGTTTCAATTGCTAATGTGAGATCAGTTTTTGATAAAGATGGCAATTGTCTTGACGATAAACTAGAAAAGCGTATTCGTGGTGTTGCAAACAATTTAATTGATTTTATTCACAATAATATTTGTCCAAGGTATGCTCTTGAACAATTTGTAAGGGAAAAAGTAGTTACTTAATAATCCATTGTTAATAGATTGAACTATCTGGAAGGTTTTAGTTCTCTGCAAAGTGATAATAAATCGGTGATGCGTTCACAATCCACATCAGGCCAATCATCAAAAGGATCCAGCAAAATAGCGGATAAACCAGCCGACCATGCTCCTACGATATCAACACTATAGATATCGCCGACAAATAAAGTATGCTCAGGAACTGTCCTGGAAACTCGAAGGGCATACTCAAATATTTTGGGATCAGGTTTTGCAACACCAACTGTGTGTGAATCAATAACACCGTCAAAATAATTAATAAGATTCTGATCGGTTAATTGCGCTTCCACTGTCCCATCTCCATTGCTAACCGCTATTATTTTTAGATTCATCTCTTTTAATTTTTGTAAAGCTTCACGGACTCCCGGCAAAACGTAGGACCAAAGACGGAGCGCATTTCCATCCGGGTATAGAATTGGAACCAGTTTTTCTGAAATTTGGAGTATTTTAGCGTGGACCATTTTCTCCGGCAATTTGCTGAAAATCATTTCCAGGTATAAGGCATGAGCCTCTAAACTTTTCCTGCCTTTAAACTCATGAATTCGTTTAGAAATCACTGGGCGGGCTGAGGCTTCCGCCCTTTGTAGCTGTCCTGTATCACATTGGATTCCCAGCTTTTTTAGTTCTGAACATACCCAAACAAAATCAATAGAGATGAGGGTATTTCCTACATCCAGAAAGAGAGTATTAATATTCTCATAGATTATTTTGGACATAATTCTTTTCTATGTATTTGATTCGCTATTAATATTTTGAATAACAAAATGATGTGATGCGATGATCATTTTCTTTCTTAAATAAAAACGATGCGCGGCAAAGCGTTGAACTCCTGAATCCAGGTGAAACTGATGACAAGAATTCTCTTTAGCATGATTAACCAGCCAATCAAATAATTGATCTCCATACCCTTTTGATCGATTTTTAGCATTAGTAACCAAATCATCTACGTAAAAAAACTTTCCCCAGGCTAAACATTCCGAAACGCGGAAACCGGCAACTGCTTTTATTTCATTTTCCTCTTCCAAATAAACAAGACGATATCCTAAAGAAATTTGTCTGTTAACTTGTTTTAAGTAATCAAATTCGGAAAGGTGTGTCCGCAATTGCCCCATTGTGGGGTAACATTCTAATATTTGTTGTTCAGATTCTGCGAATTCGATAGGCATTAATCCTCCGAATAAGGGATAATATCAAACCAAAAAATAAAATATTTATGATTAGAAACTTCATCTAACACTTTACTCGAAATCGATGATATAAAAAATCAAGGCTAACATTTAACAAGTACATAAAAAACCCCGCCTGAATAACAGGCGAGGTTAATTCTTATTGGAGCTTCCGAAGCCCGATGCTAACAAGCTTCCTTGGAGGCTCCTATTTTACAGTGACTACAAATAGGACCACCTCCTTTCTTCAGGGCATTCATCATCGCTCAGAATTACTTCCCTGGTTAAGTATCCGAGCAGCTTTAATTAATAAATGTAATGTAAATAATAAAGGTTGAAAAATCAATAAATAAATCTGTTAGGTTGATTGTGATATTTTCCTTGACTTAATAATAATTCTTAGATAATTAAGGCATTGAAGTTTGCGCAATTATTTAAATGAAATCTAATAACCTTCCGCAATACCCTTACCTCTTGGATCGGCACCTCCGGTAAATCGAATCGGTTTGCCATTTTCATATTCAATAGCAAGTCCATGAGCATTTCCCAATCCTTTTACAACTTGGACATTATGTCCTAATTTAATAAGTTGATCCCGGATTGATTCTGCAATTCCTGTCTCTACTGCAATCCTATCAGGCTCAATAAAGCTTATGCGAGAAGCTGCGATTGCTTGCTGGATATTCATACCAAATTCAATCATGTTTAGCACCATTTGAGGAACAGTCTGGCCAATTGTATGTCCACCAGGGGTACCAATAGCAACCCGTGGTTTACCGTTTTTAAAGATTAGTGTGGGACAATCACCGGAGAGTTTATGACGTCCGGCATGAGCGTCCATAGGATTGCCTTTCGGTTCGAATGTGCAGTAAGCTAAAGAATTATTCAACCAGATACCTGTGCCTTTTGGCATGATTTTACTGCCAAACGAATTACCTAAAGTTTGAGTTGCACTTACGATATTTCCCCATTTATCTGCAACAACAAAATGTGTTGTATTGATACCATCATTTGCAAAATTGCTAGGAGGAACGAATTGTTTCGCTTCATCAGGCGAAATAGCCAAAATCTGCCGGCTCCAATATTCATTCGATAAAAGTGTTTCAAGGGGTGGAGGATTCTTTTCAGGATCTCCGGCATACCGAAGCCGACACCAAAAAGCGTGTTTCGTTACTTCAGCAAACCTGTGAAGATATTCGGAGCTATTGTGACCGACTGCCTGGTTATCATACAAACTCATCATTCCCAATCGAATTAGTGACGGAAAAGCCGTTGAAGGCGGAGAGGCGGTTATCACCTGATATTCATGATAATCAATCCGGATAGGATCATACCATTCAGCCTCATTGATCTTCATATCTTCGATTGAAAGAAATCCTCCGGCTTTTTGCATGGCTGCATCAATAGCTTGTCCAATCTCTCCACCATGAACAACTTTTGCTCCCTGTTTTGCAATTTTCCGAAAAGAATCAGCGAGGTCTTTTTGGATAAGCAACTCTCCAGTACTTAATGGTACATTGTCTTTACCATAAAATTCTTTTGCATGATCAGGAAAATTTGGATACGCGCTTTTGATTAGCCGGGCTGTCCTGTCATTTAGAATCACCCCATTTTCGGCAGTCTTTATTGCTGTTTCGAATAGTTCTTCCCAGCCTATGGACCCAAAACGTTTCCACATAGACTCCCAGGCAATTACATTTCCTGGAGTGGAGACTGCCTTTGCCCCCCGTCTATTTTTCTTATAATTCGGTGTTGGAGCACGATAAACATCTGAGTCCACGTTTTTTGGAATTCGTCAGCTGCAATTTAAAAACAGAGCTTGTTCTTTTTCGGCATCATAAACAAGTACAGTCCCATAGCCGCCAATTCCTGACATCATGGGTTCTACAACATTGAGCATTGCTGCGATAGAAACAGCCGCATCGAAAGCATTTCCACCGGATTTTAAAATATCTAGACCAGCTTTTGTCGCCAATGGATGAGCCGAACTAACCATACCAAGGGTTCCAATGGCCGGTACCGTATTAGAATTTTGAGTTGAATATACTGTACTACTTCGATCACAAGAAGTGCTAAGAAACAATATTTGAAGAAATAGAAAAAGAACTATTCGTCTCATGAGCATTTCCTTTCCGAAGTCAAATTCTCAAATCTGTAATTTGCATCTTAAGCCTGTATAATAATAATTCCTTCATATCCGGAACTGATGACCATAAAATCAAACCATCGACAGGTTGATCTTTTACCGTAAGTATTGCCGTCGCATCGTCAACCCCAATCTTTACACGTAAAACATAGCCTATCATTAAATTGGGTGACTAGGACTCGAACGGCTCACTTTGCTAATTCTGAGCCGTTCACCGACAATAACCGACAATAAAGAACACTTGCATTTTCAAATGAGTTAAATAATTGTCTTTTGATAAATAGGAGCCGTTCAGCTCTTTTTTGAAATTATCTATGTAATATGTTAGAAGCTGTGGATCGGACGGACATAACAATCCGGCTAACCCGCAAGCGATGAAATACTACAAAACACTGAAAAACCACTAAACTAATTTGAAAACCAAATCTCGAAAATCACTCTATGACAAGCTTGACGGGTTAAGCCAAGAGTTAGGCCAAGGATGAAAAAAACGGCTTTCCAAATAACGTAAAAATAACTATTGCAACAGCACCATCTTGCGAGTTTCAACAAACGAGCCTGCCTCTAAGCGGTACAGATAGACCCCGCTCGCCAACTGTCTTCCCGCATGGTCTCGTCCATCCCACTCAATCTGATACGCACCAGCGGGCTTTCTTTCCGTGAGCAGTGTTCTAACTTCCTGGCCCAACTGGTTGTAAACTGTTACTTCGACATCACTGACCGTTGAAAGCTGATAGGTGATGACTGTGGACGGATTAAAGGGATTTGGATAATTCTGATCTAGCGTAAATGAAGACGAGATTCTTGTGGAAATCTCCTCGACCGAGGTTGTGGACTCTACGCTCCGAAATACACGGCTAGAAGCCCCGGCAAAAATGTCGCCGCTACTATTGATGGCAAAAGTTTTGACATTATTAAAACCCTTCAAGCCGGTATTGATTTGGATCCAGTTGTCGCCGTTGTCGATGGAACGAAACACACCACCGGTACGAGTCCCGGCAAAAATGTCACCGCTGCTATTGATGGCAAGAGCTTGGACATAGGTATTTTTCAAGACGGTATTATTGGTTTGGATCCAGTTGTCGCCATTATTGTTGGAGCGAAACACACCCCACGAAGAAAGCCCGACAAAAATGTCACCGCTTCTATTGATTGCAAGAGCTTGGACAAAATTAAAACTCTTCAAGCAGTTATTGATTGGGATCCAGTTATCGCCGTTGTCCGTGGAGCGAAACACACCACCGACAAAAAAATTTGTCCCGGCAAAAATGTCGCCGCTGCTATTGATGGCAAGAGCAACGATACTACGATATATAATATCTGTCAAGCCGTTATTGATTTGGATCCAGTTTTCGCCGTTGTCCGTGGAGCGAAATACGCCGTAAAGATGTGTCCCGGCAAAAATGTCACCGCTGCTATTGATGGCAAGAGCTGGGATATCAGCATTATATGTAAATCCATTATTGAATTCTGTCCAGTTATCACCGTTGTCGGTGGAGCGAAACACACCGCCTAAATGAGTCCCGACAAAAATGTCGCCGTTGCTATTGATGGCAAGGGACCTGACCCAAGTATTTTCCAAGACGGTATTATTGGTTTGGATCCAGCTATCGCCGTTGTCCGTGGAGCGAAACACACCGCCATAATAAGTCCCGGCGAAAATGTCGTCGCTGCTATTAATGGCAAGTTCATATATAGACGATCCAACGGGTTGATTGGTTTGCTGCCAGAAATTCGGCTGTGAATATCCAAGACTACTAATGAATGATACTGTGAGCAGCGTAATAAGCGGCTTGAATGTGTTTTTTTTCATAACTCATCTTCATAGTTCAATTGTCCACCGCACAACAGCTAGAAAGAGCCTACAGTATGGGAGCCCTAACTTATTATTGACTAGCCATTATAGTAAATTTTAAAATGTATCTCGAACGGCCGCTTTTATCTATTTTGAGCCGTTCGTTTATATTATGAAATATACTGTATTTACAGGAATTAGTCAATGATTTAAAGATATACTATTAGCTGAGCGGCTCACTTGATGCTGATTTTGAGGTATTCTTGAAAGTGACTTTGACGACGGTTCGATACCATAATAATTTACGTTGTAAAATAATTTCAACGATCAATCGCCTGATACATATTGGATTTTTACCTCCCCAATCAACTTGTTTTTTATTGAATAGATTCTAAAAACTTGCCATCTATACACGTAAATTAAGCTTAACAATCAATGAATTTAGCAGAGCCATCGTTGCATCGCCAACCCCAATCTTTACACGTAAAAACAGCCAATATTTACAGCAGGTGATGAGACTCGAACCCGCGCATATTACTTAACGTAACGGCTGTTGCGCGCCTGTGTTTATGTACTTAATTAAATTAAGACCACTAAATCTTGCTGACTCACCAAAGCCAAATATCGTGCACCCTGATAGGTGTCACAACCAGCCACATGTTAGGGCATGAATCGTAGTGGTACTCCACAGTACCACAGGCGACAGCTTTATTGTGTTAAATAGTTTTTTACCTATCAGCCTTTGGCAATAATGCCGCAGGAACTTGCTGCCCGTACTCTTTATCTTCAATCTTTACATAATTTACTAATACTAATCTAGATTTAGTTAAAGAGCCTATATGTCCAATTCCTTTTGCATAATAGACTTTAGCAGTGTCTGCGGATATTGTATCAAAATACTGATAATTAAAGACATCTTGAAAAACCCCAGCAGGTGTTGTCATTTGTCCGATATAATGAGCAGTGAATGATGTTGCTTTCGAATCATATATACGCCAGTTGTGTCCATCTTCAGCGAATACTTCTGCAATACGCGTTTCATTATATGGATTTTCGTATGTGTCTCTTTTTACCAAAGATGTCGCATACAAATACCCATCTCTTACAAAGAGATAGCTGAAATGAATTGAATTGTTTGTTGAAGAAGTATTACTTTCTTTAATATAAACTTCTTGACCGTCCTCCCTAGATGCTCTTCCAGAAATTTTCGTGTTTTGGTAAGTACCATCTGAATTGTTGACATATTGTTTTAAGATCCCTACTTTTAATGGAGTGTATGACTCTCCTGTTTCGTCAACTTCAGAAAAGTCTGTGGGTGAAGAACAACTGTGCCCGAAGATTAAAATAGATGTTAATAACACAAAACGACAAATTAATTTATCCATTTTATTACCTTCCTTTTTTAGTGAATAAAACGAAAACACTATTAGGCATGTTTTTGTTCACCAATCAAACGATTTCACAAAATCTCCAAGGATTCAACGGCTTAAGTGTGTTCAGCGATTAACAAGTTATTCTATAATTTTTAGATAACACCCCAAACTTATAAGATTTTTAATTGACTCGCAAGAGAAACTTAACTTCTTACAAGGTTGGATGCACCTTTAAACTTCTCTACGTTATTGGGTTTTCACCTCCCTAACAGTTTGTTTTTTATTAAATAAAATTCTGAAAACTTGCCAGCTATACACGTAAATTAAGCTTAGCAATGAATAAATTTAGCGTGCTAACGTTGCAGCCCCCATGCTTATACCTAAAACAACGAATCTTTTAAATCCTCTATTCCGGATACGATAAATAGCGTCTCTTAAATTTTGCATATTTATATTGATTCGCGATTCGTGAAACTCACCCGAACTGTCGCCAGTTCCGAAAAAATCAAAACGCTCCACATAGAAGTCTGCCTTGGCAAAGCTCCTTGCAGATTCCACAAATAAGCGATTACTTTCGGATTTGTTTCCTGTAAAACCATGACACATCAGGATGCATGTGTTATTTTCTTGAATCGGATGATTAGCAATTCCTACTAATTGTTTGTTCAAACTTTCAAATGTGAAAGGAGATTAAAGCATAAATTGGATTTCCGATTTAGAATAACTGATAAAATAATTATTGAAATAATTAGAAAGTTATCTTTTCTATTCCACAATTATTTAGGACGTTTAGATGAATGTAGATTCAAAAAATCAAAGGGCATTGTTTCTTGAGATCAGGATGTTTTATTCAATTACATACTTTGAAAAATATTTTGAAGTAAGTTTTTGATATGTGAAGAGAATTAGCCAAGCTAATAAAATACCCAAAACACCTCCGCAAATTACATCAAATGGATAATGGACTCCAACATAAGACCGGGAATAACCCACCGCTCCGGCAAAGATAAAAACAAACAGGTTTGTTTTCGGGTAAAGTCTGGAAAAAAAGAAAGCTGCACCAAATATATTGGTTGCATGAGAAGATGTAAATGAGAAAGCCTTTGAACATGAAACCAACAACCGAACTCCTTCTAGCACATTGCAGGGTCTTATTCGCTCTACTAATGGTTTTATAACTGAACTACTGACATAATCCGTTAATATAATTAATGGAATAATGAGTGCTGCGGCAATCCTACCCCGTTTTCCTCCAAAAATAATTAATCCTATCCAAATGAGCAAAATCGGGATCCTAAAATTTTTATCATTTGTAATGAACGGCATAACCACATTAAATACAGGATTTGCCATTGATTTATTGATCAAAAAAAAGAAATTTGTATCTAAAATCAAAATCCAATCAAACATATTATTTATTCTGGCGATTTTTACTAGTAAATGATATATAAAATTAGTAATAATTTTAATAATTTTGAAGCCAATAATATATTGACTTTTTATGTTATTGCAATTATATTCTCAAATATTTTTCTAAATTTACAATTTTATTAATATTAATTTAAGGATGTAAATGGCACAAGCATCGAGTTTTCGGTCGGGTATGGTTCTCGAATTGGAAAATGAACTCTGGCAAATTACGGAGGCTCAACTTGTAATGCCCGGCAAAGGTGGTGCTTTCGTTCGAACAAAACTAAAACATATGAAATCAGGGCGAGTCGTCGAGCGGACATTTCGATCTGAAGAGAAATTAAAGGATGTTCGGGTTGAAAGAAAGTCGATGCAATATCTTTATAAGGATGGTGGTCACTTCTATTTCATGGATCAAAACACATATGACCAGGTTACTGTGGATGCCGATTTCTTAGGAAATTCAGTAAACTATTTAAAGGAAGGAAATGATTCAGATTTACTTTTTCATGGATCTGAACCTATAGGTATTGAACTTCCAAATTTTGTCGAATTGAAAGTTGTTAAAACAGAACCGGGCTTAAAGGGAGATTCTGTGTCTGGTTCAACGAAACCGGCTCATCTGGAAACCGGAGCGATGGTTCAAGTCCCTTTATTTGTTGAAGAAGGGGACAAACTTAAAATTGACACTCGCACAAACGAATATGTTGAAAGAGTATGACATTTCAACTTTTAGATACAAAATACCCTATTGGGAGGGATCATGAATGTTAAAATGATTCGCAATTTAATTAAGATAGTCGAAGAAAGTAATATTGCGGAATTGGAAGTTTCTCGTTGGGGAAGGAAAGTTAAAATTGTTAAAAATAGTAGCGATAATCATAAATTATCAACCTTAGTTCCGTCAGAAAACGTTATTATAACGGAGAAAGCAAATACTATTCAGGAAGAATTAATTTCGGAAGCCAGTATTTCAGAAACATCAGCAACAAAGCCTTCTATTTCTGATGAACAAGCAAAGGGCCATGTGATACGTTCTCCGATGGTTGGTACCTTTTATCGTAAACCGTCGCCGGAAAGTGATTTATATGTAGAAATAGGTGACCGGATTACTCCCGGTAAGATTTTGTGTATTATCGAAGCTATGAAATTAATGAATGAAATTGAGGCAGAGGTAACTGGTACTATCGTTGAAATCCTAGTGGACAATGGAAATCCTGTTGAGTATAATCAACCTCTCTTTCGAGTAAAAGAAGAATAAAATTCAAATAAGGGCTGATTTCCGGAGGAATTGTGTTTAATAAAATATTGGTCGCAAATCGCGGAGAAATAGCTCTTCGAGTCATTCGGGCCTGTAAAGAACTTGGCATTAAAACAGTAGCAATTTATTCATCTGCAGATACTGACTCGCTGCATGTTCGTTTTGCTGACGAAGCTGTTTGTATTGGGCCCCCACCCAGTTATGAAAGTTATTTAAATATCCCCCGCATAATAAGTGCAGCAGAAGTTACAAATGCAGACGCTATCCATCCTGGATATGGCTTTTTAGCTGAGAACGCCCATTTTGCTGACATTACCGAATCTTGTAATATGCAGTTTATTGGTCCACCTGCCAGTATTATCGATAAGATGGGGAATAAAGCCTTCGCTAAAACAACAATGAAGGAAGCCGGAGTACCCATTATACCCGGAAGCAAAGGAGTTCTAAAGAGCAGTGATGCAGCTAAAAAATAAGCCAAAATTATTGGTTATCCCATCATTCTAAAGGCATCGGCCGGTGGTGGGGGCAAAGGTATGCGTGTTGTCCACAATGAAAACGAATTGGAAACCGCATATCAGTCAGCGCAAAATGAGTCCAACGCGGCATTTGGAAATTCCGATTTATATCTTGAAAAATTTCTTCAAAAACCGAGACATATTGAAGTTCAAATACTAGCAGACCATTATGGAAATGTGATCACTCTTGGTGAAAGAGAATGTTCTATTCAGCGGAAACACCAAAAACTAATTGAGGAATCTCCCTCACCTGCAGTTGATGATGAATTACGAAAAAAAATTACATCAGCTGCACTAGAAGGAGCAAAAGCTGCGAGTTATAGAAGTGCCGGTACGATCGAATTTTTACTTGAACCTGATAATAATTTCTACTTTATGGAAATGAACACCCGGATTCAGGTAGAGCACCCTGTTACTGAAAGTGTATTTGGCATTGACCTTATTAATGAGCAGATACGAATAGCAGCAGGTGAAAGGATTAATGAATTTTCTCAGAATTTAAAAATGCGTGGCCATGCAATTGAATGTCGCGTAAATGCAGAAAACCCGGATAAAAATTTTGCCCCATCACCTGGTACAATTACATATTTCCATATACCAGGAGGATTTGGTATTAGAGTTGACACTCATGCGTATGCTCAGTATGTTATTCCTCCCTATTATGATTCTTTAATTGCTAAGCTAATAGTACAAGGAAAAACAAGGGAGGAAGCACTCAAAAGAATGGAAAGAGCGCTAGAAGAATTTGTAATTGAAGGTATTTCGACTACAATTCCCTTACACCAGCGAATTATCAAAAATGAAGATTTTAGAAATGGCAATTTCGATATCAATTTTATGGATGCGTTTTTGGAGAATGGAAAACATTTGGAAATTCAAAAAGAGGAGTAGGAAATGGATATTCCCAAAGATTTAAACTATACGGAGGAGCATGAATGGGTGCTTTTCGAAGATAATGTTGCTACTATTGGCGTGACAGATTATGCCCAAAGCGAACTTGGGGACGTAGTATTTATAGAATTACCAAATGTAGGTGAACTGGTTCAACATATGGAACCTTTCGGAACAATCGAAGCAGTTAAAACTGTTGCCGATCTCTTTGCTCCCGTCTCCGGTGAAGTTGTGGAAGTAAATACCTTACTGGAAGAAAATTCCCATTTAATCAATGAAGATCCATATGGAGAGGGTTGGATTATTAAAATCAAAGTATCAGATCCTGGTGAGGAAGAACACCTTTTAGATGCAGATGAATACGCTAAAATTATAGAGTAAGGGTTAAACCAATTACGAGGAGCTGAATGCCGTTTATACCAAATACAGAGCAAAATGAAAAGAAAATTTTAAACACAATTGGAATTGATTCATTTGAACAGCTGATTACCGAAATTCCCCAAAATGCCAGATTATCAGGCGAATTAAACTTACCGGCGCAACTATCTGAACTGGAAGCAGTTCGGTTATTGCAGAACCTTGCAGAAAAAAATAAAAATATTAACCAATATTCTTGTTTTATTGGAGGGGGAGCATATGACCATTATGTTCCCAGTGCTGTTGATGATATTATATCCAGGTCAGAATTCTATACTGCATATACTCCTTACCAACCTGAAGTTAGTCAGGGTACTCTACAAGTTGCATTTGAATATCAAACATTGATCTGTGAGTTAACCGGAATGGATATAACCAACGCATCTCTCTATGAAGGAGGGGCTTCTTTTGCTGAGGCTGTATTATTAACCAATAACTCAAAAGATTCAAAACGGATGTTGGTGTCCGCAGGAATTAATCCGTATTACAAAAAAGTTATGCAAACATATGCAGATGGCCAGCAAATTGAACTAATCAATATTCCACTCAATGAAAATGGTGTCACTGATTTAATTGCATTAAAATCTTTACTTTCCGAACCTACCGGCGGTGTCTTCATACAACATCCCAATTTTTTTGGTAATCTTGAGGTAGTATATGAATTAGAATGTATCATTCATGACGCCAACAGTTTTTTCGTCGTTTCCATTGATCCAATTTCACTTGGAGTGATTTCTGCCCCAGGTGATTATGGAGCTGATATCGTTACCGGAGAAGGACAAGTATTTGGAAATTCCCTAAGCTTTGGCGGTCCGTACTTAGGTATTTTTTGTGTAAATAAAGAACTGGTCCGTAAGCTACCTGGAAGATTAATTGGCGAGACTGTTGATATCGAAGGCCGTCGTGGATTTGTCATGACACTTAGAACCCGAGAACAAGATATTCGAAGAGAAAAAGCCACATCTAATATTTGTACAAATCAAGCCTTAAATGCCTTAGCGGCAACAGTTTACCTTTCATTGCTAGGAAAACAAGGAATTAAGGAAGTTGCTGAACATTGTCTACAAAAAAGTCATTATTTAGCTGAAAAGATTTCTCAACTTAAACATTTCAATCTTTTGAACAACAGTTTATTTTTTAAAGAGTTTGTTATAAAATGTCCTGTGGAAGCAGGTACTGTAATTCAAAAACTCAAACTTGAAGGGATACTTGCTGGCCTGGATTTGGGAAGAATTTATCCAAACCGAAGAGATCAGCTTTTGGTAGCCGTTACCGAAAAAAGATCAACGGATGAACTTGATACATTCGTATCTGCACTAAAAGCATATTTCGAAAATTAATTCCTGAAAATAGGCTTCTAATAACTAAACTCATCATCGAGATTGAATACTTTTTTAGCAACCAGCATGTACCCCATGTGAAACCTCGAATCATTGTTCCTACCATTTATTTCACTTAATTCTTCCCCACAATAAATTGATTTTTCAGGTGTTACTTTCAATAATACTTTTTGTATTTTTCTTAACAATCGTTCAAACATCGCTAAAATAGTGTTTGGCTTTTGTATTTTATTCACTGGCTTTCTTAACAAATTTATTGCGTAGAAAATAGTCTGTACCATAGAATTAAAAAAATAAGGAATTCTTTTCCCTTTTGAATTAAGGACTTGAACATTAAACCCATTTTGTTCTGCAAGCATCCTTAAACCATCTGCCGTATAATTTGCAAATACTGGTCTATTAGTGAAAGAGAATTCATTTGAGACCATCACGACGAAATGACCATGACGCTTTAAAACCCTATTGGCCTCACGAAAAAGATGGGTTGGCGATTCAACTTTATTTAGCATATCCAGGGATAGTACAGTGTCAAATGATTCATATTTAAAAGGAAGCGTAAGTCCGTCGGCCCAACAGTCAGATTGATCTTTTTCAATCCAATTAGGCAAATCTATGCCGATATATTGACTAACTAAAGAATTAATCAAAAGTGCATATGGTTTATTTCCGCAACCTATTTCCAAAAGATTATCATGAATAAAAGGCCATACTTCAACCAATGCTTTTGCCCCCAATTCCATAGAATAAAGTTTATTGGCTGGTATGGCAGATGGCTCAACAGAATATAAATTTAAGCCTGCATCATAACAAAGGGCTTGTCGGGCTATTTTCAGATTATTTCGAAATGTATTCGAAAATAGTTTTTCAGTCCAATAATTTCTAATACTAACGTCAGTCACGGTTTGTTCTATGCTATTATTCGTCAGAGATTTTGAGTGTTGTTTTTGTAAATATGTTGTTAGTTAAAGTATTAAAAAATCCATTTGAGACTTGTGGATTACTTGTTTGATTAAGCAAAAGTGTATCGATATTTTCTTGTGCCATTTTGGTCGTAACCTGTATGAGCTTTTC
This sequence comes from uncultured Deferribacteres bacterium, assembly GCA_964464595.1. Classification (GTDB taxonomy): domain Bacteria; phylum Zhuqueibacterota; class JdFR-76; order JdFR-76; family DREG01; genus JADFJB01. Next base: position 46,303 of record CAYXGW010000002.1, read on the forward strand.
GGGATCAGCTTTACTATTAAGATTTGAACTAGTCATTTTGCCATTATCAAATAGATGCACGAGCCAATTTTTATCAAACAAGCCATTTCGTAGTAGGGCTAATTTGTTCAATTTTATTAAATCTACCGGATTGCTTAAATTTCCATTACCATTATGTGCCACTTCGTGTTGTGAGACCAAACCTGTTACACCAATAACATTTTCTTTAACAAATTTTGTAATCGCTTCTCTTAACCATTTGGTTTCCAAGTTTAAGCAAGCATCCATAAATTGGATATATTTCCCTTTTGCTAATGACAACCCTTCAAACCTGGCTTCTTCCTTATTCCATTCTATTCCGCAATCAAACTGGATAACATTAAGCCTGGATTCAATTTGTGGTACTTTTGGTACTGGCCTTAAGGGGGACATAATTAACAGGAATTCCAATTTATCTTTCGGATATTTCAATTGAGTCAATGATCTTAGACTTTGCTCAATTTGAGGAAGTGGACAATCAGCTGTTATTATTATGCTTATTAACGGGTAATTTATCATCCAAACCTTAGTTTTTCGGATTGCTTTATTCAAGAAATGACAAATGCCTATATAAAGGCAAATCGCATACCATAAAACATCGATATTGGTATATCCCTAATTATCTGATTTTAATAAGGTTATCTTATCCTCCTATTTTCTAAAGATTGAAATAAGTGTATCAATAAGAAACAATAGTAATCAATGAGACAGAAAATAGTAATTAATTGACCCAGTTAGGGTCAAAACCTGGGAAAGATGAAGATTAAACAAACCATGAAGGAAACAACAATCTGCGATAGCCATTTATTTCTGTATTTACTCCCATTAGAAATCCTGAAGAAAAACACCGAAAGACATCAAGAATATAAAAACAATGAAATATTTTGAAATTAATTAAAAATTATGAGTGTGAATTTATGCAGAACTTAATATTCAAATATTGTCTTAACCTCTTGTTTTTATTCAATAAATGTTTCCGTTTTTTGATTATTGAATAATCCAGTTTAATAATCAAAAAGCAGAGTTAATTTTACGGAAACCCAAATCGAATAACTTTTACTGTTTTAAAAATAAATATTTAATAATGTATATTTAATTCCCAAAAGAATAACTAATCGATAAGTATTCAATAATATTTTTAAAGAAAATGCTTTATGAAAACTTATAGGCAAGGAATACGAAGAGCAGTTTTGGTTGATGGTTGCCGCATTCCTTTTCTACGTTCCAGCACTGAATATCAAGATCTAACATCATACGATCTTGCGAGGTATGCAATGAAGGGTTTAATTGACATTACAGGAATCAATAAAAAAACTGTAGACCAGGTCATCATGGGAACTGTTATTTCGAATATTCAAACCAGCAATGTAGCTAGAGAAGCCGCATTAGCTGTTGGTTTACCTCATAATATTCCCGCCTTCACAGTAACCTTGGCATGTATATCCTCAAACCAAGCAATAACCAGTGGTGTAGACTTAATTCAAACAAATCAAGCGGATGTTGTAATTGCTGGTGGCACTGAATGTATGTCTGACATACCCATTCGTTTCAGAAAGAAATTCAGAAAAAAGTTGATAGAAACCCAGAAATACAAAAAGACAACAGATTACTTAAAATTTATTAAAGGACTTGGTTTTAGCGATTTATTGCCAGAAATTCCATCCATTTCGGAATATTCCACCGGCCGGACAATGGGAATGGACTGTGACCGTCTAGCAGCTAGATTGGGTATTTCGAGGGAAGAACAGGATGAATATGCACTTCGGTCACATTTGGGTGCTGCAAATGCAATTGAAAACGGACTATTCAATGAAGAGATCCAACCGGTTATGGCACCACCTCAATTCATACCAATTCTTAAAGACAATGGCCCTCGGGCAGATTCAACCATTGAAAAATTGCAGAAATTGAAACCGGCTTTTATGAAACCTCATGGCACTTTAACTGCGGCGAATTCCTCTTTTTTAACCGACGGTGCAAGCGCTGTGCTCTTAATGGGCGAGGACACAGCAATTAGCTTAGGGTTTAAACCTAAAGCCGCAATTAATGCGTATACTTATACAGCTCAAGATCCAAAGGAAGAATTATTATTAGGACCGGCTTATGCAACCCCTAAACTTCTAGATATGATAGGATTAACCATTAAGGATATTGACGTATTCGAGTTTCACGAAGCTTTTGCAGCACAAATTCTTGCTAATTTAAAATGTCTTGATTCCACTCAATTTGCTAAAGACAAATTAGGCAAAAGCAAAAAAATTGGCCTAATACCAATGGAAAAATTCAATACACTGGGTGGGTCACTTTCCCTGGGGCACCCTTTTGGAGCCACTGGCGCAAGGCTGGCAACAACTGCAGCAAATCGACTTATTCGTGAAGACGGTCAACTTGGGTTAATCGCTTCTTGTGCTTCCGGTGCAATTGGTAATGCAATTTTATTGGAACGATTAAACTAAGCTATTATAATACACATGGCATGAGTTCTTGAGGAATTATTAATGTCGTTCACTCATATAAACAAAGAGGACAATGTTGCCTTTGTTTGGTTAGATCATCCGCATGATAAAATCAATAAAATATCATTCGATTTGATCATTGAATTTGAAACCTTGTTAAATACTTTGGAAAATGATGGTGATGTAAAGTCTATTGTTTTGATTAGTAGAAAACCGGACAATTTTATTGCTGGTGCGGATATCGATGCTTTCACAACAATTACCGATGCAACCCAAGCTGAAGAAGCCAGTCGTAATGGGAATCAACTTTTAAGCCGATTGGCAGATTTCCCAAAACCGGTCGTTGCGGCAATACATGGAGCAGCTCTTGGTGGTGGATTAGAAATTGCACTAGCTTGTCATTACCGAATTGCAAGCGATGACCCTAAAACCATTTTTGGGCTACCTGAAGTTAAGCTTGGGCTTCTACCAGGTGGTGGAGGTACACAACGATTACCGCGTTTAGTTGGAATTCAAAAAGCTTTGAACATTATGCTTACGGGAAAAAACGTTTACCCCCGTCAGGCAAAAAGAATGGGATTGATTGATGAACTCCATCACCCTTATGGATTAGATGTTGCCGCAAAAAAAGCTGCTCTTTCTCTAATTGGAAGAAAGCCTCGTAAAGCAAAAAAATCGACCTTTATAAAACTGCTAGAAGGAACGCCATTTGGAAGAAACTTAATTTTTTCCAAGGCAAGGCAAACTGTTGCAAATAGTACTAAAGGAAACTATCCTGCCCCATTAAAAATTATTGATTGCGTTGAAATTGGTCTATCCAAAGGAATGCAAGAAGGGTTAAGTGCTGAATCTAAGAAATTCGGTGAGCTAATGGTTTCACCGGAATCAAAACAGTTGGTCAATCTTTTTTTCAGTATGAATGCTGTCAAAAAAAATCCGATTAAAGAAAAGGCTAAGTCGGTGGAAAAAGTTGGCATTATTGGCGCCGGTTTAATGGGTTCGGGAATTGCAATGGTCAGCGCGAATGGCGGAATGGAGGTTGTACTCAAAGACATCAACTATGACTCTATAGGCAAAGGCACAAAAATAATCTGGAATGAATTAAACGGAAAAGTCCGTAAAAAAGCTTTGACCCATTTTGAAAGAGATCTAATTATGAGTCGAATTTCTGGATCGATAAACCAAGACGCATTTAAAAATGCCAATTTGATCATTGAAGCAGTATTTGAAGATTTAAAATTAAAACAAACGATTTTGAAAGAAACTGAAGAAATTTCTGATGAAAATGTAATATTTGCCAGTAATACCTCCTCACTGCCCATTTCAGATATTGCAAAAAACGCGATAAATCCAGGACAAGTGATTGGTATGCACTATTTTTCCCCGGTTCATAAAATGCCTTTGCTCGAAATTATTAAAACCAAACAAACAGCTGCTTGGGTGGTTGCAACAGCGGTAGAGACTGGAATCAAACAAGGAAAGACTGTGATTGTGGTCGGAGATGGCCCAGGTTTTTATACCACCCGGATATTAGCACCGATGTTAAATGAAGCAATGCTTCTATTAGAAGAAGGAGGGAATATTCAGCAGATTGATGATGCCATGAAGAAATTCGGATTTCCAGTTGGACCATTTACCTTAATGGATGAAATAGGGATTGATGTTTGTGCTCACGTTACGCAGGTATTGGCAAATCTCTTTGCAAAAAGAGGTGTTGAGGGTAGTAAGAAAATGAAAGATCTATTCAAAGCAGGATACAAGGGTAAGAAAAATAAAACAGGATTTTACCGATATAGGGACAAATCAAAAGTTGACTTTCTCACTAGAAATAAGAGGAAAAGTGTAAATCCCACAGTTTATGCTTTCTTTGGTGGAGTAAACAGAAAATCTATTGATTATAAGGATATTCACCAAAGATTAACATGGGCAATGGTTAATGAAGCTGCTTATTGCTTACAGGAAGATATATTATATTCACCTCGAGATGGCGATCTAGGCGCTATTTTTGGCCTTGGATTCCCTCCTTTCCTGGGAGGTCCTTTCAGATATTTGGACTCTTTAGAAAACAAAGAAGTTCTTTCTGTTATGGGAAGCCTGGAATCTAAATATGGCAAACGATTCGAAATCGCAAAGATTATCCAAGATTATTCGAAAAAAGGAAAGCTATTCTATAATTGAATAATTATCACTGAATAATATCGTATCGTTAGGCATCCTTCAGTATTTATTTCGAAGGGAAAAACCTTTTAAAGCTGATTTTGTAAAGGGAGATTTTGGATATTTGATTTTACTTCGTCAGCAGAATTTTGGAGCGCAGTAATATCGTCATCAGACAAAGGAATTTCTAATATTTCTTCAATACCGCTAGCACCCAGTTTCACAGGAACACCTACGAATGTATCGGAAATTCCATATTGACCTGTCAACCAGGCTGCACAAGGCAATACTCTATGATTATTTTTAGCGATTGCCTCTACCATTTCTGCTGCAGCAGAACCAGGAGCATAATACGCGCTACCACTTTTTAGTAGCGATACAATTTCTCCACCGCCTTTTCGGGTTCGTTCGATAATTTCATTGATCCTATTTTCAGACAAGAAATGCTTTAAAGGAATTCCAGCTATAGTTGTATAATCAGGAAGTGGAACCATACTATCTCCATGCCCACCCAGCACCATAGCTTGAATATCTCTTACTGATACATTTAATTCCATAGCAAGAAATGACCGGTATCGTGCAGTGTCTAGAATTCCAGCCATTCCCATTACCTTGTTGTAAGAAAATCCACTCACCTTATAAGCAACGTAAGTCATTACATCAAGTGGATTTGAAACGACTATTATAATGGAATTGGGGGATTTTTCAACTACACTTTTTGTTACAGATTTTACAATATTTGTATTCGTATTTATCAAATCATCGCGGCTCATCCCTGGCTTTCTAGGAATACCGGCAGTAATTACAACAACATCGGAATTCGTTGTTTCCTCATAACCATTTGTACCCACGATACGTGTGTCAAACACCTCAATCGGAGCCGATTCCCACATATCAAGACCTTTTCCTTGAGGGATACCTTCCAAAATATCAACTAAAACGACTTCCTCAGCGATATGTTTATCAGCGACTCTTTGGGTAACAGTAGCACCAACATGCCCTGCACCAATAACTGTAACTTTCATTGTTATAACTCCGATAGGGAAATAAAATGAGAGGATTTCTTTAAGCTGTTATAACACTTACAATTTTTTTATAACGTCCTATCTGTCTAAACTCTACCACACCGTCTTCTTTGGCGAAGAGAGTATCATCATTCCCCTTTCCTACATTTAACCCCGGGTGAATTCTTGTTCCCCGTTGCCGAATAATAATTCCTCCAGCTGTTATTTTTTGACCGCCGTATACCTTTACTCCTAACCGCTTAGATTCACTATCCCGGCCGTTTCTTGTACTGCCGCCACCTTTTTTATGAGCCATCTTTTGCTCCCTTCGATACAACTGCTGTAATTTTGTCTATTTGTATTTTTGTGAAATGTTGTCTATGACCCCTCGTGACCTTATAGCCTTTCCGTCGTTTTTTCTTAAAAACGATAATTTTCTTCTCACGGTCGTGGCCTAAAATACTCGCTTTCACTTTTGCACCGCTTACAACTGGTTGTCCAATCTCTATCCCCTTGTCAGAAGAGACAAGTAATATCCGGTCAAATTCGACTTTCTTACCCTCATCCTCATCTAACAACGGCACTGAAACAACATCATTCTCAGAAATTTTAAATTGTTTTCCTGATATTTCTACTATTGCATACATTAAGAAGATATCTCCTCTTCAATCGTCTTTTAATTAACATTATAGAATAAAATTCAACTGCTGAATATACAAATCACCTCCACTTATATCAAGTTTTTATACCGTTTGTTAACTCCTCACCAGTTTTTTTTGAAAGGATTTTAAAATCGCTGTAAACCAATTCCAAATCTGACTTCAACTGAATTCTAACAAAATATTTCACCATAATTTTTCGTAATCGATTCCACATACCATTATTTAAATAATTTTCAAGGATAGGGTGAACAACCAGTTTAATACTTCTCTCCTTTGTTCTACTTCGTAAACGTCTAATAGCATGCTCAATTTTTGTTGTGATTGTCGGAATTGAAGGGACCTGCCCTATTCCGTTACATGTTGAACAAGTTTCGGAAAAGGAATTAATTAAACTCGGCCTCACCCGTTCCCGGGTCATTTCGACTAAACCGAAATTAGATAAATCTGAGATGCTTGTTTTGGCCCGATCCTTTTTCAACTCTCTACGAAAAAGAGTGACAAGTTTTTTCTTTCTTTGAGTATCAATCATGTCAATAAAATCAACAATGATTAAACCGCCAAGGTCTCGCAATCGAAGCTGTCTGGCAATTTCTTGCGCTGCTTCAGAATTAATTTTATAGGATGTTTCGTCATGTTCTTTGTGGCTTACATGTCTGCCACTATTAACATCTATTGCAACTAGTGCTTCAGCTTGATCAAAAACGATGTGGCCTCCGCTTTTCAGCCATACCTTTCGAGAAAGACCTTTTTCCACTTCTTTTTCAATATTGTATTCATCAAAAATCGGATTCATACCTTTATAATGTTCTACCTTCTTGGCAAGCTCGGGCGATACCTCTCGCAAGTATTTACTTATCTCACGAAATAATCTACGCGAATCGACTACAACTTGTGATATGTCCGATGTAAAAAGATCGCGGATAATTGAAGAAACCATCCCCATATCTTTATATAGAATAACAGGGCCATTCTCCCTTATCGCCTGATGCTCGATTTTGGACCAATTTCGTAATAGATTTTCTAAATCAGATTTCAGATCTTTTTGGGCTTTTCCCTCAGCGACTGTTCGAACGATTAGGCCAAATCCATTTGGGCGAAAGCTATAAACAAGTTTTTTTAATCGACTCTTTTCCTTCACATTGGTAATTTTCTTAGAAATACCAACATGCTTTGAATGTGGCACTAAAACAAGAAAGCGACCCGGCAAAGTAACCTCTGAAGTTACTCTTGCTCCTTTTGTTCCGAGTGGTTCTTTTGTAATTTGAACAAGGATATTTTGATCAGTTATGAGGGGAACTTCACTTCTCTTCTTTTCTTCCTTATTAAATTTCCTGGGTTTATCGTTTTTGCCACTTTCACCAATAGGACCGTAACTTTCAAAAAATTCACCGATATCCGAAAACCTCAAAAATGCGTTTTGCTGTAAACCAATATCGACAAACGCAGCGCCCATACCTTTTATAACATTTTCAACAATGCCCTTATAAATACTACCAACCATTCTTTCTTGCTCTGGTAGTTCAACATATAATTCAGCCAGCCTACTTCTTTCCAGAATTGCTATTCTAGCTCCGGAGACAGACGAATTGATAATAATTTCTTTACTCATATAGTAGATATAATTATTTAATTTTAATTTTTAGTTTCGAAGTTTAGTAGTCATTTTATTAACTATGGAGAGAATATAGGACTATTGAAAAAATAATCTCACATTAAGATATTGAACAAATACGCATAACATCCACCTTTAGTGCAAAATTAAACAATGACTAGATATGAATTTCCAAATCTATATATTATTTTCTTTGGGTGATATCGGAGGGATATACTAGATTAAAGTCAAGCAATTTATAGTGGATATTCAAACACACTATCCATCCAAGATTAATCAAACAATAAAATATTTACCCGCCTAATTAAAAAAAATCAATAAAACCTAGCTTAATCTTTTGACCCTAGATTCACTAACCACAGTTAAATTTCCAAAGAACAAATTAAGAGAATGGAGATTTCTAAATATTTTTATTCTAACTAAGGTATTTAATTTAATAGAATATTGAATATTATTCAATCTAATCTTTTAAGCAGTTTATCTCAATTTAATTAGTTGCATTATATCTTATCATTAGAATGCACAATAGTTTTTGACCGATATTTGAACATTTCAAACAAAATTAATCTAAATTATCTCCCAGGTATTTTTCATTGGGATATATGTCCAAATAGCAATTCCAAAATTGCTGCAATATTCAGCTGAGATATAACAAATAAACCTTAAAAATGGAAAGGGACGGGAGTAAAAGTAAGTATAAATATTAGGAGCATAAAAAACCCAAGCATTCTTCGATTTGAATCCAAAAGTGTAATGTCATCCCAGGTTGGAGGATGCCTATAAAATAAAAAGGCCAATAGAATTAACATAGGTATCCAGCCGTAAAAAAAAAATGAACAAATGGCAAAAAATACAAACGCGACTGCGAAAACGTACCTACTCTTTTTACCAAACATTGCATACGCAATATGCCCGCCATCGAGCTGTCCAATCGGCAACAGGTTTAGTGCGGTTACAAAAAGTCCAACCCAGCCGGCATATGCCATTGGGTGAAGAAAGACATCCATTCCTTCGGGTAATGGTCCAAAAATATAATGTCGAATAAACTGAAAAATAATAGGCTCTCCCATACTCCATGAGCCCTGTAATGTGCTAATTTCCTTTACTTCAGAAAGTTGCAAGCCGTATAGTATTGCCGGAAATGCAATCACTAGGCCGGCTAAAGGTCCAGCAACAGCCACATCAAATAAAGCTTTCCTATTTGGAATCCTCTGTTGCATAGCAATCACGGCTCCAAATGTACCAAATAGACTTTTAGGAAAAGGAATAAAATAGGGCAAAGTGGCAGCGATATTATGTCTTCGACACATTAAATAATGACCCATTTCATGAGCCAATAAAATACTCATAATTGTAACAGAATAAACCATACCCCCTACGCTATAAGTTGATCCGATAGTCAAGATAAATAAAATAATTTGGAGATTGTTATTTTTTCGTTGGAATATTCTTTGAAGAAAAGTCGGACGATTTCTATTGTGTGCCCCATAATTATCATAATTTGTATCACCCGAAGGATTGTTTATACTATCATCCATTTAACCTCACGATTTCAACCCGATCTCCTTTTGTCAACCCTAACTTTTCCGCAGCATTTTGGCCATTCATTGCAAATGACAAAAACTTACTGCTGTCTACATAGGCAATAAGTTCTCCACTATGACCTAAATAAAACGAGCCGGATATTTTACCTATTTCATTACCGGCAAAGCGAATATGAAAACTGGTTTCTTTACTTATTAAATCCAATATCAGATTCTGAGATATATTACTTACCAGGTTGCCATAATGATCAATATAAACAATTTCACCTCTGATAGTTGTATCCTCCATAACTGGCCTGGGAGGTAGATCCATTATGAAATCACGAAATGGCTCTCCCAATTTTAGAGGATCAAGTCCATTTACAAGATGTGCCGCGACAGGTGCAAATAGATCTCTGCCATAGAATGTACTGCTTTGTGCTGGTAAGAAATAATTTCTATTACTTACTTCAATCACTCGTTTGAATTCTTCACGAAAATGAACATATTGCAATATAGAATTATCTGGTGCCAAAAATCGATATTTATCTGTTTCAGCATAGATTATTTTTCTTTCACTTCCTACAGTTGTGTCGATGATCACGACGTGCAATGTATTCTCAGGAAAGTAGTGATAAGATTGTCCCAAAACAAAAGCTGCACTATGTATATCATACGGGTTAATTTCATGGCTGATATCAACGAAATTTATACCTTCACAAATATTTAACATCACGGCTTTCATAATTCCGACAAATCCATCCCGGTTGCTAAAATCCGTAATTAATGTAATAATTCGGTTTTGATTATTAGTATTCATTGATTCAAGGGATTATGAATTTTGGTACATCTCTATAATTGGAGATTTACAAGTTCTAATTATAAATCTGGTTTCAATTGTGGAAAATATAAATTCAAACTTGGAGAATTTCAAGCCGAATTAAAAGAAGATTAGCTTGTTATTTTTTGATTTACTCTCAAATAGCTAGTATTGGCCTAACTTGGTATTTCAATACCCATCTCACGGAAATCACGTATCTTATTTCGCAAAGTACGGACTGATATCCCTAATTCTCCTGCTGTTTTTGTACGATTCCCACCATTTTCTCCAAGAACGTGCAATATCATTGTTTTCTCAATTTCGCCAAGATTTTTTACATTTCCGTTCAAATTATTATTGTTTTGTGCGGTTTTGTAATCATAAGGCACTAAAAAATGATCTGGTTCAATTGTATCGCCTTTGCAAATAACAACCGCCCTTTCGATCGCGTTTTCAAGTTCACGGACATTTCCTGGCCAATCGTAATTCATTAGCATTTTTATTGCTTCATCTGAAATGTTATCAACTTTCCTAGCGTTTTCTTCTGTATATCTTTTTCTAAAATGCTCTGCTAAAAGTAGAACATCTTCCTTTCTTTCTTTTAGAGCTGGCAACTTAATCGGAACAACGTTAAGGCGATAAAATAGATCCTCTCTAAATTCACCTTTATCTATTAATTCCTTCAAGTCACAATTTGTTGTAGCAATAACACGGACATCTACTTCCATCGTTTCAGTGCCACCAACCTTCTCAAACTCTTTTTCCTGCAAAACCCTTAACAATTTAGCCTGTAAATTAAGATTCATTTCACTAATCTCATCGAGTAGTAAAGTACCTCCATCCGCAAGTTCAAACCTGCCTTTTGTCCGTTTAATTGCACCAGTAAAAGCACCTTTTTCATGGCCAAAGAGCTCACTTTCCACCAAGCCATCAGGAATTGCAGCACAATTTGTTTTTATAAAGGAATTTTTCCTTCTTGGGCTATTAAAATGAATTGCTTTCGCAACTAATTCTTTTCCAGTACCACTTGGACCTTGAATTAATATTGTGGCTTTGGAATCGGCAACCATTTGTATTACATCAAATACTTCCTTGATTTTTAGGCTCTTGCCAATTATGTTGTCAAATCCTTCTAATTTTCCAAGCTGAGATTTTAAGAATTTATTTTCTGATTTTAGTTCATGGTAATCAAAATATTTTTCGATAACCATTTCTATCTCATCAGCTGAGAATGGTTTTGTCAGGTAGTCAAAAGCTCCAACTTTCATTGCTTCCACTGCATTCTCAACTGTTCCATAAGCTGTAATTACAATAACGCCTGTATCAGGATAGTTCTTTTTTACTTTATTTAAAACAACTAATCCATTGTCGTCTGGCAGTCTTAGGTCGGTAATTACGAGGTCATAATTGTTTTCATCCAGTTTGTTTTTAGCAGATTGAACATCCTCAGCACTATCAAACTCAATATGCTTGCGTCTTAATATTTCCAATAAAAATTCATGCAACAGATGATCGTCGTCTACAACTAATATTTTCTTCACTTTTAACACCACACCACTCCACTAATTTACTAAAAACTCAAGGTGTAACTTTGTACCTTTGTCCTCATTACTATAAATCTTTATATTACCTGTATGTAAATCTACAATCTTTTTAACGATCGATAAACCCAGACCGGGTTTTTTTGATTTATCACCTGAGAAAGGATTGTAAATGCTTTCCCTCATATAATTCGGGATGCCCCTGCCGTTATCTACCAAAGTGACATAAACTTTTTCTTCATTTTTTTTTAATTCAATTTCAATCTCGCCACTCTTTTCAATTGATTCAATTGAGTTTCTAAATATGTGAAGAAACATTTGTTGAAATAATTGAGGGTCTGCCATCAATGTGACTGGGTATTTAGGGAACTTCCGATTCACGTCTACTTTTTTACCATCCTCATTGGTTTGAAATAAAACAGACTCAACAATATCATTTAACATTAATTTTAAGTTTAGCTCTCTTTTATTGGGAGTTACCGGACGTGCAAGAAATACCAAGTTCCCGATAATCTTATCCATGTTCCCCACTGCTTCCAATATTTTTTTCACTAACCGTTGTCTTGGATCTCCATATCCCAAGTCTCTTTCAAGTAAAGCACCAAATCCGGCAATTGCACCTAATGGATTACGAATTTCATGCGCCACATCTCCAGCCATTTCACCAAGCGCAGACAATGTTTTTATCTGGTGAATTTCGTTCTCTAATGTACGAATCTCCGATAGATCTTCAAAAACTTCCACCACACCAATTGGATATCCCTGGTTTGATTGCAAAAGGCACATACTGAAATTAACGGGAATCACACTCCCATCTGATCTGGTAATGTTCTTTTGCTGGTGAACAATTTGTTTACCAGATTCAACAATCTTTCCTGGGTAAAACTCTTTATTATCAGGGTCGAAAAAACTGTGGTAAGCTTTGTTAAGAACACTGGTTCTGGAGTAACCTGTTAATTCCTCTGCAGCGTTATTAAACATTGTAATTTTGTTTTTAAGATCGATACAAATCACCCCTGCATTCATACTGGTCAATATATTATCAAGGTAATTTTTTAATGAATCCGTCTCTTTAAGACTGGACTGTAGTTCTTTATTTTTCTCTTCTAACTCCAAATTCAGCTTGGATACTTGTTCTTTGAGTTTCCCATAGGCAACTTGAAACTCATTGGTGGCATTGGTGAAGTATTCTACAGCCTGTGTTAGTGAGTATATTTGTTCTATGTTTTGATTTTGCAATCCGGCTGAACTCATAGAACGGTTTTTCTCTCGACACCATTTGGTTTCATCATGAATTTAACCGAGTTCAATTGATTTTTTATTTCTTCAACATATTGATTCATAACAATCATAACACCCGGGTAAACTTTGTAGTTTGCCTGGATAAATGGCAATTCTTCGAAATCTGAATTTCCTGAATTCGATTTTATCAAAGTACCCCTTTCCTTTTCCAAAGCCTCAATTCTTGTCCGAATTTGATCTTGTTTGTTTTTAAATTCTTGCATTTCAGACATTTTCTGAGGATTCAATCCTTTTAATCGCTGTTCAAGAACAACGAGAAATGAAATATTGTCTTTTATTTTGTCAAATTCTTTCGTTAAGTCTTTGATTTTTTTACTTATTCGTTGAGCTTCCAACCATGCCTCAGTATCAATTGATAATCCCATTGCAATTCGCGTTTTAACATTTTTGGGGGTTCCAATCTCGCGAGCGATGATTCCTCGTTCACTATGAACTGCTCCACCTATTATTTGACCTTTGGGAATCTTTACGAATCCTTCAGCATCAATTTCGCAATCTAAAACATATTTATTAAATTCTGCATCCTTTCCAACAGATATTTGTGCATGCTGAGCAAATTCAGCAGACAGATTATTTTTTGCGGTTAAGTTTGCCTTATATTTCCCCAGTATCCCACCTCTAATAATTATATCACCCTCTTTAGATTTGATTGTCGCTCCCTCAACACTCCCATTGATTAATATATTTCCATCGGTTACTACGGTAAAACCCGTTTTTACATCCCCATTTATTATCACTTCACCATTGTAATGGATATCCCCCGATGTAAAATCAACATCATGTGACAAAACATAGACTTGCTCAATATTGATCAAACCATTAGATGAGTACTGATGGCCGCTTATTTTTGAATAAAGGTCACAAGAATCCGCCGAATAATAAGTATTTAGTCCACGCGGTAGTTTTAGTTCTTTGCCTACTTTGCAAGTGATAGATTCATTAAAAACATTTAAGCCTGGTTTGCCAACTTTTGCAGGAATTAGATGCGCCAAGTGTTGATCTTTTTCAACACAACTAATTACATTTGATCTGTGATAATCAACTTTTCCATCTTCTTTTATTAATGGTTTAACACTTTTATTGATATCCACCATATAAACGATTTGTGCATCAGTCCCGTTTACCGGTGACACCCCGGAACAAATAATTTCATTAACAACAATGCTCTTATTTTGAATGATCTTTTTGATTTTATCAAAATTTATAGGCATTCGAATCTTTAACTGATTTAATTTGTAAAAAATGTCATTTTCAGAAATTGTTAGATCATTGTCATTCGGGAATCTTACTGTTAAGTAGGCATGTAATCCGTCTTCAGGTACGCGAACGTGGATGTATTTATCTTTAAGTTTGTTATATTTTTGAAAGATAGGTCCAACCCTAATTGGTTCCGTACTTTTCATAGACATGACCTGGCTAATTTTTTTGATATCCGCGTTAATCACTCCGGATTTTATTAGTTCGTCTCTAATTTCATCGATTGATGCTATCCCTCTAAAATCGGAATTCATACTTAAATAAACACCATCATTCTTGAACTCAAACTTCAGTTGTTTTATATAAAGATTTGCCATAACCTACTCTACTCCAACCTCTATCATTTAATTCCTTTAAAATTATGCATTTATCTATTTGATGCCAGACTTTGGTTTATTCTCATCGTATTCAAGCAGAATCTGAGTTGATTTGCCGCATGAGCAATTCACTTTAATCATTTCAATAAAATCACCTTCTCGTTGAATCTCAACAGTAGAATCCTCGGGATGAGAATTATCTTTCACCACATTACTGGAATTAGTTAGAGGAATAAAATTCGCTTTAATTAAGTTTTTACTTTTTCTAATCGGAACTAATTTTTTAATCGCTTCTGTTTGAGCTGATAAATCAATGAATTGATCTGATTTCATTTACTACTGGATCCTATAACTCAATTTGAACATTCCAGTTATTATCATACAAAGACTATACCAGAAAAACAAAAGGAGAATAATTTTCCTACTTAATAATTATTTGTCTACTTTAAGCTTATTTAATTTCAATATGTTTCAAAATTTTTACGATTGTGAAGATTTGACAATTAAAATGTCTACTTGAGACGGAATAATTTGCCACATTCTTCAATAGAACCGGCAACTTTTTTACCAATGGTAAAAAACTACCACCAGAATAAAACTCTGACAGGAATAGAAGGTTGAAACCGGACAAGTATTAGAGACAAAGATTCTTGTTTATGTTTGATAGATTCAGGCCTGATGTGAATATTTTATTGATCTAAACAGCAAAATATTCTTGTAAACTTTTAACATTAAAATCAGAATGTTTTAAAGCGGTAATTGCTTCTACGACTGCGTTTGCAGCAGATAAAGTTGTGAAAGAAGAAATATTATAATCGATCCCGGCACGGCTTAACGCGTATTCATCATACCTGGATTTTTTACCTAATGGCGTATTAATAATCATCTGGACTTCACCATTAATGATTCGATCCACGATATTGGGTCTACCCTCTCCTACTTTAAATACAAATATTCCATTAATACCAGCTCGTTCTAAAGTCTTTAAAGTTCCGGAAGTAGCATAAATTCCAAATCCTAGTTTTTGTAAGTCTTTTGAAATCGGTACTATCTTTTTTTTGTCATTATCATTTACGCTTATAAACACGTTGCCAAAGAGAGGTAAACCTGCTTGGGTTGCCATTTGAGCTTTAGCAAAAGCCTCCCCAAAACTCTCACCTAGTCCCATGACTTCTCCGGTCGATTTCATTTCTGGCCCCAAAAAAGAATGTGTTCCCGGAAACTTATTAAAAGGGAAAACGACAGATTTTACAGAATGATGTTTGGCGATTGGATCTTCTTTGATTTGTAGATCAGCAAGAGTTTTACCGATCATTAGTTTTGCTGCGATTTTTGCCATAGGAAAATTTATGGATTTACTCACAAACGGAACTGTTCGAGATGCCCGTGGATTAACTTCCAGGACATAAATGAGACCATCCTTTATTGCAAACTGTAAATTTATCAAGCCAATCACATTTAATGCGAGAGCAATTTTACGGGTTCGCTTTTTAATTTCAGCTATTTGATCATCAGTTATCCAATACGGTGGCATAACACACGAGCTGTCACCTGAATGTATTCCGGCTTCTTCTATATGTTGCATAACCCCACCGATTATTACTTCCTCTCCGTCACATAAGGCCTCTACATCTACCTCAAAAGCATCCTCAAGAAACCGATCGATAAGAATCGGATGTTCTTTTGATATTTTGAGAGCATTTACCATATAAGTTTCAAGAGATTTTTGATCATAAACGATTTCCATGGCCCTACCACCTAATACGTAAGATGGACGGATTAGTAATGGATAACCAATCTCATTCGCAATTTTCAATGCTTCCTTTGTCGTTTTCGCTGTTCCATTTTCAGGCTGCCGGATTTCGAGTTTATTAAGCAAACGGCCAAATCGCTTTCTATTTTCGGCAAGGTCTATACTATTTGGTGAAGTTCCCAATATCTTCACTCCTGCCTTTTCTAGCGGTATAGCCAATTTCAAAGGCATTTGCCCTCCAAATTGGACAATAACTCCATTTGGTTGTTCAAGCTCTACAATATTCATTACATGTTCAAATGTTATGGGCTCAAAATAAAGGCGATCAGAAGTATCGTAGTCAGTACTTACAGTTTCCGGATTGCAATTAACCATTATAGCTTGATAGCCTTCTTCTTTCAAAGCTTGTACAGCGTGAACAGAAGAATAATCAAACTCGATTCCCTGTCCAATACGATTTGGACCACTCCCCAATATAATTATTTTTTTTTGCTTACTCGGAATTGCTTCGTTTTCCTGATCATAAGTGGAATAGTAATAAGGAGTTTCAGCCACAAATTCAGCAGCACAAGTATCCACTGTTTTGAAGGATGTAGTAATCCCTAGATCTTTCCGCAAATTGTATACAGTCGTTTCATCCACATCAACTAAACTTGCCAGTTGAGAATCGGATATTCCGTTCTTCTTTATAGAACGTAATTGTTGTTGTGACACCTGATCAAGTTTTCCACGGTATTTTGTAATCTCTTTTTCAATATTTATAATTTCATTAATTTGATTTAAAAACCACCGATCGATTCCTGTGATTGAGTATAATTCGTCATATGAATATCCTAATCTTAAAGCCATTGCTAAGTAATTTAATCTACGATCACTGGGATACTTGAGATTTTTTTCCAAAGTTTCTCTAAGTTCTATTTTCTTTTCATTTGTTTCATCCAGCCCTTCCATTGACCCATTAGAATCCCAAAGTAACAGCTCGGTATCTAAAGAGCTAATGGCTTTGCCTAACGCTTCTTTAAAACTGCGACCAATAGACATCACCTCGCCAACAGACTTCATTTGGGTCCCAAGGGTTGGATCTACCCCAGGAAATTTTTCAAAATTCCAGCGTGGTATTTTAACCACCACATAATCCATCGTGGGTTCAAAACAAGCAGGTGTCTTTTTTGTAATGTCATTTGGAATCTCGTCAAGGCTAAGCCCAATTGACAATTTAGCTGCTATTTTAGCAATTGGAAAACCAGTAGCTTTAGAAGCTAAAGCTGAGCTTCTCGAGACCCGTGGATTCATTTCAATGACAACCATTCTGCCTGTTTCCGGGTGAATAGCGAACTGGATATTGGACCCGCCTGTTTCCACACCAATCGCACGAATAATCTCAATTGATGCATTACGGAGAAGTTGATATTCCTTATCTGTTAAAGTCTGAGCTGGTGCTACAGTTATACTATCGCCAGTATGAATTCCCATTGGATCCAGGTTTTCTATAGAACAAATAATAACTACATTATCCTGCAAGTCACGCATCACTTCTAATTCATATTCTTTCCATCCAACTATTGATTCTTCAATCAAAATTTCTGATATAGGACTATTATGAAGTCCCCAAGAAACTTGGTCTTCAAATTCTTTTATATTGTAAACAACGCTTCCTCCGGTACCTCCAAGAGTAAAAGCTGGACGGATAATCATTGGAAATTCAATAACTTCGCGTAATTTATGAGCTTCATGAACTGATCGGGCAAATCCACCAAGAGGAGTTTCAAGACCAATTTGTTCTATGACTTTTTTAAACAACTCTCTGTCTTCAGCTTTTTGAATTGCATCCAGTTTTGCGCCAATTAACTCCACACCCATTTCATCTAAAAAACCACTCTCTGCTAAATCCACAGCAATATTTAAGCCTGTTTGCCCCCCCATAGTAGGTAGTAGTGCTTCGGGTTTTTCTTTAATAATTATTTTTTTGACAAATTCCGGAGTAATTGGTTCTATGTAGGTCCTATCGGCCAATTCCGGATCCGTCATAATAGTAGCAGGATTGCTGTTTACTAAAACAACTTGGTAACCTTCATCTCGCAAAGCTTTACATGCTTGAGTGCCGGAATAGTCAAATTCGCAGGCTTGTCCAATTACTATTGGCCCGGATCCTACAATGAGTATCTTATTAAGATCAGTTCGTTTAGGCATAAATAGGAGAGTGTTCTTTATGCTGTTTAACCATATCGTAAAATTGTCCGAATAGGTATCGTGAATCATGAGGCCCTGGTCCAGATTCAGGATGATATTGAACAGCAAAGATCGGATATTTTAAATGACGGAATCCTTCTAGTGTGCCATCATTAAGATTCATATGAGTTACTTTGATTTCCAATTCATTTAAAGATTGAGGATCTATTGCGAATCCATGGTTTTGGGAAGTGATTTCTACTTTCCCAGTCTCTAGGTTTTTAACTGGATGATTTACACCATGGTGGCCAAATTTTAACTTAAAGGATCTGCCTTTCAATGCTAAGCCAAGCAGCTGATAGCCAAGACAAATACCCATGATAGGATATTTTCCTATTAGGTAAGAAATTGTTTCAATTGAATTCTTAATCGGTTCAGGATCACCTGGCCCATTGGATAATAAAATTGCATCAGGATCAAAGGCTGAAAGTTCATCAAATGTTGTACTCGCTGGAAAGACTGATATATCAAACCCGGTCGTATATAAAACTCGAAGAATATTCCATTTTACACCAAAATCCAAAACTGCAAGACGATATCTCTTTGAATCCCTTTTTCTCAAGAATTGTTGAATTTCATAATTGTTAAGTTCCGGTTCCCATTCATATCGAGAACGGGTACTTACTGTACTTACCAGGTTTCTCCCCATCATATCCGGTGCCATTTTAATTTTTTGAGTAAGAGATTTCGAATCAAAATCATAAGTTGAAATAATGCCCTTCATGGATCCTTCATCTCTGATCATTCTTGTTATGGCCCTGGTATCTACATCTTCGATTGCTACAATTTGATAACGTCGCAAGAAATCACTTAAACCTATTTGTCCTCGCCAATTTGAAAATATCTTTGAGGATTCGTATATTATTAAACCCTCTAAAAACGGGTTTCTTGACTCATAATCTTGGAGATTAATGCCATAATTACCAATATGAGGATAGGTCATAGTAACAATTTGACCACAATAAGAAGGATCTGTTAATATTTCCTGGTAGCCGGCCATTCCTGTATTAAATACAACTTCACCAATAGCTTCCCCGTGGTTTCCACAGGATATCCCCTCAAAAATTCGTCCGTTTTCAAATTGTAGTTTTGCATTCATTCTAAATTGACAATATCTTTTTACTAATAATATGTGTTCTAAATAATCTCTTCAAGTAAACATCTATCAGCAGAGAAGGAAACAATTAATTTCAGAAAGATTTGCTTGTTGAATCTTTAATATTAAAGATTTAGCCTTGATTTAAAACGGCGATGATCGAGCGCATCTGGTCTTTTAATTCATCAATAGATATACTTTGAGTTAAATCAATCTCAAATATTTGATAACGGCCATTTCTATCTGAGTAAAAAGCAACTCGTTTTCCATCTGGTGAATAACTTGGAGAAAGATCCTTTGCCCTGTCGCTTGTTAATCTTCTTAATTTCTCTGTTCGTAAATCAAGCTCATAGATATCATAGTTATTAGTTACTCGACTAAAGAATACAACCTTATTTCCATCTGGCGAATATTTTGGAGCTCCAAAGTCCATGCTATGTGATGTTAGCCGAGATATACTACCCCCATCAATATTGGCTCCAAATAACGAATAATTCACATCGCTATTGGCTGTAAATAGAAATCGATCTTTGTTTGATTGAGCACATGGAAAGCTATAATCAAAATCTTGAAGGATAAGCGATTGAGTTTGATTTAATTTTAAGTTATGACTGAATATCTTGCTACGATAATTTCCTTTTATTTCTCTATCGGATACAAATAATATAGTATTTCCATTTTGAGCTGGGGCTGGATTCCAGTCATCCGCCGGGTGTACAATAATTTTGCTTTCCGTTTTATCATTCAAGTTATAAGAATAAATATCTCTTTTATTTCCTGATTCATTTTGCTGTCTTGTAAATAATATAGTATTGTCATCAGCGAACACCGGGGATTCATCGTTCAGAGAATTTGAAGTCAATTCAACAGCTTTTCCGGAAATGCGATCAACAATGTGAATATCCCAGTTTTGATTTTGATTAGATTGCAAAACAATGCGATTCCCTGATTTGTCATACGAAGGATTAGCATTATCAAAATTTCCACGAGTTAATTGTTTTGGCAAGTATCTCAATCCAGTGGCTTCAGAAATTTTAACTAACCAGTCTTCCGTATTTTCTGCTAATAATAAAATCAGAAATTCTTCATATGCGGCAGTAATGTTATTTCCTTTAAAATTTAATTCTCCTTTGAAATACCTGGCTTCTTGATAATCAGGATTTATGCTGAGGGCAGAATCCGCATAAAAGAGAGCCATCTCTTCATTTCCCCTTAAATAATATGACTGAGCTAATTCAAAATATGCTTCATAATTATCAGGATTATTGGATATCTCCTTATCCAATTCTTCAAAGTATTTGTTATCTATTCCATTATTTACTGTTGCGATTTCTTTGGATCCGGTACATCCAAATAGTATTATTAATATCAAAAAACAAAGCAACCTTTTCATAAATCCTCCAACCGGTGATATCTTAAATTATTTGGCTTTAAATGATCTTACTAAAAATGAATTTGCGCTTAAATTTTTTTAAGCATCTAAGATTATCGGCTTTATTTCCGATAAAAATAATAGTCAGAGATATTATTACACGTCCTATATCAAAATTAATGTCTTGTCGTGATAAAAAAACGACTAAATGAACAAAAACAAATCACATATAATACTAATAAATAGAAAATCGATTATTGTTTGGAGCAAGAATAAACCTTATTAATATTGGCACACTATTTGCTATGTAATACTTTGGAGAGATTTATGAAAAAACAAAACCAGTCAGAAAATATTATTTTGGAACCAGAATTTAAGAAAGATGAAGTCAAAAATTCACAAGACAATCCAGACAAGAATAGAATTGAGTTTGATACCCAAGAAATGGATAAAGATAACGAAGAGTTGGAATTAAGCGGAAAAATAACTAATGCGAAAACCCAGGATGAAGTCTATTATCGCCCTTATAAAGTAAGCAGACGCATGAGTCAAAAAGAATAGAGGTAATTATGGATAATTTAATTCTAAAATTGCGGTTATTCTACTTTCGAACAAATTTTAGAAAATTGCGAAAACGGTTTTTAGCTCATTTAAGTAGAAGCCAAATTAGAGGTTCTTCCGTAGAATCATCATCTTTATAGATAATCCAACGATCGATATTAATTCTATTTTACTGTCTCAAATTGAGTCAAATTTACTAATTGAAATTTCGTTCGATACTTTCTGTCAATCAACCTTCCTAATTTTTCCGCTTCTTCATTTGAATCAAATTTCCCGACACAAACGACATAGTATTTTTTATTGTTAACTATTTTTATATAAATATCAGCGTCATGACCTTTATTTTCTATAAATTGTTTTTGGATACGAGCATTGTTGAGGGTGGAGAAAGCACCGGTTTGTACTGAATAAACGGATTTGCGATTACTTTTTTTAGTCTGAGATGAATAGGAGTTATCCTGATATAATGTTAATTTGATAGTGTTATTTAGTTTTGAATGCGGATATTTTTCATGGAACTTAATGATAGTAGATTTGGCCGAATCTGCGGTTCCTATCGCCAGCCAGCATCTTGAAACGTAATACAAGCCACGTTCACCATAATCAGTATTTGAATACTTTCTATCCAAAAATAAAAAAGTTTCTCTAGCTGTGTTATACAATCCTGATGCAAATTGAAATAACGCAATTCGTTCAATTATAGCTGGAATTTCCTTAGAATTAGGATTTTGTTGGACTAATTTTTTGAAACTTTCAACCGCTTTTCCTCCTTCTTTATCAAAAAGAGCTTCGATGAATCTCATACCAACTTCGGTAGACGTATCCAAATCCCGTTGATTCAGTCTGTTTTCTAATTCCTCAATTTCTTTCTTTTCATATAACCGTAGCTCGGATTGTGCGGACACTCTCATATTGAAGGATAATAAAAAAAATAATAACAAAATTAATGACAATAATTTTAATCTCAAAAGGCTACTCTCAAAATATATATTTCCTAATTAAATAATTTACAAGTTAAAAGAATTCCAACTATTACATTCAGGACAATGCCATAAAGGATTCGGAGATTTATAACTACAAATTGAGCAAAAATATTTTTTGTGTGTTTTATTATTGTGATCAGCTAATTCTAGCGCTGTTTTCAAGGCTAAATCCGAATTATCATTCTTTGAGTACAACTTTATTAACTTTAGTTTAGCTAATTGAGAATCAGGCTCAATATCCAACATCCCTTCGCATTGGCGAATTGCCCCGCTCAAATCTCCTTTCCTCTCTTTTAAATCACTTAGCATTGTTGAAACATCGATGTTATTCGGAACTTTTTCATTTAAATCAACCAATATGTTTTCTATTTCACTGTAATTTCCTTTTGCGAACAATACTTCTTGTAATCGGTATAAAACAAGTTGAGATTGTGCTGGTACGTGTTTAACAAAATCTACCCAAACTTTAATAGCATCAGAATAGCGTTCTTCTCTCATATAGGAGTCACCTAAAAATATATACCCTGATGAACAATTCGAATCTAGTTTAATCGCTTCTCGTAATTGAATTCTACCGTCTTTTTCCTTTAGGGTTTTAAATAAAGACGACGCCATCTCGACTTTGTATAACGCTAATTTAGAGTGTACTTCAGGTATTTTTTCCCATCTATCCAGATGTTTAAGGGTTTTAAATGCATTTTCCCAATCTAGTTTAGATTCGTAAATGAGCAATTCTTGTTTTTTAGCCCATGTATTTCTAGATTCTATTTCCAATATTTGATGAACAGTTTCTAAAGCCTTATCAAAATTCATCGCCTTAACTAAATCCTTAACAAGACTTCGATAAATCTGCTTTTTTGTATCCTGACTAAGATTACGTCTTACTAATAATTCCCGATGAATCTTTATAGCTTTTTCTAGTTTATCTTGCTTGCGAAAAATATCTCCCAATCTAATGTATGCATCAATATTTTCGGTATTTTGGTTTACGGATCGGTAAAATAATTTGACTGCCTCATCAATTTCCCCTTCAATATATGCATTTAATGCTTTTATATAATCATAAGACTCGTTTGGTGCGTTAGCTTTACTTCTTCGAAAACTGAGGATAGTTACAATTATTACGACAAAAATGATACTTACTACAGTGATAATCAAAAAATTATTCTGTGAAAAATATTCCATAGTAAGCCCTATTCGTCCGTAGCTTCTTCTGGTATATCAGTTTCGAAGGCTTCTTCAACAGAAAGGTTGCGCAACCTGTTTAGCTCATCTGTTAACAACTTATTTTCTTTGTTAAGCTGTCTACACTCGACTTTTAATTGCAATATTTTAAAAATTGAAACAAATAACCAAGTAAGAATACCCAATGAAAACGCAAAATATACAATTAAATACAGTGGCACTTCCGGTGAGGTCCAAAACCCTACTTTAACGTGGGCCACCTGGTCTTGATTATAAAATGCAAAACCAAGAACAATGATGATGAGCACCGCCCCTAAAATCCATTTTACTATCCACATGCTAATTTCTCCTCAAATTGAAATAAGGGTTGTAATTTGAAACAAATTTGGTAATTTTGAGGTAACATCGAGGATCAAATTAATCTTTTAATCTTTCCAAATTATTGATTTAAAATAACATTATTCAATTAAAAATCAATTCTTTTTGGAATGTAGAATAATCAAGCCGACTGACAAAACCAAAAGTAAAATAAATATTCTAATTCAAATTATTTTAAACCCGAAATGAAAAAGCCGCCTTAACATAATCAAAGCGGCCTCTTATATTACAATAATTCAATAGATGTTATTCTTTTGAATCTTCTTCCGACTCTGTAGTCTCCGAGTCAGTTTTTTCATCTGTTTCTTTTTTCTTTGATTTTGCTTTGGTTATCTTTGCAGGTTCTGTTTCTGTTTCTTTTTTCTTTGATTTTTGGCGTGCAGTTTTAGGCTTTTTGTCTACCTTTATATCGTCTTTTACAACAGCATCCTCTTTAACCTCAGAATCAACTTCTATCTCAGTATCAACTTCTACATCAGCATCAACTTTTACCTCAGCATCAATTTCTACATCAGCATCAACTTTTACCTCAGCATCGACTTCTACCTCATTGTCATCATTAACTTCTGGCGCTACCTCCACTTGAGCTTCAGCTGTTTTTTCTACAGCTTCTTCCTTTGTTTTCAGATTTAATTCTTCCAGACTTTTTTCCGATAAAACAATCCGCTTATTATTTTTATCAAACTCAATAACTGTAAGCTCTAATTCATCATCAAACTTATAGGCATCTGAAGTTCGTCGACGTCCGGATGAATCTATTCGTGTCAAATGTGAGATTGGCACAAAGCCTTCAACTTGATCAGGAATTTCGGTAACCAAACCTTTTTCAATACATCTGGTAACTATCCCTTTCACCTGAATTCCTACTTTGTACTGATTTTCAAGAATATCCCAGGGATTATCAAATAATTGTTTATATCCCAAAGAAATTCTTCTATTCTCTCTTTCAATTGCAAGAACTTCCACTTCAATATTATCATTTTTCTTAATGACTTCACTTGGGTGCCTGATTTTACGTGTCCAGGATAAATCAGAGATGTGAACCAACCCATCTACCCCGTCTTCAAGCTCTACAAAAGCACCAAAGTTAGTCAAATTTCTCACTACTCCATTATGACGTGTTCCAAGTGGATATTTTTCTTCAATTTGATCCCAAGGATCCGGTTCAAGTTGTTTCAATCCTAAAGAAATTTTCTGACCCTCTTTATCCACACTTAAAACTATAGCTTCAACTTCATCTCCCATTGAGACGACTTGGGAAGGATGTTTAATATGTTGTATCCATGACATTTCAGAAATATGGATAAGCCCTTCAATTCCTTTTTCAAGCTCAATAAACGCACCATAATCTGCAATATTAACAACTTTACCTGATATTTTTGACCCAACCTCAAATTTATCTTCAATATTGTCCCACGGGTGAGGGGATAATTGTTTGAGTCCCAGAGAAATTCTTGATTTATCTTCGTCGAAGTCAAGAATAACTACGTCAATTTTCTCATCTAAAGAAACAACTTCTGAAGGATGTCCGATTCTTCCCCAAGAAAGATCATTAATATGGAGAAGACCATCTACACCACCCAGGTCAATAAACACGCCAAAATTTGTTATATTCTTGACAGTTCCTTCTAACTTTTGACCCTTTTCCAGATTCATTAGAATTTTTTCTCTAAGACCTTTCATATCCTCTTCTATCAAGACACGCCGAGAAACAACGATGTTCCTGCGAAGATGATTTACATTGACAATTTTGAATTCAAATTCTTGATTGACTAATGCATCAAAGTCACGCACAGGTTTAATATCTATTTGAGAGCCTGGTAGAAAAGCTTCAACACCAATTAAATCGACAACCATACCGCCTTTAATTCTACGGCTCACCTTACCTGTGATCACTTCATCTTTTTCATGAACTTCAACCACTTTATCCCAAGCTCTAACAAAATCGGCTTTTTTGCTGGAAAGAACTAATTGGCCGTCTTTATCTTCAATGTTGTCTATATAAACCTCAATTTCATCGCCTATATTGAGATCTTCTCTATTGTTAAACTCTTCAAAGGGGACCAGGCCTTCAGATTTAAAACCAATATCCACAGATACATCTTTGGAATCAATTGAAATAATTCTACCTGAAACAATTTCTCCGTCGGAAAATTTATTTATTGTACTTTCATAAATTTGTTCAAATTTTTGAAATTCATCTTGAGAATATTCTTGCTCTTCAACTAAATCTTCTAATTTAACAGTTTCTGCTTCACTAAAATTTTCGATGCTTTCTTTACTCTCAGAATTAGCTTCTTCTATTATATCAGTTTTTGTTTCTGTCTGTTCAGATTGGTCTGTCTCTTCAGTCATACCTTCGGCTTCAGTTTCATTGGAATGTGTAATTTCAGGTGTTTCATTTTCCCCTTTTACTTGATCTTCTTTGGTAATTATCTCCTCAGAATTTTGATCTTTTTCCTCTTTTGACATATAAGTAAAATCCTTATTTATTAATGGTTTAGGGTTAATAAATCTAGTTAATTATTGAGTTTTTTAATTCTCTTACGGAATTCATCACGTCGTTTGATATCATTGTATAAATTTCTTTAACCGGTAAATCCAAATCTTGATACTTTGAAATTGAGATCATCTGTCCGAATTTCACTGTTACTGGTGGCGATCTAAAAATCGCATTTTTTAAATTTAAACTACCATGAACATAAACAGGTAAAATATCTACCTGGTTTATGTAAGAAAGCAGTCCAACACCTCTTTTCACAGGTAGAAATTCACCATCTCTACTTCTTGTTCCTTCAAAAAAAACTAACAGAGGTTTATAATTCTCTAACATACGTTTTGCATGTTTAATAGCTCCAATATCAAATCCTTTGCGCGTTGTTGGAAATGAATTTAATTTCTCAGCAATAAAACCAAGAACCGGCCAACTAAATATTTCTTTTTTTGCCATATAACACATTTCCACTGGAGCTGCACTACCAACAAAAAAGGGATCTAAATAACTTTGATGGTTTGAAGCAACAATAAATCCTTGGTTTTTTTTCCAGTTATTAATCCCTATCACAGAGTAGCCAAACAGTATTCGGAATAGTATCCGGAGAAAATAAACGATAAGAAAATAATAATTACGCATTGTAATTGCAACAAAATAGTGTTACATAATCTGACAATCGAAATAGGCAAGGTATGAATCTTTTTGAGATTCCAACATATATTAATTGACAAATATTCTGCTTGCCTGACAAATTATAATTTGTCCGATCTATCTGCTATTTCCAATTGATGGGAATATTCTATTATTTTTTTGTAAAGCAGATTGACCTGCCCATCAATGGTTAAATTTGTTGTGTTGACTTCTAGAGCACCTTCTGCTTTTATTAATGGACTCAACACTCGTTCGGAATCTATCTTATCTCGTTGATCGATTTCTGCAACGATGTCCTCCAAGAGTCCTGCATCACCTCTTTCTTTTTTTTCATCCCAACGGCGTTTTGCCCGAGTTTGTAAATCGGCTGTCAAAAAAAACTTTAAATCCGCTTCAGGAAAAACAACAGTACCAATGTCTCTTCCCTCGGCAACCACTCCCCCATTCCGCCCAAAATCTCTTTGCAACTTTACTAAATGCTCCCGAACATCCGGAATCTGGCAAACCCAGGAAACTTCTTTATCAACTTTTTTGGATCTAATTTCATTGGTAACATCAATTTCATCCAAAAAGATAGAAATATGCCCGTCCTTATTTTTTAAATCAATTTCTGCTTCCTTTAATAAAGAAATAATCTTTTCAACATGGTTCTCCATTAATTTAGCCTGTATAACTTTCAATGTTATTGCTCGATACATCGCTCCTGTATCTAAGTAAAGATAGTCTAGTTTTCTAGCAAGCATCCCTGCAGTAGTACTTTTTCCTGATCCGGCTGGACCGTCTATTGTAATAATAAACCTCGGAATTCTAATACTAGAACTTTTTGCCATCCTATTACAAGCTCCTGATATTTTAATATAAATTGACTCGTAATGAGTAACAATTTAATTAAGTCTTACTAAATTCTTCAATTGAACAACTTCATTTTTATTAAGGAAACGCCATTCTCCAAGTTTTAAACCATTTACACATAAGGATGCAAATTGCTCGCGAATAAGTGACGTTACAGAAAATCCCAAAGTTTTTAGCATTCTTTTGATTTGTCGATTTCGACCTTCATGCAGACTTAAACGTATTTTTTTCTCACTGACTTTTTTAATATGATAGGCCCTAGCAAGCATTTCATCGCCAATATTAACCCCATTTTCTAATTCTACAATGGCTTTGTCGGCGATTTTTTTGTTTAATCCAACCAAGTATTTTTTTTCAATTTCATATTTCGGATGAGTCAAACGATTTACCAGTTCTCCATCATTTGTTAAAATTATAGTGCCCTGTGTATCTAGATCAAGTCGTCCTACTGGTACAATGCCAGAAATTTTGGGAATTAAACTCATAACGGTAGGTCTATGAAATGGATCTGATACTGTTGTAATGTAACCAGGCGGCTTGTTTAATAAAAAATAGACATGATTTATTGCCGGTTTAACCAAACAATTGTCTAATTCAACCTTGTCTGTTTTTTCATCACACTGAGTCGCCAGTTTTCTAACAATTTCACCATTGATCTTTACCCGACCGGAAATAATAAGTTGTTCCGCACCTCGTCTTGAAGTAACTCCACATTTCGCTAAATACTGGTTAAGTCTCATTTCCATCGACTATTTGGGTCTGTTGAAGCGATTCCATTTTTTCTTCCTCTTCTCTGGCCTTCAATAATGCTTCTATTTCTTCATAGCTTGGTAATTCGGAAAAATTATTAAGTCCAAAATATTGCAACAATTCTTGAGTCGTACCGTACAAAAGCGGTTTTCCTACGGTGTCAGCTCGTCCCAGAATTTTAATCATTCCTCTCTCAAGTAGAGTACCGACAACACCATCTGAATTAACTCCCCTTATCGCTTCAACTTCTACACGTGAGACCGGTTGTTTATAAGTAATAACAGCGAGTGTCTCTAATGCTGCTTGTGATAGCCTAGGTCTTGTTCTAGCAGCATGAAATTTTTTGATATATTCATGATACTCCAGACGTGTAGCCAATTGAAAACCTCCAGCAATCTCAAAAATATTTATTGCATGATCCTTATAAACTTCATTTAAGTCCGAAAGAGCTGTTTCAATTTCATC
Source organism: uncultured Deferribacteres bacterium (assembly GCA_964464595.1). Lineage (GTDB taxonomy): Bacteria > Zhuqueibacterota > JdFR-76 > JdFR-76 > DREG01 > JADFJB01. The sequence goes on from CAYXGW010000002.1 coordinate 75,741, forward strand.
TTTTTTAAAATTTGGTAAAATTTGAACTAGTTTATTCATTGTAACAGGTTTATCTGCAACAAATAATATAGCTTCAATAATTTGGCTTATTTCGTTCATTTTGTTCAATTACTGGAACTAATCCCAAATATCCAAATTTCAGAAAACGGTTTGGTTTGTCTTACTTGAATGATTTTATTTTTGATGAGTTCTAGCATTGCGATAAATGTGGCAACCAGAACAGCACGTGTTTTGATGTGAACTTCATCTATTAATTCCGAAAAACTCAATTGATCGCGACTATTGATCAACTTCTTAATAAATTCATACTGTTCATCTACACTAATTGTTGGAGTGTTTATTGTATGAACTGGCTGATTTTCGTACCTTAGGGTAACTTCACGAAAAGCACTTATTAAATCAAATAATGTAACTTGGCAAGGATCCAAACTTTGTTCTTCATCTTCCAAAAAATCAAATTGATAATTTTCCCTTTTATGGAATTTACGATATCTATTTTCTCTTGTAGATAATTCAAGCGCAATTTGTTTATATTTACGGTATTCAATTAATCGTTCAATCAATTCCTGCCTTGGATCAACTTCTTCCATGTCCTCTTCAATATCAGATTTTGGTAACAGCAAATGGGATTTTATTCGAATCAGAGTAGCCGCCATTACAATAAATTCACTGGCAACTTCCAAATCCAGGGTTTGCATAATTTGGATATATTGCAAATACTGTTGAGTAATGAGAGCAATTGGAATATCATAAATATTCAATTCATTTTTTTTGATTAAAAAAAGCAATAAATCAAGAGGGCCTTCAAAATTTTGTAATTTTATGCGATATACCATAAGGATTTAACTATATTATTTCGTAGAAATTGCCAATTTTCACAGATTCTCGAACCTGCTCCATTGTAATTTTAGCTTCGTTTGATGCTTTCTCATTACCCGAAACAATAACTTCCCGGACAAAAGACTTATCTTTTTCTAATGTCTTTCTTTTTTCACGGATTGGTTCTAAAAATTTACTCAGTTTGTCTGCTAAATTGTTTTTACAATCCACACATCCTAACACTCCACTACGACAATCTCGTTCAATCTCCGGAAGTTCCGGAGGATTGAACTTTTGGTGGTATGTAAAAACTGTACATATTTCAGGATGTCCAGGATCACCCATACGAATTTTTGCCGGATCGGTTATTGCAGTTCTTACTTTTTTCTTAATCTCATCAGGAGTATCTGATAATAAAATTGTATTGCCTTTTGATTTGCTCATTTTTGCTCCATCTAACCCAGGCAGACGGCTAAATTTTGTTAGCAAGGATTTAGGTACCGGAAATACGAATCCATAAGTTTTATTAAACCTTCTGGCAATTTCCCTTGTTAATTCTACATGGGGTACCTGATCTTCACCTACCGGAACTGCATGAGCCCGATACATCAAAATGTCTGCCGATTGCAAAATCGGGTAACCAAGATGGCCATAGGAAACTTTATCTTCCAAGTGTAACTCTCGTATTTGCTCTTTTACCGTCGGATTTCGCTCTAACCGAGGCACCGTAACCAGCATCGAAAACAGAAGATGTAATTCTGCGTGCTCTTTAATAAGAGATTGAATAAAAATCGTGGATTTTTCGGGATTGATACCTGCAGCTAACCAATCAATTACCATATCTATTGAATCTTGCCAAATATTATCGGTATGCTGAAAATCAGTAGTAAGGTTGTGCCAATCTGCAACAAAATGAAAGCTTTCATACTCATTTTGCAATTTAATCCAATTTTCCAATGCACCTGTATAATTTCCCAAATGTAGTTTACCCGATGGACGCATTCCACTTAATATGCGTTTATTCAATTCCATATTAGTCATCTTTATTTTAGCATTAGATTAATCAGGAAGGAAAAGATATGGTCTCCAACGGTCTTCAACGGCTCCAAAAAAATTCTGAATAAAAAATAAATAATTTGGTTTTTGGGGGATTTTCCGAAGAATCATATCTGCTTCTTCTGGCGATTTATTTCCCTTTTTAAAATTACATTTTTCGCAAGCGGCAACCAGGTTTTGCCAGGTATCCACACCCCCTCTTTCTTTTGGAATTACATGGTCCACCGTTAATGGTTTAGTAGAAGTGCCACAATATTGACAGGAAAAGCGATCTCGTTTCATTATGTTTTTGCGCGATAGTAGAATCCTCTTTCTTGGAACATTAATAAAACGTCCTAGGCGAACTACACTAGGCATTGGCAGTTCAAGAGTAACAGAGCGGATAACCATGGAATCATATCGTTCCACCAGATTAGCTTTCTCAAGATAAAGCAAAATAATAGCTTTCCTTACCGAGCAAATCGTCATTGGTTCATAGTTTTGATTAAGAATCAAAACCTGTTTGTTAATCTTAAGAGTTTTCTGAACATACTCCTTACAATAATATTTATTATCAACTACATATCTAAATTAAATCAGACAAATAATTTATGATTTATTTGGTTAATAATCAAAAAATGTTTTTCAGTGCTTAACGAATCAGCTAGAATGGCTCTGCTTCTTCAATGAGCATTATGGGTATGCTGTCTTTAATGTTGTACTTTAAACGACAAGAATGACAAATTAATTTTTCGTTTTCTTTGTCGTATTCCAGGTTTCCTTTACATTTTGGACAAGCCAAAATATCAAGCAACTCTTTATTCAGCATCAAAATCTCCTCGTTAGATATTTTCTTTAATGATATTTAAAAATTTCTTTGGGGGTCTAATAGGCTTGCCATTTTTATTGGTCATCGCATGAATAGTAAATGCTTCTGCTAATAGGGTTTGATCTTTGGAACGTATGATTTGATAATCCAGTTTTAAAGTTGACCTGGGAAGACTTTTTATGCTCGTATGAATTTCTAGGATATCATCATATAATGCAGGTTGGATATATTTGCAGTTAGCCTCAACCAAAGGTAATAATGTACCTTCATCTTCTACGGATTTATAAGAATAACCGATCTCACGCAATAGTTCTGTCCTTGCACATTCAAACCACTCAAAGTATCTTGTGTGATGGGCAAACTGCATTCTATCCGTTTCGGCATACCGAACACGGATTGTGGTTGTTGAAGTAATCATTTTTCTTTCCACTCTCCAATATTGCGGTATCTTTCTATTCTATTCTCTAGTAAATCATCAAGTGGCAATTCTTTCAATTCATTCAAATGTCTCAACAAAGCTTCTTTTAGAATATCTGCAGTGCCATCATGATCTCTATGGGCACCCCCCACTGGTTCGGCAATTACTTCATCAGCCATTTTCATTTCTAACATATCATTTGCTGTAATTCGCATTGCATCAGCGGCAAGTTCCGCTTTAGAATTATCCCTCCATAGAATAGCTGCACAACCTTCAGGAGATATCACGGAGTACCAGGTATTTTCAAACATAATCAATCTGTCGCCTAACCCAATTCCTAATGCGCCACCACTCGCTCCCTCACCTATCACAGCATTAACAATTGGCACTTTAAGCTTAGACATTTCAAATAGGTTTCTTGCAATTGCTTGAGCCTGTCCCCTTTCTTCCGCACCGATGCCGCAATAAGCCCCGGGTGTGTCAATCAAACAAATAATTGGCATATGAAATTTTTCAGCAAGCTGCATAATTCTTAATGCTTTTCTATAACCCTCGGGGTTTGGCATGCCAAAATTTCTATATAATTTTTCCTTGGTTGATCTACCTTTTTGATGTCCAATAATAGCAACTTTAATATGATCCAGTTGCCCAATTCCGGACACAATTGCCGGATCATCGGAGAAATATCGATCCCCATGTAATTCCATAAAATGGTCCATCATTCTTTCTACATAGTCTAAAGTATATGGTCTTTGGGGATGTCGAGCGAGCTGGACCCTTTGCCACCGGGTCAGTTTAGTGTAAATGTCTTGCCGTAATTTCATGGCTTTTTTTTCAAGGCGATTTAATTCATCAGTCATTTCCCCATTTTCGACAAAACTAAGTTCTTTCAGGTCCTGAATTTTTCTTTCAAGTTCAACAATAGGTTTTTCAAATTCAAAAACAAATTCTGTCATTCTAATTCCTTTTTGAAGTAGATTTAAATAGTATTTCCAGATCAAGCAAAGGTGAATAATTTTTCAAATATTGAACAGCTAATTTTTCTTCATATTCTAACGATGGCTGTTGATCTTTTTCCATTTCATAAATTGAAATTAAACCGGGTTTTAGATTAATTCTAGTATTAATTGAAATTAACTGTTCTTTCTCAAATTGAAATTCGCTGCCAATCAATGTTAAATCGCCTTTTAAAACATAAAAAAGAATTGGCATCATTTGCAATCTGGTTTTCGGTAGCCTGTTCTTTTTGCAGAAAGCGAAGACTTTCTTGGGAGGTTTTAAATTAGTTTTATCTTGTTGTGGAGAAAAATTCTGTGGATCTAAATCATAGTCTCCTATCCTGGTAAAAATTGGGAATTTTCTTAATCGATTTCCCTGCAGAAATAAGATTGGCCAGGCTGGGATACTGACTAACAAAAGAGGCAAAGCAAATGTCCAGTCTACTAATCTCTTTAAAAATCGGTAGCTTGGTTTGAGTAAGCGATATCGAATTTCGACTAATGAAATTCCTTCTAATCTCTGCAATGTCTGGGCACCAATAAGAACACCCATGTCGTTAGAAGCAATTTTAAAGTCCACACCCAAATCTTGTGACTGAGAAATTAAACTAAAGATCTTTTCATATGCAATAGAATCAGGACTAAAAACAACTTCATTGACTTCGAGCTCTCGAATATATCTCGGAAGATGGTTTACATCGAAAAAAAGAGGTAGGGTTGCGGCTCCGTTAAGATTGTAAACGTTAGAATCCGTTAAAAGTAACGCAACAATTTTTGAATCAGTTAAATGAGATTCTTGTAGCTTTTTCACCAAATTTGAAAGAGAAATTCCATCACCAACAATCATTGTTCTTCTTTCTACTACGCTATTCCTGATGCGATCGAAAAGTGGAGCTCTACTTTTCTTTGCAAGTCGATATAATGCCCATCTCCATCCGGGAATAAAGAATAAATTTAGTATTCCTGCGAGCAAAATAACAATTCGCGAGAAAGCAAATGATTTAGCAAAAAATGTAATTGTCGAATTCAATGCTAAACCAAGCAATACGGCTCCTACAGCATTCGCCACAGAAAATTTCCGAATGTTAGAAAGCTCAAAGAAATAAAATACCATTAACCAAACAGAGGAATAAATTAGGGTGACCATTAGGTAGGATTGCCAGTGAACTAATGATCCAAAACGGAGGTAAATGGCAATCATCAAAGAAATATTCAAGACAAATAAATCAACAATTGACCACTTAATCTTTAGAAACAAATTATGCATAAAAGACATAAACCCTCGTAATCCAATACCCAAAACCAAGACCCATTGAGGAAGCAAAAAATACCTGCCTTTGAAATGTTTACGCACAAATAAAAGCATCGCACGGTAGAATTGAAGCAAAGTATCAAATTGAGCTTCTGTAGAACTTGAGCCTTTATAATGAATAATCTGCGTTGTGGGAACATAGTAGATTTTCCAACCGGCACCGGACACACGATGGCACAAATCCAAATCTTCACCATACATAAAAAACAGATCATCGAACCTCCCCACCTGGTCAATAATGGTTCTTGGCATCATCATAAATGATCCTGATATGGCTTCAACTTCCGTAATTTCATTAGGATTCAAATAGGTTAAATTGTATTTACCAAATAATTGACTTTTGGGGAAAAGCTTGCTAAGACCCACTAATTTAGTGAAACCGACCCAAGGTGTAGGAATACTCCTCCGACAAGAAAGCTGCAAACTACCATCAGGATTGAGTATTTTGCAGCCAACAATTCCAGCTTTTGGATGTTGTGAAAAAAAATCAAGTAATGTCTTAAAAGTATCTTCCTGAACTATCGTATCTGGATTAAGAAATATGAGATATTCACCCAGACTTTCATCAATCGCTAAATTGTTTGCCTTTGCGAATCCAACATTTGTTGTTTTCGAAATCAAATTTACTTCAGGAAAATCTTTTTGCACCATCGCTGCACTGCCATCCCACGAGGCATTGTCTACAACGATTATTTCTGATGATATTCCCGGTAAAGATCTTTGGACTGAATTAATGGTTTGATAAAGAAACTCTCTGACATTGTAACTCACTATGATTATTGATAATACAGGCTTTGACATGTGACTATTCAACCTTACCAAATATTTGTAATAATTTAAGCCGCCATACTTCCCAAATTGCTTCCCTAACAATTTTTTTAGACATTTTAGAAGTACCTAAAACCCGATCCACAAAAACGATTGGTATTTCTTTAATTCTAAATCCTTTTTTCCAAGCTTTAAAATTCATTTCGATTTGAAAAGAATATCCACCCGAATCAATTTTTTCAAGGTTAATATTTTCCAAAACCGATCGTCGAAAACATTTAAAACCACTGGTGCTATCTTTGATTTTTAGTCCTGTTACAATCCTTGTATAAGAATTTGCTCCATAACTTAAAATCAGCCGACTTAGGGGCCAATTGATCACATTTACACCCTGGATGTACCTGGAACCAATAACAAGATCACAATTTTGAATCGCTGTTATAAAATTCGGAATTTCCCGGGGTTCATGAGAAAAATCAGCATCCATTTCAAAAATATAATCATATCCATTTTTTAATGATTCCTTGAAACCGGCAACATAAGCAGAACCCAATCCCTTCTTTTTTTCTCTTTCAAGAAGTTGTAAATTCTTGTAGTTTTTTTGGTATTCCTTTACTAAACCGGCCGTGTTATCCGGAGAATTGTCATCAACTACTAATATATCAAGGTTTGGAATTTTTAAAGAAAAAATATCATCTATGATTTGGCGAATATTATTTGCTTCATTATACGTAGGAATAATAACCTGGCAGTTTTTATCCTCCATAATTTTTTGAGCCTCTTTAAGCTTGCGTAAGCTATTTTCCGTAGATCTATAAAAAGAAGCAAATTCCACAAAAACTCCTGTTTACCATTCTATTAAATCAAATTATTTTGAGTCGATTCATTAGATCACTCAACCATGGTCTGTTTTAATTTTTTTAAACTACCATTGAGCGAAAACATGTTAATACCGTATGTATCTTGAACTTTCAAAACATTAAGACCAACATTAAGTGGTCTTTTTGCTAATTGCTTAAATTCGCTGGTTTTTATTCGCGTGATAAAGTCCGGAATATAGTTAAACTCTTTTGCAACAGCAATAGCCAAATCATACCTGGAAATTGGTTTATCACCTGCTAAATGGAACAAACCGGTAGCTTTCTTTTCCAGTAATTCTCGACAAGAGTATGCCAGATAATCTGCAATAGTTGGATTTCCAATTTGATCATCAACTACTCGAATTGAATTACCATTTCTAAGTTCTGTTAACACCCAAAGGACAAAGTTAGCCTGAATATTATAACCATATCCAAAAAGCACAGCTGTTCGGCCAATCAAGAATTCACAACCACTATCAAGAATTGCTTTTTCGCCATCCAGTTTAGATTGACCGTAATAATTAATTGGGGTTGCCGGATCAGATTCGTTATAATTTCCTTTACCGCCATCAAATACATAATCAGTGGAAATGTGTAAAAGTTTTATGTTTTCCATAAAACATATCCTGGCAAGATTTTGGACTCCAGCAACATTAACCGCATAGCAAATTTTTTTTTCAATCTCGGCACGGTCAACAGCAGTATATGCAGAAGCGTTAAAAATGATGTCTGGTTCAGATTCCTGAATTACCGCCTCGACAGTTTTCGGATCTGTTATATCCATCTTGAAATATGGAATTCCCTTGTGGATGGATTCCGAACTTAAATCTGCACCACAGAGTTCATATTTTGGAGTTAGTTCAATACTGGCTTTTTGCCCTAAAAGACCATTACACCCAACAATTAGTACTTTTTCCAACTCACTGTGCCTTTACAGTATTATAAGATTTATTCCTAAGATAAAAGATATAAAATAACAACGAAAGTGCAAACAGAACCCATATACACAAATTTAACTCTTCTTCTTTTTTCCCAATTGGTTTACACCATGAATACAGAAAAAAACCCGGTTGCCATTCCAATTTTAAACGATTTTCATTATTTGATTGGGATTGATTTTAAGAAATCAGGAATGGTTTAGAAGTTTAGATTCAGGTTTGTACGGTTATATTTTAGAACCCTGTTTACGAAACAACCTCAATTTTTCAGTAATATCACGATCACTTAGGGCTAATATTTCAACATCAAGAACAGCAGCATTCGTGGCGCCAGCTTTTCCAACATCTACGGTAGCTACAGGTATTCCGGATGGCATTTGAACAATGGAGTAAAGTGCATCAACCCCGTTTAAATGAGATCCGGGCAATGGTACCCCTATCACAGGCACTATTGTTTTTGACGCAATCACTCCAGGTAAATGAGCAGCCATACCCGCAGCGGCTATAATTATTTTAGTACCACGCATCTCCAATTGTGATAAATATTCCTGCAGCGCATCTGGATTCCTATGAGCAGAAAGAACTTTCATTTCATTTGAGATACCAAAATAATCCAAATATTTCGTACAAGATTGCATAATCTCTTCATCCGATTGACTTCCGATAATCACACTAACAAGAATTTTATGGAACCTTTCCATTTCAACCACCTGTTTCATCACGCACTACTTCTATTTTTGTTTTAAAAGTTCTGGCCATCGCATTTAACTGATCCAATAATGGCACTTTCTCCATATCAGGTGCAAAAACTGAGCAATCCATCATATATATTCGCCGGGAATTATCATCATAAAATGCATATGCGACAAACGGACCTCCGGCCACTTTTTCTACATTCTCCCATAATCCTTCAATTTTTAGGCACCACTTCCCCAAAAAATTAATCTCTTTGCTACTGGTGTATTTTCGATTCACAGTATCACCACCATAATACTTAACACCAATACTATCCCGCATATCAAGATACCATTCCTTAGTGATTTTATACCGGTCACTATTCTCGAACCATTTTACAAACATCCATCGCTCAGGAATTCGCCTTCTTAAAAAAACAAATTGCCCGGCCGAATCTTCAATCGCCAGACTATAATCATGCTGAACCTTGACTTTCCATAAATATTTTTCTAATAAACCATCTGAAGCATCTTTGTTCTCTGATCTACGGTACATAAATCGATCAACAACTTTCTGTTGATGCTCTAGCATCGTCTCATAAATTAAGTCACTATTTTCACGAATTAATTTTCCAAGATTCAAAATGGTAGTGGATGCCATAATTAAGTTGAGTTGTTCTCTACCCCATTGATCCGTATTTTTAAACAAAAAACTTTCACCGCTTTTTACTTTTTCTTCTCTTTCAGGATCATTGACTGCTCTTTTAACAATATCCGCAATACTCCCCTCTGATTCTAAACTAGCTAAAAAAATAAGTTGTTTCTGTGGAAGAGAATATTGAAAACTATCCGGGTTTACATGTACCAGGTTAAAATGAAATTCCTTTTGAGGAGTCCTAATGGTTCGATTAAAAACCTCAGAAAGGACCGGATTGAGTTGATCCCAATCCGAATATTCACAAAAAATATATATATTATAATCAGGACCTCTTACAAGCTCCGTTTTATAACACCCATTAAATATTAAAAAAACAAACACCAGTAATATAATTTTGTTGTATTTCATGATAATTACCATTAAACAAATTATTCTATTTTGAATTAAAGATGTAGTCTTTCCTTTAAATTATAAAGACAGAACAACCAAATCAATAGTTTTATATCACTTACTTTGGCTGCTTTGGAAAATTCTGCTTGAGTACATACAACATGCCCGGTCCTGAATTTGTTACGCTTAAGATATGCATGATTAGTGCTAGACTAAACGCTCGAATATAATATAAGTTTTTAAACCGTTTTTTGGAGAACTTTTTTTCAATAAATATCTTTTCACTCAGTATACAATTATAGTAAATATCATATGGGATGACTGTACTTTTAATCAATTGAAGACCATGCATTTTGACAAATTTTTTCATTGAGACTGGCGAAAAATGGTGTAGTCTCCTGGGGGCATCCAGAAAAGCCCAATATTTATGATAAATCAAAAAATCCAGACTTATTAAATTTGGTAATGCGACATATATTAAACCATTTTCCTTTAACAAACTTATTGCAAGCTCTAAAGCTTCCCTGGGGTCTAAAAAATGATCCAATGAATGCCAAAAAGTAATGACATCAAAATGATTCTCATATTTTGGCACAAGTTGTATAAGGTCATAATAAATTTTGAGCCCTAAAGTTTTGGATGCATATTCTCCCTGAATAGATTTTTTTCCGACACCAACAACTTCCCAAAGTTGGCGCCTCATTTCCTGAAGAAAATCACCGTTTCTGCACCCCACATCTAATAATTGACCAACGCCTATTTCTTTTTGAATCCTTTTTCTTCTCCACTTAACTGAATAAGGATGAAAAAAATCATACAGCTTCTCAGTAAATTTTCCAACAAAAAAATTAGAACCAATTAATGGATTTATATTTTCTGATGAATATGCGGTATTATGTGTTTCTTTATCAAGATGTGGATAAATTGAGCATATTCGACACTTTTGGCACTGGACTATATCAATTGAAGAATTCGTTTTTGAATAATGATCAAAAGTGGTTACTATTTTTTTGTAATGTTTGTTTTTACAAAATCTACATTCAAATTGTAGAGCATTTTCCATTGATAATTTTTACTTTAAAGATTTCTGATACTTTCCTTTTTCGACAAAGATAATATTGCCAAACAATACTCCCCCAAAACATTTGTCTCAACAATTGTGAATCTTGTACAGTTCTTAACCTTTGAATTGCTTTATGCTTTTTAAATATTTTCGCAAAATGCCTGATCACATATAATTGTGCCATTAAAACTGCAAAGGGTCTTTTCCAATTCAACAGACATAAAAATAACGTTCCAGTTACAATTTCCATTACTATGCGAAGCGGATAGATCCAAAGCAATGATTTTAGCTGATAATTTTTAAGTAACAATACCAAATTATTGCGGTGATTTAAAAACATTTTTTGCCAGTTTTCATAACCCAATGAATATCCGGAATGATGATAAACGATTGATTCGAAATTTGAACAAGATCGATAACCTCGTAAATGTAATCGCCAATTTAAATCAATTTCTTCCATATGCGCAAAGAAATCTTCATCAAACAGGCCTACTTCATCCAGTGCCGATTTTCGCCAAATTGAGGAACAACCCGAGGTCCAAAAAACCTCAAAATTTTCCAAATAATTATTTTTATCATCTTCCATAGAATCAAAAATTCTTCCTATCGCAAAGGGATAGCCAAATATATCGATCAATCCTCCCATTGCACCGGCATAGTCAAATTTTCCTTTATTTGTTAAGGAGAGTAATCTACTTTGACAAGCGGCAATGTTAGCATTTCCCTCCATTGTTTCCACAAGAGGACCCAGCCAATTCGTGTCTACAATAGTATCATTATTCAATAAAACAACATAATCCCCTTCAGCCTTTTTAATGCCAATGTTACATCCACCGGCAAAACCAAGATTCTCTTTATTGTTGATGAGTATTAAATTGGATACAGAACCAGATAACGATTTTGGATCCAATTTTGTACCATTATCAACAACTATTATTTGGTAATTAGAATAATTAATTTGCCGGATAGAATTTAAACACGAATTTAAAATTTCTACCGGCCCAATATGGGGTATGATTATACTAACAAGCGGATTAGAACCCCTCCCTTCTGCTGCCAAATTTCCATCCTCTCCAACTCAGTAAATTGTTAAAAAAGTTCCTACTGATTTCCTTCAGAATCCTGTGTTTTAACAGAATCCTGGGTATTAACAGAATCCTGCGTTTTAACAGAATCTTTAGGCGTTAATTTACTTTGAAAATCTGACAGGAGTTGACGCGCCATCTCATCCGTAGGATACTGTTCCAAATATTTGTTCATTAATTCAACTGCTTTCTCGTAATTTTCTGTTCTTTGATAAAAACCCAACAAAGCTGCATACGCATCTCTAAGTTTGGGATTTCGTTCTATAATCTCCCAAGCCCGCCTTTCCAATTCCTCCGGACGGCCAAGGGTTTCATATAAATGTCCAATTGATAAACCGAAGCGGTAATCCGTAAATGGGACATTACTCTCTGGTATTAATTCTTCCATTTTATCCAATGTGGTTAATGCTTTCTCATTATCATTTTCGATCCGATAATGATCTGCCAATCGAATAAAGGCAGTACGGTAATTAGTCAGTAATCCCTTTGTTTTATCGTCCAGGTATACTTTTGGATCATTGAGATTTCGGAATAAAAATTTTTCAAAGAGATTTTCCTGGAGTCTGGTTACCGATATCCGAACGTTGGGATAAGGCAATAATTTGAAGGCCATTCCATCCATTCTTAAATAAGATTGCAAGCCAACTTTATTATTATCTCCGACAGTAACAGCGAAATAAATAGGCTTCTTCCATTGATTTGCCGCAATGATATTTAATATTGCCAAATCTTGTACTCGAAGGGCTTGTGGTGGGCTGCCAATTGTTGGATTGATTGTAAACTTCATTGAACCTGAGTCCACCAGATCATCTTTCCATTCTCCCCTGTCCATCATGTTGGTCTTAAATTTATCATAGACCAACTGAGAGATCGGCACTTCATACTCTGTTGGTCCGGGCCAACCCATCAGGCCAATTCTTTCAATCTGTTGATCGGTATAAGTAAATGGCACTTTTGGTTCCTGGTTTTTAAGTTGCAAAATATACCAGGATGTATTAAGCAGGGAAAGATTCACAATCCTGATATCCTCCCTTATATGCTTTACGTACTGCAAATACCATAACGGAAAGGTATCATTGTCTCCATTTGTAAAGATAATAGCATTAGGCTCACAAGATTCGAGAATATTGTATGAATAATCGTAAGGGACAAAATTCCCCCTACGATCATGGGAATCAAAATTAACCAAGAACATATTTATTGGCAGTGCAATCCCTAAAATGAAAAGAGTTGCCCAGGTAATGGGTTTAAGCAGTTTGTTTTCTTCGGAGAGAAATTCTCGCAACGACTCAAAAATAGCATAAACTCCAATCCCAATCCAAATGGCAAATGCAAAGAAACTACCCACGTAAACATAATCTCGCTCTCGTGGCTGTGGATTTTCCTGGTTGAGATAAAATATAATTGCTACACCAGTCGCGATAAAAAGAGTAAGAACCGAAAATGCATGCATCTTATCTTTACGAAAATGGTAGTAAGCGCCAACGATGCCGGCAATAAATGGAATTCCCAGCAACCCCTTTAAACTAAACACTTCGATGATATACCCATCAGAACCAATTGTTGTACCCTTACCGATAAACTGCCAGTTAAAATATCGGATGTACATTTTCTGAAACTGGTAAGCCCAAAACTCGGCTTTTCGATGAAAAATGGTTAGCAAAAGACTTTGTTCACCATATTGCTTCCTCGCCAGGTAATCCATCATACTACTCCATCTTTCAGGATCATTTTCATCGATCGGCGGATTTAGTCCTGAACGAATATAAATCACAATATAGGTTGAATATCCAATTACAAACAGAATGGGAACAAGCCACCACAGTTTAAAAGCCAATTGATCTTTAGCATACAAGTAATATAGTGTTATTGCCAGGGTAACCAATCCCGCGTACTTGAGAAATGTTCCAGCTTTTGCCTGGTGAGCAAGGAACTGTTCATATCCCATAGACGCAGGGTTATAATTAAAGAACAGGATATACAGAGTAAGTGGAATAAGCGCCTGAAAAAATAAAACCCAAACTAATTTTTTTGCAGATTCATTTTTTCTAAGGTGAATAATGAATAGCACAAATAGAAAAGTGAGTATATTTAATAAGTGAATTCCAGTAGCCAGGCTAAACAGATAAACAATTAAAACAAGGTAACTTAAATTCTTATTATCCTCTGAATTATCTCCCCATAAAAGTATAAGCCAGACCACAATTGCAGTAAACAACATGCTAATCGCATAAACCTCAGCTTCTACGGCATTGAACCAGAAACTGTCTGAAAATGCGAATGAAAGTGCACCGATAGCTGCGCTGCCAAAGACCAACAGGCGATCGTAATAATTTTGCGGTTTTCCACGAAACTGGTTGATCAAACGTACGATAATTAAATAAAGGAACATAATGGTTAGTGCACTTGAAAACACCGACATTAAATTTATGCGAAAAGCGATATTACTGATCGGAAGAAATGTAAAAATTCGGCCTAAAAGTATGTAAAGCGGGGCCCCGGGTGGGTGCATCACACTTAATGTATAAGAACAAGCTATGAACTCGCCAGCATCCCAAAAAGAAACATCCGGGGCAGCGGTGACTAAATAGACGAAACTCGCAACGATAAGCATTGCGGCTGCGATCCATCGATTCAATACTTTATTTTGATCCATTCATTTTCTCCAAAATTCATATCACTTTAGAACCAAATTTAACAATTTGCTCTAATTATTTATTTATTATTTTTAGATTTGTTTATATCAGCATCATTACTGGCATTAACAAAATTCATTTGAAGGTTTGCAACAGTTTTATTAAGTAATTTTGATTCTTCTTCTGATAAGTTTCCCGATGTCTTCGTTTGTATCATATCCAACATATCGATGAAGTATTTGGCCTGTTGTAGATTTTTTTCATTTTTTTTAGTTTGTGGATTTTCTGATAGCCCCAATTGAATCAATGCCGCACTTTGAAATTGTAGCACCAATTGCGCAAACATCACATCCACTTTTTTGTTTTCACCCAACTTTATACTCCTTCATCAAAATACAGGAATTAAAATATTACAAAATAGATAAAGTTTCATGCTACTTTACTTAATCTAAAACTCTCTTCATAATAATGATCAAAAAACAATCTAACCATTTGATTTTTGGGGGTATTTAATGTTGAATCATCTTTTAATAAACTAAATGCTTCATTTCTGGCGATTTCAAGAATATGATAATCTTCAATCAAATCTGCAATTTTTAATTTCGGCATACCGTGTTGCCGCACTCCGAAAAATTCTCCCGGGCCTCTTAACTTTAAGTCGAATTCGGCAATTTCGAATCCGTCAGTTGTTCTCTCCAGCGTTTGCAATCGTTTCCTTGCCAGCTGATTCAATGGTTTATGGGCAACAAATATACAATAGGATTGTTCGCTACCGCGGCCTATCCTTCCACGCAATTGATGTAATTGAGTTAATCCGAATCTTTCTGCGTGTTCAATCACCATTATGGAAGCATTGGCTACATCTACCCCAACTTCTACAACTGTAGTGGCAATTAAAATTTTATAATATCCACTTTTGAATAATGACATTATTTTATCTTTTTCATCGCCTTTCATTCGACCATGCAGCAACGCAATATTCAGTCCATGATAAACGCCATACTTCAGGGTTTCGTAGCTTTCTGTGGCAGCTCTCAGATCCATTTTTTCAGATTCTTCAACCAAAGGAAAAATGATATATGCTTGTCGACCCAGATCTACTTGTTCACGTACATATCGGTATATTTCTTCTCTTTTATCCTGGTAGCGAATGACTGACTTAATCGGTATCCTGTTGCCAGGTTTTTGATCCAATAAAGAAACATCCAAATCGCCATAGACCGTTAACGCTAAGGTGCGCGGGATTGGCGTAGCGGTCATGACGAGAACATCAGGATTTATGCCCTTGTGTCTGAGCTTTTGCCGCTGCATTACACCGAACCTATGCTGTTCATCGACTACGATTAATCCTAGTTTTTTGAATTTGATTTTTTCCTGAAAAAGAGCATGTGTACCTATGATGATATTCGCTTCCCCGGAAGCTATGTTTTTAGTAATTTTCTCCCTCTCAGATTTCTTTTGCCCGCCAATCACCAATTCAATCGAAATTCCAAAGTCTGCTAAAAATTGTTTCAAAGATAAATAGTGTTGTTCTGCCAATATTTCAGTCGGCGCCATTAATGCGGATTGGTAGCCGTTTTCAACAGCAATCAACATCACTGCAATGCCGACAATTGTCTTACCTGAACCTACATCACCTTGTAGTAAACGGTTCATTGGACTGGTACTATTCATATCCTCCCAAATTTCTTTGATCACTTTTTTTTGTGCATCAGTTAATTCGAACGGCAGGTTAGCAAGCAATGCTCTGGTTTTTTCTCCGATTGATTCAAACTGAATTCCCTTGGTTAATTTCTTAACCTTTAATTTTCGCAAACCAATCATCAATTCCAAATAAAATAACTCTTCAAACTTAAGACGCCGTATTGCAGCATCAAGCTGGTCTTCTGAGTCTGGAAAATGGATTTTATCAATTGCAGCGCGTTGGCTTAACAATTTGTATTTCTTAATGAGTCTTTCTGGTAAATTTTCTTCGATACTTGCCGAATTCTCTTCAAGAGCTTTCCACATCAATCTTCTCATTGCCCTGCTGTCTAATCCGGCAGTATCCAGTTCTGCAGTACTACGATAAAGAGGAATTATTTTTCTAGTATTCAGTCCCTGCTGGGATTCGCTCAAACGATCATAATCAGGATGTGACATTTGAATCCCTTTATAAAATTTCACTTTGCCATGCACAGCCAGCCACTCGCCCATTTTAAAGGTGTTTTTCAAATAGTGCGCACCCCGAAACCAAATGCATTTCAGTTCCCCACTTTCATCACGAATCACTAAAACAAATCTCTGGTATCTACCCTGGTAGGCTCGAAAAGCAATTACCTGGCCGATTGCGGTTACATCTTTACCAATTTCAATATCCGCAATTTTAGCGATCCGGGTTCGATCCAGGTATCGCCGCGGGAAATGTGTCAATAAATCAAATAAAGATACAATGCCAAAATTTTCCAACAATTCCCCACGGAATTTTCCGACGCCTTTGAGGGTTCTAACTGTTTGATTTAAACCATTATAATGATGTGATGATGACATTCAATACTTTAGTTAAGACTCAGTTTAAGATTTAGACCAAATCAGAATATTAATGTGATTCCTTGACGGTTTCATATTTAGCTACCTCAATCTTAGACTTAATCTTAACCTCACTGCTATTCTATTACCAGGAATATTCAACAGTATATGTCAGCTTTGTTTCCTTCTTGGCAGGAATATTTATTTTGAATTCGATTGAGCGAGCATCTTTTGCAGAATACTCATGGCTGGAAGCAATTATTTTCCAATTACTATTGGTTGCTCGGTATAATAAATTTTCAATGACTGAAATTGCTACAGTTTTAGATTTCCGGTTCTTAATGATTATCTCATAGGATTCACGTAATTGTTGTTTCCCAATCCTATCCACTCTGATTTGTTTTCGCTCTGCAACCAGATCAAAAGCTGCTCCCATAAGAATCTCAATCCATTCCTGTTCCGGCGTATGTTTTATATTGGCTTCACCCAGGAATATGCCGGTATTAGTTTTGTCTTGATATACTCGAAATCTTCCAGCCGGAAATGGAAGCCCCAACGAATTATTTTCATCATTCTTGAACCGTAAATAAACCTGCAAACGCTGGTCTCTTTCCCTGCTATTCAACACGTACTTTTTAGTAACATCTACACCATCGGCTTTAAACATCCGTATTTGCTTCAACTGATTATTGCCAATGCTAACAGGCCGGTCAATTCTGTAAAGATGGTATTCAAATTGTTCTTGTTGGGAAACATCCTGTGCGTAACTGGCTTCACTGACAGCCATGGTTTTGTATTGTGGGGTCGGCCTTCTGCTTCGAGTTAAATTTAAATCACCGGCAACGACACTAACATTAGCATTTTCGAAATTTTTCCCGGATTTATTGTCAATACTAATCCAGGCATTAACATCGAGTTGTGTTCCTTCTTCATTCAGAATGGCAACATATTCAGTGGTCCAATTCATTCCATGGGTCAAATATTCTATTTCAAGCTGATGGGTTTTTTTCTTTTCGCTTTTCACCAACCAGACCAATGTGGGCTTGGTATTTAATCCGTCGGGCAACTTTGGAAATTTTATGGAATGAATATCTTTATTTTTGATGAGTGTAATCTCTTCATTTTCATTTGCAAGCAACAAATCCGATCCAGTACTCAATAACTTTCCTTCAATCAAATTTCCCTTTGAATCGATGAGTTGAATGGTTTGATTGATAAATTTTGACAGCACCTTATTGGATGCAATCAGATCATATTCAAAAAGTTGCTCCAATATTGTGAGCGATTTTGGATCATTCAAGGAATGTAAATGCACGGAAGTAGGATCAATCGATTTGGCTACGTCTTCGATCCGAATATTCTGCTCTCCTTTTTCTAATTGAAAAGAGAAAGTTTGCCGGACCAGGGCAAGGTTCTGGTTATACACAGTTACTGAAACGTTTGAATTTTGAGCAAAAACAAGAATGGCTGGATACAAGAAGAAAAGGAAAAAGAGTTTTATCAAAAAGAATGAAATTGTTTGCAGAGAACCAAACAATGGCTTATTCACTAAGTGTGGAGTAATTATTTTGCAGTTTTTCAAGGTTTTCTTCATAGGTAATTTTTTTATTACGCTCTTTGTCGATCACCTCTTTGGGAGCGCGATTAATAAAATTTTCATTGGTTAATTTAATATTGATCTTTTGAATTTGATCTTCAATTCGAACGATTTCTTTTAGCAACCGTTCCTTTTCTTTTTCGATGTCGATTAAACCTTCAAGTGATATATAAAGTTCGATCCCGCGAACAACCGCAGATGCGCTCTGCGGCGGCTTTTCAACTTCGGCTCCAATTTTTAAATTCTGGATCCATCCAAGTTCACGTAAATAGTTTTGATTTGCTTCCAGCAATTGATACTCGGAATTGGACGTTTTAATAAATGCATTCGCTTTTCTACCCGGCGGGACATTCATCTCTCCACGAATATTTCGAACCGCGCTGATAACATCTTGAATAAAAACCATTTCCTGATCCTTAGCGCTTGAAACCATTTCCGAAATTTCTTCGGGCCAGGGTGAGATCATTATGCTTTCTTCGTCAGTATTCGATTTAAGTTTTTGCCATATTTCCTCTGTGATAAACGGAATAACCGGATGCATCAATTTCATGCTGTTTTTTAATATATGAATTGCAATTTGCATCGGGATTTGCTTGTTCGCATTATTATCCTTGTCGTACAATCTTGACTTGATTAATTCCAGGTACCAATCGCAAAAATCTCCCCAGAAAAACGCGTGCATCGAATCCATATATTCACTGAACCTGAAATTCTTCAAAGCCTGGGTTATTTTAGGGATTGTTTGCGCATAGCGGCTAAGGATCCAACGGTCTGCCAGTTCCAGTTTATCTGAATTTTCTTCACAGAATTTTGAAAAATCCAGGTTAAGATCTACACGCTCGGCATTCATCCACAGAAATCGGAATGCATTCCAAATTTTATTTGAATAATTTCTGCCGATTTCAAAATCGCCTTTGGTCAAATTGATATCATGTCCCTCAACCGACAATGACAATAGAGAATAGCGCACCGCATCGGCGCTGAACTTTTCGATCATTTCGAGTGGATCGATGCCGTTGCCGAGAGACTTGCTCATTTTCCTGCCATCCGCATCCCGTACAATTCCATTAAAATAAATATGATTAAATGGAATCTCTCCTTTGAATTGAAGTCCGGCCATAATCATCCTGGCGACCCAAAAAAAGATAATATCCGGTCCGGTAACCAGCGTTGAAGTCGGGTAAAAATATTCCTGGTCTTCCGTTTTTTCTGGCCAGCCCATTGTGGAAAATGGCCACAACCAGGATGAAAACCAGGTATCTAAAACGTCGGGATCCTGATTAATATTGTTTTTGCCACATTTCGAACAAATCTCCGGTGCTTCCCTCAAAACCATCATCTGATTACAATCCTGGCAATAATACACCGGAATCCTATGCCCCCACCAGAGTTGCCTGGAGATACACCAATCACGGATGTTTTTCATCCAGTTTTCATACACGCCAATCCAGCGAGTGGGCAGTATTTGAATATCGCCATCCTGAACAGCTTTCAATGCGGGATCGGACAGGGGCTTAATTTTCACGAACCATTGCTCGGACAAGCAAGGCTCAATGACAGTATTACACCTTTGGCAATGACCAACCGAATGAACATGTTTCTCAATTTTCTCTAACAACCCCTGTGATTTCAACGCCTTAACCAGTCTCTTTCGAGCCTCAAACCTGTCCATCCCATCATAGGGACCAGCTTTCACATTCATCTTGCCATCAGGACTGATTACGATAATAGCGGGCAGATTATGACGATGGCCTAGCTCGAAATCATTGGGATCGTGCGCTGGTGTAATCTTAACAGCGCCAGTACCCAAAGTCCTGTCAACAGCTTCGTCTGCAACAATAGGCAGCTCCCGGTTCAAAATGGGTAAAATAGCAGTTTTACCGATGAATTTTGTGTATCGTGTATCGTCCGGATGCACCGCTACGGCTGTATCACCCAACATGGTTTCGGGCCGGGTAGTCGCTACAATGATTGAATGTTTGGAATCCTTAATCGGGTAATGAATATACCAAAGAGAGCTCTCGCGATCTGAGTGATTGACTTCTTCATCTGAAATCGCAGTCTGACAGCGGGGACACCAATTAATGATATACTTGCCACGATAAATCAGACCCTTCTCGTAGAGTTGAACGAAGGCCTCGATAACCGCTTTGGACATGTCTTCATCCATGGTGAATTTGGTGCGGGACCAATCACAGGAAAAACCAAGCTTTCTTAATTGCTTGAGGATAATATCCCCGTGTTTTTCCCGCCATTGCCAGACCGTTTTCACAAATTTTTCCCTGCCCAGGTCATGCCGGGAAAGACCCTGTTCTTTCTTGAGTGACCGTTCTACGACAGTTTGTGTGGCGATACCAGCGTGGTCGGTACCGGGAAGCCAAAGCGCATTATACCCCAGCATACGATAAAATCGGGTTAAAATATCCTGGATGGTGTTGGTAAATGCATGCCCTATATGCAGCCGGTCGGTGACATTAGGAGGTGGAATCACAATTGTAAAGGGCTTCTTGGCTGGATCGGG
Organism: uncultured Deferribacteres bacterium; assembly: GCA_964464595.1. GTDB lineage: Bacteria > Zhuqueibacterota > JdFR-76 > JdFR-76 > DREG01 > JADFJB01. Next base: position 96,850 of record CAYXGW010000002.1, read on the forward strand.
ATCCGCTTTAAAGTATCCGGAATTTTCCCAATTAGAATATACCCTGTCTTCTACTTGTTTAGGGTCGTAATGCTTTGAAATCTCTTCTCGCATAACTCGTACTATTCACCCGCAGTTTGTGTTTAATTATAAAATAATGGCAACTAATATAGAATAATTCAATAGCTAAATCAATTATATGTTGGTGGATGGAACGGAGGGATACCTTAATTGGATATAATCAACTTATCATGAACTGGAATTCCCTTTGGAATGATATTTAATTCAAGCGTAAGTACACTCTCGTGATTATAATATGTAATAGACGATAAACATTTTAAAGTTGATTACAAATTTTCTCTTGACTTTATTAATCCACCAAGATACTTTCAAGTAAACAAAATTTAGGAAAACCTGGGGTTCTCCATGTCCAATTGGAAACACAGATTACTAAATTTAGAATTTTTCCATTATTCTATCGGATTTGGGATGGTTATACATGAGGCAATGAAATGCTGGAGGACAATTGGAACAGGGAGCTGAAAGTCTGGGAATTGCCATTTGAGAAGGTTAAACAATTGAGATTGACCAAAAAACTTATGAATAAACCAAAACCAATAGCCTTTATTTAGGAAGATATGAATAATAAATTAATTGTAAAGGATTGTAGCCTATGCTCGGCCTTACACGATAAAGATGAGTTCAAAAAACCCGATCGACATTATAACTTCAAATTATTTCAAGATAAGTTTTTCACTATACTGCCAAGTATTGGCCCATTAGAACTCGGCCACGTGATGGTTGTAAGTCAGTACCATAAGATGAACTTGGCTTCAATGGGAGTACAATTGCTCAGTAAGTATGACCGACTCATTAATGGTATTCGAAATAAATATAGCCTTTATCATACCGACCTGCTTGAAGCTGAACATGGTCCTGTAGAAACAAATAGTGCAGGTTCTTGTATTATTCACACTCACATTCACTTAATTCCTAACTGTGGTAAATTCGAAAATATTTTTGATGATAAGCTTGATAAAATTCTCATTACTAAAAATATTGAAGATATTGCAGAAATAACAAAACCTTATATTTTCGTCCGAGGAAGGTCACAAACAATTATTATTTATGATGCTAACGATGTCCCTTCACAATATATTAGAAGAATCATTTGCAAGAATGAAGAAAGAGAGGATTGGGATTGGGCCGTTTTTCCACATAATGACATAATTTTAGAAACTATAAATTATTGGCGTTCTCAGACTTCAAAATGACTTCAAAATTTGATCCAGATTCTATTCACAATTGGGTGTCTTCTCTTTTTGCGAATTCGAAACAAGATTCATGTATAATTGCGAGTATCAACGATGATGATTGTGCAGTTATACGATTATTCAACAATTACATTATTGTCACAACCGACTATCTTAATGCTAGACCTATCGCCATTGAACTAGGGGTAGGAGGCTTTTGGGATTTGGGCAGACTAGTAGTTGCTTCTAACTTATCAGACCTTTGTGGAAGTGGTGCAAAGCCATTTGCGTTACTAACTTCAATAATGATGAAAAGAACTAGAAATCGTATGGATTTTGAACAGTTAATGAAAGGAGTCAAATTTGAATTAGAAAAATATGATGTGCCTTTGATTGGGGGCGATACCAAGTTAGGCGATTCAACTGCAATTCTTGGTGTAGGTATTGGTATTGCTTCAGATATATCAAACCTTTTTTTAAGAAACAGCGCACAAGCCAAAGACATTTTGTGGTGTTCAGGTTATTTAGGCTCAATGAGTGCGGCAGTATTGGCAATGAATAGCAACAGAATTTCAAAAGGGTTGAAAAGTTGGGCAAAGAATGTGATTATTGAACCCCGAATCCCAATAAACCTTTCCCAACAGATATCAGCTTCAGGGTTTGCCAACGGAGGAACTGACGTAAGTGATGGCCTTGGGAATGATCTATTAAGGTTATGTGAGGCAAGTAAAGTCGGAGTTATAATCAACGCTGACCAAATCCCAATTGAACCAGAAGCGATTGAGATTGCCAAAAAGTTAAATCTAAAACCATGGTTCTTAGCGTTTGGATTAGGTGGAGATTTCCAATTTATTGTGAGTACGAAAAATGACAGAAAATACTATAATAAGATAATACAAATGGGCTTTCACCAAATTGGTGAACTTACTTATAAGCCTGATTGTTTAGTTAAACTCACAGACAATACATTATTAAAGATGCCAACAATTGGACATCGAGACGCTAGAAACCTAAGTTTTTCTAATGAACTAATGGAAATATTAAGCACAATACAAACGAATTAGGAATGGTTACAATAGACCAAATTTCAAATGCTCAAGCGCGAATTATTGAGCTAATAAATGTTCAGTGTTCCCAGGGTGCACAATTAGACTCACTTCCTGACGGCACGTCTGCTTGTGGCCAATTCTTTGGAGATAAAGCTGAAAAACTTAAACAAAGAGGAATATATGGGACATCAGCGGCAATTAGGTTGCTAACATATCGCGAGGACGATCTATCGTATAACTTGGTGCGTAAATTAATATCCTATCTACAAATTCGGTTTAAATCTGAATTAAGAGATTCAAAACATAAAGAACTGACTAAAATTACTCACGATGGCGAAAGCGATGAACACAATGTCATTAAATTATCTGAAATATTGTTCTCTCTCTCGTTTGTAAAACCGGCTATTTGCAATACTGAGGAGTTCAAAACTAATCTATCCAAACGTTTGCTTGCTGGAATGATTGATAACCGCGGGTGGGCACATTTTTCGGATTCACCGAATTCAAGAATAGAACTTTTACCCACAGCATACGCCGTTCAAGCTCTTATGGCTAATGGCTATCGACTAAAATTAGACAAAGCTTTGAAGTATTTGGAGGAGAGATTAAAGCAGATCTTTCTAGAAAGTTTTTCGAGTGAACAAACAGATATTTCTATCTATATTTTCTGTCTTTATGTGTTAGTTTTTTTAGAAGATGAGCTTGATAACCATAAAAGGGATTTATATTTGAAAGAACTCAAACCTTTGTGGAGAATCTTAGAGCCTCTATTTAATTTCGATCTAGAACAGAATATCGAATATTGGTATGCAAACGACAATTTTTATGTAAGAGTACCTTGGCAGATATACTTCATTGCAATATCATATCAATTGGCTCCTTTGAAGATATTTGGCTCCTCGGTAGTTCAAAGAAGATTGCAATCTATTTTAAATGATGTTTTAAACGATGGTTTTAAGTATCCTCATTCTGGAATTATGTTGTCAACTAGAACGAACGCAATTTTGTTCGATATTTTGGGAATTATTAAAAAAAGTTATAACCGATCTATCGGATTTGTTATCTATAATTTATTTGATCGAGCCAGAAATCTCCTTAGCAGGCCTAGTTTTACATATGCTGGATACTTAGCTTCGGTGATTTTGGCTAGTATTTCTATTTATCAATGGTTAGCAAAATCCGCTTCATTAGGTGACCTAGCTCCCGAGTTTCTTGGTGCAATATTAATTGCACTATTCTCTTCTAGGAAAGCACGTAAATAAGGCTGTTTATGGAATTTAAGGACATACTTTATGGCAGGATTATAATTCCAGACTGGATGTTACCATTCTTAAGAATCCCTGAATTCGTGCGTCTCAGGGGTGTTAGACTTTCTAATGTCGATTCTATTCAGTACAAGGATTTCAACGGCCCAACTCGTTGGGATCATAGCATTGCAGTAGCAGCATTAGCATTGCGGTGCGCAGAAAAGCGTGGTCTTTCAAGAAAACAAAAAATAGAACTTTCATTGGCAGCGCTTCTTCATGATATTGCTTCACCACCATTTGCACATTCTATCGAATACGTCGTTGAAAACTACAACCATGAATTGGAGGCTCAAAAGATTCTGAGTGCGATAACATCAAAGGACTCAGAACCTAATATTCCTATCTTCGCTTCTCAGGTGCCGCAATTCTTTAAGTCTTGCGAAAAGCTCTCTATTGATACTGGGATTAATATTGATCCAATACAAGTTGCAAAGCTGATTGTGGGGGATTCTGACTTGGGTTTTCTTATCAACGGCAGCCTTGATTTAGACAACGCGGACAATGTGACAAGAGCATGCCTTTTTCTGGGAATCGAAGTGGATAAAAACGTTCCCCTGCAACTTGCTGATTGGCTTGCCCAACAGAAACATGTTCCAATTGAATTGGAAATGGTAAAAAATGAGGCCGTTAGAAAGTGGTTTGGTTATCGAAAAAAATTATATCTTGAGTTCTATAACGCGTCAGATGATGAGCTTGGAAGAGAGGCGTTCTTACAACATCTAGTCCGTAAAGCCCGTTTGGCAGGCTTATCTAGGCAAGCTATAATCTGGAAAACAGATGAATCACTTTTATTCGCGATTGAGAACCTACAAGAAGAAACCACAAACAACACCAAGTCCACTCTCAAACATTTGGTTCAAAGGTATCGTTTACTCGAACAAACTTTCAAAATTAGCCAAATTGAAATAACCGATGAAGATCAACTTCGTATACTTCAAACACCTCAAGCTTCAAATTGGATAGAACAACAACTATCTACTAATTCCTTTGAACCCTTTGTTTTAGTTAAATCTTTAAGACATGCAACCGATGAGCAAACCGCATCGGATTTGTTTCCAGTTAGTCCAGGTGTTTTGATTGTGTTTAAATTAACTGACAGCTTAAGATACAAGCAACTTCCAGATTGGTTGCAAGAAGGAATTCCTCAAAGTACAGTTGGGAAGAGTTTACGGAAATATTTCACAAATGAAATAAGAAAAATAATCCCAAAGTGGGTCAACTGCAAACCGTGGATTGATACGAGCGCTGAAAGAAAGGATAATGTTCTTGAAAACCTCTCTAGTTTTGGGAACTGGAGTTTCCATTTGTCGAGAAATGAAAGTATTCACGCATATCCAAGCACATTTGTACATACAATTCCTGCAAGTTTTATAAGTGCATTAGGTCTTCGAGGAGAACTCATTTTGGATCCTTTCGGAGGAACCGGCCAAACTGCAGTCGAAGCAATAAAATCCGGGTGCGAAGTTATATCATCAGATTCAAACAGAATTGCAGCCTTGATTGCAAAAACTAAACTCTCTTACCTTAATTCAGTGAACCGTAAAAAACTTCGAAAAATATCATTGGATGATATCGAGCGCATCGAATGTTTTAAAAAACCAAATTTTCACTTGATAGATAAATGGCATCACAAAGATACCTTTGAAGAATTATGCCGGATTCGGGCATTTATAGAAATTCAACAAAACGTACTCTTGAAACAATTCTTAAAAACGAGCTTTTCATCAATCTTGACCTCAACCACAGCAAGGCGAGGTGAGGAGTCTAGTTATTTTGCTGATAATACTCCGTTAGCAACAAATGTGGATTCTCCACCATATCATAATGCCATTAGGTTTTTCATTGATAGAATTAATAGAAACCTTAATGTTTTAGAAAGATTTTACTCATTTATCGAGAGAAACGGAAAGAACCCCGCAGATGAATTAAAACGTGCAAAAGTATTCAATTTTGATGCGAGACATTTGAAAGCGAAAGAGCTTAAGATAGAGGAAAAATCTATTGCCGGAATAATAACATCCCCTCCTTACTTGTGTATGTCCGATTATACGCTTGGATTACGATTGTCATATTATTGGCTCGAACCTGAATGTTTACAAAAGGATTTCGAAAGAGAAATTGCAGCAAGAAGGCAACGTTTCCGACCAGAGGAGGCATTGGATAATTATCTAAAAGATTTAGATACTTTTGCGTCAAATGTAACTAAACTTCTGAAATTGGGTGGTTTTCTGGCAATTGTTTTAGCTTCCCCAGAGGCGAGAGCATTCAAGAAACAAGACATAATTCAAGCAGTCGACGACATATTCTCTAGACATTCTTTGAATAGCTTGTGGTCTCAATGGCGACCAATAAGTTGGCATCGCAAAGGTTATCAAAGATTAAAGGAAGAAAGACTTACAGTTTACACTTTAGAGTAAGTTACAATGTGGTACAGAATGTTCAGCCAAAATAGCCGAACAATTGAGGTGCTTTCACTTTATTTCGAGTATTCAATTCAAGAGCAAGTACACACTCGTGAATGTTCTTGCCACATAACAAGCCATACTATACATTTAGGAGCAATCAAAACCAGAGGCTACAGATCTGTTTTTATACGATTTCTAAATTATCGGCTACCTCTGCGCCGAATATTTCAGGTTAAGGTACTAAAAAAACATTCTTATCAAATAGTATGGAGGTAAAAAGTGAAAGTTTTGGGAATTCGATTTTGTACGGTTTCAAAAGAAGGGAAAGAACTGTCTGATTTCTTGAAGGATGGTTTGGGTCTGCCAACATTATTCGGCGATGGTACGGATAGCGAGTCTGAGTCAAAAGAATTCCGTGGCAATGTATTTCCAGCCGGCACAAGCTGGATTGAGGTCTGGCCCGAGGGGCCGGAAATGCCGGAGGGTATTATGCTGCAGATCGTGGTGGACAATGCTGATAAATGGGCCGAGCAAGCCAAAGCCAACGGACTTACCCCCTACGGCCCCACGGATGCTCACGGCGAGCGCATCTACTACTTGCAAGCGCCGACTGGTTTGGCCATAAGCTTTCAGTCCAAATTGACGCAGGAATAATATTTGGTCGTGTTTTTTTCAATCTAACAAATAATTTTGCTTGACTAAAGCAAATCAATAAGGTATCTTGCGCGTAAAGTTTGACAAAATTTCCACAGAATTTTTATATCAACCCATCATTAAAGGTGAGCGTCATGGCACTCAAAGCCGCTTTAATAATTGTTTCATTTTTCGCTTTTCCATATGAATCAATTGCCCAAACCAATCCCTATAACATTGTTGAGAACTGGGCCAAGCTCCCCCTGGGCAGACCCTGGGGAGCGACGAGCGCGGTGTATCCTGCCAGTAACGGCAATTTATGGGTAGCCGAGCGATGCGGACAAAACAGCTGTATCGGAAAAGAGGATGTCCCTCCCATCCTCCTGTTCGATCCTGCCGGGAAACTGCTGAAAAGCTTTGGCGCAGGATTGTTGGTCTGGCCGCATGGGATTAATGTGGATAAAGACGGTAATGTCTGGATAGCCGATGCCCGGGGAGAAGACGGAAAAGGCCACCAGGTTTTGAAGTTTAGCCCGGATGGAGAGCTGTTGATGTCACTAGGCAAAGCCGGAGTCGCCGGCGAAGACCGGGATACTTTCAATGCGCCATCTGATGTTTTGGTTGCTCCCAATGGCGACATTTTTGTTGCAGACGGCCACTGGGTCGATGGCAATAATCGCATTGTGAAGTTTTCCGGCGAGGGGAAATTCATTATGGCATGGGGAAAAACCGGATACGGTCCCGGTGAGTTTCGCGACCCCCACGCGCTCGCAATGGATTCCCAGGGCCGCCTGTTCGTCGGTGACCGGGCAAACAGCCGGATCCAACTCTTCGACCAGGAAGGAAACTACATTACTACCTGGACGCAATTTGGCCGGCCGAGTGGAATTTTTATTACCAAAGATGATGTCATTTACGTGGCTGATTCAGAATCAAATACGCGACGAAATCCCGGCTGGAAAAGGGGCATCCGGATCGGCAGCGCCAAAAGCGGCTGGGTTACGGCTTTCATTCCTGATCCTGAACCGGACCAGGATAATTCCGGCACCAGCGGAGCCGAAGGCATTGCAGCTGATTCAAAAGGTAACTTGTACGGAGCAGAAGTCGGTCCACGGAAGTTGACTAAATATGTGAAGAAATAGCCACGGTTTTTTGCTGACATCCACAAGTTCTGGACAGCCAAGGGGAACCCATAAGAAAATTCAATCGATGATTTTTTTGATTAAGGGAAATATTATCATTATACTTTGGGTTGACAAAAAAGACCTGAACCACATTGCATTAAAGGATGGCTAAAGTGAGTTCGACATAACACGGCTATAAGCAAAATATTAATATATAATAAGCCTTCGACTCCGCTCAGGCTGCTAAATTAAGCCATGGTGAGCGGAGTCGAACCATGAATGTCCATTATATCGAACTCAGCTTAACAAAACACTTTTTGATTGCGTAGATTACAAAATGGAAAGAATAATAAACAGGTTCAAGAACAAGCGCAAACAAGATTATTTAACGATCGAGTATGCTAACGAGTACGCTTTTGTCGGAATCGGCAACCACAGCATTTATAATTTGTACCCTGTTTTGGATCATCTACGAGTTCCGGTCAAATATATTGTTACACACAGCCAGGAAAACGCTGCTTTGATTGATACACATTTCCCGAACGTAATTGGAACCAATGATGTCGGGAAAGTACTTTCTGACAGCAATATAGCCGGGGTGTTTGTTTGTACAAACCCAAAGAGTCATTTTGATCTTATCAAGCAAATTCTTGCAAGGGATAAAAGCGTATTTGTTGAAAAGCCGCCCTGCCAAAATTTGGCAGAATTACAGGAATTAATTGAAATTGAAACCCAATCAAAAGGATTTTGCCTAGTTGGAATGCAAAAGAGATATGCACCCATCAATAAACCAATTAATAAAAAAGTATCCCGGATAATTTCGTATCATTATCGATATCTTACCGGTCTTTATCCGGAAGGAGATTCACTACTGGATTTATTTATTCATCCCCTCGATCTTATCAGTCATTTGTTCGGAGATTACACCATTGAATCCCAACAAGCTGCATTTCCAGCTTCCAATAAAAATTCAAAGTCTATATTTTTGCATTTAAAGCACGATACTATTATTGGAAATATTGAACTCTCAACAAATTATTCCTGGGCATCGGCGGAAGAATCGTTGGAGATAAACACAGAAAAGGGCATTTTTAAATCAACCAATTTGGAAAATTTAACTTTCGAGAATAAAAGCAATCAATTCCTTAATGTCCCCCTGGAGAAAATCAAAGAATTTAATCAGAGTTCGACGACTTTGTTTAATCAAAATTCTTTCATGCCGACATTAAAACATAATGAACTTTATACAAAAGGTTATTATATTGAAGTAAAGACATTTATCGATCTTTGCGAAGGACAAAAAGCGGACAATTTATCATCTTTAAGCAGTTTGATTAAAACGTACAATACTATTCAACAAATAAAAAAAGAACATTATGTATAATACCAAAGATTACATTACCAGGGGTGTAAAATTTGCTAATAATATTTTACTGCCCGGACACAAGAAACTTTCTACTTTGATGATTTACGGCACAGATTTATGTGATTCAGGATGCAAGCACTGTTTAATTTGGGCAAAAAGGCCTACTGTACATTTGCCTTTAGAAAAAATCATTGAAATCATGAACAGCAAATGCGTAAGCAAAAGCACAACTGTCGGTTTGGAGGGTGGAGAATTTCTATTGCATCCTGAAGCGACAGAAATTCTTCAATGGTTTTCGGCAAATCATCCTAGGTTTGATTTATTATCAAATTGCCTTAAGCCAGAGGGTGTCATTGAGGCCGTAAAGGAATATCCCCCCAGTAGATTATATCTCTCTTTAGACGGAGATAAAGAAACTTACAAATATATGCGGGGGAAAGACGGCTATGATAATGTGCTGCACGTAATTGAAGAGTGCAGGAAACTTGTACCCATTTCAGCAATGTTTACTCTTTCTCCGTATAACGATTTCGACGATTTAGAGCATGTTATTAAAGTATGTCAAAAATATGATATAGATGTGAGAGTCGGGGTTTATAGCAATATTGCTTTTTTTGATACGCTGGATAAAGCCCACGAAACTGATATATCCACTAAAGTTGATACCCATATGTTAAAATACAAGGAAGTAAAACATTTGGTACAGGGCGGAACATCAACATTGAATACTGAAATAAATGTGGTGGAAAGAGAAAATATTAACATCCCAATTCACGATGAAGAAAAAATTATAAGCTCAAACTCATTTAAAAGCTCCGTCCCGGACATTGTAAAAGAAACGGCTGAAAATTATGATTTTCTCTTACTTTACGATGAGTGGCGTAAGAAAAATACAAAACTAAAGTGCTTCAGTATTTTGGATAGTATCATCGTACTACCCAATGGAGACGTACCAATCTGTCAGAATCTTGATTTAAAACTTGGAAATATTTATGAAAAACCACTTGATGAGGTATTTAATTCTGCTGCCTCTCAAAATACCCAAAAAGAGTATGTGCACAACTGCAACCAGTGTTGGATCAATTTTCATAGAAAATATGATATTGTTATGATGAGATCGATGGAGAAGGTTATGCCTAAATGGGTTGTGGAAAAACTCTTCGGACAATATCAATGGTCTGACGATCCTAACATAACATATGATAAGTTTATGAAAAAATACGATGGCTCCAGGAATTAATTTGAGAGACCACTTGATAAAACGTTAGATAATCTTCATTAGAGCTGAAAAATGATTCGAATAAACAATTTACTAGCCAGGAATTTAGATATGATAGCTTCTGGCGTTTTTATAGATAGCTAATGATTTAATATTTTACACTATTTCACGCCCCCTTTAACCCATTAAAATAACTTTTCCTACATCCAATCTATCCCTGAATTACGTTGTTCAAACCATTTACGAAACTAATATCTAAAATGAGTTGTTATAGATGACATTGATTTTAGAATTTGGAATTTATGATATTTACTTTAGTGAAGAGTTGGACGTGAACATCATTCGAAAGGAGAAAACATGATCGGGAAAAATATAAAAATAGGCTTCATGATTCTATTATTTACTATTGTCTTCTATTCTTGCAGCAATGATTCCAGTACAGGACCTCAGAATCCAACGGTAATTACCAGCGCTACTTTCAGCTTTATTCAATCAGAACTTTTCACTCCAACTTGCGCAACCTCTGGCTGCCATAATGGATTTGAACGACCAAATCTTACCAGTGGAAATGCTTATAATAATATTCTGAATGTCCAAAGCACTCGAACCTTGGATTATATTGAACCTGGCAATCCTGATAACAGTTATTTATTTCGGAAATTAACAGGAGTAAGTATCTCGGGAAGCCTCATGCCAAGACGTGGATCTGCACTTTCAGCCCCGGTTATTGATTCAATACGAGTATGGATCGAAAATGGAGCGCTCAATAATTGAGGGCAGATGGGTGTAAGTTATCATAATTTGGCGCATTTAATTTTAGTATCCGACTGCATGAAATTCTTATCTACTCATTAAATTCAATTGAAGTGCTAGAATAATTGAACTATTTTTAAGTATGACTATAACAATTGACATAGACAAATTACCCATTCATTCAGATCCGAAAACGATGAGTGGCACAACTGTATTCATCGGAACGCGTGTTCCGGTTGAAACTTTATTTGATTACATTGCAGACGGTGTTCACTTGATGAATTTCTTGACAATTTTCCCTCAGTAAAAAAGGAAGATGCTTTAAAAGTGCTGAATATCGCCCGTGAAGCTTTCATTAAGACATAATGGCCGGAATGAGAGTCCTTATTGATGAAAGCCTTCCCCGCTATTTAACAAGTATTTTTAAAGATCACTCAGCAGAAACAGTGCAAGAAAAAGGATTGTCTGGTATTAGCAACGGTGATTTATTGGCTTTCGCTGAAAATAAATATGACATTTTGTTAAGTAGCGATAAGAATTTGAAACATCAACAGAATTAATTACAATCTTTCGATTATTATTTTGCCATCGAATAAGCTTAGTGACATCAAATCCAATGAAACTAAACTATTAATTGCTGTTAATAAAATCCTACACAATACTTACATCGAGCTCTAGAATTTGAAGCAGTTCTATCTATCTCCCAACTTGCTGCAAATTACTTATTATTAATTATAGACATAGCAATTCAATTAAATCCCGGCTAATTGATGAATCTTTCGCACCACATTCTCAGGATTATGGTTCTCTTTCACCCACTCCCGGCTTCGAATACCTACTCTTTCCCGTAAACAGTGATCCTCAATAAATGGCTTTAAGTTTTTTTCTATGGATTGACTATTAATTTCTATAAACGGGTGATCCTTATTTTTTTCATTGAATCCTTTTGCCAGCGAACTTGCTGCAGGTATTCCCATTGCCATGGCCTCTAGAGAATTGATGCCATAGCCAAGATCGCCAATTTGATCGACGAAAATATCGCATGTGGCTTTTAGTTCTATTGCTCTTTCATATGGAAGATTCTCAATCAGAACAATTTCTATACAAGAGGCATTTTTAAGGTGGTTTAAAGCAGCTAGTATTTCATCACTCCCCTTTGCTTCCCGGTTCGTAGGTGCATGTCCAATTCGAACTGTCTCACCAGGTTCCTTTTTAACAAGCTCAAATCGATCAAGGTTAAAAGGGAAAAAAACATGGTGAATATTCGGGTGAAAATAAATATGATCGAACTCTACTGTCACATTCAAGTCAGATATTGCATCGATTTCCGGGATAACTCCTCTTACCCGTAAATCACTGCCGGTATAACAACAAATAATTGTCTTCCCATTTTCTTTTAAGTTTTTGATGGTCCTGGCATCCCGATAGAATTCCAATCCCCCATCCAATTGAACAACATCAAAACTAAAGAGATACAAATCTGACGATATTCTGTTGATTTTCTTTTGCCAGATTTTTTCTCTGATTTGAATCAATGTCTTTTCAAAAACTCCATTAGGAGTCCAATATTTTGGAATATGTTTGGGGATTTTATGGATATTTTGAATCCTCATTACAGATGGATGAGATACCAAGCGCTTTAAAACGCCAATCCCGGGAGTAGTCATAAAAGGTAAATTCAAACAAATACCCTTGTTGGATGCAAAACTGCTTTTACCCAGTGTTACCAGTTGACTGTCAAAACCCATTTTTCTCTCTGCATCAACAAATGCAGACGGGACACCGGCAGTATTAAAAGGAGCTATGTGGAGTATTTTCTTCAGGCTCATTTTGGATTGAACGCTCATTCACATCTGATTTCTTTATTGTGATCCGTTCAGAATTACGAGCTTATTAATTAGAATTTATTTCTTTTTGATCTGTATCAGATTTTTTCATAGTGAAATCTAAGAAAAGGCTTCTTATTCTTGCAGATTTTATTTTACATTTTACACACAAAAGTATCTCTAAAAATTCCCATTGAACCAAAATTTTCCTTGAATCGAGCCAGACCGTGGTTCGGTTCCATATTCACAGTGAATATTCCAAAATCGAGGTAACGGTAACCTTTCTCGATTGAAAGCCTATAAATTTCAAAAAAAAGTAAATTAACTGCTCGAAATTCTTGAAAAGTCTCGTTATGTGAAATGTAAAATGCCAGAGTAACAAGTTCATTGCAATGAAACATTATAACACCGGCAATCATTTCTTCATTTAAATAAGCCCCGTATAATTTGATTTGTTGTGGGAAAAGTTTAATAAGAGTTTTGAGTTCCGCCAATGTATGAGTGGGTTGAACATTATGTCTCAATTTTAAATTCTTCTTCAGTATTGCGTAAAACTTGTCAAGATCATTTGATTCTTTGAATTCCACACCCAATTTTTGGGATTTACGTACGGCAGTCCTGGCCTCGCTTTTAAAATGGAATAGTATTTCATCTTGTTCAAAATTAAGAGTAATAAAACTGGATATCTCTCTTTTTTTATAAGCAAACCGATTTGATATTAATGCAAAATCGATATAATGATTTATTTTTTCAGAATAAAATATAGGCGGGTTGGTTAGTTCAATTTTTTTGAAACCGGTAGATTTAGCATATTCCAATAAGCATTCGACAAATTGAAGAGACATTTTAAAAGTTATTGTTTTTGAAATAACAAGACCGCCGAATGAAGCTCCCGGATGGGATATCAATTTATCATCAACAACCGCGGCTGGCATTACCCCTATGATTTTTTTATCTTTCCGGAAAATTAATGAGTGGTCCCGGAATCTTGTTGCCGGATGATAATTTAGAAACTTCCGGGTATGAAATATAGTGCCATTATTGGCAGACCACACAAATTCATCCCAACGAGCCTGCCAATTGGAAGAACACAAGCTAATTTTAAGCATTTACTTAGATTTATTTCAACCGGTAGCGTTCTTTAAATTCGAAAATAATTTTACCAAAATAGCTTTTTGAACATGCATACGATTTTCTGCCTGGTCAAAAACAACAGATTTTGGACCGTCTATGACACTGTCTGATATTTCGTCGCCACGATGAGCCGGCAAACAATGCAGCACAATACAATCATCTACGGCATGAGACACTAATGCATCATCTACCTGGAAATTATTAAAGTCTAACTTTCGTCTTTCGGTTTCTCTTTCCTGGCCCATACTCGCCCAAACATCAGTGTAAATTACATCAGCATTATTTGCTGCCATTTTTGGATTTCTAAATATTTGAATCTGGCTTAGATTCGCTTTTTTTGCAAAGGATAGAATTTCTTTATCAGGATCATAACCCTCGGGAATTCCCAGGTTCAAACGCATCGGAATTCTCGCTGCAAGGTTCAACCAGGAATTGCAAACATTATTGCCATCGCCAATGTAAGCAATCGTCAGATTCTCAATTCTGCTCTTTTTCTCCAGAATTGTAAAGGCGTCTGCCATTATCTGGCATGGATGCAATAAATCAGTTAAACCATTGATTACCGGAATGGTTGAATATTCCGCCAGCTCAAGAATATCTTCATGGCCAAACAACCGCGCCATAATTACATCGTTGTAGCGAGAAATCACTTTCGCAATATCGCTTACTGATTCTCTTTTGCCAATTTGAACGTCATTTGGCCCCAAATAAAGCGCATACCCACCTAACTGGTGCATCCCCACTTCAAATGAAATTCTTGTTCTCGCAGATGGCTTCTGAAAAATCATTGCCATGGTTTTCCCCTTAAGCGGTTGATATGACTCACCGCTTTTTTGCTTTTGTTTAATCTCTTTAGATAACTCTAATATTTCATGGATTTCATCATCAGTTAAATCCGTTATCGATAGAAAATCCTTCCGCACGTCAATCCTCCAATATCAAAATATTAATTCAAGCTTCACGATTTATAAAATGTAGCGGCTTAAGTCATAATCTTTCACAATACTGTCTAATGTATCGCGAACGATTTCAGCGGTAATCTCAATTTTGTCTGGTTTTTCATCCGGGATATTAAATAAAGCATCCTCCAATAAAGTTGTCATAATTGTATGCAACCTTCTTGCACCGATGTTTTCTGTTTTTTCATTTACATCCGTCGAATATTTTGCAATTTCTTTAATGCCATCCTTTTTAAAGACCAGTTTCACACCTTCCGTTGCTAATAAAGCAGAGTATTGTTTTGTAAGTGCATTTTCAGGTTCTGTTAATATTCTTACAAAATCTTCGTTTGTAAGGCTTTGAAGTTCAACACGAATTGGGAATCTTCCCTGCATTTCAGGAATTAAATCAGAGGGTTTGGAAACGTGGAATGCGCCTGACGCAATAAACAGGATATGATCCGTTTTAACCACCCCGTATTTTGTAACAACATTGGTTCCTTCAACTACCGGAAGCAAGTCTCTTTGGACACCTTCACGGGAAACATCCGGTCCGGATTTAGAATGCTCGCCGGCAATCTTGTCAATTTCATCCAAAAAAACGATTCCCGAATTTTCAGCGTTATTTATTGCTTCACGAACAACTTCATCCATATCGATAAGTTTATGAGCCTCTTCTTGTTCGATCACTTTTCTCGCTTCTTCTATTGACATCTGTCTTTTCTTATGCTTTTTAGGCATTAAACCGCCAAAAATTTCTTGGAGATTGATCCCCATATCTTCAACACCCATCGGTGAAATTACCTGCATCATTGGAAAGCTATCGTTCGGCACATCAGTTTCTACTTTACGGGATTCGAATTTACCTTTTCGCAGCAATTGTCGAATTTTTTCACGGGTTTCTTTATAAGTACTTTCATTTTCTGCTGAAATTGATGCTGCAATTGTTTCTGATGAAGTAGATTCTCGTTTTTTACTCGGCGGTAGAAGTAAATCCAATAATTTTTCTTCTGCTAATTCTTTTGCTTTTTCTTGGACTGCTTCGGTCATTTTTTGCTTGACCATATTCACAGAAATGTCAACAAGATCTCTAATGATCGAATCTACATCACGTCCCACGTATCCCACTTCCGTAAATTTTGATGCTTCGACTTTGATAAACGGTGCGTCCGACAGCTTTGCCAGGCGGCGGGCAATCTCAGTCTTACCAACTCCGGTCGGTCCAATCATAATGATATTATTGGGCATAATTTCTTCACGTAAATCCTCAGGCACTTGTAGCCTTCGCCACCTATTACGTAATGCAATTGCGACTGACTTCTTTGCTTTATCTTGCCCAATAATATATTTATCCAGGACAGCTACAATTTGTTTTGGAGTGAGTTCTTGCATCAATTCCTCTATTACAGGGTTTCAATAGTCAAATGATCGTTTGTATAAACACAAATTGAAGCTGCTATTTTTAATGATTCTTCGACAATATCTTTTGCATCTAATTTCGTATGCTTCATCAAAGCTCTCGCAGCGGCTAATGCGTATGAACCGCCTGAACCAATGGCTACGATATTATCATCAGGTTCAATAATATCACCCGTACCTGAAACAATCAAAGCATGTTCTTCATTTAGTATTGCCAATAAGGCTTCCAACCTCCGCAGGTAGCGATCGGATCTCCATTCTTTTGCCAGTTCCACTGCTGCTCGATTTAAGTTTCCTCTATATTGCTCCAGCTTAGCCTCAAATTTTTCAAAAAGAGTGAACGCGTCTGCAGCCGATCCTGCGAATCCGGCTAATATGGTATCTTTATAAACTCTGCGAATCTTTATGGCTTTACCTTTCATTACCGTCTGATTCAGGGTAACCTGGCCATCTCCGCCTATTGCGACCTGTCCATCTTTTCGGACACCCAGAATAGTGGTAGAGCGAAATTTAAGTGAATTGCTTTGCATCAATTTCATCTTATGTTTTTCAGATATTTTAAAAATTCACTGTCTGTACTCAAGATCAAAGTAGTATTGGTATTCATAGTTGTCCGGTAAGATTCCAAAGTTTGCAAAAATGCATAGAAATCTGGGTCTTTGTTAAAGGCTTCCGCATAGATTTTTGTTGCTTCGGCATCTGCTCTGCCTATAATTTCCTGCGCTGTTCTATAGGCACCTGAAGTAATAATCTGGAATTCCTTTTCTCTTTCACCATCTATTTCCGCTTTTCTACCACCTCCCTCAGAGCGATATTTTTGTGCAATTCGCTTACGTTCGGAAATCATTCTTTCATAAACCTTTTGCCGGACATCCTCACGGTAATTGATTCTTTTAATCTTAATATCTAATAATTCAATTCCATATTGCGGCATAATTACCGCTGCATTTTTTAAGATTAACTTGGTGATCGCTTCACGGCCTTTTGCAATTTGCTGGACAGCGGTCTCCAGTCCAAAACTTTCCTGTTCCTCAATAGTGGTCTCTAATTCTCTATTAGAGTTTCGGACGACTTCGATCAACAAATTCTCAGAAATGAAATTTCGCGTAGCGCTTTCAATGATATCATCTAACCTGCTATGAGCGTTTCTTTCATTATTTACCGATTGATAAAATTGAAGGGGATCAACGATACGCCATCGGGCAAAAGTATCCACCCAAATATAACGTTTATCTTGGGTTGGAACTTCATTGGCATCGCCATCCCATTCAAGAATTCGTTTGTCAAATGATCTGACATCTTGAATAAATGGCAATTTAAAATACAAGCCGGCACTTGTAATGGTTTTTTTCACCTTGCCAAATTGTAATACGATCACTTGTTCGGTTTCATCAACTGTATATGCTGATGAAAGTAGTAAAATCAATCCTAAAAATCCTGCTACCAAACCTAGAATTCTTGATTTTTTCATTGCACTGCCTCCTTTTTCATAAGTTGAAGAAGAGGAATCACCCCCTGTTGTTTTTCATCGATAATATAGATGTTTTCCATATTCGGAAGAATGTCCAGCATGGTCTCGAGATATAACCTTCTTCTTGTAACTTCTTTTGCTTTTCTATACTCATTCCAGACTGCCAAAAACTTTTCAGCATCACCCAAAGCACGATTGGTGCGATTGGTATGATAGCCTTCTGCCTGGGTGATGGTTTGCGCCGCTTCACCTTTAGCTTGTGGAATAACCCTGTTGTAGCCTTCCAGGGCTTCATTAATAATTCGCTCTTTTTCCTGCCTCGCTTCATTAACTTCATTAAAGGCTGATTGAACCGGTATTGGCGGATTTACATCTTGCAATTTAATGGTTTGGATTTCCAGGCCCGTGTCAAATTCATCCAATAATTTTTGGGTGATAGAATCCGCTAAAGCTTCTATTCTTTGTCGACTTAATACGATCACCTCATCCACACTATGATCTCCAACTACCATTCTCATTACAGATTCGGAAATATCCCGCATGGTTTCGACTACATTTCTCACATTAAATAAATATTTAACCGGATCTTTAATCCGGTATTGGACAATCCACTCAACCAAAGCTGAATTTAAATCCCCCGTTAACATGAGTGATACTTCTTCAAAACTTCGGGAATCAAATTGTGATCGCACACCGGCTTGAACCGTACGAAACCCAAACTCTTCTTTATACACTCGTTGGACTTTAACTTTTTTTACAGTTTCAAATCCAAAGGGTATTTTGAAATGAAGACCAGGTTCTCCGGTTCTTTGGTATTTTCCAAACCGTTGAATCACACCGACTTCATCTGCGTCCACGGTATAAATCATTGAAAATAAAAACCAAATCGCTAAAATCCCGCCAACAATTCCAAAAATAATAAATTTTGGAATTTCAGGAACTTCAATTTCAGTATCTCCTACAACAATTCTTTTTCTTGCCATTTAGCATACCTCCCAACTGATTGTTTTTTTTATAGTTGCCGTCTCAATCTTGCAACCGGAATTTTCATCTGTTCACGATATTTAGCCACTGTTCTACGGGCAAGAGGATAGCCCTTTTCCGCAAGAAGTTTTACAAGAGTTTGATCGTTCAGGGGTTTATGTGGATCTTCATTATCAATGATATTTTTAATCAAATCTTTAAACTTTCTGTTTGAAACCTCTTCACCCGAACTGGTGGTCATCTTTTCACTAAAGAAATATTTTATCTCAAAAACCCCAAAGTCGGTTTGAACATATTTGCCATTAGACACCCGGCTAATAGTTGATATATCCATATTCACTTCTTCGGCTATATCCTTTAATATCATCGGTTTAAGTTGACCAGGACCCTTGTCGAAAAATTTATGCTGCCTTTCGACAATTTCTGTCATCACCCTAAAAATAGTCGCCCGGCGTTGATGAATGGAATTGATCAGCCATCGGGCATTTTCTAATCTTTTTCGAATAAAATTCTTAACATCCGAAGATACTTTTTTCTTATCGGAAAGCATTTGCCTATATCCCCTATTGATGCGTAGATTAGGAATATTTGATTCATTCAAGGAAACTACAAATTCATCATCAACTCTTTCAACAATTACATCCGGGATTACATAATTCTGATCCTGGCTTATATAGCCTTCGCCTGGCTTCGGATTTAGCGTTGAAATCTCTTCCATTGCTGCCTTGATAGCGTCTAAAGAAAGCTCCATTCTCTTAGCAATTCTTTCAAAACGTTTATTCTTAAAATCTTCAAAATGGTTTCTTATCATCTCCATTGCTTCTGCTTGGTCTTCCATTTGTTCTAACTGGATTAACAAACATTCCCGAAGATTCCTTGCAGCTATGCCGACTGGTTCGAACGTTTGAATAAGTCGAAGAACCTTTTCTACTTCCTCTTTTGTGATTTCCAGATTTAAAGCAATCTCTTCCAATTCAATTTTAAGGTAGCCATCTTCATTAATATTCCAGATGATATTTTCACCGATCATAATTTCTTTTTCCGGAATGTCCATGATCTCATGAAGTTGTTCAAGAAGATGTTCGGACAAAGTCGTTTTGCTGACATTAGGACGTTCATAATCTTCAATATTCGGATCTTTGGGAATCCTGAATTCATACTCGTCTTCTCCCGCTATTAAATCCCAATCGATCTCATCTTCTTTTTCACCATCAGCAGAATCAGTATCCTCTTCTTTATTCTCTGAATCTTCCGGAACTTCTTGCTCCAAAGAAGAATCTTCATCCATTTCCACATCCTCATCAAGGACTTCTTCCAAAAGAGGATTTTCCTGCAATTCAATTTTAATGCGCTGCTCCAATCTTATAAGCGGTAATTGCAGTAATGTTGAAAGTAATACCTGTTGAGGTGATTGGGTTTGATGCAAACCCATTGATAGTTTTTGACTTAACATCCTAAAACCAACCCAAATTTATATGAGAATTTCAATTTTTCCTATCTATTTAACTTAAATTTATCACCTAAATAGAGCATTTTTGTTTCAGAATCGTTGGCAAGGAATTCAGAGGTTCCTGATTTTAATACACTACCATCATAAAGTAGATATGCTCTATCGGTAATTTCCAATGTTTCATGGACATTATGATCAGTAACCAAAATTCCGATCCCTTTTTCTTTTAAATTCATGATGATATTTTGGATATCATCTACAGCGATGGGGTCAATCCCTGCAAAGGGCTCATCCAGTAATAGAAATTTTGGATTGAGAACAAGCGCCCGAGAGATTTCAACGCGGCGTCTTTCGCCACCGGATAAATTATATGCCTTATTTTTTCGAATATGTGTCAAACCAAATTCTTCAAGTAAATTTTGTAATCTGCCTTCCTGTTCGCGCACAGAAAGCTTTAACATTTGCAATATCGAAATAAGATTCTCTTCTACTGTTAGCTTTCTAAAAATTGATGGCTCTTGTGACAAATAGCCAATACCCAGGCGAGCCCTGCGAAACATAGGCATTTTTGTTATACGATCTTCGTTCAAGTAAATATCACCGTCATTCGGTCTTATCATTCCAACGATTATATAAAACGTTGTTGTTTTTCCAGCACCATTTGGACCTAGTAAACCGACAATCTCACCCTGGTTAACATTCATGTTAACCTCTTTTACAACCTGTCGTTTTCCATAGTATTTTACCAGGTTTTCGACTCTTAGTAAATCTCGGTTGTTTGATTTCACAATTTGCTGGAAAATTATTTTTATTGCAATGATTTGATTTTTGATTTTGGGGGATAAAATCGCCCACGGGATACTTCCGGATCACCTAGGACAGTTACATCTTTAACTAAGCCCTTGGCAAAATTGATTGCAAGCTCATCACCCAAAATATGGTTAATACCTTGAACTTTTCCTTCTTCGATAAGATGATAGATACTTATTGCCTGACCCTTTACTTTAATGTGCCGTACAGAATCATCTTTAATGTCAATCCAAATTTCCGCTCCTGTCAATTGATCAAAAGCTGGATTATTTTCAATTTTAAAATTAGATAGCATTTCTCCCTTTCCGTTTAAGTATATCTGCCTCAATGAATCATTCTCAAAAAACATCTCGATTTGGTCTGCTTTCATATTTTTGTTATTTTGAGTTATTCGCGGGTTTTCTTTAATGATAATCCGGCTTTCCTGTTGGTGAAATTCCGCAAGATTCGCTTGAGCAATGATTTTGCTTTGTGTAATTACAACACTATCTTCGGCAATGGCAACTTTAGTTGAATCAAAATAAGTGATGATCCGTGATTCGATGGTGATTTCAGGTTTTCCCAAACTGTCATTTTTAACAAATTTCGGATCGACTTCCAATAATAACTTCTGCAATTTTTTATCATACGTTAATTTTTCGCAAGTAACAACAACGTCATTCTCCAGATCAACAAATTGAACATTATTATTTGCATAAACCATATCCTTAAAAGCTTCGTGTCTTATTTCATCTGCAAATATCTTCTGTTGATTTATAACCAACTCCACATTACCTCTAGCCAATTCTCTTTTCGGATTTGAGTAAGATTCAAAATAATCTGCCAATAAAGTATAACTGCTGTCCTGATAAAATACATTACCTTTAAAAACCGCCAAATCCTGATCGTCGTAAAATAATGCACGATCACACCGAAGTTCCTGGTTTCCTTTACGAAAATAGACATTACCGATAAGCTGAACAACTTTTTGGGAATTTAGCATTTCATATTGAAGTTTATCTGAATCCCAGTAAGTTAATCCTGATCTATCCCAATTTTTTTGTGCTTGTACATTTTGTATAAACAGCAAAATTATACCTACAGAGAGTAAAAACCGAATGAACCTATTATCCAGTCTTGACCACTTTTGGATCATTTTCATCATCATATTTTTAGCAATCCTGATTACTCCGGACAGTTACTTTATGCCAATATCAACAGGCCTTTTCGTATGGCCTCTACTTTCTTTTATTTCCCATTTACTGAAATCCGTTTCCGCTTCAAATCCGGTTCCGTAAATCGTATCCTGTTCAGTAACAATTGTCACAAAATCATTGGTAAATATTTTCTTTTTGATATTGTCCCAGAACAGGCTCTCTGTAAACAATGTAACATCGGCGCTATCCGAGTGTGCGATAACATTCCCATGCGCTTCCATTAATGTTCTGTCTTCTTTTAGCTTTCCTTTTTCTCCGGTTATCCAGCTGGTTTTTTCTCCAATATTATTATAAAAGTCTATCCGAAATTTTTGATCAAACTCATATTCTTTTCTAGCATTAAACTGCGAAATATGATCAAACCACAACTGTGCATTAACCAAGCCGTTTTCCGTCGCTTCAAATGTCACATCCCAACTCTCTTGATCAGGCACTTTTATTTCTTCTTCCAACTCTTCCTGAGTAAAATTAGAATTCATACTACAACCAGCTAGCAGGTTGATAAATATGATCGGCCATAATTTGATCAGTATATCTTTTATCATCGTTTATGAATATAAATTGTACTAGGATAAACCAGCCTTCAACAAATCATGTAAATGAATCATTCCGATAGGTTGTTTTTCTTCGTTAATAATAATAACCTGGTTGATTGCGTTTATTTTCACAATATTCATCACATCGGTAGCCATCATGCCGGTTTTAGCGACTACCGGATGGGGAGATAAAATATCTCTGGCACTGTATTTATTAAAATTAAGCTGCTTTTCAAGAAGCCGTCTTAAATCACCATCCGTAATAATCCCAATCAATTGATCATCCTCATCAATAACTGCAGTTGCACCAAACCTTTTTGTTGTTATTTCAAGCAGAACCTCATGCAAAGTCGCATCTTCACGGACTTTTGCCACCCGTTTACCGGTAAACATTAAATCGTCTATTCTTAATGTTAACTTCTTGCCGATTACTCCACCGGGGTGCAATAATGCAAAATCCTCCAAACTAAAATTCCTAAGTTCGATTAAAGAAATTGCCAAAGCATCTCCCATTGCCAATGTGGCGGTTGTGCTTGCAGTTGGTGCCATATCAAATGGGCACGCTTCCTCATCCACACATACATCCAAAACCACATCACTTCGAAGTGCAAGTTCAGACTGGGAATTACCGGTTAGAGAAATGATTGGCACACCAATCCTTCGAAAAATCGGTAATATTTGAGTTATTTCGTCCGAATTTCCACTCTTTGAAATACAGATAGTCACATCATTTTTCATGACCATACCCAGGTCACCATGAACACCTTCAGTCGGATGTAAAAAATAAGCGGCTTTTCCCAAACTGGTAAATGTAGCTGCTATTTTCTTTCCGATAATTCCGGATTTTCCGATTCCGGTAATAACCACTCTACCGGTTGCATCGTGTATAATTTTTACAGCTTCATAGAAATTATCATCGATCTTATTTTCAAGAACTTTTAAAGCTGCCGCCTCAATTCGAATTACCCGTTTACCTCTTTCAATAATCTCAGCTTTATCAGCAAATTCAAAACGATCCAAATCTTCAACTTTTATTTTTGACAATTCAACGGGCATTTTTACCCCTATTCTTTTCTAATTTTTTCCAATCATTTAAAAATTTCTCAATCCCAATGTCAGTAAGTGGGTGTTGAGCCAGCTGTTTATAAACGGAAACCGGAGCTGTTACAATATCTACACCCATAAGAGCCAATTCTAAAATGTGCATAGGATGTCGAACACTAGCCGCTAATATCTGGCTGGGTAATTCGCTGTAATTTTGTAATATACGGTGTATTTGTGAAATCATTTCGATGCCATCTATTGAAACATCATCCAATCGACCAACGAAAGGGATAAGATAAGACACCCCGGCCTTTGCCGCCAAAAGAGCTTGTGTTGGAGAAAAAATAAGGGTAATACCGGTTGGTATTCCATCCAGTTCAAGCTTACGAGCCGCTTTGATACCCTCTTGTGTAGCCGGTATCTTTATGACCACTTGGTCTGACCATTTTGACATTTCATGACCTTCCTCCAAAATACCGGACTCATCAAGTCGAATAACCTCGGTAAATATTGGGCCTTGGATTTCAGAGGCTATCTCTTCCACAACATCTTTCATATCTCTCCCTGATTTCATGATCAAAGTCGGATTTGTGGTTACTCCATCTGCAATGCCCAGGTTTTTAGCTTCCTTTATGTCTTTGATATCAGCAGAATCCACGTAAAACTTCATATTTTACTCTTCCTATTATTTTTTTCAGATGTAATATTCTAATAATCAAAGGATATTATTCAATGCCATTTTGAATGTAGTGAGAATCTCATAATGCTATCTTATTAGAATTCTACAAACCAGAGTTTCTTCGCTATGCTCAGAATCAACTAATCCATGTATTTTTTTGCAATCTGATCGAATTCTTTGACCTGGATTAAAAGGTCCTTTAATTGGTCTAATGGCCACATACTTGCAGCATCGCATTTAGCATTCTTACAATCCGGATGTGTTTCTATGAAAATAGCATCTACACCTGTACTCACACCAGCCCTTGTTAATACAGGTACAAATCCGGGAGTTCCTCCAGAGGGGTCGCTGGAAGGAACGCCATAAATTCGAATGGCGTGAGTTACATCGAAAACGACAGGGTAACCGGTTTTCTGCATTATAGGAATAGATCGCATATCTACAACAAGATTATGATATCCAAATACACAGCCTCGTTCTGTAAGCAGAATTTTTTCATTTCCCGTGCTTTCGATTTTATTTACAACTTTTCCCATATCTTCCGGATGTAAAAATTGGCCTTTCTTAATATTAATTACTTTCCCGGTTTTTCCTGCTGCAACAGTCAGACTGGTTTGCATCGAAAGATATGCCGGAATCTGAATTACATCCAAAACTTCCGCAGCTTTTTGAGCCTGATTTGAATTGTGGATATCAGACAGAATTGGGATATTAAATTCTTTTTTAACCTTATCCAGCATTTCCAGACCTTCTTCCAACCCTGGGCCTTGAAAGTACTCTACGGATGATCTATTATCTTTTGTAAATGAAGATTTGAAAATAAAGGGTATCTCCAGTTCTTTGCAGAGTAATTGAATTGTGCCGGCAGTATCTGATAGTAATTGCTGGCTTTCGATTACACAAGGTCCTGAAATTAAAACGATGGGTTTACCGCCACCCATTTGAATATCTTTTATATTTATAATCTTTGTGATCATATAAATATTAAGCTCTATTAATCAAAATAACAGTTTAACGTTTCTCAGAAAAATCTAAAGAAGCATGAATAAATTCTCTAAAAATTGGATGTGCCCGGGTTACGCGGGATCGCAATTCGGGATGAAACTGAACTCCTATAAACCAGGGATGAGATGGCAGTTCGATAATTTCCACCAGGTCTTTTTGCGGAAAAATCCCGCTTAAAACCAATCCGTTTTCCTGCAGAATGGATCTATAGTTATTGTTCAACTCGAAACGATGACGGTGCCTTTCCCGAACTTCAGATTGTCCATATATTTTTTCAGCTAATGTATTCGAGCTAATCACACACGGATACCCTCCAAGGCGCATCGTGCCACCCAAATCAATATCGATTTGATCCGGCATAACATCAATTACCGGGTATGGTGTATCGTTTGCGAATTCAGTGCTATTGGCTTGTTTAAGGCCACAAACGTATCGGGCAAATTCAATTACAGCGCATTGCATACCCAAACAAATGCCAAAATATGGGATGCTATTCTCACGTGCATATTTAGCGCCCTGGATTTTTCCTTCTACACCCCGATGACCGAAACCGGGGCAAACCAGGATTCCTGAAACATCATGCAATAATTGTTTGCTACCCTGTTCCTCAATATCTTCGGAATCAATCCACTTAATTTCAACCTGGGCTTCGTTCTCAACACCGGCATGACTGCATGCTTCTATAATACTTTTATAAGAATCTCGTAATTCGACATATTTGCCACATATCGCGATTTTAACTTTCTTGCTTGGATTCTTTATTATATTAACAAATCGACCCCAACTTTCTAATTGTGGCTCTTCACATTTTAGTTGAAGTAATTCAACAACCAGCTTATCCAGCTTTTCTTTGTGAAATGTCAATGGAATTTCGTAAATCGTTTCGGCATCTTTTGCTTCAACAACCGATCTCGGAGAGACATTACAAAACAACCCGATTTTATCCCTTAAATCATCTGAAAGAGAAAACTCAGTTCGGCAAAGTAGGATATCCGGTTGAATACCAATTTCTCTTAGACGCATGACACTATGTTGAGTCGGTTTAGTCTTCAATTCTCCCGAAGCTTTTATATGTGGAATTAGAGTAAGATGAATAAAAATGGCATTATTCTTACCAACTTTTAAAGCAAATTGACGAATCGCTTCCAGAAAAGGCAAGCTTTCAATATCACCAACAGTACCGCCGATTTCCGTGATTACAACATCATACTGAGTGTCATTCTCTGCGACCGACTTAATTCGGGCTTGAATTTCATCTGTAATGTGAGGTATGACTTGTACTGTTTGACCGAGAAAATCACCTTTTCGCTCTTTTGAAATCACAGTATAATAAATCTGTCCGGTTGTTGAATTATTCTTTTGCGACATATTGATATCAATAAAACGTTCGTAATGGCCCAGATCCAAATCTGTTTCAGCTCCATCATCAGTCACAAACACTTCGCCATGCTGATAGGGGCTTAGTGTTCCGGGATCAACATTAATATAAGGATCAAATTTTTGGATAGTTACATTAATCCCACGGGATTTCAATAGCCTACCAAGGGACGCGCTGGCAATTCCTTTTCCAAGTGATGAAACAACTCCTCCGGTTACGAAAATATATTTTGTCTGAGATACGGATGTTGTCATCACTGAATCAAGCATGTAATGGCTCCATAACGTCCATCAATTCTTCTACTTTCCTGATATCTTCCTTTACATCAACACAAACAGGGTTATACTTGGTTTGAATTACTTTTATGTTGAAACCGTTTTCTAATACCCTTAACTGCTCCAATTTTTCTATTTTCTCAAGTCTTGTTTGAGGAAGTTCAGTTAGTTTAAGCAAAAACTCTTTACGGTAAGCATAAATACCAATATGCTGAAAATAATCATCAATATTTAATGGATCATTTTGCGATTGAACATCTCTATAGAAAGGAATTGAAGCTCGAGAAAAATATAATGCATTTTGGTTTTTATCAAACACAACTTTTACTGTATTTGTACTATTGATTTCTTCCACATTATTGGCCTTACGGCATAAAGTAGCCATTATCACATTATCGTGTGAAAATGGTTCAATTAATTCATCGATTGCCTGGGGTGAAATTAGTGGCTCATCTCCCTGAATATTGACAATTACATCAGCTTCAACTTGATCGGCTATTTCGGCGACTCGATCTGTCCCGGTTTTGTGCTTGTCACTGGTCATTAGTGCTACACCACCAAAACTTTCAACGACCTGCTTTACTTTAAGCTCATCCGTTGCAACTATAACTCTTTGCAATAATTTGGCTTGAATTGCACGCTCATACACCCATTGAATCATCGGTTTCCCTACTATCGTTGCTAATACTTTTCCGTGAAATCGAGTGGAGCCAAATCGTGCTGGTATTATTCCGATAGTATGATTTTTAATTTGGTTTTGTATCATTATTTTCCTGGGAGATTACTTTTGGCACACTAAAAAAGCCATTGACTTTCTTTGGAGCGTTCTTTGTAGCTTGTTCTGAAGTTAGACATTCAGCGGTTTTATCTTCGCGTGTTATATTCACAATATTTAACACGTGATGTGATGCTTCGACATTTTCCGTATCTAATTCATTCAATTTTTGTACGTAATTTAAAATATCCGCCAATTGAATAGCTAATTTTTCCTTCTCCGGAATAGTAAATTTTAGTTTAGCTAATTTAGCGATTTTCTCAACATCTTTAATTGAAATAGACATACATACCTTAAAAATATTTTACAATAAGACTGATCAATTTATGGCAATTCAGGGAGAATGTCAAGAAAAGGCATGATTTTTGTAAAAAGTTATAAATCGACAGATTTTGAAGAAAATAATACCTGTAAACGTGATGATAACCTAGTATTTCTTTCATGAACTTTGTTGTTTTTTATAGCCATTCCTAACGCTTTCTTGGTACCAATAAGTATCATTAATTCTCTTGCTCTTGTAACCGCAGTGTAAAATAAATTCCGTTGTAACATCAAATAATGCTGGGTTACGATAGGGATGATTACAACACGAAATTCAGAACCCTGGCTTTTATGCACTGTCGTTGCGTAAGCAAGTACTATTTCATCCAGATCGCTGAACTTATACTCAACCCGTTTTTCAAAAGTTATTGTGACCGTTTGATCTTTGAGATCGATTAATGTGATTTTTCCGATATCCCCGTTAAATACATTTTTGTCATAATTATTCCTAATCTGCATAACTCGATCACCTAATCGGAATTCCTGGTGACCTTTTTGAATCGACAACTTATTTGGATTTACACGAGACTGCAGGAGTTTATTCAAATTTTCAACACCCAGAGATCCTTTATGCATGGGTGTAAGAATCTGGATATCATTGATCGGATTATAGTTGTATCGACCGGGAAGTTTCTTGGTACACAATTCTATTATCAACCCGGCTATTTTCCCAGGATCTTCTTCCTGAACAAATAAGAAATCTCCATAATCGTCTATGGGTTTAATCCTTTTATTTAGAGTGTTATTTGAAGAGTTAACAGGTTTATTCTTTCTTGTTAATTCAATTGTTAATCCCTGGTTTATGAGATGCGCATTGCGAATTATGTCACTGTTTTCTGCTTGACGAAAAACTTGATCCAGGTTCACAACAGGTATTGTTTTAGATCGAATCATATCTTTCAAAACATTACCGGGACCAACAGATGGAAGCTGGTTGACATCGCCCACTACGATTAAGCGAGCTAAAAACGGTAATGCTTTTACCAGGCTATGGGTGAGTAAAATGTCTACCATTGACATTTCATCGATAATTAACACATCAAGCTGCAGAAGATTATTGTCATTTTTACTGAATTGCCATCGGCTAGCGTCAAATTCCAATAACCTGTGGATGGTAACCGCTTTATGTCCTGTTGATTCGGAAAGTCGTTTGGCGGCTCGACCTGTTGGTGCAGCTAATTTAACATTTTGCTTAAGATTTGAAAAAAGATGAATAATCCCTTTTACCAGTGTGGTTTTTCCCGTTCCCGGCCCACCTGTTATGATTAATATTTTTTCTCGCAGTGCTTTTAAAATGGCTTCTTTTTGTTTTTTATTAAATTCAAAGCCCCGTTTCACATTCGTATTTAACCAATCCTCGAATAAATTACTGGAGAAACTTCGAAAACGAGCTTTCAACAATTTTATCATTAATTCGGCTGTCTCTATTTCTGCTCTATGCAAATACGGCAGATAGACTTCGTCTTTTTCTTCAATCAAATGACCTAATTTCGTAAGATCATGATAAACACCTTGAATCAATGATTTTTCTACTTTAAGTAACTCCGAGCAAGATACAAATAATTGTTCTTGCCGCAGAAATAAGTGTCCTTGATCTTTTGCCTGGTTTAAAATATACTTGATCCCGGATTCTATACGGGCAGGCTCTGTTTCGCTGACTCCGATATTTTTTGCGATCTTGTCTGCCGTGAAAAATCCAACTCCAAAAATATCTTCAGCTAATTGGTAGGGATTTTTTTTCAGAACGGAAATTGACTGGGTGCCATATTCCTTGTAAATCTTAATGGCATATGTTGAACTGACTCCATGGCTTGCTAAAAAAAGCATAACTTTTCTGATTTGTCTTTGGGATTGCCACGCATCTACAATTATTTGGTATCGCTTTCTTCCGATGCCTTTTACTTCTTTAAGGCGTTTGGCGTTTTCGTCCAAAACCGTCAACGTAGAAAGTCCAAATTTCCCGACAATTTTTTCCGCATATACGGGGCCAATCCCCTTGATTAGACCTGAGGATAGATACTTCTGAATGCCAATTATCGTTGTGGGTTCCATAGATTTGAATTCACTTACTTGAAATTGAAAACCATATTTTGGATGATTTAGCCATTCCCCTGAAGCTTGAATTCTTTCTCCTTCGTAAATTGTAGGCAGAAAACCGACTATTGTAACTATATTCGCTTTGGACTCACCAAGTCGTAGCTTTGCAATCACATAATCATTTTCATCATTCCGATAAGTAATTCTTTCTACGGCGCCAACTATAGAATTCTGGTTATTCAAATGATTTGCCATTTTCTTTGTTGGATTTGGCATGATGGTAAACTTTTAGAACTATCTTGTTTAGTTTAGAATGTGAAAGAATAATACCGATTACAAGGATGATGATTTCAGATTATTTTGACTGTAAGTTGTAAAGATATGAAAAGTTACATTGCCTGGGATTGATTTTTAAAATACATCAACAAAGTAACCCCAAACAAAAGGAAAAACATAATCAAAATAAATCCAATCGATACCAATAATCCAATCATTCCAATAATTTCTTTACCTGTATCATTGCGTGTGCGAATGAATTTCCAAATTACGGTATCATAAAACATCTTTCCGATAAAAATGATCAATAATGTTTCTCCAATGACTATACGAGTGAAACCTACCGCTACTCCATTCATTACTTTTGTTAATGGCAGCAATAAATAGATCACAAGAACCCATTTGCCAATTTCCCAGGTGTAAAGTCCAAATTTAGATTTCAAGATGAATTTTCCAACCAAAAGGCGTTTTCTATGTGATTGACTATATGTTTACTACCTTTAAAGATAACCGTCACAATATCGAAGCGACTATCCTGATCGAATAGATCAAATTCCTGGTAGTAAGCCATGGCAATTTTCCCCAGTTGCTTTTGTTTTTGTTGGTTAACTTTGCTAACGGGCTGACCAAATCTGTCACTCGAAACACTCTTCACTTCGACAAATACCAGACAGCCGCCATCCTTTGCAATCAAATCAATTTCTCCACGATAACGACGGTAGTTGCGTTGAATGATTTCATAATTCTTTTGAATCAGGAATCTTTCTGCGATTTCTTCCCCCTTGCGGCCAAGCAATTGGCGATAAGTACTCATGATAAAATCCAATTGAAAGATCTTCGATGAATTGGGCATGGACCATATTTTTCTATTGCTTTACGGTGATCTTGAGTACTATATCCTTTGTTTTGAGCAAATCCATATAAAGGATATTTTCCATCATACTTAATCATCAAATTATCGCGTGTCACTTTAGCAATAATTGAAGCAGCTGCAATAGAATAAGATTTCAAATCGCCCCCAACTATTGTTGACATTGGAACTTGCAGGTCTGGTTGTTGATTACCATCAATCAATGCATAATCAGCTTTGCGTGGTAAAACATCCACAGCTAGAGACATTGCTTTGAAAGTTGCCTGGAGAATATTAATCCGATCGATTTCAACATGTGGGACAATTCCAACCCCGATAGAAAACGCAGTTTGCTTGATTAATTTAAAAAGCTCTCTCCTTTTTTTATCATCCAACAATTTGGAATCTGTTACTTCCGGAATCATTTGATAGAAAGGTAAAATAACCGCAGCAGCGACAACAGGACCAGCCAGGGGGCCACGACCTGCTTCATCAATTCCCGCAATTCGTTTATAACCTTGCCGGTCTAATTTATTTTCATAGGCCAAATTATCTATTACTTGTCCGGAAACCGACACCATTATAATTCACCTATCCACTAAAACAGTAAACCAGAAATATAAATATTTAATTTTGATAAATTATGAATCGGATCAAATATAACGAGGTGAAACGGCTTTATCAAGCCTATTTTAAAAGTGGTTATTTGACAAAATTTATTCTATAAAAAGAAGGGTTGTTTAGCCGGATTTCAAGCCAACCTCTTTGATTAGTTCACTCAAATCATTAATGAGTCTTTCCAGCAAATCAAAACCAATCACAAATGAGATTGAATGGGTTTCATTATTTAAATTTCGATTTCGCTTTAATTCCATTCGGATTTTTGGAGTTACAAATAATTCAAAATATTCAATAACCTTCTCATTCTTAACCGGACTTTCGCTACGTAAAAGAGCCTGTTTGTTTTGATTATCTTTTTCAATAATTTTCAGGGATTCCGGTAAATATGTGATCCTTTCCGTAATTAGTTTTAATAGGGAATCAAACTTAACTCGATCCAATTCCTGTTTTAACTGGTATTGAATTGTAATATTGTTCAATTGTGCTGACAATCTTTCTACGTCTTCAAGAAAAACTGTAAATTCAAAATTATCTTTCTCACCAGAAACTCGAAATTGTCTTCGAACTCTTTCTTGCATAGTTTGAGCGTTTTGTAAAATCGTATTTACAAACCATCTACCTAAATCCATTGAATACCTCCAAAAATTTCAAAATATTACTCAAACCAGATTATAGTATTTCTTCTTTCTTTACTACCAGATCAGACGTTTTCTGAAGTAAAAAACTTTCACCATCAAAAGATAAAACCCCGGGATTGCCATTAAATGTACTTTCAATCAAAACAGGTCGTGTCCATATTTTGTGTAAGTTTTTTATCGTTTCCTGGGCATATTTATATTGTAATTCAACACCATCAAAACGATGAATCAGATATAGCTCTCCCCTATTCTCATAATTTGCATTTTCAACTTCAATGGCCGGCTGACCTAAATTGGTTAAACTTGTTAACAGTTTTTTTTTAATTTTATTAAACACCCGGCTATCAATTTTATAAGCCTTATCCCGATTATCAAATTCATACGTGAATATTTTTTGTTCACGAACAAAATCTTCGGTTAGATAGGCATCAATAAATGTTACATCATTATAAAGCCTGCGTACTTCAAATATTTTCTCTATTCCCAAACCCAGGTTCATATCCCAATTCATTCTACTTTTCAAATCGTCACATTCATCGAATTCTTTGCCAAATTTTCCTTTATCCCACCGATCTTTGATGTCTCTAAACAATTCCACCCCCAGTTTGTATGGGTTTAATTTCCCTGGGGAGGTTGCGACGGTTCCTGAATGATGGTCAGCATAATCGATAATATCCGCATCGGTTAAGATTTTCTCAGCCATCATTCGAGAATGCCAGTATGTTGCCCAACCTTCGTTCATGATTTTTGTTTGACCTTGGGGGGCAAAATAATATGCTTCTTCTCGGATGATGGAAAGAATGTCCTGTTGCCACTTCTTTATCGGAGCATATTCGATCAAAAATTGAAGGATATCTTTTCCTGAATGCTGCGGAAACACCCTGCTTTTATTACTTTCGTTTTCTTGTGCTAATTTCTGTTGTTCCAGAAATTCCTTAGGATTCACATAAGAATCCAGGTAAGATTTACTTTTCATTTTATGCACAATCGGATGTTGTTCCTCATCTTGCTCCAAGATATCTTTTGAATCTCTCCGAATGAATGGCGAATGATAATCAATGAGATTCTCGATAGTGAGACAGCTGTCTAAAAAATCCTCGACAACATCATATCCATATTTTTCAATATAGCGACGAATTCTGGTGGCATGATTTGCCATCTCATCAATCATTCGACGATCCGTATGCTCAAACCAAAGATTATTTTTGAAAAAATCCACATGAGCGTAAACATGGGCCATTACGAGTTTTTGGTCAGATAATTTGTTTGAATTTAGCAAGTAAGCATAAGATGGATTGTTATTGATCACCATTTCATAAATACGATGGAGTCCATAGGCATAACTTTTTCGCATTTGCTGGTATTCCATACCAAAACGCCAGTGCGGATAGCGATTAGGAAAACCACCAAAGCTGGCCAATTCATTCATTTGCGCGTAATCCACTATCTCAAATATGGTTTCATATAAATCCAAACCATAACTTTCGGCATACTCTTTGATCTCAGCTTTAGCTGCCTTTAGTTTTTCAATGTCTAATGCCATAATTGATTTACAAATTTATAATTCATAATCCTTTTCCAAGAAAATCTTTAATAGAATTCAATATATCATCTTTGGACTCTATTGTTGATAAAACCACTTTTTCCTCTGATCCCAGGTGGTTTTCCAGAAAGTTTATATACTCTCCGGAACCATAATCACTTTTTACCTGACCATATCCAAATAAATTGCAAACGGGTAATAATTGATTGTTCAAAATGTCAATGCATTTTGAATTATCCGTTTCACCCCAATTATCTCCATCCGAAAACTGGAAGAAATAAATATTCCATTCATTGGGGCTATAGTCTTTTGCAATAATATTCGAACACAATTTGTATGCAGTTGAAATAATGGTACCTCCACTCTCTCTTAAAGTAAAGAATGTCTCCTTATTGACCTCGTACGCTGCAGCATCGTGGACAATATATCTTGTACTGATGCCTTTATAATTTGCTTTTAGCCAGGTATCAATCCAAAAAGACTCAATTCTAACGATTTCTTTCTGCTCATCCCCCATCGACCCGGATACATCCATAATGTAGAAAATGACTGCGTTGGTGTCGGGTAATTTGGTTTCTTTCCAGGATTTGTAGCGAACATCCTCACGTATTGGCACTACAATCGGTAAATCAAAATCATAACTTTGGGAAGAAATTTGTCTCTTTAACGCAGCTTTATAGGTCCTTTTAAAATGGCGTAATGATTCAGGACCTGTGTTTCGAATGACAGTGTACTTATCTTTTTGAGTTAATATATTACTCTTACCTTTCGGTTCAATCCTGGGAAGTTTCAATTCCTCACCAAGGATTTCGGCGAGCTCTTGCAAACTAATTTCAACTTCCCGGATATGCTGGCCGGGACTATCGCCTGCTTTGCCGTTTCCTTCACCATCCGGTTCAAATCCAATAGATGTACCTTCTTCGCCTTCCCCCTGCCCCACGCCACCGGCTTGCTTATAATCAAATTTAAATCTTGGAGTTTCAATCTGAGGAATCGGTATACTCACCAATTCCTTCCCTTTTCGACCAATCAGTTCACCATTTGAAATGTATTTCGCAAGGTCCTTCCTGATGGTTCCTTTAACGATCTTGTTAAATCGAGCAACATCTTTTTCAATTTTTTTTACCATTGAACATCTCTACATTATGAGTTGCCTTTAACATCTCCGCGGGCGAAAATACTTGCTACATATTGTAAGACATCCGTAGCACATACATCACAATAGTTGTAATATTTAATCATACGCGATTTCACTACATCAATTTTTTCTTGTGTATCTTTATCAACGACATGTGAAATCAAACTGGTCAATTTAATTGAATCTTTTTGATCCTCAAACAATTTCAACTCAAGCGCCTTTTGCAAGCGTTCATTTGTCCGAAAATCAAACGTTCTTCCTTCAATTGCCAATGCACCAATATAATTCATAATTTCTCGTCTAAAATCCTCTTTCCTACTTTCGGGAATTTCTATTTTTTCTTCTATCGATCGCATCAAACGCTCATCCGGTTCTTCACTTTGGCCGGTATAACGGTTTTTTACTTTTTCTTTTTGCGTATAGGCTTTAATGTTGTCAATATAATTGGCACAGAGCCTGGTTAAGGCTTCTTCATCGGCAGCTATAGCACGCTGGACTTCGTTTTTTACGATATCTTCGTATTCTTCTTTTACTAAAGCAAGAAGATCTCTATAACGATGGCGTTGCTCGTTAGAACCGATTAAGCTATGATGCTCTAGTCCTGATTCTAATTCATTTAAAACCATAAATGGATTTACACAGCTTTCGTCTTCATTCACTAAAGCATTAGATATTTTATCCTGAATATATCTCGGCGAGATACCGTCCATTCCCTCCCTGCTGGTTTCCGCCATCAGTTCTTTAACGCTATCCTCTGTGAATCCAGGCAAGGTTTTCCCATTGTAAAGTTTTAATTTCTGCATCATTGTGAGTTGGGCATGTTTTGGATCTTCTAATCTTGTTAACACAGCCCACATTGAGGCCATTTCCACTGTATGCGGGGCGATATGCTTTCCTTTAATTTTATCAGCATTAAAATCCTTCTCATAGATCTTTATTTCACAATCTAAACGAGTAATGTAAGGAATATCAATTTTGACAGTTCTATCTCTTAAAGCTTCCATGAATTCATTGTTTTGCAGCCTTTTATATTCAGGTTCATTTGTATGACCAATAATCACTTCATCAATATCTGTTTGTGCAAACTTCTTGGGTTTGATCTTATGTTCTTGTGACGCACCCAAAAGATCGTATAAGAAAGCGACCTCGAGTTTTAATACTTCAATGAATTCAATAATTCCCCGGTTTGCAATGTTAAACTCACCATCGAAATTAAAGGCTCTCGGATCAGAATCTGAACCATAAATTGCTATTTTACGATAATTGATATCTCCCGTTAACTCTGTAGAATCTTGATTTTTTTCATCCTTTGGTTGAAATGTACCAATTCCGATTCTGTCTTGTTCGGACAATACAATTCTTCGAACCTTTACATCGCCAATAACACTCACCCAATCTCCATTATACCGGTCTAATTTTTCTTTAAAATAATAACGGCAAAAGGGGCATAATTCAGATTGCAATACTTTCATGTTTCCCTTGAGATCAATTCCAAGATCATCAAACAAAGTATTTCGAACTTCCAGGGGAATTAAATGAATCGGTTCTTCATGCATGGGGCAGTTTTCCCATGTTTCATTTCCTTCGTTGTCTTTAAGTTTCCAGGAATACGAATATAAGGCTCCCTCATCCCTTAAAGAATAACTTTCTAAACCTTTTTTTATTAATCGGACAATTGTACTTTTTGAGCTTCCTACCGGACCGTGGAGAAGTAAAACACGGTTCTGGGTGCCGTAAGATTTAGCAGCAGATTTAAACAGATGGATCAACTTCATCAATGAGAGATCCAAACCGAATATAGCATCCTTGCCAGCATGAGCCGGATCGTCAAAAAAATTGTAATGAATAATTTTATCTTTGTTATCAACATATTCATCACATCCTGCGGTCATTATCATATCATAAACTCGTTGGTATGCATTGCGAAGTAGGTTAGGATCTTTTTTTATTAGATGGAGATACTCCTCAAAAGTACCGGACCAACTAAGTTGCTGATAGTGTTTTGGTTCTATCATATCCCGCATTTTGTTTAATATTGAATGATTTCCCCCATTTTTAGAAGCAACAATTTCTTCTTTTTTTTGACTGCTCATGATGCCCTCCAAGGCTTTTATTCACATACTATTTCGGCTTCATTCAAGTATTAAATGATATAAAAATTAAATTTGTTGTTATTTGGTAAGAAATTAGGAGGGAACTCTTTTAACGATCCAAAATGGTGGGATGAAATTGGATCGTCGTATTATTCGACTTAACCGTCAAACGGGACCATCACGGATCGTTTAGCACCGATGTCCATCTCTTGCCAAAGAACACAAAACAATTAGATGAATTCAACAACCATTCCTCAAAATTTTCATAAAGACCATGCCATTATTAAAGAAAATAGCTTTAATTGATTTACTATTTTGCATAATCTAACCTCCATTATCATTTGAGATTTTTTTGATTTCACTTTTCAATTCATTCTGCCAATTTATTAGCCTGAGACTTTGATTTTTATGGCTCTTTTGCATAGTAATTACTTTTGAAAGTCTATAATGTTCATTTTCGAAGAATCTATTTTATGCAGGATAATAGAGTAGAATTGTGATTAAATTAGCGAACCTTTCTCATCTTTATTTTCTTCTTCATTTTGGCATAATTTACAGTTTTAATATCAAATACAAGGATTAAATTGCAAAATAGATATTTTTGAGAATAGTTTAAAATAGCTAATTTTCAAACGCAGAGAAACCAGAGAACGCTAAAATTACATTTGAAATCTCTCTGTGAACTCAACGATCTCTGCGTTAAATAATATAGACTTTGTGTTCCTAGCGTCTTTGCGGTTAATAAATAAATAGCCTTCATATCATGAACACAAAATACATCTACTGGCTCGGCCTTCTGCTCTATTCCGCCGCCGTACTATACATCGGCTGGCGAGGATTCCTGCGCACCAAAACCAGTCCAAAACCGGACGCGGAATTTTGGAGCGCCGGCCGCTCTTTATCCGGTTGGTCTGCAGGTATTTCGATCTCGGCCGGTTTTATGTCGATTAGCTGGTCGTGCGTTTACACGGTACAACTCTACTATTGGTATGGATTGGGCGCGCTGTGGCTGGTGCCGATCCCCTGGTTGTTGACCATGACTGGCTATTATTTCTTCACCTCCCGTTTTCGCAAACTACCGGCATTTTCCCAACCGGAAATGGTCGCTAATCGCTTCGGACAAAGAGCCCGAACTTTTTTGGCATTGCCCCTTGCATTCGTATTTTTGACCTGGGGCGGCGCCGAGATCTTTGCCGCAGCTCATGTGTTAAGTCCGCTGTTGGAGCTGCCATTTCACTTTGTATTGGCTTTTATTGCTGTTGTGGTTGCGTCTTATTCGCTTATGGGAGGTTTCTCAGCCGTTGTGATTACCGACAGAATACAATTTGCAATGGTGGCATTTTTTATCACCGCTATTGCCTGGATTTCAGGAAGTGTGATTTTGTCAGAAACTTCCATACTGGGTTGGCTTGCCCGTTTACCTTCGCCGCCAAAAGTGAATTCCTCGGCGCTAGCCCTGCTGGCTCCCGGCCTGCCTCTTATTTTCATGACATTGATTGCTTACCTGCCGGGCTGGCTGGTGGAAAGCGATATCTGGCTGCGGCTGCAGGCGAGTAAAAACGACAACGCGGCACGGCAAGCTGTTGTCATTTCTATGTTCAATTCCCTTTTATTCCTGACCCTATTACCGATGATCATCGGATTGGCGGCGCTTTATCTCTATCCACCGAACGGCGCGATCATTCCTGCAAATCTGAATGAGGGCGCTTCCATCTTTTCGGTGTTTATGCAGAACCATGCGCCGGTTTGGCTCAGCGTCATTCTAAGCATTGGTCTGGCGGCGGCAGCCATGTCCACCATCGATACTTGCAGCAATGTGGTAGCTCTTTCCCTGTCCTACGACCTGGTGGAACCGATCCTCAAGAGAAGGAAAGCGCATATTAACCGGACCACCATTTCCCGCTGGATGTCGGCTGGAGCGGTCGGACTGGCTTATCTTTATGCCCTTTTCACCGATTCTCTCTGGGATATTTTTTATCTTTCTTCGGGGATACTCACCACTACTATCTTTATACCCATGCTGGCGGTCTTTTCCAAAACCGCAA
>CAYXGW010000003.1:0-135851 GCA_964464595.1 uncultured Deferribacteres bacterium
TGTCATCCGAATCAAAACTCGATGCATGGACCGGCAATGTACCATTGGGCGTCAACCCTGACGTCGTTACTTCAGAAGTCTCGCCGCTCAATCCGCTTAACACCTTCACTCGATGTGCCGCGCCAGCTGTTATTGTTACTCCATTACTAACATCTGCATCTCCACTACCATCACCCGCACTATGTGTTGCGTCAAATACAATATCCGATGTTGCACCTGTTACAGTGGGATTTTTAACAATACCAATGATCACGTTATGCTCACCCGTGGCATCTGTTCCTGTTCCATCCCGTTTAAAATTCACCGTAGTCGTCGTTGTAGATGTAATATCGAATCCACCATCCATTGTAGAACTAGTAGCGATGTTTACGTTTGACGCATCAAATCCGGAAGGAAATGTAGCCGTAAATGTTGCTGCAGAATCTAACGTACCGACAATACTAAAAGTAAATGTATAATTTGTCATAATCCCCACTTCAGTGCTTTGAGCTACAACCTGGGCAAAGACATTCGATGAAAAGCCAAAAGCAATTAATGCTACAAAAAAGAAGGTTTTATAATTCTTCCATAAATTTACGTGCATTTGTGTCCAATCCGAATTTCTATTAAAATCAGAGATCTAATTTACAATTACAATTGGGTTGCTTCGTGTTGATGAAACCGTATTCCCAGAGGCTTCTAAAACACGAAACAATACTAAATAATTTTTACCTGCATTATCCGGGTTTTTTACAACACTAAACAAAAGGTTTAATTCGTTCCCGGGATAAACCGGTTTACCTTCACCATTTCTACCTATTTCTATAATAGTGTCTTTGACCGTCACACGAAACCCACCATTCATTGTATTTGAACCAGCTAATGAAACTTTTGACAAATCAAACTCCGGAGGGAAAGTAAGAGAAAACCTGGCGTTTTGACTTATGGTATCAGAAGAAGTAAACTTTACTTCATATAGTGTGTGGGACCCTATTTTTGAATTTAACGGGATAACTGAAACGCCACTATCTATTTCTTGTGCTGCAACTTTTAGAACAAGGGATAAAACAAAGACAAAAACAAAGAAAATCCATTTTCTCATATTTTACTTCCAGGTTTATTTTAACAGTGCTCGTAATAAGATAATAAACCCCTTTCCCTCATTTTCCGCCAATTTCAAGTTCTTTTTAGCAACTTTATATGAAGGATTGATTTTTAGCGATGTTCGAAATTGATCCATCGCTTTCAAGAATGTATTTCTACATTGAATTAGGTAGGCAACGCCCAAATTATTTCGAAGATCCGGAAACCCCGGATTCTCTTCTATTTTCTCTTTTAGCACATCAATATAATCAGAGAGAAGTCGGTCGTCTTTGCCCTTACCGCCAAACATAAATCGGAGATAAAACTCTTCATCAAAATGATTGCTTTGTTGATCCTGGTTTAAACAATCGACTTCCTCAACCAAGTTAATCGCTTCTTCAAAGTTTCCATTTTGAATTTCTTCGATAGATTTTCGTATTTCGAATCGATCGAACGTTGGATTTAAATCTACCGATTTTTGTAAATGAGCCAATATTTTCTTTTGCCTTAAAGGACTTGGAATCATATCAGAAGTGTGTTGCTCACCATTCATACTCGATAAATATACCTTACTAAGCATGAAGTGAGCGACATCATAAGAGGGATTTATTTCTATTGCTCGCTCCAGCGAATTAATCGAATTAATAAAATCTTCTTTTTTACGATAAGCGATGCCAAGTGAATAATGCAGATCGGGGTAATCTGGAGTTTTTTCTATAGTTTTGTTAAACAGCTCGATTGCCTGGTCAAATAATCCTGCCTTGGTGTAAACGTTACCGAGATTAATACTTGCATCTACATAGTCTTTGTCTATCGATAATGCATCATTAAAACAATCAATCGCTTCGGTGAGTAGGTTTCTTTTTTCGAAAACCAATCCGAGCTTGTTTAATGATTGAACGTGGTTAGAGCCTTTCACTTTCCTGTACATGTAAAACAATAATTCCCAGTCCGTAGAAATGTTCTTATGGGTTTCCTCAGTAAGTGATTGAGACTCTTCTTCAGTAGTATTTTCATTCACTTGTAATTTATAGGTATCCAAAATATGGCCATTTTCCATTATCTGGGTTACTACATCTAATTCTTCCGAATCATACCACGTTTCGACAAGAAATTCTCTATTTTCAAAACGTATTGAATTGGAATATCTTGTTTGTTGCATATTTACTCTCCCAGGGTTATATACCCTTGGCTTGTTTCATTTTGACACATTGAATTAAGTTGGACTACAAAAACTGTTTATTTGCGGTTCCTCGTTAGCTGCATTTTAATAATTACAAAAACTGTTCCAAAAATGAGTTTTTCCCTTATTTTATATCGACTTAACAAAAGAATCCATTAGTTTTCTTTAAGCTCAGACAAATTATATAATCCTGAATGAACCCTTTCCATTGCCTGTTGTAAGTTTGTCATAGAAGTTGCAAAAGAAATTCTCAAATGTTTTGAACTACCAAATGCGCTACCCGGTACTAATGCTACCTTCTGGGTTTCAAGAATGTAATTACACAAATCTACCACGTTTTCAATTTTGTATTCATTTATATGTGCAGGAAAAAACTTAGACACTTCAGGAAATATGTAAAAGGTTCCCTGGCTGCGATGACATCCGATTCCCTTAATTTTCATAAGACTTTCATAGACAAAGTCTCTTCTTTGTTTAAAGATTGCTGTCATTTCTTGAACACAATCCTGTGAACTGGTCAATGCAGAAAGTGCTGCCCATTGCGCTATGGATGTCGGGTTCGACGTCATATGACTTTGAATTTTACCCATTTGTGAGATAAACTTTTGTGGTCCTGCTGCATATCCAATTCGCCATCCGGTCATAGCGTAAGCTTTTGAAACTCCGCTAACTGAAATAACTCTTCCCTCCAACTCAGGATATGTGGCCAGAGACCGGATTTTTATGTCATCAAATATCATCGAATGATATAACTCATCGGTTATGATGATGATGTTTGTATCCTTTAAAACTTCAACAATTTGATCTGTTTGATCTACGCCATAAACAACGCCTGTCGGATTTACCGGATTACAAAACATAAAGACTTTTGTTTTTTCCGTTATTGACTTTTTTAGTAATTCTGTATCGAAAGAAAATCCATTATCAAGCATGGTGGGAACAAAAACAGGTTTTGCACCGGAAAGCCTTACCATGGCCGGATAGCTGACCCAATATGGAGAGGGAATTAGAACTTCATCTCCTTCATCACAAATTGCCAGAAAAGCCGTTGCCAATACATGCTTTCCGCCACAGGAAACAATGATTTCATCAGGCCCATGATCTATTCCATTTTCCTTCTTAAAGCGATGTGAAATCGCCTCACGCAATTGCGGAATCCCCATTGCATGTGTATAGCGAGTGTGGCCGGCATTGATTGCTTCAATGGCTGCCTGCCGGATATGTACCGGTGTATCAAAGTCCGGTTCTCCTGCTCCAAGACCAATTACATCTTCTCCATTGGTCTTCATTTCAAGAACTCGCTTAGTTATTGCCAATGTCTCGGAAGGTGTTATCTTTGAAAGCCTTTTAGATAAATTCATGCTTATTCAATTTGTTTTTTTTATTTTGCTTTTTCATAAATTTAAGAAAAGCCCCTATCAAAAGCATTGTCTATAAGTATACAAAATGATTTTCTTGTTCGGCATGTTTCGATAAAAATTAAATTCTACGCACTGAATTTAGATTGTTTGAAAATTTCTCCTTTAATTTCCTTACTACAATTTCAGGAACAAGATGTGAAATGTCTTCTCCGAAATAGGCAACCTCCTTAACTATTGATGAATTTAAGTAAATATAATTTTCGTGTGGCATGAGAAATACAGTTGCAATTTTTTCCCGCAATTTGCGATTCATCATAGCCATCTGTAATTCATACTCGAAA
The DNA here is from genome assembly GCA_964464595.1 of uncultured Deferribacteres bacterium. GTDB lineage: Bacteria > Zhuqueibacterota > JdFR-76 > JdFR-76 > DREG01 > JADFJB01. Next base: position 3,948 of record CAYXGW010000003.1, read on the forward strand.
TCTGAAATAGCTCTTAATCCACGGATAATTGCGACAGCATTCCTCATGCTGGCATATTGGACCAATAATCCCTCAAAAGCATCAACCTCAATGTTTTCCAAAGAAACAATCGATTCCCGAATCATTTCTTTTCGCTCTTCCACAGAAAACAAAGGCTTTTTATCCGGGTTTTGAGCAATCGAAATGATGACTTCATCAAACATTTTTCTTGCTCTATCCACGATATCTATATGCCCGTTTGTTATTGGATCAAATGTTCCGGGATAAATAGCTATTTTCTTTTTCATATTACCTGTCTAAAAAACCTTACAATTGAATCTCCGAATGCTTTTACTCTAACTGATTCAAAATTGTATATATGATCTGAAATCAATTCTGTTTTATGATGTCGTAAAATCAAAGTTCCGTCTGTTTTTAACAAATAAGTCTTAGATAAAGCAAGTAAGAGTCGACCTGCAATGGGTCTTCGAAACGGGGGATCTGAAAAAATTGTGTCGAATTCAACTTGCCTTTTACTCAAGGATTGAATGGTTTTATATACATCCGCAGTGACTACTTCATAATTGTCAGGTTCAATATTTATTTTCTGAAGATTTCTGAGTAGTAAATCAGCAACTTTATGTGACCGTTCTATAAATGTACAATGATTGGCACCACGACTGAGCGCTTCTATTCCAATAGACCCGGAACCAGCATATAAATCTAATATTTTTGTTGAAATGATTTGATCTCCGAGAATCCCAAATAAAGATTCTTTTATCCGGTTAGTAATTGGACGGAAATCTTCGATATTGCCTGCTTTTAAATGAACGCCTTTCCATTTCCCGGCAATTACTCTCATTTATAGTAGTCAAGGATTATTTCGAAAAACATCAAGGTCAAGGACAGAGTTGACCTGGGGGTCGGATAAATCTCTGGTAGACTGCGTAATTGTGATTTTATTCAATCCAATATTCTGATAGCTTCTTAATAAATCCTGGATGAAATTAACCACAGAGGTTTGCGCACCGGCCAATTTAACCGTCACAAGTCTTTGCATCGTGTCACCGGTAGATATTTCGGAAGAAATATCAATTTGCCGAATTTGTAAATTACTTTGATTCGCTTTAACGGTTAAGCCTGATTGAATTTGGCTATCTTCAAGTAAACCTGTTGCGGTTATGGGGGTATTACTCGAAGGTATCGAACCCTGTATTTGTCGAACTAAGACCGTGGAAGTGCCAAATTGTTTTTCCTGGGATAATGCTTTTGATAAAGTTTCTGCCGAATTCCTATCCAGGCTGTTCTCCAAATCCGAAAAAAGCGATTCGGATTCTGACACCAGTTCAGCCAAATAACCTTCATTAGCATACCGGAAAAAAGACAATTTAACTCCGGATGGCATTGAAGACAGAACATTATCTAAAAATATCGCTCCCGCAAAATTTTGTTGACGTTTATTATCTAGAGCAGTAACAACAGCCGGCGTTCCGGTGTTTATTGTTTTTGTATCTTCTTCGGTTGTACTAACAGGTGTATTGTTCACATCCACTGGATCTCCAACCTGTTGACCGTCAGGTTCCTCAATTTCTGGTTGTGATGTCACTTGTTGAGAAGACTCTGTTTGGGTTTGATCGTTTCTTTTCTCATCACTCGGTCCGCGGGGATAAAAAATAATTGTCAGGACAATAATCAAAACACCAACAATCCCGGCAACTATCGGCCATGGAGAAGATTTTCTAAATTCGTACTGTTTCGTATCGTGTTCTGTTTCAGGTTCAGCGTGTTCTTCGGTTTTCTCTACAGCTATCGCCGGTTGCTCTTTAGCTTCCTGTGGCTGGATTTGTTGATCATCTAGGAGAGATTCAGGAGCAGGCTCCATACTTACTTCTTTGGAAAAGTCTTTTCCATCCAAAAGATTAAATGTAGTCATAAATACCTCAGTATTTATTCAGGGATAGATCGTAATGCAGAACCAATACAAATAGAATATTCACTTGAAAGAGAAACATTGGTTGAAAAATCACTAATTCCCGGATCCAATTCCAACATTTTGAAGGGTTCCACTAAAACAACTTCCCGAGATGGACTTATTGTCATATAATCTGCTAAATCCGGTGAGGCCTTTTCACCAAACAGGTAGAGGGAATCAACCGCTTTTTCTTCATCCAATTGATGTTCCAGCAACTTCCTGCGAATTTCTTTGTTTAACAACCGGGATAAAGTCTCTTCGGATTCGAATGCTGCGATCGATTGTTCATTGTTTTCAGAATTAAATGCAATTTTGTAAAAATCAAAGAATTTCCCTTTACGGACAAACTGTATTTTTAAAGTATCCTGACGAATATCGGCTAATACCACAAAATCCTTTTCATCAATCTTATAGATATGCTTTATACCATTCAATGCAGAAAACAAATCTAACTCCAGATACTTTAATTCAATTTGGGGATTATCAAATAAATTCCTTACGGCTTGAGTAATATCCTTTCGAACCGCTACCGAAACGACAGCATCTTTATCACCAAAAAATTCATTGGAAATTTTTTCATAAACAAATTGATAATCTTTTAAAGATTGATCCGGAAATATTTGTCGGTATTCCCAATTAATAAACTCTTCTATTTGATCAAAACTCAATTCGCGATCTATTAGAAATTTTTTAACAAATGCCAATTGATTATCAAGAGCAACCATGACTGGCCCTTTTAACTCGTACTGTTTAACAGCTTCATCAATCAATTCTTTAAAAGTTTGATGGGCCGCATTATTTAATAAGCTCTCATTGGTAAAGGGGATAGCCGCCGGTCGTTTAGCAAACCGTTTAATAGCCGGTTTTCCGTTGGGATTTTCGATTTCAACAAACTGAAAAGAATTTTTAAGTAGAGAAAATCCTATCATAATACTTTTTCCTGACCTTTAATAAAAGACATGATTAACTTTTTCATTTCTTTTTTTCCTTCCAGGAAGTCTCACCATTATCAATATTGCCATGATTTCCAATTTTTCCACCTCCGAGAAAACTAAACGTAAATCGGTCATTCAAACTGTCCATGTTTGTCGAATCCAAAGGACAATAAACCTTTAACACCTTAATTATTGAAGTATCCACAGATCCAATATGATACGGTTTTCCAATAGATGGGCATAGATGTAATAAATCCAATGATTTTTCAATCAGAGCATCAACCGTTTCCCGGTTAGATAATGTGTCAGATCTGGCAAGTACCAATTTTAATGCAGAATCTGCTGCTGTAGTATCAGTTACTTCTTCGTACGTGGTCAGATAATCTTTAATTGTGGAAACAAAAAATGAATCTCTCAGTGCATTCATCACAGTGTCTGCTACCCATGCGGAATCATTCTTAAGAAATTCTATCACATTCACAATTGAAGAATCAAATTTCTGTGAAATATGAAGTTGAAGAAATAAAATTTCTGCATTTTGGACTTTTTTCATGTTTTCTCTACACAAATCTGTATCCTGTTCTATTACCTCCCAAACAGATTTTGGGTACAAAATTGTACCCACTAACAACGATAACAGGATAACGATCAAGATTTCGTATATGAGTGAGCCTTTTACTTTTCGATGGATCATCTTTCCTCCTCAGGTAAGTTTCCGGTTCTCAAAATAAGTAAATTAAAGTTCATCAAAGTAGCAATCTCATTTAAATAAAAGGAACGACTTTATTTTTTCTAACTTTTTACTGCCAATGCCTTTAACATAAGTTAAATCTTCGAATGAAGCAAATTTGCCATTTTCATTACGGTAATTCACAATACGTTGTGCCAAAATCGGACCAATTCCAGGTAATCTTGCAAATTCTTCTGAACTTGCCGTATTGATATTGATTTTATCCTTAAACAACTCGGTAGGATTTGATGTAGGCTTATCCCTTTGTTCATACCATAAACTTTCTATCTCAGTAACTTTCAGCTTTAGTAAATTTGCTTCTTCTATCCAGTTTTGAAGGGATTGATCTTTTTTTTGAGAATCGGGTAAGTTGGGTATAAGAATTCCAAAAGCAAGTCCAAATAGGAGAACTATAGTAATTTGAATTTGTAACCGCGATATACCAAAATTCTCAAGTAAATGTTTAAACCTAAAATTAATCTTTTTATTTAAAACAATATTCCTTTAAAATACAATTACTTTTTTTTAAATGAACAACATTTTATTTAAATTTGCTAAAAAAAACTTTTTTTCTTTTTCGGTTCGGATTTAGATATTTTGTTTATATAGTCTGTTTCAAATGTAGACAACTCTTCTATCAATTTTTTTTCTTTTGTGGATATTTTGTTTGGTGTAATTAATGAAACCTGAACCAGTTGATCACCTTGACCGTAGTTGTTTAATTTGGGAATACCTTTGCCTCGCAATCGAAATATTTTCCCAGATTGAGTGCCAGACGGTATTTTTAACTTTACCTTACCATTTAAAGTAGGGACCTCGATATCATCACCTAAAACTAACTGTGAATATCCAACGTGTAAATTAAATAAAACATCATCTTCATGTCTATCAAAAAGCTCGTGGTCCTGTTCTTCAAATATAACAATTAAATCTCCGGCCGGCCCATTTCTAGGACCCATGTTTCCATCGCCTCTCATTGTAATGTAATTGCCTGTTGCCACTCCGGCCGGAACTCTAATCTTAACAGTAGTCTCTTCCCGAATTCTACCATCACCTTTACATTTACGGCAAGGATTCGAAATGATTTTTCCTTCACCGTAGCAAGTCGGACAAGTCGTTATATTTACAAATTGACCGAACATCGATTTCGACACTTGCCGGACTTCACCATTTCCTTGACAGGTTGAACATGTTTTTGCACCATTGCCTTGTTCTGCACCAGATCCGGAGCAGTTTTTACATGTAACTAATTTTTTTACCCGCAGAATTTTTTCCACACCCTCATATATTTCTTCGAGTGACAATTTAAGACGAATTTGAAGATCGCTTCCACTTGCTTGGCTTTTTCTGCCAGATCGTCCCTGACCCATGCCAAAAATATCTCCAAAGCCGCCAAAGCCTTCCATAAAGGTTCGAAGAGCATCAGACAAATCAATATTAATCCCACCCGAACCCATACCACCTTTTATTCCTGCGTGGCCATATTGGTCATAGATCCGGCGTTTTTCAGAATTACCAAGAACGTCATAAGCTTCTGCAGCTTCTTTAAAATTAGCTTCAGCCATAGCATTACCAGGATTCCGATCTGGATGATATTCCATTGCTAATTTTCGATATGCCTTTTTTAGTTCATCCTCGGTTGCTTCTCGTCGTACACCAAGAATGTCATAATAATCCTTATTTGTCATCTAATAAACTTCACTGTTTTAATGAATCTTAATACTTAATAATTGGTCAACCATTGTTTACTGCAACTTTTGCATAACGCAACACACGTCCGTTTATTTTATAGCCTTTCAAATGTTCCTCAACAACCACATTGGCGGGGAAATTCTCATTTTCCACCATCATCATTGCTTCATGCAACTCCAGGTCAAATTTTTCTCCAACCGAACCTATTTCTTCGACATCATACTTTTCCAGCAATTTCTTTGCCTGGGAATGAGTTAGTTGAACACCTTTAGATACAGGGTCGCTTTTCTTTTTATTACTTATTGCATTTATTGTACGGTCTAAATTATCTATTATAGATAATACGTCTAAAATTACAGATTCCTTTATATTCTGAGCTCTCTTTTCCGTTTCACGAAGTGTCATTTTTCTGTAATTATCAAATTCAGCTGCCAAACGTAAATATTTTTCCTTATATTCAGCATTTTCATTATTAAGCAGCTGCATTTTTTTTTGAAGCTCCGCCAATTCTTTACCTATGTTTTCTCGCCGTTTTTTATTTAGGTTGCCCGCAGCTTTCCCGGAAACTTTGCTTTTCTTAGAATTCTTATCTGTTTCTTGTTCAGGTACTTCGTGTTTTTTCATAAAACGATAATACTCCTAGTTAATGCTTAATACTCCGTTGGATGCAACTTTTGAGATTGCATCCGACATATAATTAACAATTGAGATCATTCTTGGGTAGTCCATTCTTGTTGGACCAATGATGCCGAGAACACCTTTTACATTTCCATAATTATAGTCCGTAGCAACAAAGCTAAAGTTTTCCAATTTGGGATAACTATTTTCTGAACCAATTGAAACACAAAATGATTTAGATTTATTTAGATTAGTAAAAAAGTGAATTATATTTTTCTTGCTTTCCAGAAATTCCATAAGAATATCAATACTTTCGTTAGCGGCAAATTCGTTTTGCCTAAGAATGTTTCTGGTTCCGCCAAAATAATATTCCTGCCTATCATCAAAATCGAATAATTTGTTTGCCGATTTTTTTAAATAACTCAATAAACCAAGATGACCGGTTGTTACACTCTTCAGGCGTTTACTGATTGTTTTCCTAATTTCATTTAGTGTTAAACCGGATAATCTTTCGTTTAATATTTGAGTGGTTAGTTCCAGGATTTCACGTGTAACTTCAAAATCCAATTCTAGTGTCACCGTTTTCAGAAATCCGGATTTAATGGATATTACCAGCAAAATCCTGCTTTCAGAAATGGGTACTAATTCAAGTTTAAAAAAAACTCCATTAACCCTTTTTGGCATCAACACAATTCCCAATTGATTAGAGATTTCACCAAGAATCTTTGATGATTTCTCAATCATTAAATGAAAATCCTTAGCTGCTTTTCGCAGATCTTTTAGGACCTTTTGTCTTTCAATTTGAGATATTTGCTCTATACACATCAAACTATCAACATAAACTCTATATCCAGAATCCGTAGGAATTCGCCCGGAGGAAATATGTGGTTGGAAAAGAAGTCCCAGATCTTCCAATTTCACCATAATATTGCGAATTGTAGCAGAACTAAAGTGAAGATCGTGTCGCCTACACAAAGATTTGGAACCAACCGGAATACCTGTCGCTACAAAATCTTCAACGATATATTTGAGTACTTTTTCTTCTCGATTTGTAAAAGTAAGCATAATTAAAATTTAATTTTTAGTTATCCAATAAATCCAAATGGAAATATTACTAATTTTTAACAGGGTTGTCAAGATTAAAACCTCCAATTCAATAGAAAACAAGCAAGTTACGAAAATTTATCATTCGGAATCACCTTAAAACTTTTCGAATAGCAAGCCAGCTTCCTAAGCTGCCAAATAGTACACCAAAAAATAAAATTGAAATCGCTAAGTATTTAACATCCAAGGTAAGTTGCGGGAAAAATGTTTTTAATATATTGACCAGAAGTGCATTTCCTAAAATTGCCACGATCGCACCAATTAAACCTTGCAATGCTCCCTCAATTAAAAATGGTCCGCGAATAAATGATTGCTTTGCACCAACAAGGCTCATGATTTCAATGGAATCTTTCCGGGTAAGAATTGAAAGCTTAACTGTATTGGAAATTAGTATAATTGAGCTGACAACTAAAACGCCACCAACAACTAACACGAACAAAGCAGCTACCCGAATATACTTTAAGATCAATTTCTGCAAATCAAAACGATAAATGACTTCGTCGACACCGCCGATAGTTTCAATTTGCGATTTAACTTTTTCTATTCTTTCTTCTTCCTGGTACTCCGGTTTTATTAATATTCTGAATGAAGAAGGCAGGGGATTTTCACCCAAAACAGATTCAATATTACTTTCAAACTCTTGATTAAATTCTTCTAATGCTTGCTCTTTGGATATAAATCGCAATTGGGCAATTTCCGGGTATTTGCTTAGTTGAGATTGAATTTCAGCTGTCGTTTCTTCAGTAATTCCGTCTCTAAGAAAGAGTTCCATAGTAAGTTGACTCTTAAAATATCCAACAAGAAGAGAACCTTTCACAATCGCAAATGCAAAAAAACCAACAAAAAACAACGAAACCCCCACGGTAATAATTGGCAATACGCTTGATTGCTTGGAAGTTCTAAGTGCAGAAACGCCTTCTTTTAAGGAATAAAGCCAGCTCACAGTTCAAGTCTTCCATTTCTAATAAATATTGATCTTTTCCGTAACTGATCCGCCAACCCCTGGTTGTGTGTTGCCATCAGAATAGCAGTTCCCTGAGCGTTTATCCGCTTAAGTAAATTTAGAATTTCCATTGCTATATCATGATCAAGATTTCCGGTTGGTTCGTCGGCCAACAAGATAAATGGCTCATTTACAATCGCCCGTGCAATTGCTATCCTTTGTTGTTCACCGCCGGAGAGTTCCCGTGGAAACTTCAGACGTTTATGTGTTAAGCCAACATCTTTTAGAACTTCAAGAACCCTTCTTTTTATTTTCTTTCGTCTAGTTCCAATAGCATGCATGGCAAACGCCACATTTTCAAATACGCTTCTATCTTGCAACAGCTTAAAGTCTTGAAAAACCACACCTATTTTACGCCGAAAAAAAGGAATTTGCTTTCGATTCACATTCGTGGCATTCACTAAATCCAAAATGATATGTCCCGTTTGTAACGGAAGCTCAAGATTTATCAATTTCAAAATCGTAGATTTGCCAGCCCCGGATGGTCCAACCAAAAAAACAAACTCACCATTCTGAATTGAAAGGGTGATGCCTTTTACTCCGTAGCCTCCATTGTGTTGATATGTTGCGTTGTATAAATGTAGCATTATAAATAATCGTGCCTTAAAACAAAATGCAGCCTATTCGATTTAGAATTAGCAGGTTGAAATGTAAAACCATCGTAAATATCTATCAGCTTCATAGAAGTCACATTAATTGCATCAAGGATGGATCGTATAGAGTATATTTTTTGTTTATGTTTCTCTAAATATGTTTTCTGCTCGAAATAAAAATGAACCTTAAACTCTGTATACTGAATATGGTTTTTCTTATCATAATGGCTCCAGCGATCATATTTAAAAGTTCTCTGGGAATCGTGATCATAATAATTATTAAAATACTTAACTGCATTTCGTTCCGTACAAATATCAAAAATCAGCAGTCCTCCGTTTCGTAATGAAACTTCAGCATTAGAAATAAACTTGATAATGTTTTCAATTTCCATGATATAATTTATGCTATCATATAAACTCAGGATTACATCAACTTTTTTTTGAACAGCCAGATCGACCATTGAACAAAGCCACATTGGAATTGACTCTACTTCTCCTTTAACTTTAGCCTGTTTTAGCATTGGCATAGACATATCACATCCTAAAAGATCATAAGGATACCTTCTCATTACCGCCAATAAATTTCCCGTTCCACAACTTGCATCCAAAATCGTTTTTGTCTTAGGATGACATTTCGTGATCAATCTATTTATATAATTAGCCCAACTTCTGTAATCAACATGTTTCATCAGGTGGTCGTAAATAAGGGCTAGTTTTTCATAGGGAGCAACCCCGATAATGTTTTTATCCAGCCAATGTGATCGCAAGTTTTATTGCCTCTATCATACTTGATGGATTCGCAAACCCCTTCCCTGCAATGTCAAATGCGGTTCCATGATCCGGGGAAGTCCTCACAATGGGGAGCCCTGCGGTATAATTTACGGCCTTTCCAAATCCCAGCATTTTTACCGGGATCATACCTTGATCATGATACATAGCCAAAATCGCGTGATATTGCTGCAGTTTCTTGGGGATAAACAATGTGTCTGATGGAAACGGACCATCGACATTAACATTTTTCTGTTTTAATTGTTCTACAGCCGGTTTAATGATCTTTTCGTCTTCTGTTCCGAGTTGACCGTTCTCACCAGCGTGGGGATTCAAAGCAGCTAATGCAATACGAGGGTTTCTGATTTGAAATCGATTTTGTAAATCGCGGTTTATTGTGATGCATTTCTTCATAATCAATTCGGAAGATAATAAATCGGAAACATCCCGGAGGGGATGATGTGTAGTAACCAAGCCTACCTTCAATTCATTCAAAATAAGCATCATCGTGTAATTCTCAGTTTTAAACCAGTCTGCCAGCAATTCCGTATGGCCAGGAAAATCGACTCCAGCTGCCCAGATTGCTTGCTTGCTGATTGGCGCAGTAACTAAGGCCGCTTTGTCGTTGTTTTCAATCAACTTGAGTGCTTTTTGAATAAATTGAACACTGGCTTTTCCCGCTTCTGGTTTAACAAGACCCGGTTCGATGGTTTTAATATCTCTTGAACTCACTTCTAAAAAATGTAGTTTCAAAGGATCCTTTCCCGGTTGGCCTTCTTCTAATGTTAATTTTGCGCTTAATGTTCTTGAATAATACTCCAGTGCTTTTCCAGAACCTACAATCGTGAAAACTACATTCTGGCTTGGAAATAGTTCTGAAATGGCCTTAAATGTCACCTCCGGTCCGATTCCGTTAGTATCCCCCATTGTTATATAAATTTTAGTTACCATACCATCCGAATGAAATCAATGTATTTCTTATTCCGTATTAAAAATCAAATATACATTGATTAATAACTATTTGCAACTTGGAGGTTGAGAAACCAACTCTATAATTTCATCGAATCAATTTATCGAAATCGGAAAGTAAAAAAAACAAAATCGGTTGTTTAATAAAATAAAAGTAAAACCGGGGGTCAGGTTTTTCTTTTCTTCTTTTTTGCTGCCGGGAAAAGAATGTTGTTCAGAATCAGTCTATACCCGGGAGAGTTTCTGTGCAAGGAAAGTTGGGTAGGAGGGTCGCCTACAGCATGTTGATAATCTTCCGGATCGTGACCGGCTAAAAAAGTAAATGTTCCCCGCCCTAAATTGCCGTGAATATATTTGATGTTTTCTGTCTCCGGTATCTCCCCCAAAATTACTACCGAACTCTTGATCCGCGATCTTCGAAAACCGGTAGTTTGACCCATAAATCCTTTTACTACATTTACATGGTTTTGTGTTAACATAACCGGAACAGGATCATATTTTGCGGAAAATTCAAAAAGTGTAAACGCATCAGCATCAGCCCCTCGCAAGGAAGCATTAACACTTAATGGAATATCGATATCAGAATACTCATAGACAAAAGGATTCATCTCAAGTTTAAACTTCTCAAAAGCCAATGTTTGGCCGAAATTAAGTTTTGATTGACTATTGGGTTCGATAGAATCCCCATCAAATACTTCAGATACAATATCCGTCTCCGAAGCAGCCAATGAAATATCATAGGAATCTGTTGCTGAACACATTGCAAAAAGAAATCCTCCCCGCGCGACAGATTCTCTTATGGTTTGAGCAACGGCATTTTTTAATTGACTAACTTTTTTAAAACCAAGCCTAGCCGCCATTGTTTCATTCATTTGAACTTCTTCAATATACCAAGGTGTGTTGCGAAAGCTTGCATAAAACTTGCCGTATTGTCCAGTAAAATCTTCATGGTGCAAATGAAGCCAGTCATAATTTTCAAGCTCCCCTTGAAGAACTTCTTGATCCCAGATTTGATCATATGGCACTTCGGCATAAGCCAGCGCCAATGTTACCGCATCATCCCATGGCTGTTTGCTTGGTGGTGAATAAACAGCTATTCGAGGCACTTTTTCCAGCAATACAACTTCCATGTTTCCTTTTTCAATTGTATCATAAATCCTTGCCACATCACTTCCTGTTACTGATACGCTTGAAACACCTCTAAGTCTTAACTCTCTTTCTATTTCAGGATAGTGGTCGACTAAAAAAGATCCTCCTCGATAGTTTAACAGCCACTCAACATTAATTCCTTTTTCCAGGGTCCAAAATGCAACCCCATAAGCTTTAAGATGATCGGATTGCTGTAAATCCATATGGATTAATATCTTTTGAGCTAAGGCATAGATTGGGCTTAGAACCAGTATAAATAAAAATAAAGCTAAATATTTTTTCACGGATTTCCTTCCAAACTTCTGATTTTTCTCCGAACGTTTTCTACAAGCATACTCATCGGATACTTTACTAAAATAGTTTCATAATTCTCAATCGCTTTGGAAGTATCTTTGAGATCGTTTTCATAAATTGTTCCGATCTCAAAAAGGGCAAGATCACAAAGCGAATTTTCCGGGTATTGACTTATCAATGCTTGAAACCCCATGATCGCAGAAAGAAAATCCCCGCTTCTTCTGATTAAGTTAGAATGTTGAAATCTGGCTTTGGGAGCAATGTTGGTTTGTGGATATGATTCTGCAACATTCAAAAAATGTTTGCCTGCTTCATCGAGTTTGTTTTGTTTTTGAAAAAGAATAGCCCCGGCGTATAGCTTTAGCGCTTCTGAAGCATTTTGTTCATTGTTGTCTAACCGGATAGATAAGTCTAAGGCGTCATTCACAAATGCATTGCTACTACCTGCGGGCATTTTTAAGACATCATCAATATATTTTCGTGTCTTTTTAAAATCTCCCTGGTAGAAAGCTAGTTCAGCCAGCTTTATCTTCCCTTCAATTTTTAATGTGTTTTTATCTTTAACTCTTTGATCCTTTCCAGATGGAGTGTTAATTGCTTGTAAATAAAAGAGTTCTGCCTCTTGTAAATTTCCTCTTGCAATTTCAACATCACCAAGTCTAATTAATGTATGGATTCGATTCTGATACTTCGAATAATTGTCTAAAACTTTTTTAAAGTTATGAACCGCATTGTCTGGTAAAAACAAAACATCTAAATAAATATCTCCACTTGTTAAAATGGATTCAATGGCCCAAATCGATTTGGGATAATTCATAGCTACGCGATCATAGGCAATTAAGGCCTGTTTATATTTTCCTTGCAAATATAAGGTTCGAGCAAGCTCATATTCGATTCTAGCCTTGTCCGGGTAATTAGAATATTCTTCTAATATTCGATTCAGAGCTTTCTCGGCAAGGTTATATTGACTCTCTGCTAAAGCAATTTGGCTAAACTTGAACAGTTCTGAGCCGGCTTTACCGTTTTCTCTCGATTTATTTTGTAATTGTTCTAATTTTTTCACAGCCGAAAAAGCATCCTTGTAATTTTCATAACTTAAAAGAAAGGAAATCATGAGTTTTTGGTAGTCCTGGTTTTCGGACTCTGATGCAATCCATCTTTTTAGAGTTGAGGTTACCTGTTCGTAGGTATCATTACTCCCTTTAAAAGATGCGATTCTTGCCTTCACATAGGATAATTGACGGGGATTCGACCGCAAATATCTCAGGTATTCTTCTGTCGCTTTATCGTAGTTAAAGCGATAGGCATGCAATTGAGAAAGCTCAAGAGAAAACAAGCCTTGTCTTTCGATCGTTTTACGACCTTTTTGATACATTTCAATACCATCATCAAATAACCGTTTTTGTATTAACACATTTGCAACCATACGGTAAACCGATGCATTCTTATTATTCTTGTTGATCATTTGATTCCAAATTAAAAAGGCTTTTTCTTTGTCTTCTTTTTGCAGATATGCTTCTCCCAAACGGATTTGATATTGAAAATTGTGCGGTTCCAATTCGATTCTTGTTTCGATAAGTTGAATCAATTCGTCATATTTTTTCAGGCTAACATAGCATTTTCTTGCAGCATCAAAATAGGTAAAGTTCCTGGGATACTTTTCCAGGAGGGTTAAATATAATTTAAGGGCTTGATCAAAATCTCCGATCGCTTCATATTGTTGACCGAGATTGTATTGTCCGCGGTCTGATTCGTTTGTTTTTTGCGCCATGCCGGCACTATTAAAGATTAAAACCAAGCAAACAATAAATACCGCCTGGCAAATTCTATTTAAAAAACGACCCTCCATATCACCTCTCAGCTTTCTCCATTAATGCCTGAAAATAATTTCTAATGAGCTCCAAATAATCATCATTATATCCTGCTTTCCGTGCCCGCAATAAATCTTCTAAAAACCGATCCTTTTGTTGTTTGATCTTTTCATCAATTTGGGACGGACTGCGGACAAAATAAGTTTTACCCGACCTGGATTTCCTCTTTCTAGTATACTCTCTTTCTTTCAAAGACTTCTGTGCATCCAACATCCTGGAAAGAATTCTTTTTTGTCGATCAATGGTTCTTGGCGCTACTTGTTTGCGTTGCAGCTCTTTAATCACCTCTTCCATTTCATTGGCAACACCATCCATACGTCCTAATATCTCGGACTTATTGCCAAATTCTTGTTGAAGCTGCTGCAAAGATTTCCTAAGAGCGGACTGCTCCGCCGCAAGACGAGCCATTGCAGCCTGTTGTTGTGCTGACATTTTCCCCTGTCCCAACATCATGGTTTCTTCGTTGATTCCCTGTTGCGCACCAGACATTTGCTGCAAGCGTTGCATAAATTCATCAATGCCGCTTGCCGAGGAAGCGTTCTGAAGCGATTGCATAGATTCGCGAACTTGCATGATGGTTTCATTAATTCCTCCCATTGCCTGCGCCTGTTGACCTGGAGCGCCGCCAGTATTTCTATCCTCCAAATTTTTTAACGCGCTCTGCATACCGGCCATAGATTTTCCCATTGCTCGCCCTATTTCTGGAGTCACAAAAAATGTCTTTTGAGATAACTCATACATTTGATTCGCAATTCGACCCATTTGCTGCATCATTTGTTGTTGGCTTTCGGCAACCTGGCCAATTTGAGGGCTCGAAGGTGATAGTTCTTTTGTCTGGTTCATTAATCCTTCCTGCGCTTTTGAGAGCCGAAGGAGGTCTTCTGTCGCTTTGGTAAATTCTTTCATGAATTCTTGCTTTTGAGATTGCGTAAAATCCCGTTTTAATTCCTGAAGTTGATTTAACATATCACGTAATTCTTGCTCTGACATTTTCCCGGATTTTGAAGCCTGCTGCATATTGCCCTTCTGCAATTGCTGTCTTGATTGATTCATCTCCTGCATTACTTTTTGCATCTCCTGCATCAATGAATCCATTATCTCCGACTGAAATTGAGCTTGTTCTTTTAAGTCTTGCTCTAAGGTTGAAAGCATTTGATCCAAAGTTTTGGAATCTTTTTCTAAGTTTTGCTGCTGATGAAGCATATTCGCCAATTCGTTTTCTTGCCCTTTTTCCAACTGTTCATTTAAGGCTTCTTGTCTTTCGGCCAGGTTTTCAGTTAGCTTGGCTGCTTGATCCAGATTTTGTTCAAGCTGCATTTGTTTTAACAAGTTTATTGTACGCTCTAAGTTTTTTTGTATTCTCTCTTGCGAAAGTTGCATTTGATTTATGGCCTGTCTCAGCTTGTTCTCATCCAACTGGTCAAATGCTTCCCGTAATTTCTCCAATGCTGCTTGAAGTTCCGGCGTCATTATTTCTTGGAAAAGCTCTTGCAACTCCTGGTACATCTGAAGAGTTTCTATACTCAACATCTGATTGCTTTCCATTCTGTCGATCATTTCTTGAAGATTTTCCTGGATGTCTTCAACTTCCGACTGTAACTCAGCTTGCTTTGTGGCTATCTCTTCAAGGTCCTGTTTTTTAAGCCAATCAATCTGTTTCTGCTGCATAAGCTCTCGTGCAATCTCATCAAGCTTCTCTTTCAGTTCCTTGCTGTCGGCCAAAATCTCTTCCATTTTTCCTATATCTTCTTCCTGTGAGCTGGCTACTTCTTGATATATTTCGTAGACAGAAGGAAACCTGGCGGTGAAAATTCTGGATATGCTTCGTTTCGGTCCGCTAACCCGATCATTATCCCAAACTTCTGCGTAGTAATAAACAATATCTTCCGGAAGTAAATTTATATCCGATAGATCCCATAGATGATCCGAATTAAGTCTTGTGTCTTGCTGATTGTCGGTACTTAAATCAAGATATTGGAATGTGCTGTCATTCGAGACGGGCATTGGGATACCGGATTCAACCCGGTAAGCAAGTCTCAATTTGCTAAATCCAAAATCGTCTTCTGCTTCAATAGAAATTGGAAGTTTAAGCTCTTCACTTAAATCCACGTCCCTTCCAGGTATTAGAATTTCTACAACCGGGAACTGGTCAATTATCGGACGAATACTATATTCAATCGGACTTAAATTGCTATAGCCAAAGTTATCCAATATCTTTAATTTATATGTGTCCTCATTTCGAACGACAAACGTTGAACGAACTTCATTCCCGTTTATTTTCAAAGGACTTGGCCGTTTTCTATTCATGACCAATTGCCCGGATTGGACAGCTTTATTAATCGAGGCCCGAATTTTAACTTGGGTGCCAGCTAAAGCTATAACGTCACCGACATTATCTTCTAGGTACCTGGCGGGCATTTTAGTATAAGATGGAAAAATCAACTGCAGTTTTAAGTTTTTTACAAACGGTCTTTTTTGAACATTAATTTTATAAACAGGTGAGAATTCTTCGTTGGCTTTTACGGAATAATGAGTTGTATTTCGAATATCTTTAATTTCAAATCGATACATGCCGGATGAATCTGGGAAAACTTCTTTATTTTCCGTTGTCGTTCTGTTTTCTTGTCGCAAAGAGAGATTAACCGGCCCTGTGTATGTGCCTTGGATTTTCACCGATATTTCAACATCGTCACCTTCAACTTTTGTTGTATCACCAGGCCATACCGTCAAAACTTCCACGGGACGGGCTCGAAAGCGAGTTGTCGGATGAATCATGTGATTTAATCCATTCGAAAAGGAATCCGGAAAGATGATTAAAGCCGCACCTGATAATAACAACGGGGCAGTAAAAACCTGCAATGCTTTTTTTATATTTCGAAAAGAATATAAATGAGAAAAGTCAATCCGTGTTAATCGATTTAGCGTTTTTTTGAGGGCCGAAGCAATAAGGTCTACAGAATAATGAGCAAGATTGTTATTTACATCGCGGTAAATCTGTAGGCTGTTTAAAAGTTCGTCTTGCAACCTTTCATGATGAGCTCCCAATTCCTTCGCCAATTCATCATGGCTATATGATTTGGATTTCGAGATATAATTGACAAGCGGCCAAACAAGTTGGGTTAAAAAAATGATGACTCCAAAGAATACTAGCCCAGAAACGATTCCGAGCCGAACTGTTTCATTTAGATGAAAAAGAATTTCCAGGAAAGAGGCAATGGCTAAAGTTAAAACCAGAAAACCAACAAGATAAAATATCCCGCGCAACGTTTGAATGAAGATCTTTTTTCGTCGTTGTTTCGAGACAAATTTGAGAATTGACTCATAACTCTTATCGTAATATGTCATGATCAACCTTTTCTTTAAATTCAAGTGTCAATGCATTAAAACCCATAATATAATGTTGGTTCCCATTTTCAGAGCAGCCTCACGAATTTGTGGAGGATCTTTATGGACTGCGGGATCTACCCAACCATCCGAAATGTTAGTGTTTACAGTATAATATACAACCATTTGTCCATCATAAAAAAGCCCGTATGCTCTGGGTGGACCGCCATCATGTTCATGAATTTTGGGCGGACCATTAGTAAATTCAAAATGGGTTCTGTAGATTTCATGGTTAAACGGCAACTCAACAAATTCATAATCCGGGAAAACCTTTTTCATCTCCGTACGAAAGAATTTGTCCATGCCGTAATCATCATCGGCATATAAGAATCCACCATGTGTAAGATATTCCCGCAACCTTCTTACTTCAACTTCAGTTAACCGAATCCTTCCGTGGCCGGTTATAAAAAGAATAGGAAAAGAAAAGAGTTTTTCATCTGACAATGAAATTTTTACCTCATCATTCCGGACAAAAATTCCGGTCTCTTTTTCTATATAAGACAATAAATTGGGTACTGCAGACGGATCATTATACCAATCACCACCGCCGCTGTATTTGAGTCTGGCTATAGTTAATCTACCCTCGTTAATGTTCTGCGCAAAGCTTAATTCTGTAATAACAGTTAGAATTAAAGTTAATATTAAAATGGTTCTAAGATATTGTGAATTAAATAGCTTATACATTTTATTTCTTCAAAAATATAACTAAAAAACTTTGTATCCAATCATCACAATCATTACAATTGCAACAATGAATTTCAGGAATCTTCCTGTTATCGCGCCAAGGAATGCACCCCAGCCAGCTTTCTTCGCTTTATCAGCATCCTTAAAACGAAAATATTCAAAAAGGAACGCACCCAGGAAAACTCCAACAAAAGCACCAAAAATAGTGCCAAGTATTGGAGAAATCGCTGTTCCCCAAATTGCGCCAAAAATTCCGCCGATTATAGAACCCCAAATTCCCCATGCTGAAGAACCATATTTTTTGGCAGCTGCTGCACCCAAAAAAAACTCTAATAATTCTACAACAATGGATATGCCAAGGAGTAACCCGAGAAATTGCCCTGTGATTTCACTAAACTGGGTTACCAGTCCTAATATCAACGCGCTTGCAACGATTATGAACGTTCCGGCAAATCCAAGTGGGATAACAATCAAACCGATCAACAATCCCAACACAAAAAATATCCAACCAATAATTTCCATTTATCGCTTTTTGATTTTTGAATTAAATTAGATTTTATACTTTTAGTAAATTGCCTCTTTTTCCTAAAACACGCAACAGATATTCACTTTTAAAAACGAAAAAGGCTCCCATGTGTCAGAGGAAGCCTTGTGAATACAATAGTCACTTAATTTATCTAATAAGAAATCATTTTCTAATTTACCCGCTCTTTAAGTTCTATATAAATTTGGGTTTTTAAATCTTCTACCCATTCTTGCATTTTTTTACTGCGTTTCTGGTTAAGTGCAAATTGCTCTAGTTGCTGCCAATCATCTTCTAAATTTAATCTACCGCCCTCACGTTTTTCATTTAAACGAATGATAAAATATCCAAATTCAGTCAAAAAAGGTTGGCTTACTCCTCCAATTTCAAGGCCATCTAGCGCTTTTTTGAATTCCGGTATTTGTAAGCCTTCAACCTCAAACCATCCAAGGTCGCCGCCATTATCTTTAGAAGTTGCATCATGGGAATGTTTCTTGGCCATTTTAATGAAATCGTCTTCTGTTTGAATACTATCCAAGATCGCAGTTAGAAATTCTCTCGTCTTCCCGGCGTCACTACTGCCCGCTTTTAATTGAATGAGTATATGGCGAACATTGATCCTCTCTCCTCTTTTCTCAATCAGCTTAATAATATGAAATCCAAATTTTGTTTCAATTATATCTGAAATATCTCCAGGTTTTAACTTAAAGGCCGCTTCTTCAAATTCATGAACAAAGTCTCCTCGTTGAATCAACCCTAATTCTCCCCCGGCAGAAACCGAACCCGGGTCATCCGAATACTGCTTAGCCAGTGTAGTAAAATCTTCCCCGTTTACAATTCTTCTACGTATATCTGAGATTTTGTTAAAGGCATCTTCTTTGCCCTTGCCACCTGCGCGAACTTCTCGCAGCAGTACTCGAATATGCACCATTTCTTGTATGTCCGGCAAACTGTCTTGCATTGTTCTAAAAAAAATCTCAACATCCTGTCTTGTTATTGTGATTTTTTGAGCAAACATTTGCTGCGTCCTTTCAACCATGAGGCGATTCTTAACATCCTCCTGGAATTGCCTTTTGATTTTTCCAATTGGCATATCAAAATATTCTTCTACCTTTGATTCTGAACCCAGTTGTTGGGTCCATTGTTGAATCTGGTTGCTTAGGACTTCATCCACTTGCTGGTCTTCAACAATAACCGTGTCTTCTTTCGCTTTGGTTAATAATACCTTCTGTGTTATCAAATTTTCCAAAGTCCTTTTTCTAAGTTCATCAAACTTTTCTGTTTCTTTTTGAATGTCAATTTTTAATTGTAAGGCCAATTGAATGGTAAATTGGGTAAGTTCCGAATGCAGAATAATTTCATCGCCGACAATCGCTGCAATTCCATCTAAAAGTTTGTCCTGGGCGATTGAATGGTTTACGAAAAACGAAAACAAACATACAAATAGGGTAATACGTTTCATAAAGATCCTTCAAGCTTTTTTATGGTTGTATCTGGTGCAATTTCTTTATCTAGTGTTGCCAGATTTAATTCAATTTTCTTGTTACTCTTAAGCGAAACCATTAGTTCCTTAAATCTTTCACGATACCTTTTTTCACGCAACCGCTGAATGATTTGATTTTTAACAAGTTCAATATCACGGAAACTACCCGCCTTGTGTTTCTCAACCAATTGATACAAAATATGCCCCCCCTCTCCTGCAACTGGTCCAATAAAACTCCCGGTTTGTTGGCGAGCAATGTTTCTTTGTAGGGAAAAAATTACATTTTCAATTGGAATATAACCGCTGTCCCATTGATTATTGAAAATGTTTTCCGGATAGTTTTTCTGGATAACACTTTCAATCGTTTCTCCATTGTTTAGTGCAGCTTTAACCGTCTGTCCTGTCTGTCTGTCTTTACAAATCAAATAGTAATATCTAAATTCTGCATAATCTCTTTGAAAACCAGCTTGATTTTCTTGATAGTATTTAGCTATATCTTGTTCTGTAATTGCCTGTAAATTCGATATCTTGTCTTCGATATAGTAACTGATTACCAAGTCTCGCTTCAATTTTTGTAATTCATCCTGAATAAAGGGACGTTTATCAATTCCTTCAGATAGAGCTGATTGGTAAATTACTTCATTATCAATCCAGCGATAAACATAAGATTGCAAATAATCTGTGCTTATCAATTCTGAACTATTATTTCCCAGTTGATTCTTTATCTCTTTAAGTGTCAATGGCGTGTTTCCAACTTGAGCGACCGTCGGGCTTGTGTCGACAGGTTTTGTGCATTTCAAAAACAACAGACTCATTGAAATTACAAGTATTGATTTGAACTTATTAATAATACTATTATTCATTTTCATCTTTGTACTTAATAATTCTGTGTTAGCGCACGTTCCAGTACTTTTTCATAGACACGTACACGAACGATATCATGTATCTTTTTTTCCCATTTTTCCTGGTTTATTTTTCGTAAATCTCTTACCACATCAGAACGCACCTTTGTTTTTATTTGTGAAAATGGTTGCATTTGTTCTTTTTCGTTGCTTAAAACCCTAAAAATTGAGTATCCATTATCCAATTTTAGCGGACCCGCAATTTTCCCCAGGCTTAATCCTATGGCCATTTTACCCAATTCTCCAAAACTATTTTCAGTAAGATAACCAAGATTGCCTTTTTTGTTTTTAGACCTGGCCCTGGTATTATATTTTCCTGCCAATACGTCAAAATTATTTCCAGCCATTGCCAGTTGATAAATCATTTGAGCTTCGGTAGAATCCTTAACAAAAATTTCTTGAACTTCCGCTTTTGCGGGAATTTTATATTTTTCCGGCTGATTATTGTAAAATTCTTCCGCCATTTCATCCGTAATCGTTTGAATTTTATTAATATAATTATTCTGTAAATGTCTGGTTATAATTTGAGAAACCTGGCGATCCAATTGTCTTCGGTAATTTGGCATATCAAGGTAGCCACGACTGGTACCAATCTCCGAAGTTAAATCATATCTTATGTTGTCCTGTAAATATTTTGTCACCATTTCGACGGTACGTATCTCCCGGGGTCTTGGAGCACGTTGCTGTTTGTACATCAATTCAAAAAAATCGATCATTGTTTTTGTTTCGTTATCATATTGAGCAAGTGGAAGTAAACGCAATTCGTATGACACCCATGAATAATCCGGAGTTTCCACTCCATAGTTTTCCAGCAATAACGAATCATTGGGTGATGTTGAAATAAAAGTGAGCAATTTTTGAATGTTATCATCAAAAAAAATAACATTATGTTTCCTGTCCAATTCTTGATTGAACTTTTCGAATTCCTCCATTACGCTTTTTCTTTTTCGATTAAACAGATTTCGCACAATAGCAGTTCTTTCAATCTCATATGGTTTTTGCAAAACCTGCCGCTTTTCGGTAACCTGAATAACATGAATACCCTTGGAAGTAATAATTGGTTTGGGATAGATTTGATATTTCCCGGATTTTAGCACTGCGGTCATAAATTCATTGTCCATGTAACCCCATTTCAAAAAACCGAGATCTCCCCCCTTTTTCGAAGTAAATTCATCCTTTGAATAGTTTCCGGCAAGTTCAGTAAAATCGCTACCTGATCGTAGCTGCCGTATAATTCCAGCTGCTTTTTGGATAACTTTTGTGAGAGAGTCAGAATCATCCTTTGGGGGTAGATCTAAAAGAATATGTCGAACCCTTACTTCTTTATCAGAGTAATCATAAAATTCCAGAATCTCTTTTTCTTTTATGATTTTGAACATAACAAACTGCTCCAATGCAGCTACGTATGCCGCCTGCAATCTCGCTTGCTCGACCCGATCTTTCACTTCCGGGAGTTTATCTATATCCATTTGTTTGGCAAACATTAGTTTCATTTTTCTATTGATCATTTTATTAAGAAACTTTTGCTTGTCATCTTGTGAAGCATTTTGAAGAGTTCGAATTGAATTTGCCTCCAGATATTCTCTTTCAAATTGATCAAGACTTATCAAAATATTCCCAGCCCTGGCTACAATTTGTGTTTTTTTCGAATTGCATCCGGAAAACATTCCGATGAACACACTTAAAATGACCAACAATTTCCAATTCTTTTTCATACGACGATTGTATACAAAATTCCAATTATACATAAATCATCCTGCCTGTTGTTCCAACTTATTAAAAAATTCTTTCGTATAATTTAGTGACGTTTCGTCTGTGCTTCTTAATTGAAATTTAAAACCAAATTTCTTCCCATGCAAAAATTGTAGCTTTTCCGGTGAAGATTTCTGAATTAGAGAAAGAATCTGTTGAAGTGATTTTTGCTTTATATTAGTGTAGTAACTAACTGAAAAATAAGCAGTTAGGGTGTGATTTCTAATTTTAAACTTATCGATTCCCAGCGATGCGCAGAGTTGTCTTAGCCTGGTTATCTCAAGAAGAGTACGGACAGTTTTAGGCAATTGACCAAAACGATCCCTTAGTTCTTCATCCAATTCAAATAAATCCTCTTTTGATTTGGATAAGTTTAATCGTTGATAGATATTTATTCTTTCAAAATCAATTGAGATATAATCATCAGGAATATAAGCGTCAAAATCAACATCAATAACAATATCTTTTAAAAGTCCGTTTTCTGCAATTTCTATCTTTTCATCCTTTAGATTCGAAATTGACTCTTCGAGTAATTTACAATAAAGATCAAATCCGATCACATTTATAAACCCGCTTTGGTCTGAACCCAACAGGTTACCCGCGCCTCGGATTTCCAAATCTTTCATAGCAATTTGCAAGCCGGCTCCCAGCTCAAAATGTTCTTCAATAATCTGGAGCCGTTTGAGTGCATTCGCTGTAAGGTACTTAATTGGAGGAACTAAAAAGTAGGCAAATGCCTGCCGGTTGGACCTGCCTACTCTTCCTTTAATTTGGTAGAGCTGCGCCAAACCAAGTTTGTCGGCTCGATTTACAATCAAAGTATTCACATTCGGCAAATCCAGTCCTGATTCAATTATCATGGTACAAATGAGGCAATCATATTTTTTTTCGACAAACTCTGTCATCACGTTCTCAAGTTCATGAGGAGACATTTGCCCATGAGCGACGCCTACTCTTATTTCCGGGACTAATTTTAAAACAAGGTTTTCCATTGAATGTATCGACCGCACAGCATTGTGAACCAGGAAGACTTGTCCGCCGCGATAAATTTCCTCCAAAATAGCATCCTTAATAATTTTTTTATCAAATGGCGAAACCTGAGAAATCACAGGCAACCTTTCATTGGGTGGCGTATTAATAACAGACATGTCGCGGCTACCCACCATAGAAAAATACAAAGTTCGTGGGATTGGGGTTGCGGACAATGATAAAACATCCACAAGCTTATGTATTGATTTTAACTTTTCCTTTTGCTTAACACCAAATCGATGTTCTTCGTCGATGATAAATAGCCCTAGATTCTTAAATTCGACGTCTTTTGAGAGAAGACGATGCGTTCCGATAACAATATCTAATTTACCGGATTTTAATTTTTCTATTTCTTTTTTCTGTTCTTTGGTCGTTTTAAACCTGGATAGCAAACCAACTTCTACAGGATATCGAGAAAGCCGCTCGTAAAAAGTACTATAATGTTGTTGAGCAAGCACTGTTGTCGGTACCAGAATGGCAACCTGTTTTCCATCCAAAACCGCTTTAAACGCTGCTCGCAATGCAACTTCGGTTTTACCAAACCCAACATCCCCACAGATCAATCGATCCATGGGAGCTCCGGATTCCATATCTTTTTTAACTTCTTCTATTGTGCTTAGTTGATCTGGTGTTTCATCATATAAAAATGATGCTTCCAATTCCTTCTGCCATAACGAATCAGTAGAAAAAGCAAACCCCTCTTTCGCTTTTCGGGTTGCATACAATTGAAGCAAATCCTTTGCCATTTTTTCAACCGCTTTTCGTGTCCTCTCTTTTACCTTTTCCCAATCCTTGCCGCCTAACTGGTTCAATTGAGGCACCATTCCTTCCGCCCCGGAATATTTACTGATCCTCCATAATTGATCAATGTGAACAAATAGTAAATCGCCATCTCGATAACGAATTTTCAAACATTCCCTTTCCGCATTAGCCACCGTTATTTTTTGCAGTCCGGCATATCTGCCAATCCCATGATCAACATGAACGACTAAATCAGACGGAGATAATGTGTTCAACTTCGAGATCGGCGTCCCACCCCGATATTTGCCCCAGTTTCGCTTGCGTGGTATACGACCAAATAAATCTTTTTCCGTTATAACAAATACACCTTCGTTTGCATATTGAAATCCGCTATGAAGAACCGCCTGGCCAATGTGAATGTATTGTTCCAATTCTTGAAGAAGGTCGTGCATGCGTTCTACTTCAAATTTTTCTTCCAGCAATAGAAAAACATCTGCCGATTTTCCGTCACAAAATTTGTCAATATCTTTTCGCAATTCCCGAATATTGCCACGATAATCATTCATGCTGAGCATTCGAAAATGGATATCAACTTGGTTTTGTGAGCCAAGATGAGGATGAAGAATTGACTTGAATTTTTCAAATTTCACTTGCATTTTTTGCCATTGTTTGTTGATTTCTTCTGCCTGCCATTCTTGAATACTCTCATCCCTATCCATCGGCTTTTTCAACTCCATGAATTCCCGTTCAAATAATTCAGGTTGATCTAAAAGTAAAATGGCTTTTTCAGGCAATAAATCCAAAAGATCATTTTGTGATTCAGCATATTGTCCATTATTCTTGCTGGGAGGTGGCAAAATCGAAAACCGTTGAATTTTCACTTTTGATCTTTGAGTAGTGACATCGAAAATTCGGATAGTGTCTACAACATCGCCAAAAAATTCGATTCGAACAGGAGAAACAGATTCAAAAGCAAACACGTCAATCAATCCTCCCCTTACACTAAATTCGCCTACACTGCTAACTAGGTCGGTTCTTTCATATCCGAATTCGACCAATTCCTCCATCAAAAACTCAAGTTCATATTCCTGACTGGTCTCTAAAACGATCCTTTGACTTTGCAAGCTGACAGATCCTGGAATTTTTTCCGAAATCGCAGAAATTGTTGTCACAATCTTATTAGGGGCCCCGTCTAGAAGTTGGTTAATTGTGTTTAACTGAAGACCTATTTGTTCATGGGGAATGCTTATTCTTTGCTTACTTTTTTTTCTCGAAGGAAAATAAAGGATGTTTTCGCTTCCGGAAATTGAAGTTAAGTCGCCCCATATTTCTTCGGCTCGTTCGTGATCAGAAGTAATTATAACTATTTGATTAAGGCCTTCGGTAACCAAATAATCCGTGAAAAAAGAAACGGATGCTCCCTTTAAACCACCAATTATTGTTTTGTGGTTTCTGCTAATCACTTTAATGGCTTGATTAAACTGGGCTGAATTATATAAAGTTTTTTTAATTCTCCGGAACAAGGCAGATCAACCTTTTTGTTTTCCGACCAAATTGATTGCTTTTTTTACAAAGCCGTCTGATTGGGTTAGCCGTTTTTTCGCCTCGGCTTTTCCTGTTTCGGTTAACAACATCACAATTGCTGTTTTAACATGCCCATCCGCTTCATAAAGAATTTTTTCCGCCTCTTGGTAGCCAACTCCTGTTACAATCATGATGGTTCTTTTCGACCGTTCTTCCAGCTTTTTACTGTTCATTTGCAGGTCAACCATCATGTTTTCATAAACTTTCCCAATCTGTATCATTGATGTGGTTGTGATCATATTTAATACTAACTTTTGCGCTGTTCCCGCTTTCATCCGTGTAGAGCCCATTATCACTTCGGGCCCAACAACGGGGCAAATGGCAACGTCAACAGCAAGTTTAACCTCTTCCCTTTTATTACAAGTTACAAAAATGGTCTTTGCGCCTATGCTTTTAGCATATTCAATTCCGGCAATAACGTATGGGGTTCGTTTGCTGGCTGAAATGCCACAAACAACATCCTTCCCTCTCAAATTTTTTCTTTGGAGATCTACTTTTGCATCATCCTTTCGATCTTCCGATCCTTCTTGTGATTTCACCAATGCACTATAACCACCCGCAATAATTCCTTGCACCATTTCCGGCGGGGTGCCATAGGTGGGGGGGCATTCGGAGGCATCTAAAACACCAAGTCTACCACTTGTTCCCGCACCGATGTAAATTAACCTGCCGCCATTTTTAAAAGCATCGACAACAAGTTCCACCGCTTTTTTAATGTATGGAATTTCATTCTCAATAACGGCGAAGATGCCCTTGTCTTCAAAATTGATAATCCTTAAAATGTTTTCAATGGATTCTTCATCGATTTTCATCGATAGCGGATTTCTAGCTTCCGTTGTGAGTCCCGCCAACTCGTTGTAGACTTCGTTTTTCACACTTTAAACCTTGCTTACTTTTTGAATAATAATTATCCTGCGTTCTTGCTTTTCGGGTTTGTCCATCAAATTAATAGGCGTTTCGTATTTAAAAATTTTATTTGAAAAAGGAATCTTTGTTAAATGATCTCTTTTCAGATCTGTCATTTCCTGTTCTAATTGATCACCTTTAAAAGTAATGAGCTTACCTTTATTTTGAAGCAATTCATTCACCCATTTAAAAAGCTTAGTTAATGATGCGACGGCTCTTGCTAAAACTAAAGGATAGCGTTCCTTATGATAATTTTGAACGTTAAGTTCTTCTATACGATTTGGAAAAATCGTAATATTTAGTCCCAATTCTTGGGATACCTCTTTCAAAAAAATTGCCTTTTTCTTCTTGGATTCAACCAAAACAAGCTCAACATACGGAAACAAAATCGATATAGGAATACCAGGAAAACCTGCCCCGCTACCTAAATCCATAACCGGGGATTTTATCATTTTTTCGACATTGATTGTCCAAGAAATGGATTCCAAGATATGTCGTTCAACCAATCTGTTTGAATCGTACTGCGAAAAAAGATTGATTTTTTGATTCCACAAAAACAAGAGTTCTAAATAGGTTTTAAATTGATCTCTTTGTTTGGATGATAGATTAATATTTAAAAGCTCCGTTCCTCTGTCAAACGCCTCTAATTGGCTCTTTACAAGCAAAGACTCTTTCATTTGTTCCACGTGAAACATATTACAAAAAACAATGTCCGCTACGAAACAATTGTTTCTTCTGTCGAGGATTTCGATCTCATCGTACTTTTTGCCAGATAAATCATCAACACTGAAATATCGGATGGAGTGACGCCTGAAATTCGAGAAGCTTGTCCCAAAGATCTTGGGCGATATTGTGAAAGCTTTTCAACAGATTCTGCCGATAGCGCATTAACTTCCCCATAAAGTATTGAATCCGGAATAAAGTACTTTTCAAGATTCTTAAATTTGTTCACCATAGTTTCTTGACGGCGGATATAGCCTTCATATTTAATATCAATTCCAACTTGCTCTTCGACCTCTTCTTTTAATCGCTCATCAGGAATTTCTATTTTGAAAAAATGCTTCAATGCGGTCAATGGTATTTCCGGCCTTTTTAATAACTGGTTTAACGATTCTGATTGAGAAATTGGTGAGGAATTATATTTTTTGAAAATCTCTTCCATTTCACCGGGACTGACTTTTATTCCAACAGATTGATTTATCATTTCTTTAATCAGTTTTTGTTTTAAGAGTATCCTTTCTAAAACATGACTCGGAAGTAAATTATACTTTTGAGCATATTTAAGCAGCCGTATATCTGCATTGTCTTGCCGTAATAGCAGTCGGTATTCGGCTCTTGACGTAAACATTCGATATGGCTCCTGGGGACATTGAGTAACCAGATCATCGATTAAAACCCCGATGTACGCATCGGAACGCTCCAGAACAAGAGGCTCTTCGCTCCGAATTTTTAACACCGCATTAATTCCCGCCATGATTCCCTGGGCACCAGCCTCTTCATACCCGGATGTGCCGTTAACCTGCCCGGCAAAATACAATCCTTCAATTCTCTTCGTTTCCAAGGTTAGTTTGATTTGATCAGTCGGGAAAAAATCATATTCAACGGCATACCCCAGGCGAGTGACTTCAGCATTTTCTAAACCGGGAACTGTGCGGAGCGCTCGAACCTGAACGTCTTCCGGAAGGCTCGTCGAAAATCCATTCACATACATTTCTGTGGTTCCTCTTCCCTCCGGCTCAAGAAAAAGTTGATGGGATTCTTTGTCGCTAAACCTCACAATTTTATCTTCAATCGAGGGGCAATAACGAGGTCCTACGCCATTGATTAGACCTGTAAAAATAGGAGACTCATTAAGTCCTGTGCGTAAGACCTCATGAGTTTCCTGGGTTGTGTATGTCAAATAACAGGGTAATTGTTCGAGCTCCAGACTCTCTGTTTGATAGGAAAATGGCGGAGGCGGATTGTCTCCCGGTTGCACTTCCATTTTGTCGAAATTCACCGTGGAGCCATCTATCCTTGGGGGGGTTCCGGTCTTATGCCGACCTAATCGAAATCCCAAAGATTCGTGGTCAGATGAAACACCTTTTGCGGCTTCTTCTCCGGCCCTTCCGCCTTCAATCGGAGAAAGTCCTGTGTACATTTTGCCATTTAAAAATGTTCCTGCAGTTAGTATTACAGCCCTGGCCAAAATTACAGTACCGGATTTTAATCTAATTCCTGCAACTTTACGATCTTTTACATAAAGGCCGTCTACCATCATTTGCTTAAGATGCAAATTCTGTTGGTGCTCTATTGTGAGACGCATTTGCCAGGCATATTCTTTTCGATCACACTGTGCTCTCGGCGCCCGAACAGCAGGTCCCTTGGATTTATTCAGCATACGAAATTGAATCCCCGTTTTATCCGTGTTGCGTGCCATCTCACCACCCAGGGCATCTATTTCGCGAATAAGATGTCCTTTTGCCAATCCCCCCATCGCCGGGTTACAGGACATCTGTCCAACAGTAAAAATATTCATCGTTGCCAGCAATGTTTTGGCTTCCATTTTGGCGGCAATTAAAGCTGCTTCACAGCCTGCATGTCCCGCCCCAACAACAATTACATCATATGGATCGTAAACAGATTTTATCATTCATTTCTCCAAGAACCCTTTGTTCTTTTGTTTCACGTGAAACATTATTTACCTATACAAAAATTGTCAAATATAAAATGTAAAATGTCATCAGGCGTTTTTTTTCCAATAATCTCTCCTATGGAATCTAAAGCTTCTCGTACGTCAACCGCAATAAATTCATTACTGATTCCATTCTCGACGCTTGCTTTTGCCATTTCCAAATTTTGTACGGCGCCTCGCAATGAGTTACGATGTCGTAAATTCGTAATTAATTCATCCTGCCTTTCTTCTTGGTTTCCATTTGACGGAATTAAATAAGTTGTAAGAGCGTCGTGCAAATTCAATAATCCTTTATTGCTAACAGCAGATACTGTGATGGTCTTACATTCCGGAAACACATTGTCATGAGAAGAATCTGGCACCATATCGCTTTTATTCCATATTACAATAACCCCCGTTGTAAACTCTTTGGTTTTTTCGGTAGCTATTTCCTGAATTTTATTTAGAATAATTTGATCTTCTTCTCTAAAACCTGTCGTTAAGTCCAATATAAACAATATTAAGTCTGCATCTCTAAGATGAGACTCAGCAATTTCTATTCCCTTTTTCTCGATTTTTTCATCGGACTTCCGCATTCCAGCCGTATCAATTAAGCGAAAAAGAGCACCTCCAATATCAAGTTCTGCTTCTAGCGCATCACGCGTTGTACCGGGAGTGGAGTCAACGATTGCTCGTTCAAAACCAAGTAAGGCATTAAATAAACTGGATTTACCAACATTCGGTTTACCGACAATGATCGTTCTAATTCCTTCATGAATCATCCTTCCACGCTGGTACGTCCCTAAAAGGGCGGTTATATTTTCTATTAATTTGTCAACCTGGTTAACGACTTGTTGCTTTGGAATAATTACTATACCTTCTTCCGAAAAGTCCAGCTCCAACTCCAGATTGGCCAATAACTCAAGTATGTTGTTTTGTAATTCTTTAATCTGGTCCGAAAAACCACCCTGTAATTGACGCATCGCATAACGAACACCCTGCCGGGTTTTTGCGTGTATCAGGTCTGCTACTGATTCCGCTTGTGCAAGATCCATTCTACCGTTGACAAAAGCTCGCTTGGTAAATTCTCCCGGATCTGCTAATCGCGCTCCTTCATGAAGGATAGATTCCAAAATTAATCCCGCCAGATATTGACCTCCATGACATCCTATTTCTATTAAATTCTCACCGGTATAACTATTGGGGCCCCTGAACAATGTTACAACCACTTGATCGATTTTTTCTCCCCCGGGTTTATCGAGAAAATAGCCTACTCGTGCATTGTGAGATTCATCAGCACCAAACCACTTCTTATAAAAAAACAACGGCTTTATAAGTTCTAACGTTTGCGGACCGCTTACTCGAACAACAGCAAGACCTCCCTCTCCGGAAGGCGTTGAAATTGCAGCAATTGTATCAGTAAATAAACTCATGCTTAAATTAAGGGTTATTGAAAAATTCGGAAAGAAATAATCATAATCATATTTGATTGAATCATAACGTATTGTTCTTCCTCAAGTTAAACTACCATTTGATTCCTCTCCGGTAGTAAAAGTAAGCTTTTTCGACAAACCCCATTTCAAAAAACAAAACTATTAATTCTATACTATCTTCTCTTTTTCTTGTTACGAACCGGTTTTTTCTCAACTGGTTTAAGTTGAATTGCGTCTGTTTTTACAAATTTCTGTTGCAGAATCGTAAGAAAATTAAACAGAGTATAGTATAAATTCAGCCCAGAAGGAAAGGTATTAAAAAGCAGCAAAAAGAAAACCGGCATAAAATACAGCATCATTTTTTGTCGAGGGTCTGACATAGTACTTTTTTGCTGTAAAAACATCGATAATGCCATCACAATCGGGAGTACGGTTACATGGTTCCCATAGATTGGCAGAGAAAATGGTAGCATAAAAATAGTATCCGGTTTCGATAGGTCTGAAATCCACCAAATAAATTCCGCTCCTCGTAGTTCAATCGTCGATCGAAAAACAATAAATAAACCAATCAAAAGCGGCATTTGAAGTAACATCGGCAGACAGCCTCCCAGGGGATTGACCCCGTGGTCTTTGTATAACTTCATCATTTCTTTATTTAACCGCTGGGAATCTCCCTTATACTTCTCTCTCAACTCAGTCATTAATGGCTGAACCAACTGCATCTTTTTCATCGAAGTATAGCTCTTGTGTGTTAACGGGTATAAAATTATTTTTATCAAAATCGAAAAGATAATAATAACAATGCCATAGTTTGAAATATAATTATGTAAGAACTTTAGAGATTTTAAGATCAAAATACTGAAGGGTCTGAATAAACTTTCGTAAATTCCGGAATTCATAATTAACTCTTCAAGCTCAAAATTTACCGCTTTAAGTTTATTATATTCAATGGGACCCAAATATAAACTGAAACTATTCAACTGATTGGTCCCTGCCGCAAAGGGCATATTTATGGCAAAATTGTAATGCGTGTATTCTTCCTCTGGTGTTAATGGAAATTGACTCCAATAACTGATGCTTCTTCCCTTGACATCAATTGGGGCTATAGCTGCACAAAAATATTTTGTTCTTAATGACGCCCAATGTACTGTTCCGGTTACTTCCTTTGTTTCGATTCCTCTTTCGTTGTCATCTATTTCAAAATCTTGTAAGTCATCTCCAAGGTAAGCATAAACTTTGTTCTTGTCTAAATCATCACGCAAAGGATCTTCCGTCGGCAGCAAGCTGGAATCCCATCGCAAACGGTAGCTTTTATCGATAGCCAAATTGGCAAATCCTTCTAACTTTAACTCCAAATCAAAGTCATATCGATTTCCATAAAAGGTGAATTTCTTTTCAATTGACTTTCCGTCGGGAAAATCCAGTCGATAACTGATACTAAATAGATCGTTTTCGTCTTCCAAAAAAACAGTTTGTCCCGTTCTTGGAGTATGTATAATCGATGAATACACATAGTTATCAAATTGTACTGACTCTTGACTTAGAATCATCCCAACACCCGGAACTCCCACTTCTGTATTTGGAACAAGGTTTACATAATTGCTATCAGCATCAAAGTAAGTGTTTAATTTCCATTGGATAATTCCACCCCCCTTATTTGATATTTTTGCATCAAATAAATTGGAAACAATATTTATCACTTCCACCCGCTCTTCGGTTCCCAATGTTGAAAACTTATTTA
The DNA here is from genome assembly GCA_964464595.1 of uncultured Deferribacteres bacterium. Taxonomy (GTDB): domain Bacteria; phylum Zhuqueibacterota; class JdFR-76; order JdFR-76; family DREG01; genus JADFJB01. The sequence continues at coordinate 36,440 of CAYXGW010000003.1, forward strand.
CAACTTCCTTGTCTAACGTTTCCCTTTCAGCTGGAGTTGTTATGCTTTGACTTTCTGTTAATGATTCCTCTGCTTCTTTTGCGGGACCGGGTCTTTCAATAATTTCTTCATCAAAGGAGGACTCTTCAGGAATGTTTTGGGGTACTGTGTAAACTATTCGTTTATACGTTTCTGTTTGCGTAAATATAATAATCAATCCAACCAGGACAATCGCAATAATCGTTTTCTTATCCATAATTTTGTCTTATGACCTTCTTAATTTAATTTCTTCAACAGGATCATACCCGCCTTTAACCAACGGGTTACAGCGTAATACTCTCCAAACAGTTAGTAGAATTGCACGGAAAAAAGTATGTTTTTGAAAGGCTTGAATGGTATATTCTGAACAAGATGGATAAAATCTACATGTGGGTGGAAACAATGGAGAAATTGCCGCTTGATATAAACGAATAAAAAAAACAATAATCTTCTTAATCATTTCCTTTTATTTTTTGAACAATTTGCAAAATATCATTTTTCATATCGTTATAAGCAGGCATAGATTCAAAATATTTACAATAGATCAACCATACCCCGAATGAAAAATATTCTTTGTTTGTTCTATAAATCTCCTTCATTATTCTCTTTGCTCTATTCCTATCTACCGCCTTCTTATACTTTTTGGAAACAAAAAACCCAACTTTTCTCGTTTTTCTTTCAAGATAAAACAGCGTAATTAAATTACCAGATTTTTTAATTCCTAAATCAAACGCTGTTTGTATCTCTTTTTTTCCACGTACTATTTCGTGTTTTTCTAAAGTATTTCTAATTACCAACTTTCTTTTTCTATTTTGGACCAAATTCATCACTAACTGATAATTTTTTCCTTTCCTTTGCGCGTCTTCTCTTTAATATGTCCCGGCCGCCTCGAGTACTCATTCTCTCTCTAAACCCATGAACATTTTTCCTCTTTCTATTACTAGGTTGATAAGTTCTTTTCATCAATACTCCTTATGCCCTGTTTTACTTAAGATTAGCTTCAAAAAATAGATAAGAATATAAAATACAGCTAACACAAAAATCAAGTTTTTTTTAAACTTAAAAGAATTTTACAATCTAAATATTTTTTTTCTATACTCAATTGACTTTTACTTAAACAATCCTTATTTTCGTTAAAATTTATAGAATAGTTTTTATGTTGATAATATGTTGATAACCAATTTTATTATTATTTATAATTCAATATATTAAATATTTGATTGTTTTATATACTTCTATTAATGAACAAGATAGGCTAATTTTAATCATCAAAAAAAGGGACTTTCTTAATGCCGGAAGTTTATGAAAGTATAGAAGAAACATGGAATAAATGTCTTGCTGAAATTGAAAAAAAGATACCTCCGCAAACATTTTCCACATGGTTTAAACCCATTGTTCCATTAAGACTTCATGATTCAAAACTAATAATCCAGGTTCCAAGTCGATTTCACTACGAGTGGATTGAAGAACATTATAATGACCTCTTTAATAATGTATTTCTTGACGTATTTGGTTTTGTTCCATCAATAAACTATACCATTGCTTTAATGGAAAATTCATTTCCTGGTGTTAACAATTATCAGGAAAAACCAACGATCACAAACGGGTTGTCCATGCCGACAAACACACGGCTAAATGCACGTTATACATTTGATAATTTCGTAGAAGGAAATAGCAATCAATTTGCAAAAGCAGCTTCATTAGCTGTAGCCGAAGCTCCGGGAAAAACAACATTTAATCCTCTTTTAATTTATGGTGGTGTTGGGTTGGGAAAAACACACCTTACGCAGGCAATTGGTAACTTTGCTGTGGAGAATGGCAAAGCGCGTAAAATTCGATATATATCCAGTGAAAAATTTACCTTAGATTTTATTACTTCAATTCAAAATAATAGCACGACAAAATTTAGTAAACTATACAGAAATGTTGATCTGTTATTGGTTGATGATATACAATTTTTTACGAGTAAGGAAAGAACCCAGGAAGAATTTTTTCATACTTTTAATGAGCTTCAGCAAAAAGGAAAACAAATCGTATTATCTTGTGATCGACCTCCCTCTGAACTTAAGGGACTGGAAGAAAGACTGATTTCTCGTTTTACATCTGGACTAATAGTAGACGTTCAAGTTCCTGATTTTGAAACCAGGATGGCTATTTTACAAAGAAAAGCGGAACAAGATAATATTGAAATAGATAATGATATTATCGTATTTATAGCAACGAACATTACTTCAAATATCAGGGAGTTGGAAGGCGCCTTGATAAAGCTGCTTGCTCACGCATCACTCAATGATAAAGACTTTTCTTTAGATATAGCAAAACAAGTATTAAGAGATATTATTAAGAAAAAAAATACTCCTTTAACTATCGAAATGATTCAACGTGTTATTTCTGATTATTTTAGTATTAAAGAAGATTTAATAAGAGCAAAAACCAGGAAAAAAGAGATTGTACTAGCAAGACAATTATCTATGTTTCTTTCTAAAGAATTAACAAATTATGCATTAAAAACTATCGGGTTGCATTTTGGCGGAAGGGATCATAGTACAGTAATCCATGCTTGCCAAAATATTGAAAAGAAAATAATAAATGATAAACAATTTTCACAGGAAGTTGAAAAAGTAAAAAGAAAAATTGAATTATCTACTTAATCTGAATAAATCAAAAAAATTTATTAATGAAATACATTATGATTTAACAATTTGATTTAGGATCATTCTAATTAAAAATCGATAAGAAAAACAATTCCTTGTTCGTTAAGGCTATTAATTTTTTTATTATATCCTCCCCTGAATATTGTAAGAATATAAATTTTAAAATGAAACAATAATTTCATTTATAAAATTTTATACACATTGAAATGTTTATATCTACTATTTTATATGTTGATAAATAAAAAAGAAAAAAAAGTTAATATATAAAAATTTAAATAAAAACCATTTTTGCACATTTATTAGGAGAATATTAACTTGTTATCCACAATAAATTTTAATAAATAAATATGTAAATATATAGTTATCAATAATTTATGAATACTTAAATAATGTTTATAAACATATCCACAGTACTATTATAATAAATTAATAAAAATATATAAATATATATAAAATACTTAAAACTCTTATGCATGAAATGAATGAAAATAGTTTGAAATTAAATCTTATTATCGATACTTTAAAAGGTTTTATATTTACTTAATATCTTAATTTAAAAATAATTTTAAAAGACAATTTATTCTGGAGGATAAAATGAAATTTTCTGTAGCGCGAAACACAATTTATAAAGCGCTTCAAAAAATTATTGGAGTTGTGCCTGTTAAAACAACGTCTCCAATATTAACAAATATTTTGTTTGAATTAGAAGACAACCATTTAAAATTAACAGCAACTGACTTAGAAATTTTAACTTCAACTTCTTTAGAGGTCAATGGAGAAGAAAATGGTGTCATTTGCATTCCTGCAAAATTTTTAAATGAAATTATTAGAGAATTGGGAAATGAAGAAATTCGTTTTGAACAGGAGGACGGATACAGAATTAAACTTAGCACGGATAGAGGTGAATTTAGAATTGTTGGAGATCCTGGTGCTGATTTTCCGTTAATGCCTGTTGAAGAAAATATGAAAGGGTTTGAAATAGAAGAACAGCAAATCCACAGAATGATAGAAAAAACTATTTTTGCTGTTTCTATGGATGAATTGCGTGCAGCATTGATGGGTGTTTTATTTCAAATTTCATCAAATGAGTTAAGATTGGTCGGTACGGATGGCCATAGATTGTCTCGAATAATAAAGAGAAATTTTAGGTATGATGGGGAGGACACAGAGTTTATTGTACCTACAAAAGCTTTGTCTCTGTTAAATAAAAATATTGAACAATCAGGAGGTAATGTTAAGATAGAATTTAGCAAAAATTATGTGGTTTTTGAATTGGAGTATATTCGAGTATACTCACGTTTAGTGGAAAGTGAATATCCGGATTATGACGGAGTTATTCCAAAAAACAATACAAAACAATTAGTATTAAATACGGATTTTTTAATTGCTAGTATTCGCCGTGTTTCTATTTTTTCGAGTACTTTAACCCACCAAATTCAAATATCTTTGGAAAGTAATAAAGTTGAAGTTTCATCTCAGGATATTGATGTTGGCGGCGAAGGCCGGGAAGACTTAGATGGAGAATTTGAAGGAGATCCTTTAGATATTGCATTTAACTCTCAATATTTTTTGGATGTTTTAAAACATGTTGATACGGAACAAACCAGAATTTTATTGGACACTTCCATTACTGCTACAATGATCTTGCCAATGCAGCAAAAAGAAAATGAAGATTTACTTATGTTGCTAATGCCTGTTAGATTAAATGAATATTATGAAACAGAAAATTCTGCTGAAAACAAAAAATCCACTATAGATGAAAGTAGTTTTTCCGTTTCTGACTAACGGTGCGTTTATTGATTATAAGGAATATAGATGTTGAAAATTTCAGAAATTTTTCCAGCAGAAAATATGCTTTTTGTGAATCTATAAATGTTGTTTATGGTTTAAACGGGTATGGAAAATCTAATTTGTTGGAAGCTATTTCCGTTGTTTGTTTGAGTAAAAGTTTTCGTACACGAAACGATGCCAATTTAATTAAATTTCAAAAAGACAATTTTAGATTAACAGCAAACATTTATTTAGATAGTGGTATAGAAAAAAACATTCAGATTTATTATGATACAAATTTGGGAAAACAAATTAGAATTGATCATTCTAAAATTAACTCATTGTCTGAATTGGTTGGATCTTTTCCGATTGTAATTTTATCCCCGGAAGATGATTCTATAACTTCTGGCCCGCCGTTTGAGCGAAGAAGATTTATAAATCTCGTATTGTCCCAACTTGATAAAGATTATTTTAAACTTTTACAAGAATATGTTCGGATTTTGAAACAACGAAATAGAATTTTGCAGGATGCGAAAAAAAGCAGGTATAAATTTTTAGAGAAAATTGAACCATGGGATGAAGAATTGTTTTACAAATCGAAAGCCATTACGCTGAAGAGAAAAGAATTTTTGAAAGATTTAGAATTATATGCAATCCCAATTCACAAAGAAATAACCTCGTACGTTGAAAATTTTACTATTAGCTATAAACCAAATTTTGATCTCGATTTGAAAGATTACCAGGATTTTATAGATGTATTGGAAAAAAAAAGAAATTTGGAGATAATCAGGGGAAGTACAATTATGGGCCCCCATCTGGATGAAATAACTTTTTTTATTGATGAACATGAAGTTCGTAAATATGGATCCAGAGGCCAGCATCGTTGTTGTTTATTGTCATTGAAAATTGCAGAGTTTAAAATTTTAAGGGACAAGAAACTTGAAAATCCTATATTTTTATTAGATGATGTTTATAGTGAAATTGACGAAATAAGGGAAAAAGCAGTTACGGAATATTTTTTGGAACTAAAGCAAATTTTCTTGTCTACTCATCAAAGTGATATTAGCCTTGAACTCAAACCCATTTACAATAAAAAAATTGAATATATCAACATTCAAAGCGATTCTTTTGAGGATAAAGTTTTGGAACGGGATAATTAGTGATGAGCCAAAATAATTTTTCTGCAATTAGTGATATCATTAAAAATATTATTAAAAAGCACGAACTGGAAATAATTGTTCTCGAAGAACAGACAGTAAAGGAATGGAAGAATGTTGTAGGCAAAAGAATTTCAAAAGTAACCAAAGCGATCAAAGTCTCCGATGGAAAATTATTTGTTCAAGTACTAAGCAGCGGCTGGCGTACAGAGCTTATGCTACTTAGATCGGAGATCAAGAAAAATATTAATGACAACGTTGGAAGTGATTATTTAAAAGATATTATTTTCGTTTAACGAAAGGAAAATAAGAGACCATGGCAGTAAAGGAAAAAGACACATATTTATCCAAACAAACGACTTATGATGCAGATAAAATAACCGTTTTGAAAGGCTTGGAAGCGGTTCGTAAAAGGCCGGCAATGTATATTGGCGACATATCTCAAAGAGGTTTGCATCATTTGGTGTATGAAGTTATAGACAACAGTATTGATGAAGCAATGGCGGGATTCTGCAATAAGATTTACCTAACAATTCACAAAGATGAAAGCATTACTGTTATAGATAATGGCCGGGGAATACCTGTAGATATTCATCCTGCAATAAAAAAGCCCGCTGTTGAAGTTGTAATGACAACTTTACATGCCGGTGGTAAGTTTGATCAATCCTCCTATAAAGTTTCGGGAGGTTTGCATGGTGTGGGTGTTTCTGTTGTTAATGGATTATCAGAATGGTTGAAGGTTGAAGTTTACAGGGATGGGAAAATATATTCGATTGATTTTAAGAGAGGTAAAGTAAATACTCCATTAATGATAACCGGTTCACAAAAAAAAACAGGCACCAAAATACATTTCCTGGCAGATTCGGTAATATTTAGTAAAATAAGTTTTCAATATGAGATATTAATCCAGCGAATAAGGGAACTGGCTTTTTTAAATTCGGAAGTTACCTTTTATGTTACGGACGAACGAACAGATAAAAAAGAAGAATTTCATTATGAAGGCGGATTAATTGATTTTATTCACTATTCGGAAGAAAACAAGAATACAATTCATAAACAACCTATATATTTTCATGGAAACCGTGATGATGTGGATGTTGAAATAGCCCTTCAATATGATGATTCTTACACTGAAAATATTTTTTCGTATGTAAACAATATTCCAACCCAAGAAGGGGGAACACATCTTGTTGGTTTTAAGACTTCTCTAACACGAACCATTAATAACTATGCCAACAAAAACAATCTCCTTAAAAATGATGATGCAGCGCTAACCGGAGAAGATGTTCGTGAAGGATTAACAGCTGTTATCAGCATCAAAGTATTAGATCCTCAATTTGAGGGCCAGACAAAAACAAAGCTTGGTAATAGTGAAGTTAGAGGAATAGTGGAATCTATATCCGGTGAAAAACTGGGACTCTTTTTTGAAAAAAATCCACCAATCCTGAAAAAAATTGTAGAAAAATGTGTTGTTGCCGCACGAGCCCGGGATGCAGCGAAAAAAGCCAGGGAGTTAACACGAAGAAAAACGTCTTTGGAAGGTAGCGGTTTACCGGGCAAGCTTGCCGATTGTTCCATAAGAGATCCTGAACATGCCGAAATTTACCTGGTTGAAGGTGACTCTGCGGGTGGCTCGGCGAAACAAGGCCGGGATAGAAGGTTTCAGGCAATATTGCCACTTAAAGGTAAAATATTAAATGTTGAGAAAACTCGGTTGGATAAGATCGTTGCAAACGATGAAATTCGAACCCTGGTTACAGCTTTAGGTACCGGAATTGGTACAGATGAATTTGACCCCGAAAAAGTACGTTATCATAAAATTATTATAATGACAGATGCAGATGTGGACGGCGCTCATATCCGGACATTGTTATTAACTTTTTTCTTCCGTTACATGAAAGAATTAATAGAGCTAGGCAGAATCTATATTGCCCAGCCGCCTTTATATAGAATTAAGAATGGTAAAGAAGAATTTTATGCTTACGATGATGATGAAAGAGATGAGTATTTCAAAAGGGTGAATAAAAAATCCACCTCCATTCAAAGATACAAAGGTCTTGGTGAAATGAATCCGGATCAACTTTGGTATACAACAATGGATCCGGATAATCGAACAGTCCTTCAAGTAACAATTGAAGAGGCTTTCGAGGCGGATCATATTTTCAATACATTGATGGGGGATAAAGTAGAGCCTCGCAGAAAATTTATTGAAGAAAATGCTAAATATGTACAAAACTTGGATGTTTAACAATAAAGAATTACTGGAGATTTTAGATAAATAATGTCTGAAAATAGAAATAGAGTCATTCCGGTTTATATCGAAGAAGAGATGAAAAAATCTTATTTGGATTATTCGATGTCCGTAATTGTTGCCCGAGCGCTGCCGGACGTTCGTGATGGACTGAAACCGGTACATAGGCGAGTTTTATATGGGATGAGAGACTTGGGTTTAACCCCGGATAAAGCTTATAAAAAAAGTGCAAGGATTGTTGGTGAGGTTCTGGGAAAGTACCACCCCCATGGCGATACAGCAGTTTATGACAGCATGGTACGAATGGTACAAGATTTTTCTCTTCGTTATCCACTGGTTGATGGTCAAGGAAACTTTGGTTCCGTAGACGGCGATTCACCGGCGGCAATGCGGTATACCGAAGCTAGATTATCGAAGATCGCGATGGAGATTTTGCGTGATCTTGAAAAAAACACAGTTAAATTTATTCCGAATTTTGATGAATCCTTAGAAGAACCGACAGTTTTACCATCGGTCTTGCCAAATTTACTTGTGAATGGAGCAACCGGTATTGCTGTCGGAATGGCCACAAATATTCCGCCTCATAATTTAAACGAAATTATCGATGGATTAATCATTTTAATAGATGAACCGGAAGCCGGCTTAGATCGTTTAATGACAGCTATTCAAGGACCGGATTTTCCAACAGCGGCGATTATTTATGGAAGCAGGGAATTAAAGCAAATTTATGAAACAGGCCAGGGTAGGGTCATTTTGCGGGCACGGGCTAATGTTGAAACAAATAAAAGCGGTAAAGAAAGTATTATTGTAACCGAGTTGCCCTTCCAGGTGAATAAAGCAAGATTGCAAGAGAAAATAGCCCATTTGATTCAGACGAAAAAAGTTGAAGGAATTAGTGATATCAGGGACGAATCGGATCGCGATGGAATGCGCGTTGTCCTGGATTTAAAGCGGGACGCAGTAGCAGAAGTCGTGCTAAATCAACTATATAAACATACACAAATGCAAACGACATTTGGGGTGAATCTTCTTGCGTTGGTAAACGGCCAACCCAAGACCCTTAATTTACATGAAGCGTTACAACATTTTATTGATTTCCGCCATGACATAGTAGTAAAAAGAACACAATTTGACCTGGAGAAAGCTGAAAAGCGAGCCCATATTTTGGAGGGTTTGAAAATCGCATTAGACAATATTGATGCGATCATTGCACTCATTAAAAAATCTAAAAATCCAGCGGTTGCAAAAGAAAATTTAATGGAGCAATTTAAGCTATCTGAAATTCAGGCACAGGCAATATTAGACATGCGTTTACAGAGATTGACCGGCCTGGAAAGAAAGAAAATTGAAGATGAATACTTGGAGATAATAAAACTGATTGCATATTTGAAAAGTATTTTGGAAAGCAAAGCATTAAGAATGAACATTATTAAAGACGAACTTTTAGAACTAAAAGATAGATTTGGCGATGATAGACGAACCGAGATTTTCCACACTGTTGAAGAATTTGACCTGGAAGATTTGATTGCCGAAGAGGATATGGTCGTTACGATTTCTCACGGCGGTTTTATTAAACGATTCCCGGTTACCGGTTATAGACGGCAAATCCGGGGAGGTAAAGGCTCTACAGGTGCGTCCAATACGGAAGAAGATTTTGTCGAGCAATTGTTCGTGGCATCCACTCATCACTACGTTCTGTTCTTTACGACAGAGGGACGGTGTTATTGGCAAAAAGTTTATGATATTCCTCAATCAGGTCGGGCAACCAAGGGACGGGCCATTGTAAATTTACTGCAACTGAATAAGAACGAATTTGTTCGAGCAGCCATTACAGTGAGACAGTTTGATGATCAACACAGTATCGTTTTTGCCACAAAGAAAGGTATTATTAAGAAAACCAAATTAAGCGCCTTCAGTAAACCTCGTCGTGGGGGTATTGCCGCTATTACCATTCGAGAAGAGGATCAGCTGATCGATGCAAAAATGACAGACGGAACACAGGAAATTATCCTGGCCACCAGAAGAGGCAAAGCCGTAAGATTTGCCGAAAAAGAAGTTCGAAATATGGGCCGAACCGCTGCAGGTGTAAAGGGAGTAAATTTAGCTTCGGGCGATCATGTGATTGGAATGGTAACCGTCATGCGCGGAGCGACTCTTCTTGTAGTGTCTGAAAATGGCTATGGAAAACGAAGCAATGTGCCCGATTACCGAATTACTCGTCGTGGCGGAAAAGGTGTAATTGCTGTTAAAACCACGGAAAAAATAGGGAAGCTGGTTTCAATTCGTTGTGTCTACGAAACGGAAGATTTGATGATTATTACATCTAATGGTCTCGTCATACGTTTACCGATCAGGACTATTCCGATTATTGGCAGAAACACACAGGGTGTTCGACTTATCAGGCTAAACGTGGGAGATAAAGTGGCTGATGTTGCCGCTTTAATGGAAGGTGAGGAGAGTTAGGCGGGTAAAGGTATTTCAGGAACTGAGATTTTGACCCAAGAGTTTCGCTATGAATAAACATACGCTGATTATTTTGAAGACTTGTTGTTTCTATTTTAAAATTGAAAGCCTAAATCAAAAGAAAATTCTTTTCTATTATTTGAATTTCCACCATAGCTGAAGGAAAAGACACCCAGTAGTGAATCGAAAGAAATTTTACCGCCAATTCCCGTTATAACGTCCTCGGCCACAATTTGATCCCTACTGTCATTCCATATTGCACCCAAATCGTATCGCAAAGAAAAATAAGTGTCAATCGGTATTTTACCAGGCATAAAATAGCGCAATTCCAAATTCGCTCGGATTAATCTCCGGCCGCGAACTTCATTTAGACGAAATCCATAAAATTGATCATTGTTTCCCATATCGAAAAATTCCGGGAAGGGTGTTGTATTCTCTGCGACGGCCCATACGATTTTTGGACTAATGGTCCATCGCCTTAAAAAACTATAGTAAGATTCGAACCGGGAATAGAGTTTAAAAAACGATTTTCGATTACCAAAAAATTCAGGAGACATTTTATAATAAAATAGATTGTATCTCCCTTTTTTGGGAAAGGGCAATTTGTCAAGAGAGTCAACAATCCACTGTAACTTTAAACTAACCAGGTTGTCTTCGTACTCAGGAAAACCAAATCCAAACACAGGCTTAAACCGAATTTTTTCAACGTTGAATTCAGTTGACAAGAGGCCATCTCTCCTTAACTGTTTTCCAAATGAAGCACGAAGTCCGGTGTGTTGTTCTTTATATTCACCGGAAAGATTTCCTTGTGAAAAGGCATTCAACCGTTTTTGAAAATAATAATTATGGAATTGAAATGAAAAATCTGAGTTGAAGATTTGATCAAACTGAATTTCAATATCTCCGGAAAAATACCTTTTTCCGGCAATACCTCCGATCTTAATTTGATTACCAAGTCCGAAAAGATTGTCATCGAGCCATTGAAAAAGAGATTGAAAACCGAAATCCTTACTGAAATTATAACTCAAATTTACTAAAGTTGAGGGTCTTTCTCCAACGCGTAAATTTAGATAAAGTTTATCATTACGCCAGGTATATTCAGGTTGAACACGATCAAAAAGTCCTAATCCGTAAAGATTTGCTACCCCATTAAGGGACAAAGAGTTACGAAAATAATCACCACTTTTCAAACCGTATTCCTTCAGAATAATGGAAGAATGAGTTCTCTTGTTTCCGAACAAATCTACGGATTCGATTTTTCCTTCATCAATATAGATGGAAAGAATGCCCGAAGAATGGTAAAAAGTTTCCTTATAGATTCTGGCTAATGGAAAATCATTTTTTCGATAAAGTTTTAAAATATTTTCACGATCCAGCTGCCATGCGTGTATATTGAACGACTTACCCTTTTTGTTTCTCATTATCGAAGTGAGAAGACTATCTGACAGTTGCTGATTGTTGGTAAATGTTATTTTTTCCAAAATAGGATAAAATGTAACGAAGATTTCTACGGCATTTGAATCTACTTCCACACCATATACGGAATTCACAAGACCGGAATTATATAGAGTTTGGAATGTATCTAAGATTTTGTTTTTTTCTACTGAGATCCCTACTTCTGGTAAAAAACCATTTTTCTGGAAATTGTGTCGGCCGTCAACAGTGATGTTGGCAATGTAATATTTTTTGTCCAGAAAATTTTCAGTTCTTAGGATGTTTTGAATCGCCTTTTTAATTATTCCGATAGATTTCCGGCATGCATCAATACCTGCTTGGTAAACAACTTCGAGACTATCGAAATCCGTATTGGTACGATTCCTTAGATTAGGTGTTACCACGATATCCGATTCTTTTTTTGCTTTGTCTTTCTGGCTGACTTGCATTATGGTTGTTACCTGGTCGGCCAATTGCCAGGGTAAAAGAATTTCTTCTTTTGGTCGAAGAGGAGAAGTCGTATCGATAGAAATGATCAAATCGGGGTCAAAATCTTCTATTCCAGAAACGGGGATGTTTGCTAAAACGCCGCCATCCACAAGAAGGAAGGTATCTATCGAAACCGGAGAGAACAATAATGGAATAGCCGAACTTGCCAACATCACTTGGGCAAGATCTCCACGATCAAAAAAAACAATTTTTCCACGAATTAAATCAGTTGCGACAGAACGGAATGGTATTTTCAGGTTATCATAATTATTTGTCGCATGATATGGCGCATCGAGAACCAACTGGTAAAGTTGATTATACATTTTTTGGCCAGGAGAAATTGCCGGGGGTATATATGGCTTTGTACCCTTTAAACGAATTTGCAGCAAGTGACGGTTTTCGGATTGTTTTTTTGAGAAAAGTAGGCTTGTTCTCTGTGGTTTATCTTCGATGATTTCTTGCCAAAGAATACTGCTCAACTGTAGCCAAATTTCGTCAGCCGAGTACCCTGAAGCAAAGAGTCCTCCCACAATACTACCCATACTTGTTCCGGCAATATAATGAATCGTGATATTGTTTTCTTCAAGAACTTTTAATATACCGATGTGAGCAATACCCCGTGCGCCCCCCCCGCTAAGAACCAACGCAACTGTTGGTTCTAAATTTCTATAACGAGGAAAAAGTAACTCCGTTTGCAAGATTTTAGAATTGGCAGGCAATAAAATTATATTGGATTGAAATGCAGCCACATCGGTGGTGTGAAAGAGAAAGATAATCCCTAAAAGTATTAACCTAACCAAAAAACAAAGTTTCTGCTGGGCTAAAGGAAATATTTTGATTGTTGAAAGCAATAGTATACCAGTTGAATTGATTTAGATTAATTCTTAATTTTGTAACGAAACAACATAAAATTCAACAGATTTCTATGAATATAATCGAATCCGGTGTTAACAAGCCGCTAAAACTATTAATCCTTTCCAGTCTAATGGCTGCATTAACGGCAGTGGGTGCTCAAATCCGTATTCCAATGTTTCCGGTTCCCTTTACGTTGCAAACTTTATTTGTATTATTGTCGGGGAATTTATTGGGCGCCAAATGGGGTGGCTACAGCATGTTGTTATATCTCGCATTGGGATTAATGGGATTTCCGGTCTTTGCTGGAACATCAGGTTTGGGGGTTGCATTTACACCTACATTTGGGTATTTACTCTCGTTTCCAATATGCGCCTATTGGGTCGGCAAAAGAATGGCCAGAAAAAACGGGTACAAAAAGAGCTTTACGAAGATTTTTATGATTAATGTTATTGGGCAGATTTGGATTTTTGCTTTGGGAGTTTCTTATTTATGGTTAATTTCAAATCTATATTTGGGGGATCACTTCCCACTAGAAAAAGCATTGATGGCAGGTTTTGTTTTGTTTATACCGGGAGTATTGATAAAAGTAACAATTGCAGCCTGGATAACCAATCATATGCAAAAAGGACAATTAATTTAGCTTCCATCTTAACTTCAAAGAATTATCTAGATTAGAGTAATATGAAATATTTAATCGGAATCGATGGCGGAGGAACTAAAACAAAAGCTGTGTTAAGTGATCTGGACGGTAAAATAATCTGTACTACAGAAACGGGTGTATCTAATGTATTAATTGTTGGGGAAAGCGGCGTCAAAGAAGTTTGTGCGAAAATTCTTACGATTTTTATTGACAAACAAAAACTCAAACCGAACGAAATTATATATTGGTCACTTGGGCTTGCGGGGGCAGGACGGGAATCAGACCAAGAAAGAGCTCAAAATGGGGTGGAGTCGTTAGGATTTGAAGACAAGGTTCTTGTAACCAGTGATGCACATGCCGCATTGGTCGGGGCATTTGCTGGAAGGGAAGGTATCATAATTATATCTGGAACCGGATCAATCTGTTTTGGGGTAAACGACTCAGGTCAATTATTTCGATCCGGAGGATGGGGCCATTTATTGGGTGACGAAGGAAGCGGCTATTTTATTGGCCGACATGCAGTAATAGCTGCACTGAAAGATTATGATCAACGGGGACCATCGACAAAATTACGCAGGTCCTTGGAAAATCATTTTAAAGTAGACTCCATACATGAGATAATTTCGAAAATCTATCAAGCGAAAGAAGGAGCAAAAGTAGAGATTGCCAATATTGCTCCGTTGGTATTTCACAAAACGGTTTCAGACGATCAAATCGCAAACGAGATCATCTCGCGTGCAATCGATGAATTAGGGAAGTTAATACTTTCGATAGCAAAGCAAATGGGAAAATTAGAAGGCTCAATAGAAATTGCAACTGTTGGCTCAATTTTTATTCAGAAGGCAATTATATTGCCCCAATTGAAATCTTACCTTGGTAAGTATTTTAAATTTATTAATATTCATGAACCAGAATTAGAACCTGTCCGGGGTGCGATTTTATTGGGATTAAAGAAATTAAAGATTCAAGTAACGGAGGAAATTTTGTCTAATTTGAAATTATCCAATGAAATGGTTTGAGAATTTCAAAAACAAAAAAACTGTTCATGCCATTGGATTAATTTCCGGCACCTCTATCGATGGCCTTGACATGGTTCATCTTCGGATCGAGTCATCTTCAAAAGGACCTCCCGGGTTTGAAGTTCTCTCATTTGATACAAAAACATATCCACGGAAAATAAAGGAATTAATTCTTAGGAATTCGTTTCCGAACAAAAGTTCATTAGAAGACATTTGTCGATTAAATTTTGAACTTGGTTTTCTCTTTTCGAACTATCTGTTAGAGTTTCTCGAAAACAAAAAGATAAATCCCGAAATTATTGATTTTATCGGATCTCACGGACACACTCTTATCCACTTGCCAAAAAGAGGGGAAGTAAAGCAGCACAAAGCCGGAACGTTACAAGTTGGTGATCCTGCGATTATTGCTAACAAGAGTGGAATTTTAACAGTGGGAGATTTTCGAATTGCAGACATGGCTTTGGATGGTGAGGGCGCGCCGCTTGTTCCTTTTTTTGACGCTTTATATTTTACTCACCCTCAAAAGAACAGGATAATTTTGAATATTGGTGGCATTGCTAATATTACCTCACTGCCGGCAAATGTCGAATCTGGAAACGTCATAGCTTTTGATACAGGTCCGGGAAATGTTTTGATTGACTATTTCGCAAATCACTATTTTAAAATACCATTTGACAAGGATGGCAAAATAGCAAAATCAGGTAATATCCAAGACGACTTATTAGAGGTGCTCCAGGATGATCCATTTTTTCGCAAAAATCCGCCCAAATCAACTGGCAAAGAATTGTTCTTGTCGACATTTTTGGAAAAAACACTGGACAGGATAGAAAAGAAAACAATCATTCATCAGGATGTATTGGCCACAGTTACCGAGTTTACAGCAAAAACAATCAGTTACGCGGTTAATAATTTGCTAAAACAAAAAAATTGGAATGAAATAATCAGTAGCGGTGGGGGGGTGAAGAACCAATTTTTAATGAAGAGGCTACAGAGTTATTTTTCGGACTCCGAGATTTTAACTTCAGAAATTCTTGGAATTGATCCAGATAGTAAAGAAGCTGTCTGCTTTGCAATTCTTGCGTATTTTACATTATTGGGAAAACCGGGTAATTTACCTTCAGCTACCGGAGCTCGAGCGCATACTAGATTGGGGAAGATTTGTTTGCCGCCTTTAAAGTGAAGCGTATTGCAACCATCATCCATAACCTTTTGTTGGATATTTTTTAAGTAAACCGCTATTTTCTAGGTTTGCAATTTACGATTAAAAGAGGACAAAGAAGCCCTGGAATTTTGATTTAAATAAGTTGAAGAAGTATATATTTTTTTGATTTTAATGAGTATGCAAAACGCAAAATTAATAAACACACTAATATTAATATTGACATTTTTCGCCTTTTTTTCGTTTCATTCCAAGGCCCAGGAGAAAAATCAAAACTCCCGCCTGGAAGCCATACGATTGGAACTTAACAAAGACCGGCAAAAGCTGCAAGATCAGAAACTTAAAGAAATGTCAACTTTAGAACAGCTGCAGGAAACAGACCGGGAAATCAATTTGATGCATAAGTTTATCCGGCAGCTAAAGCAAGAAGAAATTAAATTAAAACGAAGCCTCACCACCAACAATAAAGAACTTCTGGGTTTACAAGGTGAATTCAAAACACAAAAAGCATTATTTTCCAGGCGGATGGTTAATTTCTATAAACGAAGGAAACTTGGTGATCTGGAGGTTTTGCTGACAGCAAAGTCTTTTAACCAGGTTCTTGTTTGGATGAAGTATATGCAAAAAATTACAGAAGCCGACAAACGTCGCTTGCAAAGCGTACAGAATAAAAAGCAAGATATCGAACATACGAAGAAACTAAATAAAGTTAAGTTAGAAGCCCATGAAAAGATTCTAGCTGAAAAAAACACAGAAGAATCCAGACTTCAATCGAAAAAAAAAGATAAAGAAAAGATCCTTGCAAAAGTTCGCAATGATACCCGATTCATTGCCCAAAGAATAGAAGAATATAAGCTTGCAGCTAAGGAAATTGAGCGGCTTCTGGTGAGAGATTCCGTTTTGCCCCCACTTACAGGCAGAAATTTTGCATCGACAAAAGGAAATCTTTATTGGCCGGTCAACGGTAAAATAATTAAGCGATTTGGCCGTATTAAAAACCCGGTAACCAATACTTATTATCAAAATGAAGGCATAGATATTCGAGCCCAGGTTGGTGACGAAGTCCGTGTTATATTTCCAGGAGTGGTAAGCGTAATCACTTGGTTGCGTGGGCGCGGTAATGTCGTTATAGTCAGACATGTTGGCAATTACTATACGGTTTATACCCATCTTTCCGAGATATCGGCGGGATATGGCCAGAGGGTCTCTTCTGGAGATTTAATTGGAAGGGTTGGTGAATCCGATTCCGGTCCGATGCTTCATTTTGAAATCCGGCAAAGCGATCAGCCCATCAATCCTGTAACATGGCTGACGAAAGACAGACGTATCGTATCGCGTTAATTTTAAAAGAATAATATAATGAGTGATTTATTCGGAAATATTCCTGTTGAAGAAAAAAACATAACTGCATCAGATGACTCTGAAAACAGAATAGATTTCGGTTCGGTTATTGGACAAAGCAGGGTAAAAGCCATCCTTACAAGAATCATTGAAAACAATCGATTGGCTAATTCCTTTTTATTTTTCGGACCGGAAGGATGCGGTAAGATTGCGACCGCCATAGAATTCGCAAAAGCTATCAATTGTTTGGCGGATGCAAAAAAGCCATGTCAGAATTGTAGCGCATGCAGACAAATCGGATCGCTAACACACCCCGATTTCAAGTTTGTCTTTTCCGGCCCCAAAAACCTGGCAGAAAAAGATATAATTGAACATGTACAAAAAATTTCAAAAAATCCGTATCTTTCTGCTGCTTATTTATCAAATTCGGAAATATTGATAGACCAGATCCGTGAATTAAAAAAATTGGCCAGTTTTAAAAGATACAATGCAAAAACGAAAGTGTTTATTATATCCGAGGCGGAGAAGATGAGGATGGAAGCAGCAAATTCCTTGTTGAAATTACTTGAAGAACCACCCGAAAGCCTCACTTTAATTTTGACCACATCAAGGTTAGACCAGGTATTACCGACAATCAGTTCCCGCTGCCAGATGATCAAATTTTCACCATTGAGCAGAGACGAAATCAAAGAAAAATGTTTAGAACTTGGGATTGGCGAACAGCAGAGTTCAGTAATTTCCAGATTATCCATTGGCAACTTCAGAAAAGCTATGGATCTAACTCGAATCAATTTTCAGCAGCTGCGTGATGAAGCCGGGCAGTTATTGCTAGCTGCAAAACAAACGGATATTATTAAGAAATTCCAATTAATCGGTGAACTCACACGAGGGAAAAACCGTGGCGAAATAAAGGAACTTTTCCTAAGTGCAATAAGTTTATTGCGAGATGTTCAGATATTGAGTGCTCAAACCGGCTCGTTAAATGATTTGTTATTCAATGCTGATCAACCGAAAAAGCTCGATCAACTACTCAATATTTTTAATTCAAGCAACATTTCAACAGCCCTGGACAAGACAGAGTATTATATTGAACTCGTGGATAGAAATATCTACATTAACCTTATTTTTATCAATTACTTAAATGACTTAAGTGAACTTCTGCAAAGTGCAGCATAGTTATTTTATTCGAAATCGAAAACAATGACCAAAGCTACAACAAATAAGAGAATTTTAGTCACAAGCGCCTTACCTTATGCAAACGGTCCGCTTCATATTGGCCAGATTGCCGGAGCCTATTTACCAGCAGACATTTATGTTCGATATCAGAGGCTAAAAGGCCAGGAGATCATATTTATTTGTGGGACAGATGAACATGGTGTACCGATTACTATCACAGCGGATAAAAAGGGTATTACACCACAAGAGGTTGTAGACTTTTATCATCAGAACCATAAAGTGGCTTTCGAGCAGTTTGGCATCAGTTTCGATAATTTTTCGCGAACTTCGCTAAGGATTCATCATCGGACATCCCAGGAAATATTTTTACAATTGTACAGAAACAACAATTTAATTACCAAAACGGAAAAGCAGTTTTATTGTGAACACTGTAAGCGATTTCTAGCGGATCGTTATGTTGAGGGGGTGTGTCCAAATTGCGGAAAGGAAGGGGCAAGAGGGGACCAATGTGAATCTTGCGGCACTTGGCTGGAACCCATGCAATTAATAGATCCGCATTGTGCTATCTGCGGGGAAACGCCGGTTATTCGGGAAACCACACATTGGTACTTGCCCTTGGGTAAATTTCAGGATAAAATTCAAACATGGATAAATTCAAAAAGCCATTGGAAAAACAATGTGATAAATTACTGCAATGGCTGGTTTGAAAAGGGATTGGAAGATCGGGCAATCACCCGCGATCTGGATTGGGGAATACCGGTTCCGCTTAAGAATATGAAAGAAAAAGTGTTGTATGTCTGGTTCGAGGCTACTATCGGGTATATTTCTGCTACAAAGGAATGGGCCAAGAAAATCGGAAATCCTGGAAAATGGAAAGACTATTGGATCAATCAAAACACCAAATTGGTTCATTTTATCGGGAAAGATAATATAGTTTTTCATGCCATCTTTTGGCCAATTGTTTTAATGCAGCGCGGAGAATACGTCTTGCCTGCCGAGATTCCGGCAAACGAATTCTTGAATATTGCCGGTAGTAAAATTTCTACCAGTCGAAACTATGCGATCTGGCTGGATGATTATTTAACCAGGTTTCCGCCGGATCCCTTGCGCTATTCGTTGATCTCGCTTTTACCAGAAACCAAAGATTCTGATTTTTCTTGGAAGGACTTTCAATCCAGATACAACTTTGAACTGGCGGATATACTCGGTAATTTTGTTCATAGAACATTAACTTTTGTCGAAAAATATTTTTCCGGGCGAGTTCCAATTCGTTCAGAGTTGGACGAACTGGATAAACAGGCTATAGCAGCAATGAAAGAATTACCCGTTAAAGTTGGAGAATATGTAGAGAAGTTTCAATTTCGTCCAGCTGCAAAAGCTATGATGGATTTGGCCCGGTTTGCAAATAAGTATTTTAATGACAAACAGCCATGGTTTACAAGACGGGAAGATCCGGCGAGTTGTGCAACCACCTTGAATTTATGCTTGGAACTCACAAGGGCATTAGCTATAGTCGGCAGCCCGTTTATTCCATTTAGTGCTGCTCGAATTTGGCAAATGATGAATTTAAACGGAGTAATTGAGAAACAAAATTGGGACGATCTTGGTGAATTAAAGTTACGAACGGGACATTTACTGGGCCGCACCCAAATCCTCTTTCCTAAAATTTCAGACGAAGTTATTGAAAAAGAAATCGAACGATTGGCTCAAACCGCTACGGGAGAAGAAGAACCCAAAGGCGCAATTGAAAAAACAAAGGAAAAACTGATGGAATTTATCTCATATGAAGATTTCAGTAAATTGGATTTAAAAGTCGCAAAAATACTTGAAGTAGAAAAAGTTGAAAATACCGATAGGTTACTGCGAATCCAGATTGATCTGGGATCAGAAAAACGTCAGCTCGTTGCCGGGTTGGCAAAGGCATATTCGCCGGAGGAGATGGTTGGAAAACACATCGTCGTAATAGCGAACCTGGAGCCGGCTGTTATCAGAGGCGTTGAGTCTAAGGGAATGCTTTTGGCTGCCTCAAGCGAAGACAATATTTCTCTGCTAACGTTAGACCGCGATATAGAACCGGGATCAAAAGTTAAATAGTGCTCATTGATTCACACTGTCATCTAACTTTAGAAGATTTTCAAAAAGATCTAGATGAAGTAATCTCGCGGGCAGAAGACTCCGGAATCGGTAAGATAATCGTCCCGGGTCTTGATCTCCAAACCAGCCGGTATGCCATTGAGCTTGCGGAAAGATATGGATCGGTTTATGCTGCAATCGGCACACATCCGCAAGATTCTAAAAGCTACAACAGAAATCAAATGGATCAATTTGAAAAATTAGCGGATCATGATAAAGTGGTAGCGATTGGCGAAATAGGATTGGATTACTATTGGGATTACGCTCCCAAGGAAGTACAAAAACAAATATTTAAGGAATTTTTGGAGCTGGCCAAAGATACAAAAATACCCGTGATCATTCACAACCGTGAGGCATATGCCGATTTGATTGATTGTGTGAGAGAAAAACAATTTGAAAATGTAACAGGCGTGTTTCATTGCTTTTCCGAAGATGAAAAATCAGCCAGGGAAGTATTAGATTTGGGATTTTCAGTATCATTTACAGGAACGGTAACATTTAAAAACTCCAAAACAGCAGAGCTTTCAAAAGCTGTTCAGCTAAGCGACCAGTTATTGGAAACAGATGCACCTTTTATGGCGCCGGTTCCATATCGAGGCAAAAGAAACGAACCAAGCTTTGTAAAAGACATTGCCCAGAAACAAGCTGAATTTAGAAATATAACCGTGGAAGAAGTTGGACGTATAACGACTGAACATGCATTTCGTTTGTTTCCTAAATTAAAAAACTGAAAGTATGTTTTAAACTATGGAATCAGCAGATGGAGAATATCTTCCCCCAAAAATCACTGGGTCAAAATTTTCTTATAGATAGGAATATAGCTAACAAGATCATTTCATTACTTGATATTTCTCCGAATGATGTACTCATTGAAATTGGACCAGGAAAAGGAATCCTGACCCAATTTTTTTTTGAATTCAAGAATACGGTATATGCAATCGAGATAGATAAACGATGTGTTGAATATCTTATTGATAAATTAAAAAAGTCTTCCCATATAAATATTATTCATCACAATTTTTTAGATTGGACTTTGGAAAAACAGAAATTTGTGAAAAAAGATTTAAAGTGGGTGGGAAATTTACCTTATCATATCACAAGCCCCGTATTGTTTAAATTGATTGATTTATATCCACAAGTAAGTAAAGCTGTTTTCATGGTTCAGAGAGAAGTAGCGGAAAGAATAGTCGCGTCTCATGGAAATAAAGATTATGGTATTTTATCCGTAATGGTTCAAACATTTTATTCTGTGAAAAAGCGGTTTAATGTCTCGAATAGTGTGTTTAGCCCCAAACCAAGAGTGGATTCTGCAGTGATTTCTCTTGAATGCCGCAAAAATGTTGATCTTGGTTGTGAGTTACAAACCTATAAGCATGTGGTTAAGAAAGCATTCAACCAGAGAAGAAAACTGTTGACAAATTCTCTTAAAACCCTTTTTTCCCAAGAAGATTTTGAAAAACAACCATTTGAATTTCATCGTAGAGCCGAGGAGGTTCCAGTAAAAGAATGGAAAATACTGAGCCAACACTTGCACCAAAAGATGATCCAAAATTAAGTCTTGGGTGGATCGAATCAACCCTTGATGATTTAAAGGATTTGATTGGTTCAAAGGCTGACGGATTCATTTTAAACATCGCAAAAGACTTGCATCCTTCGGATATTGCTGAATTATCGCGGCACCTAAATAGGGACGAGCGAACGTATTTATTAAATCTTCTTGACCCTGAAGTTGTTTCCGAAACACTAATCGAATTGAGCCCTCCGATGCAATCCGAATATTTAGCTCAAGCAGACACGGCCAGAATCTCAGAAGTTGTTGAGGAGATGGATTCTGATGATGCAGCAGATTTTATCAGTGGCCTGAAGGAAGAAGTTGCTGAGAAAATTCTTGATTCCATTGACAAAGAAGATTCCGCAGAAGTCCGGGAACTTCTTTTGCACGAAGAAGATACTGCCGGCGGAATCATGGCTAAAGAATTCGTTGCGGTGAGTAAAGAACTGACTGTAGATCAGGCAATTCAG
Organism: uncultured Deferribacteres bacterium; assembly: GCA_964464595.1. Lineage (GTDB taxonomy): Bacteria > Zhuqueibacterota > JdFR-76 > JdFR-76 > DREG01 > JADFJB01. The sequence goes on from CAYXGW010000003.1 coordinate 59,021, forward strand.
AAGATTCGAAGAATGACTGAAGAAGTCGATGAAATTTATAATGTTTTTGCGATCGACGAATATAAGGTGCTAAATGGGGTTGTTCCACTGCAAAAACTATTATTGGCCCGGCCAGGTGTAAAAGTTCAACATATTATGAATGAAGATGTTATTTCCGTTTGTACAAGCGTCGATCAGGAGAAAGTTGCGAGGTTGTTCAAGAAATATGATTTGATTTCTATCCCGGTTGTTGACGATCAAATGAAACTGGTAGGACGAATAACCATTGATGACATTGTTGATGTGATTGAAGATGAAGCGAGCGAAGATGTTCAGAAAATAGCCGGTATTACAGATATTGACATTCAGGAGACCTCTACACTACGTATCACAGGTGCTCGATTGCCTTGGTTAGCGATTTCCTTTGTGGGAGAAATTGTCACAGGAATATTGATGAGCCAGTTTCAATCGTCTCTAACACGTGCGATTCAGATTGCATTTTTAGTTCCTCTTGTTATGGCGATAGGCGGAAATGTCGGAAACCAGTCAGCAATTGTTATCATTCGTGGATTAACCACCGGCGAAATTGGCATATTGGAAACAGGCAGAAGGATGCGTAAGGAATTGTGGGTTGCAATGCTACTGGGTTTTTCACTTGCACTGGGGATTTTTTTAATCTCCGGTTTTTGGTTTGATGATTTTAGATTGGGGTTTGTTATTGCTCTCGCATTGGTTGTTGTCGTTATTAATGCGGCTCTTACAGGAACGATTCTTCCGTTTGTGTTAAAAAGGCTCGATATTGACCCGGCAATAGCAACAAGCCCACTTATTACCACAAGTAATGATATTTTAGGCTTGCTTATTTATTTTGGCATGATCACAATCTACTTAACCCGATTTAGTTAATGATTTTATGAGCATCGTTAAAACAGACGGTATTATTATTCGGTCACAAGATTACCTTGAATCCAGCAAAATAGTGACTTGCTATACCAAAGATTATGGAAAAGTTGCTTTGATTGCAAAAGGAGCTCGTCGCCCTAAAAGTAAATTTGGCGGTGCCATAGATCTTTTACATCAAGTTCAACTGGTTTATTACTTCAAAGAAAACAGAGAGCTACAAACTCTTTCCCAAGCGGATATTCTTAAGTCATTTCATTATTTTTCAATTGATATCTCACGGTTTTCTTTAGCTTTAGCTACTGCGGAGATCATCAATCAATTAGAAATGAAAGAGCATCCAAACCCTCAACTATATTCATATTTTGTGGAAACAATCACATCAATCGAGAGAGCCAAAACCCCGGAATTAATTCTGTATCAATTTGTTTGGCGTTGGTTGGAAACTTCTGGATTTAGGCCGAAACTTCGACGCTGTTTAAAATGTGGACAATTCCCGGTCGGCGAAACCGTGAGATTCAAGTTTTCACTTGGTGGTTATTATTGTTCGAATTGTAATTTTGGTACTGAAGGATTTATACAAATTTCAAAAGAATGTATCCATTTGTTGTTGGAATTACGTGATTTCTCCCCAATTCAACTAGTCGACAAAAGAATAAAAGAGGCGACCCTAAGAGAAGTAAAACATATTATATGGCGATTTTTACAACATCATGTTGAGGGAATAAAAGAGTTAAAAACACTGAGGTTTTTAAAAAAAATATCTAGTTCAAATGAAAAAAGAGTAGGAGCTGTTTGAATGTCAGCAAAAAAAAGTGAAACGGTAATGGACAAATTGGTTTCGTTATGTAAAAGACGGGGATTTATTTTTCAATCAAGTGAAATTTATGGAGGTATTAACAGCTGTTGGGATTACGGCCCGATGGGCATAGAATTGAAAAAGAACATCAAAGAATTTTGGTGGAAAGCCATGGTTTCTTCCAGGCAAGATATTGAAGGATTGGATGCCAGCATTTTAATGCATCCTAAAATATGGGAGGCATCCGGACATCTTGATAGCTTTACCGACCCTATGGTAGATTGCAAAAAGTGTAAAAAGCGTTTTCGAGAAGACCAGGTGGAAGGAGAAAAATGTCCGAACTGTGGTGGAGAACTGACGGATACTCGCCAATTCAATTTGATGTTTAAAACAAATATTGGTCCCGTGGAAGATAGTTCAAGCATTATTTACCTGCGTCCGGAAACGGCCCAGGGGATATATGTTAATTTTGTGAATGTGCAAAAATCGTCCAGGCAAAAAATACCTTTCGGAATCGGCCAAATCGGCAAAGCCTTTCGCAATGAAATTACTCCGGGGAATTTCATTTTTCGCACGCGTGAATTTGAACAAATGGAAATGCAATATTTTGTTAAACCGCAGGACGACCAGGACTGGATGGATTATTGGAAGAAGGAACGCATGGCCTGGTATGTAAGTTTGGGAATTACTGAAAGCAAATTGAGATTTCATGAACATGGTACAGACGAGCTTGCTCATTATGCCAAAGCGGCCTTTGATATCGAATATGAATTCCCCTTCGGCTGGCAAGAGCTTGAGGGAATTCATAATCGAACAGATTTTGACTTAAAACAGCATATCGAATTTTCAGGGAAAGATTTGTCCTATTTTAATGAAGCGACTCGTGACCGTTTTATTCCATTTATTATAGAAACTTCTGCAGGATGTGACCGAACATTACTGACAACACTTATCGATGCATACCGGGAAGAGGAAGTGAAGGGAGATAAGAGAGTTTTGCTGAAATTATCTCCTCACATTTCCCCAATAAAAGTAGGTGTTTTTCCCCTTGTTAAAAAAGACGGCATGCCTGAAATAGCCCGAAAAATTACAGACTCATTAAGAAATCATACAACAGTTTTTTATGATGAATCAGGGGCGGTTGGCCGCAGATATAGACGGCAAGATGAAATAGGAACTCCTTACTGTGTAACAGTTGACACGGAGTCTATTGAAAACCAAACAGTTACAGTTAGAGATCGGGATACGATGGTGCAAATAAGGGTAGATATTAATCAATTGAATGAGTTTTTTAAAGATAAATTATCCAAATTACAATAAAAAAAGCCTGACCCGATTTTCGAATCAGGCTTTTAATTTTTTCTTTAAAGGATCATGAAATAATTCTTCGTTGAACTTTTTGTAAGTAGCTAGACGCTTTAGCGGATAGTCTGCTGGAGGGATATTTTTGTAAGAATTCTCCGAATATCTGCGCAGCTTTGTTGTTTTCTCCAATGTTGTATAAGCATCGTCCTTCCATATACATTGCGTAATCTAATTTAAATGAGTTTTTATAAGCACTTACTTTTGTAAAAGACTTTAACGCCTCGCCATAATTTTTCAATGCGAAATAAGATTCGCCGATCCAATAAGCAAAGTTGCTAGCGAGTGCATGATTGGAATTTCTTTCCAGGAGATCGGACAAACCTATGATAACAGCATTGTAATTTCGATCGTTAAAATTTGCAAGAGCCACGTCATATTTTTGTTTTATTAGAGGTGTAGCAGATTTATTCAACTCAGTAGGTGAAGTTTGGACTATTAGAGTTTCTGGCTGTTTTAAAGGTTGTATTTCAGGTTTTGCTTCTGGAGAGGTGTCTCTTAATTCAGCAATTTGGGTTTCCAATTTACTAATATTATTATCTTTATCGTTTATTATGGTAACAAGTTGGTTTATTCGATTTGTTTTTTGCGCAATTTCTGTTTCTAACTGGTCAATGAGAGACTGAAGTTTTATCATATCTTGATAAATATCGGTATTTTGAGGTTGTGATGTTGCTTCAGGTAAAACTGCGTCGGCAATCACATCAGAGGGCATAATTTCCTGTTTTTTCTCATATTTCTTTTTATTAAAATTAAAAGCCAGTCCAGTTTGAAAACTAATAAAACCATCGTTGAAAAAGCCGCCATCTATTCCGTTAACCATATCATTTTTTAAATACCGGAAATCACCGGAAATCAAAAGAGACAAACTAGGATTAACTGCAATATTCATTCCTAAACCACCAATAAGGAGGCTTACAAATTTTGAATTATAATTATTCGGAGTTCCGACATTTTTGATATTCACTAGTCCTATTCCGGCTTGTAAAAATGGAAAAGTAGGCGAGTCTTTTAAAGCATAGCTACCTATCAACTCAATAGGAACCATGGCTGTTTTGAAAGTGCTTCCGTTAATTACAGCTTTCATCTCTCCATAACCTGTTTGAAATTTCATAGTAAGCCTAGGAGAAAACTGATAAAAAGTATAAGCTTCGAATTTTGGTCTTAAACCGGTATCAGTTATTGGTGAATCTCCAAACAAAAAATTCTGTCCAAGGTTCATACCAACACCTTTGTTTGATTGACCGTATAAATTTCCTACAACAACTAAAAATATGGTTGATATAAATGCTAACTTTCTCATATTAACTCCTTAAAACTATTTGGTTGCATATTATTCATTTATTCTAGACCTTATCCCATTATGTCTGAACTGGTTACAACTTCTTACAATATGTGTACCAAAAACACTAGAATCAAGTAAAACGATTTATTTGGTTGGAATGTAGGTAGTTATATGAATTCACAAGTTAACATTTTCTTGAATTCTGTTTCATTATTTGTTACATAATAACACAACTGGATTTGTATAGTACAACAACACTAAGGAGAACGGCATGAAATTTTTATTTTCATTTGTGTTACTAACCTCTTTAGGATGGCACAGTTTAATTGAAGCTCAGGAAATCAAAGGCAATTTGGGATTTGGAGGGTATGCTTCTGGTGTGAAAATGATTTTGGGTGATGTAGACCATAGTACGATAGATCAATGGGGTGGTATATCAATTTCTTATGGAATATCTGAAAAATTATACCTTAAGTTTAATGGTGCATATGGTTGGGTTTATCCTCGCGATTCGAAGGGTTCTCAATTCGAGCCACAGGGTAGTTTTAAAACGTTACTTTATCCGGTAACATTAAGCATAGATTGGTTGCCAAATCCCAATAAAAGTTTCCGTCCTTTTCTTACATTTGGTGGTGGTATTTTGAATTGGGATGTTCGGGATATGAGAGGGACAGAATCTGTTTGGGATCAGGGTGAGAGCATTAATGGAAGCACAACGAATGTATCCGTTTTAGGTGGAGTCGGAGTTGAAAAAATTATATCAGCTGGAATTAGTACATCATTATTTGCCAGAATTCATTATTTACTAAAAGGTAATGAAGATACAATTGGAACGGGAGATGACAATCGAGCCGTTGCAGAAGTGGGAATAGGGCTTACGTTTTTTAATAATCCCAACCAGGATTCCGATGGAGATGGTGTTTTAGATCGGTGGGACCTTTGTATCGATGCGGCAGAAGATTATGATAACTACAAAGATTTAGATGGTTGTCCGGATTTAGATAATGATGAAGACGGAATAATCGATAAAAGTGATAGTTGTCCGGACTTGCCTGAAGATTTGGATGGATTCCAAGACGAAGATGGTTGTCCTGACATCGACGATGATGGGGACGGAATATCTGATCTTAGGGATAAATGCCCTAAAAGGGCGGAAGATATGGATAATTTTCAAGACGATGATGGTTGCCCGGATCCAGATAATGATGCGGATGGTATCGAAGATGATATGGATAAATGTCCAAACGAAGCAGAGAATAGGAATGGATTTGAAGATGGTGATGGTTGTCCTGAAGAAAAACCTGAAATTTTGATCAAAGAAACGCCAATTATTCTAAAGGGTGTTAATTTTGAAAGTGGAAGTTCCCGGCTTACATCTGCTTCATTCAGCGCTCTTGATAGGGTTTTTCAAACTCTTACAGATCATCAGGATATTAGGATCGAAATCCGTGGTTACACAGATAGCTCGGGTGAATGGACTGCCAATCTAAAACTTTCACAGCTAAGAGCAGATGTTATAAAACTTTATTTTATTAAAAAGGGAATTGTAGCGGAAAGGGTGAGAGCAGTTGGGTATGGAGAATCAAATCCAATTGCTTCAAATATGTTTCCTGAAGGCAGGGCAGACAACAGAAGAATTGAATTTGCCCAAATGAAATGAGTTAAATTTGTTTGGCCAGCGAGTAATTCAGCGCAATTTAAATTCTCTTACTACTAGAATATCAAATAAATAGCAATAAACGGTAGAAACGGTCTTTCCTTTTTAGCTAAAACATCCTTAAAAAAGGAGGGACGTTTTGATCTTGAGGGATGGGGTTGTAGGAAGTACATTGCCTTGACATTTCGTCAATTCTTTCATATCATTTGTGATTATATATTTTATTGATAATATTGTGTTGCAATATTTGTAATAAGGTGAGAATAAATGAATAAACGGTTCAAAAATTTTATTGACGGTGAGTGGGTGGACTCCTGTTCAGGGGAAACTTTTGAAAACAGAAATCCGGCTAATTGGGATGAAGTAGTCGGTGTTTTTCCTAATTCAAATGAAGAGGATGTTAATAAAGCGGTTAAGGCTGCAAAGAAAGCTTTTGATAGTTGGCGGTTAGTGCCCGCTCCCGAAAGAGGGGAGATCATGAAAAAAGCCGGCGATATTATGTCTGCCAGAAAGGAAGAGATTTCCAGGCTAATGACTCGTGAGATGGGAAAAATATTGGCCGAAACCAGAGGAGATACACAAGAGGGAATAGACACAGCTTATTATGCCTTTGGTGAAAGTCGACGTTTGTTTGGCCACACAGTTCCATCAGAGTTACCCAATAAATTTAATATGACTACCCGGATCCCAATTGGCGTGGCAGGGATCATTTCACCCTGGAATTTTCCTATGGCAATACCAACGTGGAAAATTTTTCCTGCATTAACTTGTGGGAATACGGTTGTTTTTAAACCGGCTTCAGATACGCCAGCAACAGCGACTCTTTTTGTTGAGATTCTGGTAGACGCGGGAGTTCCTCCTCATGCTCTCAATTTAGTGCATGGAACCGGATCACAAGTTGGCAATCCCATTGTGAATCATCCCGATATTAATTTGATTTCTTTTACCGGTTCAACAAAAGTTGGGAAATCCATAAATCAACATGCCGGCTCTCAATTAAAACGCGTTTCACTGGAATTGGGTGGAAAAAATGGTCAAATTGTTATGGCAGATGCCAATCAGGAATTAGCTCTTGAAGGTGTTTTGTGGGGAGCATTTGGAACAACCGGACAACGTTGTACTGCCACAAGTAGACTAATTCTGGATGAGAAAATTCACGATGAGTTTCTAGAGATGCTTGTAAAGTGTACAAATAACCTAGAGCTTGGCGATGGCCTTGATGAGTTTGTCGAAGTAGGTCCTCTTATCAATCAATCTCAGGTTGAAATTATTAGTGAGTATGTTGAAATTGGAAAAAACGAAGGTGCCAAATTGCTTTGCGGAGGAGAATCAGCAAATCATGGAAGTTTAGCAAGTGGATGGTTCTACAAACCGACAATATTTTCAGATGTTTCCAGGGAAATGAGAATAGCCAAGGAAGAAATCTTTGGGCCAGTTTTATCTGTTATAAAAGTTTCATCGCTCGATGAAGGTGTTGATGTTCTGAATGATTCGACATATGGTCTTTCTTCTTCGGTTTATACAAAAGACATAAATTCAGCATACAAAGCGATGAGAGACATAGAAGCCGGAATTACGTACATTAATGGCCCTACGATTGGTGCGGAATGCCACATGCCTTTCGGCGGTGTAAAGGCAACAGGCAATGGCCACAGAGAAGGCGGCTGGCAGGTTTACGAATTTTTTTCAGAAGTAAAAACATGTTATGTGGACTTCAGCAATAAATTGCAAAGAGCCCAAATTGATAATCGATAAATATAAAAAGACAGGCGCATCAAATCTGTTCTTAGGAGAGAGTAATGGAAATTAAGCCGTCCGAAGTAATGAGTGTTTTAAGTAAGCACATGTTGGTAGATGGCTATGACTTAGTAGTCGATTTAAAAAACAGTTGCGGCAATTATCTTGTAGAAGCCCGCAGTGGCGATCGTTATTTGGATTTTTTTACTTTTTTTGCAAGTAATCCATTGGGATTTAACCACCCCCAAATGTGTAAGCCGGATGTTCAGTTAAAGCTTGCGTGGGCAGCAACTCAGAAGCCCTCCAACTCTGATTTTTATACAACAGAACTCGCGGAATTTGTAGAAACGTTTTTTGAAAAAGCTTTACCAAAAGATGTCTTCAAATATATTTTTCTAATTTCCGGTGGCGCTCTTGCTGTTGAAAATTCATTAAAAACTGCATTCGATTGGAAAATAAGGAAGAACTTTGCCAAGGGTTATAAAGAAGAGCGTGGATTAAAAATTCTACATTTTAAACAAGCGTTCCATGGCAGAAGTGGATATACTCTCTCCATAACGGACACTGCAGATCCACGTAAAACCATGTATTTTGCCAAATTCAATTGGCCCAGAGTACTAAATCCTAAAATCACTTTTCCAATGAATGATGAAAATAAGAACAAGGTGATACAGCTTGAAAAAGAAAGTATAAATCAGATTAAGAACGCGATACAAGAAAACACGGATGACATTGCTGCAATTATCATAGAGCCGATCCAAGGAGAAGGAGGAGACAACCATTTTCGCAAGGAGTTTTTTGAAAGTCTGCGACAAATATGTGATCAAAATGATATTTTATTGATTTTTGACGAAATTCAATCCGGTGCCGGAATTACCGGGATGTGGTGGACTTTTGAACACTTTGGCGTAGAGCCGGATATTATGTGTTTTGGTAAAAAGACACAGGTTTGTGGAATTGTTGTATCCCAAAGAATCGATGACGTAGAAGGCCATGTGTTTCAGGAGTCGGGCAGGATAAATTCAACCTGGGGCGGTAACTTTGTTGATATCGTTCGCAGCAAAAAGTATATAGAGATCATAACTCAAGATAATCTGGTTGAAAACGCTGCGATTCAAGGAAAATATTTTCTTAATAAATTAAGAAATCTGGTTGGTAATTTTCCAGATCTAGTTTCAAATGTTCGTGGTAGAGGTCTGTTTTTAGCTTTCGAATTATCGTCACAGGAATTACGAGATAAAATTATAAACGAAACGTTTTCCCAAAAAATGGTGATTCTAAAAAGCGGTATAAAATCGATACGATTTCGTCCATCTCTAATAATCTCGGAAAATGAAATCGATGAAGGAATCGAAGTATTAACAAAATCTATTCATGCTGTTTTAAGTTAATGGATGGAATCCGGGACTCTCTACATTGTTAGTACGCCAATCGGGAATTTGGGTGATATTACATATCGTGCAGTAGATGTTCTTTCAAAAGTTGATTTGATTGCTGCAGAAGATACAAGAACCAGTCGCGTGCTTTTAAATCATTATCAGATTTCGACGAAAGTTACAAGTTTTCATTCTTATAACCAGGTCAAGAAAACGCCGAATCTAATTAAGAAGCTTATGAGCAATGAGAATATTGCAGTAATCACTGACGCCGGTACACCTGGAATTTCAGATCCGGCGTATTATCTTATAAATCATGCAATTGAGAAAAATATACAGATAATTCCGGCTCCTGGCGCATCAGCGCTACTTACTGCATTAGTCGTTTCCGGATTGCCGATGAATCGATTTGTGTTCGAAGGATTTCTACCGGTGAAAAAAGGGCGCAAGTCAAGGCTCGTTCAATTGACTGAGGAAAAACGGACAATTGTATTATTTGAGTCTCGCCATCGGTTATTGAAAACGTTGAAAGAATTATTTGAATATTTAGGCAATCGTAACTTGGTTATTGCCCGGGAATTAACTAAATTGTATGAAGAAGTAAATCGAACGACTATAGGAAATGCAATTGAAACATACGAACAGAGGATTAATAAAGGCGAGTTCGTTTTAGTTGTTCAAGGAAGGTCAAAACGAAGATGGGTTTAGTGTTGGAAAAGATTAAAATAGATTCGATAAAAAATATTCGAAATTCGATTCAGATTGTAGTTCTAAAGATAATTGAACCGCTAGGCGATTTTCTTGTTCGGTTAAATATCAATCCGAATGCCTTTACAACCGCTGGGTTTAGTATTAGTGTTTTTGCCGGATATTCTTTTGCGACCGGTTCCCTCAGATTAGGAGGCATTTTTGTTTTTCTTTCGGGATTATTCGACATTCTGGATGGGAAGATAGCGCGCGCATCAAACCAGGTTACTCGTTTTGGGGCATTATATGACTCAACGTTGGATAGATATGCAGAAATGTTTGTTTACTTTGGGATTGCATATTATTTCATTTCTCAAGATATGTTTATATCATCTTTGGCAAGTTGTATCGCTTTAGGTGGATCTGTGATGGTAAGCTATGTTCGGGCACGAGCTGAAGGACTGGGGTTTTCTTGTAAAGTTGGAATTTTCCAAAGGCCGGAAAGAATAGCCACAATGGGTACGGCGGCACTCATTCATGAATATGCATTGTCCGTAGGGATGGTCGTACTTGCGATAATGACGAATTTTACTGCTTTCCAGAGAATTTATTACATTTATAGCCAGGAAAACGGGAAGAAAGATGATATCATTGATGACTTTGACAAAATGGGTTGATACGGTTTAGGCGAAAAGACGAATCTTGAAAAAAAATGTGGAGGTTGAGATGACAAATAGGGCCGATATTAAACCCATTGAAGGCAAGCTTGGGATTATGTTGGTAGGATTAGGGGCAGTCAGTACCACTTTTATTGCCGGTGTGGAGAACATGAAAAAAGGATTAGCCAAGCCGATAGGATCTCTTACACAAATGGGAGCCATTCGGTTAGGAAAACGAACCGAAAACAAAAATCCGCTAATTAAAGATATTGTTCCATTATATGGCCTTAATGATTTAGTAATTACCTCTTGGGATATTTTTGAAGATAATGCATATCAAGCCGCTTTAAAAGCAGGTGTATTGGAGCGTAATCATTTGGATTCTGTTAAAGACGAGCTAGAATCCATAAAACCGCAAAAGGCTGTTTTTAACCAGGATTATGTTAAAAAATTATCCGGGATTCATGTAAAGGTTGGAAAGTCCAAACGAGATTTAGCCAACCAATTGATGGATGATATTCAAACGTTTAAGGAAATGCACAAACTAAGAGATGTTGTGATGATCTGGTGCGCCAGCACCGAAATTTTCATCAAGGCTGGGGCAATTCACCAATCATTAGAGGCTTTCGAAAAAGCCATAGATACAAACCATCCTGAAATTGCTCCAAGTATGCTTTATGCTTATGCAGCGCTGCAATGCGGGGTTCCGTTTATTAATGGCGCGCCGAATTTATCTGTAGATTTTCCTGCAATGTTCCAGCTTGCCGACATGAAAAATGTACCAATCGCAGGAAAGGATTTTAAGACCGGCCAAACCCTTATGAAAACAATATTAGCGCCAGGTCTTAAAGCCAGGTTACTTGGATTATCCGGGTGGTTTTCAACCAACATTCTCGGCAACCGGGATGGTGAAGTCTTGGACGATCCGGAGTCGTTTAAAACAAAAGAAGAAAGCAAACTCTCTGTCCTTGAATATATTCTTCAACCGGAAGTATACCCGGATCTGTACAAAGATTTTTATCATAAAGTTCGGATAAATTATTATCCACCCCGGGGAGACAATAAAGAAGGCTGGGATAATATAGATATTTTTGGCTGGATGGGATATCCTATGCAAATTAAGGTAGATTTCCTTTGCCGGGATAGTATTTTGGCAGCGCCGATAGTTTTGGATCTTGTCCTTTTTATGAATTTAGCTCAACGGGCGGGTATGAAAGGGATTCAAGAATGGCTTTCATTTTATCTCAAAAGTCCGATGTGTTTACCCGAATTATACCCGGAACACGATCTTTTTATACAGCATATGAAATTGAAAAATACTCTCAGGCATTTAATGGGCGAAGAGCAAATTACGCATCTTGGTTTAGATTATTATCAATAATTTGTTACTAAACCGTCAACATATTCCTCTACCTCATTAACCAATGAGAACGAGCTCACCGCTAAAGGATATTTTAAAAACTTCGTTGCCTGCGATTGTCGATTTATCTTCTCAAACAATCATGTGGACAATCGAATTTATTCTAGTAGGTATGATTAGTGCAGCTGCCTTAGCTGGTGTCGGGATGGCTATCCAGATCATCATATTATTTTTTGTACTTCTTTTGACTTTCGTTGTGGGTAGTTCTTTAATCATCAATCGTCATTTGGGAGCCAACAATACCTGGGAAGCCAACCACATAATGGCCCAGGCACTTTTCATGGGTATCATTATTTCGATATTAACAGGGCTCATATGGTACTTCGGCGCAACATTGCTCTTTAATTTAATTCGAGAAAATGAACCCCTTGCCAAGCAGGCAGGAGTTCAATACCTGCAAATTCTATCAGTATTTGCTCCTCTAATTATCACAAACTTTATCGCTGTCGGAATTATTCGCGGAGCCGGAGATACGAAAATATCTATGACCTTGAATTTAATCATCAACACCCTTAATTTAATATTAGCGCCAATCTTAATATTCGGTTGGTTTGGGTTTCCCCGAATGGAGGTCCGTGGGGCCGCCTATGCTGTGGCCATTGCTCATTCCATAGGTTTCTTTCTCACGATATATATATTACGTTCAAGAAAAAGCCGGCTATTTCTTTCATTTCGGGAAATTACAACACCGAACCTTCAAAGTTTTAAAAGGCTCTTTAAAATTGGTTTACCAATAACTGGTGAACAATTACCCTTTGCAATTGGCCAAATGGTTATCACGATTTATGTTGCGCCATTAGGAATTTCATTTCTAGCAGCCCACCAAGTTTTTATGCGAATACAGGCAGTTCTCTCCATGGTTTTTATGGGATTTAGCTTAGGCGCGATGACGTTGGTGGGGCAGAACATTGGCGCTAATGAACACCAGCGAGCAGAACAAACCGGCAAAACAGCTGTCTATGTATCTTTAGTTTTTGTCCTTTTGATAGTTTTTTGTATTATAATATTAGGCGAGTCACTCATCAAAATATTTACAGATGATCCAACAGTCATTCAAATGGCAATGAGTATTATCGTCATTTTCGCATTGATTCAAATCCCAAAGGCGTTGAATACGGTTCTGGGTGGAATTCTTCGGGGTGCGGGAGAACTTAAATGGCTAATGTTTCTTTCAATGGTTTCTGTGATCGTCATGGAAATCAGCGCAACGGGGATTGCTACAATTATATTTAGCTTTTCGCTTCGGGGAATTTGGATTGTTCTGTGTATTGATGAAATGATTAGGGTGTTACTGAACTATTGGCGATTTCATGGGGGTAAGTGGAAATTGATTGATGTATAATGGAAAGGCTGTATGAAACCCAGCAAAGGACGATTGATTAGTTTTGAAGGAATTGATTTCTGCGGGAAATCCGTTCAGGCTGAACTATTGTATAAAAAAATTGAAGAAAGTTTTGATATTAAGGATTGCTCTGTATGTCTGTTTCGAGAACCAGGAGGATCAATAATTTCAGAGCTTATTCGAGAAATTTTATTGGACCGATCATTAACGATGATGAATTCTTACACGGAACTGCTATTATACTCGGCTTCACGATCTCAGTTAATTGCAGAAAAAATCATTCCAGAACTTAATCGGGGTTCAATCGTAATTTGTGATCGGTTTTTTGATTCGACCGTAGCTTATCAAGGTTATGGAAGAAGTATTGAACTAGACAAAATCAAAATGGCAAATCATATTGCAACACATGGCGTAAAACCCAATATTACTTTAATTATCGATGTGGAGCCACAATTAGCCGCAAATCGTCAGCAAAAAGCTGGTTTAAACCGTGATCGATTGGAGAATGAAAAGCTGTCATTTCATCAAAAAGTACGGGTAGGATACTTACAACTTGCCGTAAATGAGCCTGATCGGGTAAAAATAATTGATGGAAATGATAAAATAGAGGAAATTTCAAAAAAAGTTTGGCAACTTATAGAATCAGATTTAAGGAACACTTAATAAATTAGTGCTTGATCGAAAATAACCTGACTGTAATTCCTGCATGTTTTTAACAGGAATTATTTTGAACCAAGGCCGTCGTTATTCGAGTTTTCGTTCAAACAATAATTAAACGAACCTATATTATTCGAAATACTGTTTCGGAGGAATTATGAGTAAAAAAACTCAACCTTATGTTATTATCATCCTTATTTTGGTTGCAATTACTTTTAGTGGTTGGCTGGCAAATTCTTCGACTACAATGGATCCCGATCTCTATGTGACACTCAAGAAAAACATGACGCTTTTCAAGCGTATTTATGAGGAGATATCATTTCGCTACGTCGATGAGGTTGATCCGGAAGCTTTCATAAGAGCCGGAATTGAAGGGATGACCAGTCGCCTCGATCCGTATACTAATTTTGTGGAGCAGGAAGAAAATGCCAATCTCCGTACCGTAACAGAAGGAAAATACGGTGGCGTGGGAATGACGATTAGCAAAAGAGGGAGATTAACAGTTGTTGTTGAACCACCATATGAAGACGATCCCGCAGGGAAAGCAGATATTCATGAAGGAGATGTGCTCATCGAAGTTGAGGGAAAGGACACAGAAGATCTTTCTCTTTCTGAAATTGCACAATTGTTACGGGGAAAGCCAGGTACATCTGTAAGATTAATAGCAAAGCGATCTGGAGAAGCAGATCCTCTTGAATTTAGATTAGTACGAGCCATGATAGTCGTTCATGATGTTTCGTATGCAGACATTATAAAGGATGATATCGGATATATCCGTTTAACCCGATTTTCCAGGTATGCTGCTGATCAGCTTGAAGAAGCCTTGAATGAACTAAAAGCTAAAAACATGAAAGGATTAATTTTCGATTTAAGGAATAATCCTGGCGGCTTATTGAATTCTGCTGTTAATGTAGCAGACCTGTTCTTACCAAAGGGAGAGCTCGTCGTTTATACAAAAGGTCGCTCGGAGCGATCAAATATGAAGTATCATTCACCGAACGAGCCCGTTCTACCTGATATGCCTATGGTTATCCTGGTAAATGGGTTTTCAGCGTCAGCTTCGGAAATTGTTGCTGGCGCCATTCAGGATTTGGATCGTGGATTAATCATTGGGTCAAGAACTTTTGGAAAAGGTTTAGTGCAAACAGTTGTTCCTTTTTCTCGAAACACAGCATTACGACTTACAACTGCAAAATACTATGTTCCCAGCGGTAGATTGATTCAAAATCTGTCCCGTTTAAATAGAGATAGCCACATATTTAGCAATCAGGATTCCGAACTAATTTCTGATTCATCAGAAAAAGGCAAAAAAGAATTCCGCACTAAATCCGGAAGGATCGTATATGGCGGCGGAGGTATAAAACCGGATATAGAATTTGACCCCGAGATATTATCCAGTTATGAAAGAGCCTTAATTCGACAATCCATGTTTTTTAATTTTGCAATATCGCGCTCCGGAAGTTTTTCTGAAACATCGGGCATAAGTGATCAATTATTGGCTGAATTTAGAAAATATATAGATGAAAATGAATTTACTTTCGATCTGGAAGGAGAAGAAGGAATTAAAAACCTTGAAAAAATATTTGCAGAAAATAACTTTAGAGAACTTGAAGATCAACTGATTTCAATGCGTGAATCGTTAAATCAAATCAAAAACAATCAATTTGAAGTACACAGAGACTTTATCCAAAAGAATCTAAGAAAAGAGATTGCCGCAAAGTTAAATGGGTCGCGTGGTCAGGTTGAATCCAATCTTGAAGAAGATCATATTTTTCAAACTGCATTTGAAGTGTTGACCAATCCGACGGAATATTCAATGAAACTTGGAAAATAGAAGCTTTCGTTAATTTCTGATTTTCCTTTTTTAAACGGCCGTCTTGAAATTGGTTCTCAGTAGTATATTGTAAAGGAAGGTTAAAAAACCCAACTTTTTTGGGGCTCATGTAAAAAAGTGATTTACAGGGGGTTGCAGGAGTTGAGTTAAAAGTAGAAAAATATGTTTTTATTTAAGATTTTAGAAAAGATTCAGTCGAGTCTTTAATTAAGATTTTATAACGAATGATAATAAGTTAAGGAGCAATTGATGTCTATTAAAATGGTATACTCCTTTGGCGATCGCAAAGCTGAAGGCAAAACTGAAATGAAAAGTTTGTTGGGAGGAAAAGGAGCAAACTTAGCTGAAATGAGTAACATGGGAATTCGGGTTCCTGCTGGTTTTACAATTACAACCGAGGTTTGCAAATTGTACTATGCAAACGATCGTCAATATCCCCAGGAGTTAGAAGCCCAGGTTAAGGAAGCCATTTTGGATGTTGAAAAAAGCATGGGTGCAAAATTTAATGATTCAACCAACCCGCTTTTGCTATCGGTCAGATCAGGTGCACGGGATTCGATGCCGGGGATGATGGACACTGTCTTAAACATTGGCTTAAATGATGTAAGCGTTCAGGGGATTATTAATCAATCCAACAACGAACGCTTTGCCTGGGATTCTTATCGTCGATTTGTTCAGATGTATGGCGATGTCGTTATGGATTTGAAGCCGGAATCAAAAGAAAAAGAGGATCCGTTTGAAAGTATAATCGATGAAATGAAAGTTGATCGTGGTGTTAAACTGGATGCAGATCTTACAGCAGCTGACTTAAAAGAAATGGTTATCCTGTTTAAAAATGCCATTAAAGAAAAGAAAGGAGCCGATTTCCCAACGGATCCCTGGGAACAGTTATGGGGATCCATCGGCGCGGTTTTTAATTCCTGGATGAACCAAAGAGCGATCACTTATCGAAAACTTAATGGTATCCCCGCTGAATGGGGAACAGCCGTTAATGTTCAGGCGATGGTTTTTGGAAATATGGGTGATGATTGTGTAACCGGCGTTGCTTTTACTCGTGATCCGGCTACAGGCGAGAATTCGTTTTTTGGAGAATATTTAATAAATGCGCAGGGTGAAGATGTGGTAGCAGGAATTCGAACACCTCAACAAATCACAAAAAAACAGAGTCAAGAAACAGCCATTCAATGCGATATGCCGGAAGAGATCAGGAAAGAAAAAGCTTTGTCATTAGAAGAATATATGCCGGAAGCGTACGAGGACTTGGTTGGAATATACAAAAATCTGGATCATCATTACCGTGATATGCAAGACATTGAGTTTACAATTCAACGAAACAAATTGTGGATGCTTCAAACCAGGAATGGCAAAAGGACTGCAGAGGCAGCTGTTCGAATTGCAGTGGAAATGGTAGATGAAGGATTAATCACTCGCGATGAAGCGGTAATGAGAATTGAACCCAACCAACTCGAGCATCTTTTACACCCGCAATTTGATCCTGAAGCGAAAAAAAATGTAGTTGCTAAAGGATTACCTGCATCGCCGGGTGCTGCAACGGGCAGGGTTGTGTTTCATGCCGATGAGGCGGAGGAGTGGGTGGAACGAGGAGAAAAAGTCATCCTGGTTCGAATCGAAACCTCACCGGAGGATATTGGCGGCATGCATGTAGCCAATGGAATTTTAACATCCCGAGGGGGCATGACTTCTCATGCTGCTGTTGTAGCGCGTGGAATGGGCACTTGTTGTGTAGCAGGTGTTGGCGTTCTAAACATAAGTTACTCGAATCGAGAAATCCGAATTGGTGACCTCGTAATTAAAGAGGGCGATAATATTTCTTTAAATGGAACCACGGGTGAGGTTATGACCGGAAAGGTAGCGACGATTGAATCTGAGCTGTCCGGAAATTTTGGCAGGTTGATGGAATGGGCAGATGGTATCCGCAAATTGAATGTTCGCACCAATGCAGATACGCCAAATGATTCCGAAGTGGCTCGGAATTTCGGTGCAGAAGGAATTGGACTTTGTCGAACAGAGCACATGTTTTTTGAAGGGGATCGTATAAAAGCGGTTCGGGAAATGATTTTAGCCGATGATGAGGCGGGGCGTCGCTCTGCGCTCGACAAACTGCTTCCTATGCAGAAAGGTGATTTTTACGGAATCTTAAAAGCAATGGAAGATTTGCCGGTAACCATTCGTACGCTTGATCCACCGTTGCATGAATTCTTACCTCACGAAGAAAAGCAACAGCAAGAGATGGCGAACGAAATGGGTGTTTCGTTAGAAGATGTGAGGAACAAAGTTGAAAGCCTTAGCGAGTTCAATCCAATGTTAGGCCATCGAGGTTGCCGCCTGGGCATTGTTTACCCGGAAATAACTGAAATGCAAGTTCATGCAATAATTGCAGCTACGTGTGAATTGGTAAAAGAAGGGATCAATGTTTACCCGGAAATTATGATCCCTCTCATTGGAACCAAAGAAGAATTGATCCACCAGCGGGAAGTTACCGAGAAAGTTGCCAAAAGGGTTCAAGAAGAATACGGTACAGAGGTTAATTATTCAATTGGAACAATGATCGAAATTCCCCGGGCAGTTCTCACGGCAGACAAGATTGCCGAAGTTGCTGATTTCTTTTCTTTTGGAACAAACGATCTAACCCAGCTTACTTATGGGTACAGCAGGGATGATGCAGGGATATTTTTGGCAGCGTACCAGGAGATGAATATTCTTCCGGAGGATCCGTTTCAGGTATTGGATCAGGAAGGAGTCGGAGAACTTGTCAAGATGGGTGTGGATAGAGGTAGATCTACCAAGCCTGATCTTAAAATCGGAATATGCGGAGAACATGGAGGAGAGCCGAAATCCGTTGAATTTTGCCACAAAGTGGGTATGGATTATGTTAGTTGTTCACCGTACCGGGTGCCGATTGCCAGGTTAGCAGCTGCACAAGCGGTATTAAAAGAAAAGTAGAATGTCTTTGCGATGAGATAAAAAACGCTTTCAAAGTTCTGAAAAGAAAAGCATAAAACAACTAAAGGAAGTTTGTGACGATCCGACATATTTGTAGCTATCACAATTTCCCTCAGCTCAAAACCGAAAGGAGCAAAGTCGAGAAATATGTTTAATGTATTCTGCGATTTTGATGGCACAATTAGCCTCAATGATGTAGGAAACGAGTTCTTTACCATATTCACAAATGGAAAAGCCAAAAGTTTTGTCGATTTATGGAAAGCAGGCAAGATAGATTCAAAGGAGATGTATCTCCACTCGGTTGAGCAGATAAATATTTCCCGGGATCAATTGTCTGAATTCGTAAACAGTCAAAAAATCGATCCGTTTTTTTTCGATTTTGTCAAGCAGTGTGAAGCCGGTTCCAACCAGGTTAGAATTGTTAGTGATGGAATGGATTTTTATATACAACCATTATTATCACGAAACGAATTAGACTACTTAATCGTATACTCCAATAAACTATTCTGGAGTAATGGCAAATTAAAAGCAGAGTTTCCCTATTATAAATGGTCGTGTGGTAAATGTGCAAATTGCAAGGGATATCATCTTCGCCGGTTTAAGGAACCAGGTAATGAATTGATACTAATAGGAGATGGATTATCAGATGTTTGTGCAGTAAAGGAAGCCGATATAATTTTTGCCAAAAACGACCTTGCCAAACATTGTGTAAAAAATGAAATTGAATTTATTGAGTACCGAAATTTTTCTGATATCATTGATCAATTTAATAAAAAAGTAAACCTTAAAAAAGGAGGTTAATAATGGCTGCAAAAGTTTGGGAAGATATTAAAAAAGGGGTTGAGGATTCGATTACATTTGCAACGGAAAAGACCAAAGAGTTCACAGCAATTAGCAAGTTAAAATTGGCCATATCCGGATTGAAAAGAAAAACTGATGGTAAGTTCAAAGAGCTTGGCAAATACGTTTATGGGAAAATAGTAGAAGGTAAAGTCTCTGAATTGGAAAAAGATGAAAGCGTAAAGGAACTAATTACAGATATCAATTCCCTGAAAGATGAATTAAAAACAAAAGAACAAGAGCTAGAAGATGTCGGCAAAAAGGACGTAAAAGTTGAAGAAGTGATCGTTGCAGAGGAAGATGTAATCGAGTCTTAGTCACTTTATATATAGTTCTTTAGATATTAAAAAGCGGTTGACACTTAATTTTTTCAACCGCTTTTTCTTTATAGCATAATTTTATCCTCTTAAAGCGCAACTAGCGGCTCCCGCTTTCTATTGAATTTCCTAACGAATTCAATTAAATTAAACCATATTAAAATAATAAGTTAGCGACTCTTTTTTAGGAGTTTTATGCAAGATTTGTTTGAAAAACAAGACCCTCTAGATTCGTCTAAAAAGCCTACCGGGCCGTTGGCAGATCGTGTCCGTCCTCAAAACTTAAATCAGATTGTAGGACAAAAGCATATTTTGGGTGAAGATAAAATTCTCTACAAAGCAATAAAGAGTGATCAATTGTTTTCTATGATTTTTTGGGGACCTCCAGGTGTCGGGAAAACCACCCTTGCAAGAGTAATCGCAAACGAAACCAAAAGCTCGTTTTATTCCTTAAGCGCAGTTACCGCTGGGGTAAAAGAGGTTCGCAAAGTATTGGAGCAAGCTAGAATCAACTTAAATCGATTACAGAAGAAATCTATTCTTTTTATAGACGAAATCCATCGTTTCAACAAAGCGCAGCAAGATGTTTTATTGCATGAAGTTGAAGATGGAATGATCATTTTAATCGGGGCGACGACTGAAAATCCGTCATTCGAAGTGAATTCACCACTTTTATCCCGTTGCTGGGTTTTACAAATATTTCAACTGGAAGCAAATGAAATCCGGGAGATTATTGACAATGCACTATTATCAGATCAAAGATTGAACAAACTTCAAATAGATTTTCCGGATAACAGTATCGAATTATTGATTCGGATGTCATCCGGAGATGCAAGAGTCTCACTAAACGCTCTCGAATTGGCTGTTTCCATGAGCGGGAAAAGTGATGGAAATGAAGTTAAAATAACAAATGAAATACTGCAGCAAGCTTTTCAAAGCCGGTCATTATATTACGATAAAAATGCCGCTTATCATTATGATGTCATTTCTGCATTTATTAAAAGCCTCCGTGGTTCTGATCCCGACGCTGCGCTTCATTGGTTGGCGCGAATGATTGATGCCGGGGAGAAACCTGAATTTATCGCACGGCGAATGATCATTCTTGCATCCGAAGATATTGGCAACGCTGATCCCCAGGCGATCGTGGTTGCTACTTCGGGATTTACAGCCGTCACTTACATTGGAATGCCTGAAGCGAAATTGGTGCTTGCCCAAGTGGCTACTTATCTGGCATCGGCGCCGAAGAGTAATGCTTCTTATTTAGCCATTCAGACAGCACTGGAAGATGTGAAAACCCATGAGCAATTGGCAGTTCCGTTACATTTACTGAATGCACCGACACCCCTGATGAAAACAGCCGGCTATGGAGAAGATTATAAATATCCTCACAATTTTGAAGATAATTTTACTAACCAGGAATATCTACCGAAGGAACTTTCAGATAGAATTTATTATCACCCCTCCAACAATGGTTATGAAAAGCAGGTAAACGAATATTTAATACATCTTTGGCAAAAACGAAGAAACAAGAATGCAGGAGAAAAGTAGAATATTGAAGAAATCTATTGGCGTTGACATTGGTGGCACAAATTTAAAGACAGCGATTGTTATGGAATCTGGCGAATATGAACATTTATTCTACAGGGATACCGAAGCAAGAAAAGGCCCAAAGCAAATAATCCAAAATTTAAAAATGGAAATAAGGAAGCTCCTGGATCTTAATAATAACATTATCGGAATTGGTATCGGATGCGCCGGTCAGGTAAAAGTTGGAACCGGGGAGGTGTATGACCCCCCTAATTTACCTAATTGGCACAAGGAAAATTTAAAAGAAATCATAGAAAAAGAATTTGGTTTAACAACTTTTGTGGACAATGATGGAACGGTTGCTGCATTTGCAGAGAGTTTATTTGGAGCTGGTCGTGACTCAAATTATTTTATGCTGGTAGTTCTTGGTACTGGAGTCGGAGCCGGATTGGTTTTCAATAAGAAGATTTACCATGGTTCAATTGGTATAGCCGGAGAATTTGGGCATTTTACAGTGAATTTTGATGGACCCAAATGCAAGTGCGGCCAAAATGGATGCATCGAA
The DNA here is from genome assembly GCA_964464595.1 of uncultured Deferribacteres bacterium. Taxonomy (GTDB): domain Bacteria; phylum Zhuqueibacterota; class JdFR-76; order JdFR-76; family DREG01; genus JADFJB01. The sequence goes on from CAYXGW010000003.1 coordinate 80,928, forward strand.
AGATATATTGGTTCCAAATGGATTGTGGAACAAGCGAATCAAATGATTTCGCAAAATCCAAAATCCAAATTGAAGGAACTGCTTGTGGATGAATGGACTCCGAAAAAAATATCGGATTTTGCAAACGCCGGTGATAAGTTATGCATTCAAGTCATGAATAATGTGGGCACGCATTTGGGGATTGCTTTGGGTTCCGTAATCAATTTATTAAACCTGGATATGATAGCAATTGGAGGAGGTATTTCCAATGCCGGTTCGGTATTGTTTGATCCAATGAAAAAATCCCTGCAAAAACATTCTATGTCAATGCCACAATCTATGGTCGAAATTAGAAGAGCTGAGCTCGGAGAGTACGCCGGAATTATCGGGGCAGGATCGATGGTTTTTGCAAATTAATCGATCATGAAGTGGATCTCTTACATCATTCTATTGCAGATCGGAGGTTCTTTATCTGCGCAAACGCCCCCTGATACATTACGCAATTATACATATACGGAACAACCGGATATCGATACTACAATTGATTATCGTGCGCATAATGTCAATATTGAAGGAGCTTCCCAAATAACTCGCTTGTCTGGCAACGCTGAAGTAAAGTACCAAGGGATGCAATTAAATGCTGGATTAATAACAATCGATTGGAAGCTGAACACCCTTATTGCCGAACCGATGTTGGACACAGTTGCTACCGCGGGCAAAAATGGCGGTGAACCGAAATGGGTCGGCTACCCGGTATTTATTGAGAATGGCCAGGAAATGGTAGGCGAAAAGATCGTCTATAATTTCATCACCCAAAAGGGTCGGGTCACAAAAGGGCGTACTAAATTTGAAGAGGGGTACTATATCGGATCAACAGTGAAAATTAATACGAAAGATGAAATTTTTGTGAAGGGTGGAAAATTTAGTACCTGCAGTTTACCGGATCCGCACTTTTATTTTAAAAGTAATAAGATGAAAATGATTCCTCAAGATCGGGTGATTGCGAAGCCGATCGTGCTGTATATTCGTGGAATTCCCCTGATGGCTTTGCCATATGGTGTCTTTCCGAATAACAAAGGCAGGCACTCAGGAATATTGGTTCCCCGTTATGGCCAGAGTTCTTTTGAGGGAAGATATCTTCGTGGACTTGGTTATTACTGGGCTGCAAGCCAGTACTGGGATACAAGAATAGAATTAGATTTTTTTGAAAAAACCGGTATCATGGTGCATTCAACCACAAATTATGCTCTGCGCTATTTGTTAAATGGGTCCATATCAGGATCGATTGTACGTAAGAATTTTGGTACACAAAAGGAGCGGCGCTGGGACGTTAGTTTCAGACACTCTCAAACGATTTCGCCAACAATGAGAATCAGTGCCGGTGGTTCTTTTGTGAGTGATGCGAGTTACTATCAGGACTTCAGTGCTAATCGCGAGCAAAGACTTACAAGACAAATTCGCTCGAATGCAACCTTAACCAAGAGTTGGCCTAAGAGCCGAAACAGCCTGACGGTTAATTTATCCCGCAGCCAATTTCTAGACACAAATAATTTCACCGAAACGTTTCCCCAGGTAAATTTTCGACATGGCCAAGAACCTCTGGTCAATTTATTTCGGTCAAAGAAGAATTCATCAAGCCCTTCAAGTGAAAAGAGATGGTTTGAAAACATTTATTTTTCCTACAACAACCAGATGATAAACCGGCGGTCAAAAACTCGCTCAATTAAAGAGAGTACTATCGTTCAAACCGATACCTCGTTTACTCAGAACGACACTACCTTTAATATCGACAAATTCGCTGGAGTTGAGCATAACCTCAGTTTTTCTGCGCCATTACGATTGTTTAAGTATTTCTCATTTTCTCAAAATCTCAGGTATGAAGAGATCTGGCAAGATCGTAAAAAAGAGTATTTTTTGGATGAAGAAACCAATACAATAAACTCTCGTGAAGAAAATGGATTTTCAGTCAGGCGAACATTTAGTACTAGTATTAGCGCAAACACCAAGTTATATGGTATGTTCCAAACCAGTAAGTGGGGAGGTGTTTCGATTCGACATGTTATGACCCCCAATATTTCCTTTCAATTTCAACCTGATTTTTCCAATCCGGATTATGGTTATTACCAGGAAGTTCAGGATTCATCTGGCAATATTGTCAGGAAAGACCGGTTTAGCGGCAGCTTCTTTGGTTCAACACCATTTTTTGGACAGAAAAGTATTGCATTGAGTTTGCATAATTTATTTCAAATGAAAACCGGAAGCGGAGAAAATGAAAAGAAATTTGATTTATTTAGCTATAGTTTATCCACGAGTCACAATTTCAAATTAGACTCTTTGAATTGGTCTGGTATTTCATCCAATCTCAGGGTAAGTCCCAGCCGAATATTTAATTTAACATTAAGCATGGGGCACACACTCTACAAATATGAAATGAATGGCCAGGTCAATAAATTCTTGTATAAAGAAAACCCCTGGAAACCGGTGCGATTAACGAATATTAATATTTCCTCTTCCTTAAGATTGGATAATAAAACATTTGGTTCTGGCAAACGAGAAACGACAACAACAGTAGATTCCGTTGCAGGGGATTTGCTGGATCGAACACAACCCACTAGAAACCGCTTTGAAAATGCAGGGGAGATCCGCCTAGCAGGAAAAATACCATGGCAGGCTAATTTTTCTTTCAGCTATCAAGTGTCAAAGTTCAATCCGAACGTTTCCTCAAAAACAATTTGGCTGAATATGCGCGGTAACATGCAGTTGACAAAAAATTGGCGCATAAATTATAATGCAAGATATGATCTTAAAAAACAGATTATGGTTGCCCAGGATATATCCATTTATCGAGATTTGCACTGTTGGGAGGCGAGTTTTTCATGGACACCAACTGGACCCTACAAGCGATTTTACTTCAAGATTAATATCAAGGCCAGTTTATTGAGTGATATTAAATTAGAAAAGCGCAGCGGCCGCTCGACGATTTATGGTTACCAATGATCGAAGTTTTTGTGAAAGCACTTTTAACTGCGGATTAACGGACTATCACAGATCAAAAAAATCGATAAATGTCATTTAGGAGGATGTGTTCTCAGCCCGTCGAAGGGAATAAATTATTAACATCATGAAAGCTGCTATTTTTTAACAATCTGCTTGCAGAAAAACATCATAGAATACCAGCTTGTAACTACCTCCCCGAACCCTGCCGTATATGATGGACGTAACCCTTTTCTTTTAAAATCCTTTTCAATATTTCCCGGGCTCGGAAAATTCTAGCTTTAACAGTTCCAATTGGAATTTCCAGAGTTTCACTAATTTCTTCGTAAGATTTATCATCCCGATGCCGCATGTTAATAACGGTTTTATATTTTCCAGGTAAATCTTCCACGGCATCTAAAATGATAGAAGTATGTTCGCTAGCGATTGTAAAGCTTTCGGGGCTATAGCTATCATCGGGATAATCTCGCTGCACGGCGCCATCCTTTGTTTGGATAGGCGTATCAAGAGAATATGTGCGGAGTTTCTTCTTCCTTAATGTGTCGATGCAATGATTTGTCGCTATTTTAAACAACCAGGTAGAAAAAGCAAATTCTTCGTTAAAGGATGCCAACGCATTATAGGCTTTGATAAATGTTTCTTGAACAATATCTTCGGTAACTTGCGGGTTTTCGATCATTCGGTAAACCAGATTGTAAACGCTTTGACGATATCTTTTCATGAGCTCGTCATATGCATGATCTTCGCCAGCCAGCACTCTATGAATTAATAGTCGATCAATTTCCTGAATCAAAACACACTCAATTGAATGATAATAATTCCATTAAAGTAAAGTATATTCATGATTATATCAAGCGTATTATAGCAAATTACTTGCATAAACTGAGCTTTTGTCTTATCCTTTTTTTACGAATTCCTAATGGAGATATATTGAAGGCTATTGGAGTTGATATAATAGAAATTGAACGAATTCAGCTGATGACCAATAAATATGGTCTGCGTTTTTTGCGTAAGATTTTTACAGAACGAGAATTGGATTACTGCAGGCTTTCCGATGGTAGCTATCGAGTTAATTCATTAGCTGCAAGATTTGCAGCAAAAGAAGCTTTTTATAAAGCGGCAAACCAGATTGTAAAACAAACTATTTTATGGCACGATTGTGAAATCATTAATAATAAAAACGGGACACCCCAAATCTGTTTTAATTCAAATACAATAAATGAATTGATGGAAACGACCATTCACCTGTCCTTATCACATAGCTGCGATTATGCTATTGCTTTCGTTGTAATTGAATGAAAAGAAGATAATCATGGAATATATACTCTCTGTTGAAGAAATGCATAAAACAGATCAAATGGCTATTGAGACATTGGGTATTCCCGGGTTAATTTTAATGGAAAACGCAGGGTTAAAAGCTGCCCAGCATATCGCACAAAAGTTTCATCCGATTGTCGGCAAATCCATTGGAATATTTTGTGGTAAAGGTAACAACGGCGGTGATGGGTTTGTTATTGGCAGACATCTGAACATAATGGGAGCAACCACATATTTTTGGCTGGTCGGTAAAAAATCGGAAGTTACCGGGGATGCGAAGACCAACCTGGACATCGTAGCAAAGTTAGGATTACCCATTACCGAGCTTTTATCCTGGGATCCGAATTTGAATCTACAATCTTATGATATACTGATCGATGGGTTGTTAGGGACAGGATTAAAAGGAGATGTTCGGGGAATTTTTTTGGATATAATTGAAAAAATAAATTCTCATAAAGGCAATGTTGTGGCAGTGGATGCACCCACTGGATTAGATTGCGATACAGGCAAAATTCTGGGCAGATGTGTTGAAGCCAATTTAACCGTAACAATGGGAAATGTAAAAACCGGGATGCTGTTGTACCCGGGAAAAAAGTATGTTGGAGAGCTAACTATTGCGGATTTGAATGTTCCGGAGTTTGTTTTGGAAAAAATGGGTTCTCAGGCATTTTTGCCTCAAATAAGTGATTATAAAAAAATGCTTCCGGACCGGCCTGATAATGCCTATAAAAATCAATTCGGCAAAATACTGGTTTTAGCAGGATCTACGGGGCTATCAGGGGCAGCAATGCTGTGCTCAAATGCAGCCTTAAGATCAGGCACCGGAATGGTTATGTTAGGATGTCCAAGAAGTTTAAATGCTATATTTGAAACCGCATTGCAAGAAGTTATGACGGTTCCGTTGCAGGAAACAGACACTGGAAGTATTTCAGCTATTGCTTATGATGAGCTGCAGGAAGCATTGAAATGGAGCAGCGTTTTAGCGGTTGGACCCGGGTTATCCACCCATTCTGAAACAAAGGCATTTGTACATCGTGTGCTAAAAGAACAGTCGTATCCTATTGTAATTGATGCCGATGGTTTGAATTGTATTGCTGATGATATAATTTTATTGAGAGATTATGAGGATGATATGATTATCACACCACACGTGGGTGAGCTGGCTCGTTTATGTAAAATTTCTTCAGAGGAAATCCTCAAAAATCCTGTAGAAATTGTGCGGGAATTTGCGAAAAAATGGCAAGTGGTTCTCTTATTAAAAGGAGCGCCGACAATTATCGGTGATTCAAATGGAAAGATCTTTTTCAATATTAGCGGAAATTCAGGTATGGCAACTGCCGGCGCCGGAGATGTATTAACTGGAATTATTGCAGGTTTATTAGGCCAGAGATTAACGACCATCGATGCTGCAGTTTTGGGCGCCTATCTCCATGGACTAGCTGGGGATCGCGCGGCATTGCAATTGGGTCAAAGAGGAATGCTCGCCGGAGATATTGTGGACAATATTTCTCAAGTTCTTGCAGACTTGGAAACCCCGGAAGTAGATCTTGTTTCAGAGTATTCACAGCCGAAGATTGAACGAATCTATTAGCGACAAGGAGTAATTTCAGAAATCGAAAAAAGAAATATCTTTAAGGTTCTATTCTTTGTTTTTCCAGTTATTTTCTATGCCGGTGTAATTTATTATCTTTCATCATTTCAAGGCGGCTTTCCGGCAATTAGCTTTAAAATAAGCGACAAAATATTACACATCATTGAATTCTTCATTTTGGGTTGGCTAACCGCCAGGGCATTTCATTTTGGAAGAATGGAATCCATTTCCCAAAAGCTACTGCTCGTTTCGATTATTTCAGGAATTCTCTACGGCGCCTCCGATGAAATCCATCAATACTTTGTTCCCGGTAGATCAAACGAATGGTTTGATTGGTTTGCCGATTGTATCGGGGTTATTTTAGGTGTTATGGTATACCTGCGTTACCACAAATGAAAAGTAGAATCTTTCGGTTTTCTGAATGATCCAACTTACTAAAGGATATGAGTTGAGAGAAGCAGATTTTGAAACGACCAGCAACAGCGAAAACAGGTTGTACTATGATGACAGTTATTTAACGGAGTTCCAGGCCAACCTTGTTGAACAATTTCGTAAGGGAGGTTGCTTTGCTGTTGTTTTAGATCAAACGGCTTTTTATCCTACTTCAGGAGGACAAATGCATGACCTTGGCACATTGAATGGTCAGCCCGTGTTGGAAGTGCTGGAAGAAGGAGATATGGTTCTTCATTTATTGGATAATCCGCTCAAAGAGAATGAGATAACCGGAAAAATAGACTGGTATCGCCGTTATATTTTTATGCAGCAGCACACCGCTTTTCATATTTTAGCGCAGACATTTGAGCGCTTCCGTGTCGATACGCTGTCTTCCTATCTTGGCGAAACAAAGAGTACTATCGAGGTACGGTTAAAGGAATTTTCATGGGAAAAAGCCCTGGAGATAGAGGAGTATTCAAATCGAATCGTATTTGAAAATAGATTGGTTGAAAGCACCTGGGTTAAGCATAATCAATTAGAGTCTTTAAATCTCCGTAAGTTTCCACCCAAAATGGATCGGCCAATACGCCTCGTTTCAATAAAAGATTTTGATTTGGATCCATGCGGAGGAACCCATGTTAAAACCACCGGCGAAGCGGGAATGATAAAAATGTTATCCTGGGAAAAAGTCCGTGGAAATATCCGGATTACATTTCAAGCCGGTTGGAGGGCACTTGAGGATTATCAAAATCGTGTCATAACTACTCAAAAAATTGCCCGGAACTTGTCGTTAACCGATCCCGAAATGGCTGACGAAGTGATCGCTTTGAAAGCCAACCTTGCAGAACGTGAGAAACAGCTTCGAAAAATGGCGGAAGATTTATTGTTGTTTGAAGCAAAAGAAATCGTTGCCCGGTGGCGAAAAATAAAGGAAGACATTTTACAATTGGGATATGAGCAAAAAGCTACACAAGATCTAAAATTTCTGTCGCGTGTTGTTAGTAAAGAAATTCCCTGTGTTGTTATATTCCATACAAACCAGGATCCGATTACTATCATTGTGGCGTGTAGTAAAGTAGATTCTCCGAATTTACTTCCAATTATATCCACACTTCAACAAAGTATGGAGGTTAAAGGTGGTGGACAGAGCAAATTCATTGAGATTCATGGAGTAACAAAATCAAACAAACTGGAAGTTTTGCAGATAATTAGAGATTTTTTGGTTTCAGAAGAAACAAACAATGATTGATGGAGGGTTCTATGCTGGTGAAAAAAATGGAAAATGTTAATTTGAGAGAAGTAAATATGAAAGGCGCAGAGAAGGTTAAAATGCGCCTGTTGCTTTCTGAAGAAGATGGCGCACCGAATTTCAGGATGCGGCTATTTGAAGTCGATGAAAACGGATGTTCACCCTTTCATTTTCATGATTATGAACATGAAGTGCTGGTTCTTGAAGGAAAAGGTGAATTGATCGGGAAAGACAAAAAGCACGATCTAAATCCTGGAGATGTTGTATTGGTTGCTCCTAATGAAAAGCATCAATTTCGCAATACCGGCTCTGATAAATTCAAATTTATCTGCCTGATTCCCAATGTGGAAACTATAAAATAAGGAACTAGAGTATATTTAATAACTTCATAAAACTAACCCATTTATTTACTGTTAAAATTGTTAATTGCTTTAAGTAATCTGGTTGATAGTTTCTTACGAAATTACGAGAAAGTTTTAGCGCGGATTAATACAAAATCAACCCCCCAATACAAATTGTTATTCAAAGTGGATCCAAGTTCGTCGAAGGGAATTTTGCTTTAACATTAATTAAAGTTCCGAACTGCATAAACGTATAAGCAACAGTGATATCAGATTAATAAAAACAACCCTTGTTGTGCCGCTGTCTCACCAGGAACTTTTCCATCAAATTTGGGGTTAAAAACAAAGTTCGACTAAATATTAAAATGAAAAACATTTTGTTGCAACCTTGAGATCAAAACCTTATATTGTATAAACGTTCAACTATGTATCTATATATAGTTGTAGTTCCAGTTTTACAACCCGGATTAATCAGTCATAAAATTAAATATACTGCTGAACTTAAAATACTGAGGAGAGCAGAATGACCTGGGAACAAATTGATGACCTGCAAGCCTTACGCATCGCCATCCAATCGGAAATGGATGCTTACCATTATTATAAAAAAGCCTTAAAATTATTTAGGGATCAAGACTCTAAGGCTTTGTTATCAACGCTAGCAGATGTTGAAAGGAAACAACTCAAAAAACTGGAGCAGAAATATTCCAATCTTTCAGGAAAACGGCTGTTGTACATTAACTTGCCGCGAAGACGCGGATTTAAAAAGCCAATTGAACCGAATTCCACTGTTTTACAAATTCTTGAAACTGCGATCGAACAGGAGCGAGAAAGTATCAACTTTTATAAAAAGGCGGCTCTACGCACAATCGACGCCAGGGGTAAGCAAATGCTGGAAGAATTAGCCGAAGAAGAAAAATACCAGATTGATCTGCTCGAAACCGAATACAGGGTAAGGTTAAAAAACAAGCCGTCTTATAATAAGATGAAATTGGTAGATGTAAGCTGATTTATTTTTTACTTAATTTTGATTTAGCCATGAGCCTTCAGGGGGTTGATTGAAAGGTAATGTACAATAAAATCAAAGCATGCTGAGTAGAGTCAAAGCATGTTTATTTGCCCCAACCAAACTTTTATCATCAAGTCGATTGTGTCCGATTTGGTTTGAAATCTGATTTGAGATTAGTAATTTGAAACCCAAGGGACAATGCGTACTTAATTTGAAACCCAAAATTTGAAGGTTACTGAAAATAATTTATGAGTAAAAAAGAACAAGCGCTGTTAGTTGGTGCACATGTCTCTACTAGCGGCGGCGTATTTAATGCGATTGAGCACGGGGAAGAAATTGCTGCCACTGCAATCCAGATTTTTTCTAAAAATCAAACTAGGTGGGTTTCAAAGCCGATAAGTAATAAAGATGTGGAGAAATTTAAAGAGAGTTGGAAAAACTCAGCCATTGTGGAAGTGATTATTCACGGTTCTTATTTAATCAATCTGGCAAACCCGGATCCGGTGGTCTTGGAAAAATCCAGCAATGCTTTTTTGGATGAAGTGGAACGAGCCGAACAACTGGGAATTCGCTATTTGATTTTTCACCCGGGTTCTCATTTGAAAACGGGGGAGGAGGCCGGGTTAAATAAAATTGCCAAATGTTTAAATAGAATTATTGAGAAAACCCCAAACTATTCTGTCCGGCTTTTGCTTGAAACTACAGCAGGCCAGGGAACAAACCTGGGATATAAATTTGAGCAGTTGGCAACCCTTTTAGAATTGGTTAAGGATAAAAACCGTGTAGGTGTTTGCCTGGATACAGCGCACATCTTTGCGGCCGGCTATGATATTCGGGATCGTGAAAATTATGAAGAGACCTGGAAGACATTTGAAAAAATCCTTGGAATGGACACATTGTATGCCATCCATGTGAATGATTCCAAAAAGGAAATGGGCAGCAGAGTAGACCGCCACGAGAATATTGGCGAAGGCCTGATCGGCGAAGAAACATTCCGGCTGATGATGAATGATCCCCGCCTTGAGAAGATCCCCAAAATTCTGGAAACACCAGGCGGTTTGGAAGAACATATGCGTAATTTGATTTTATTGAGAAGCTTAGTAAAGTAATAATAAACCGTGAGTTATGTATTTGGATAATTGGTTTTGCTCAAGTAATAAATTAAACACAAAAACTTACCGATTATAAAAATACTGGAAATGGAAAGAAATACTGTCTTAAAATATACAAATGTGGTCTGATAAAATAAAGGTTGTTGAACAGGGATATACTATGAACGAAGTAATAAAAGTCATTTTTGCATTAATTGGGGTTGTATCAAGCATATTGGGAATATTTCAGTTTTACAAATTGAGGACATGGAAAAAAGAAATAACTTGGGATGATGCCTTAAGAGTAGCAGAAAATCTTATGGAAATAATTCAAACAGAAAAAGAGTTTGATTTTAATCATGTAATTGGTTTGGGGCGCAGTGGTGGAATTTGGGGAGGGTGGTTAGCAGGAAACCTGAATTCATTGCCATTTGAAGTTGTTGATATTAAGTATGATGAAACATCCGATGGTATCACAGTGTCATTTCCTGGTGGAGATGAAATTCTACAAGCACTCTTGAAAAAATATGGCAGTGAGTCAAATGTCTTAATAGTTGAAGGTGCCACAAGCCGAGGTCAAACCCCTAAAGCATTTCTGAAGCTAATGAAATCTAATTGTCCTAAATGGAGTTTTAGGACCGCTGTATTATATAAGAATGTTGCGTCTGATGCTAATATAGATTTTGTTGGTAAATATTTGGACGTTTGGCCGAAAAGATTGCCTTGGCATAAAACAAAGGCTTACAAACCGTACTTAAGAGATATTTTCGCAAAACATGCCGCCTAATTAATTAAGCATTGGGCAAATCAAATGAATGAGTTGATTACCTTCAAACTATTGTAAAAAAGGATAAGCTAATATTAAAGAAAAAACACAGAACTTCCAGAGGCACTAACAACAACCGCCTTTAAGGGGCCTTTAAAGACTATAAATATCCATCTCTAAACTTTATAATATCCTTGATTCTGGCGTTTGCTTGAATTAATTTATTTGAGTTCGAACAAGAAATTCCTCAATAGTACCAATTGATCGGTTTATTAAAAAACATGAAACTTACCCTTGCTCAACTAAATCCTACCATTGGAGATATTTCCGGAAATGTAGAACGACTGAAAGAGGTTGTTGCCGAAAGCTCCTTGCAAGCATCCGATCTTGTTGTTTTCCCGGAGCTTTACCTGTGTGGTTATCCTCCAAAAGATTTACTGGAGTATTCATCTTTTTTAGATCGATTGGATAACGCCGTTGAGGAAATTATTGAATTTTCCAGCTCATTTCCGAACACGGGAATATTATTTGGCGTGCCGAGAAGGACAAAAGAGGATTATGGTAAAGGATTAACCAATTCTGCTTTACTCATTTGTGCCGGCAAGGAAATTGGCCGGGTGAATAAATGCTTGCTGCCAACCTATGATGTTTTCGACGAAGCACGCTATTTTGATGCCGACACTGATGTTAATCCTGTTGAGTTTAAAGGAGAAAGCCTGGGGATCTCTATTTGTGAAGATGCCTGGAATGAATCACAATTTTGGCAGCGGCCGCTTTATTCTTTCGATCCTGTGCAACGGTTAGCCGAAAAGGGCGCAACTCTTTTGATTAATCTTTCAGCCGCTCCTTTCGCCCTTGGCCGAGATGAGATTCGATTTAGGTTGTCTCAGAGTCATGCCCGCCGGTTCAATCTTCCATTTATAATGGTAAATCAAACAGGGGCGCAAGATGAGTTGGTTTATGACGGTACCAGTATGGCTGTTGATAAAAAGGGTGATCTGATTCTAGCCTTGGAACCGTTTAAAGCCGGGATTAAAACCATCGCTTTAAACGGAAAAATGCCCACCAAAGAATTTAAACCTTTGGAGAAAATAGCATCTATCCATAAAGCCCTGGTATTGGGCATCCGCGATTACGTTCAAAAATGTGAATTTAAGGAAGTGTTGGTGGGTTTATCCGGCGGCATTGATTCGGCGGTAACTTGTGTTTTGGCCGTTGCTGCACTGGGAAAAGAGAGAGTAACCGGTGTTACCATGCCATCGGTTTTTTCTTCCGAAGGCAGCATCAAAGATTCGCAGATATTGGCTGCAAATCTCGGCATCTCCTTCAAAACAATTCCAATTCGCGATATTCACCAGCAATATATAAAAGATTTACAACCCAGTTTTGCCAATAAACAGCAAGATGTTACGGAAGAAAATATCCAGGCCCGGATTCGCGGGAATATCTTAATGGCATTATCGAATAAATTTGGCAGCCTCGTGCTTTCTACCGGCAACAAGAGCGAGCTGGCGATGGGGTATTGCACGCTCTATGGCGACATGAGTGGGGGACTTGCGGTTCTCTCGGATGTTCCCAAAACTATGGTTTACCAGCTGGCACACTATATCAATCGTGAAAAAAAAGTCATCCCGGATGAAATTCTCACAAAAGCGCCTTCCGCCGAATTGCGTCCCGGTCAAAAAGATCAGGATTCACTGCCACCCTATGACATTTTGGATGGAATACTGGAATTGTACCTGGAGCAAAAAAAATCCGCGGCTGAGATCGTTGCTGCCGGATATGACAAAGAGACCACGAATTTTGTGATCAAAACGGTTGATACTAATGAATATAAACGCCGCCAGGCAGCGCCGGGATTAAAAGTTACAACCAAAGCATTTGGTCCGGGCAGGAGAATGCCGATGGCGGCAAAATATGAAAACAAGTAAAAATAATATTTAGGTTGAAAGGAGGCCATTATGCCCACATTAACATACTTAGGCCACTCAGCATTTTTATTGGAAGGCGGAGGAACGAAAATGGCGATCGATCCCTTTTTAACCGGCAACCCGTTAGCTGCCAAACAAGCCGATGAAATCGAAGTAGAATGGATCTATCTTACTCATGGCCACAACGATCATTTTGGCGATGTGTTGAGCATTGCGAAAGCCAATAATGCTACTATTATTGCGCCATACGAATTGGCATCTTATTGCGAATCGAAAGGCGCCAAAGTCCACCCCATGCATATCGGCGGTGCCCACGGGTTTTCGTTTGGCCGCCTTAAATTAACCATTGCCCATCACGGCTCGGCTTATGTGGAAAAGAATGGCACCATCGTTTATTGCGGCAATCCCAGTGGTGGATTAATCACCATGGATGGCAAGACCCTATATCATGCGGGCGACACCGGGTTATTTTATGATATGAAATTGATCGGAGAAATGAACAGTATAGATTTAGCCGCTTTGCCGATAGGCGATAATTTTACCATGGGCATAGACGATGCAGTTGTTGCTACGGAGTATATCAAACCACATAAAGTAATTCCCATCCATTATAATACGTTCGATGTTATCAAAGTCAATCCATCCGAATTCGTCGAGAAAGTCCAGGCAAAAGGATTTGCCGGGCAGGTTATTGAGCCGGGTTGTGTAGTTGAGTATTAGGATTGATTGATAGTCGAGACTTTTTCTAGAATTTGATGAATGAATCAATTTTGAAAACATATCAATCGGCGCTCAAGGTAAAATTTCCTGATCGGTTAAGCATATACAATCGTTAGCAAGAAGAAAAAAAAGAGATCCAACAACTTGCAGCAGAAATTGACCGCTTTCAAAATATTATCACCATTTAAAGCATTTTTATTTCTTTTTATCATTGGATTTTTGGTTGCGTCACTAAAATTACTGAAAACTCACCTTATTTTTAAAGGCTATCATAACCCGCCGCCAATAATACCCTATCCATCATTTTTTGAATATTGTGCCTTTTCCGTAATCGGATACCTGTTTCCCTACAGCTGGAATAAATTCAAGAACAGCTCAAAATGGAGAATCATATTTGTTGTGGTGACTAGTCTCGTGTTTGTGTTGATATATTTATTTCTTCTAAACACATTGGAATGGACTTTTAGACGATCTGATTATAACCTGTGGAATGGCTACTTGTTCTCATTATCCCACTCCGGGTTGATTGTATTATTGGGTTATGGTGTTATTTCGTCACTGATTTTTTCCCTTGGCGTCGTAAATCCAACAGAAAACAGCAAAGCTGCCTTTTTAAAACATATTCTATACAAAATGAATAATAAGACATTTTCTGTGGATGTGGCTGATATTCAATATTTCGAATCCAACGACAATTATATTTCATTATTTTTTGATGATGATCAACATCAACTGATTCGTAAAACACTAAATGAACTTGAACATCAATTAGATCCTGAACATTTTCAGCGAATTCATAGAAAATTTATTGTCAATCTTCACCAGATATCTACAACTGAAATAAATGCCAATGGACAAACAATTATTGGTATGACCAATGGGAAAAAACTGGCTGTAAGTAAAACATATCGTTCCGGACTAAAAGCTTTTCTCTAATCAGCTCTTATTTCACCCCCAATATCAAGCCATCCACCACATCACTCTTGCAAAATGTTTTCAAATGCTTTTTATTCAAAATAAAAAAGGAGAATTTATGTTCAAGGAAAAAGTCAAGTTATTCAGAGCCAAAATCACCAAAATACAGTCATTATTACTCTGGTTAGTTACGATCTACTTTGCAGAAACATTTATTCGGAACGGCATTAGAAAATTTGATATGGATGGATTTTGGGCCAGTCCCTTTGAGAAGTGGGGCTACCCAATGTGGTTCATGGTCTTCATCGGTATTCTGGAAACTTTAGGAGGAATCAGTTTATTAATACCAAAACTGCGGCACTATGGAGCATTTGTTATATCCATTGTTATGACCGGAGCATTAGCAACCAGACTGATTAATGGTGTTGGTTTTAATGATGCCTTTTATATATCCTTTGTAATCATAACAATGCTGTATTTGACCACAAATCTCAATCACAATTCTGAATGATTATAAAGAGGGTTGGTTCAACCTAATAAAAGTTGAGGAGGTCAGGACAAAGCTCTTGCATAATACAGGAATTATGCCTCACATATTATTATGTTATGTTCCCTAATTCATTCTATTCGATTATCCCTGTAAAGATTCATGACTTTACTTCCTGTTCTACTAATCATCTTTCTCGCAGCCCTTGGCCAGTCGGCTTTTGGCTTCGGCGGCGGGCTTATAGCAATCCCGTTACTAAGTCTGATTATTGGTGTTCGTGATAGCGTTACTCTTGCCCTGATTCTTCAGCTTGCCACCGGTTTTCTCTTACTGAAAATATGCAAAGATTTGCGCTGGGATATCTTAAAACCAATGATTGGCCCCTTACTCGTCGGCACCGCACTTGGGACCTATTTACTCAGCTTGGCCAGTGAAGCCTTACTAAGAGTATTTCTGGCGGGTTTCATTTTCATTTACCTGATCAAAACCCAATTCTTCGACGACATCAGATCCCCCTTCCTGCAAAACCGATGGTTCGGCTCCCTGGCTGGCGGAACGGCCGGGCTTATCCAGGGCTTAATCGGAAGCGGCGGGTCCCCGCTACTGATCTATCTTAGAGAGACAATTTCCGAACCAGCATCTGTCAGAGCCGGCTTATTGTTACTACTTCTTTTTACCAATTCTCTACGTCTAATCATGTCATTTTTCACAGGGTTGTTTTCGTCTTTTGTTATTAACGCGAGCTTAGCTGCCATTCCGTGCCTGTTACTAGCCATGTTTCTCGGCGAGAAGGTTTTTCGTCGATTCAGCGAAAAGGGATACAAGTCAGCAATCAGTATTCTACTGGTCATCTCGATGCTGTCCTTATTGTTCAAAACCCTCTAGGTGAGCAGCGGGAACAGCACAAACGGGGCCTGTGGGGGAATGTAAATTAGAACCGAACTAGCATAATATCGCTTTCACGCGATCTACTGCTGTATGGCAAAGCCACTGGTCTGATGTTATTTATCTCTCATTACTTTTTTACAAACTATAATATAAAAACAAAAAAAGCACTTGCTTTTTAAGGATTAACTCTTTAATTATTTTTGGGTTGGGGTTGTTGAGAGTGTTTGGGAAAATAGTTATAAATCTACCATCTAACATTAAATTTGGCACATATAATTATTGAGTTTTCATACAGCTTATTTAAAAACCCAAAAGTTAAGTGTATTTGAACAGACTTTAGAAGAACATGTAGAAAGACATTTTGTTTGACAGTTTTACAAAACTACGATAACTTAGGAAGTTAGTATAACTAAGTCTTTAAGTACAGTGTAAGGAATATCTTGTATACAACCCAAGATTTGCTTGAATTGACTCGTAGCGGTTTTCTAGAAATTGGCTATCAGGAAGATTTGCTTTTGAATGGCTATACATTTGCAGATTTTTTCTCACCTCTTTGCTCAGTCCGTGCGATACACCTGGCAGGATTTGTTCAACACCCACCGTCATATAAAAACTCTAGCTTTGGTGTGCTTATTTCAAATGGCAGTCACCCTAAGATGGAAGATTTTGCTGCTCTGGGTGCCCCTCATATTTTTGTTATGCGACCTAACGATGGTGAAGTTTCACGGTGGAAGATGGTTGCAAAAAAACCAGAACGAATTGAGAATATAAAGATTGTACACTTTCCAGAAGTAATCCGGAAGAACGGTGACAAATGGGGACCAGAAAGCATCTTTCGAGCCAAATGTCTGGGCAATTATAATCGGCAAGAGCAACTTGATTTTTTTGATCTTGGATTGTTGCCCGTTCTTGAACGGGAAGTTCACATTAAGCTCGACAAACTTTTTGATAGCACTTTAACGTTGGCCATCAATGAGCATCGAAAGTTGAAAAAACGGGAGTTAGACAATAAAGAAACTAGAGGCCTCTTTAGGCTTGTCTTTCGCCTCGTAGCGGCAAAACTGCTCGCAGATCGTAACTATCCAGGTGAATGGTTAGAACAGAGTGTTCTTTCAGCACTCTATAAGATTAATGATTTTTACTTCAAAGAAACCGAAGTAGAAAATATTTATTTGGAGAGAGATATACAACAACTCGTTTGGGATGAAATCCGATCTGGGTTACACCTACAAAACTTATCTTTAGAAGCACTGGCTTATGTATATGAGAACACCTTTGTTAACAGCGAAACTCGCAACATGTTTGATACCCACGCAACTCCTTCGGAAATTGCGGAGCTCATTGTAAAGGAATTACCATTTGAACAAATTTCAAACCAATATGAGCGGATTGTGTTCGAACCATTTTCTGGCCACGCACCCTTCCTAACAGCTTCACTTGGTCGTCTGCGTTCTCTCTTGCCAGTAGGCATGTCTGCATCGGAAAGACACAAATATTTTGTAAATATGTTATATGGCATTGAGCTTGATTCTTTTGCTAGTGAAATAGCTCGTTATTCCCTGATTCTTGCAGATTATCCAAACGCAGATGGATGGCAAATCACTGAGGGGGATGTTTTAAAAACACCCAAATTTAATGAGTATTTGAAAAAAGCAAGCATTGTACTTTGCAATCCTCCATTCGCTAATTTTAGCAAGGATGAACGTAGTCTGTATTCAAATTTGCGTACTGCAAACAAAGCGCTTGAGGCAATTTCTCGTGTATTAGAAAATCCTCCGCAAATGATGGGTTTTATACTACCTAGAATATTTACCGATGGACAAAGTTACAAAGAGGTTCGTCGCCAGCTTGTGAGAATTTATGGCAGCATTTCCATGATTGCCTTGCCTGATTGTGCTTTTCGGCATTCCGATGCTGAGACTGTTGTTGTGCTAGCCAGCGATCGAGAAACAAACAATAAACGACATTGGAAAAGAATCTTTATTTCAAAGAAAGATTATGCTGGGTTTTGGCAGTCAGGTCAACCAACTTGGCAAGACCATGAATTTGTTTATAACGCAATAATTGGAGATCCTCAACTTTGGAAACATCCACTAATAAGTAACTTAAAGGAAAACTTCGTGAATTTTGAAACACTGAAAGATATATCTGAAATACATCGTGGAATTGAATATAACAGTTCAATAATAAATCATGTTTCCGATATTCCGAAGCAGGGCTATAAAAGAGGTCTTCAGAATTTAAAAGATGGATTTAAGTCGTACGTTATAACAGGATCTAAATATTTAGATTTAGATCCAAGAGATATGAGATCTCAATCATACCGTCTTCCCTGGAATCAACCCAAAATAGTCGTCAATGCTTCAAGATCTAGTCGTGGGCCTTGGAGATTAATGGCAGCAATTGATCGTAGTGGTCTTGTATGCTATCAACGATTTCATAGTATTTGGATAAAAAATGATTTTTCACTTGAGATAATAACCGCTGTTTTGAATGGCCCTGTTGCTAACGTTCTTCTAGGTGCTTCAGGGAACACTCGAGATAATTTGATAAGGGATTTGTATACTATTCCTTTACCTAAATTGACAAAAGAAGACATTCGATGGATAAAGACATTAGTAAACGAATATCAGAAAACAACTTTATCAAAACCTTCAATATCGGTTGAGCATATTATTACACAGATAAATACGTCAATTTTGTCTGGCTACAATTTGCCATCCAAACTAGAGGGCCAGTTGCTAGATTATATCGGTAGTATACAACAGCCTAAAATGAGTCATAGTTTTATTGAACAAATACATGCTATGCATGGCATGTTGGTAGACAAGCAATTCCTGAAGGGATTAACAAAAAGAGAAGAGATCGAATTAAAACAAATCAATCGTATACTGGATGCCTCTGAAGAAAAATACTATGCGCCAGTTAAAAAGGCATTAATTTTAACACAAGCATCAATTCTTAAAGATTCAATAGGTGATTGACGAGAGGTTATGGCTCCAATTTTTTCTCACCGTTCACTAGCGCCTGCTGAATTCAATTATGCGAAGTATCGATTGTATATCAGAGAGGATTTTAGTGAATGTTGCGCTTACTGCCTTATTCACGAAACTTTTGCACGTGGGAAAGAAAATTTTGAACTTGATCACTTTCAACCTCAATCAAAATTTCCTCAATTAGTAAACTCATACGTAAACATTTATTATGCATGCCATGTATGTAATCAACAAAAACGAGACGCCTGGCCTTCAAGCGAACTTTTATCAAGAGGCTACCGATTTGTTGATACATGCAATGAGAATTTTTCTACCCATTTTATAGACGAGGATGGTTTTTGGAAACCAATAAGCCTTGCAGGAAAATATACTGAAGCGAAAATTCGTTTAAATTCAAAGCATAATGTCGAAATTCGTAAATTGATCGCAGGGCTACTATCTTTATTGGGTGAGTCACCAGTTGATTGGGATAGACCAATGAAATCCCAGCTTGGACATATCGTAATGCGTTTTAACACTGAATCTTTCAAAGAATTATAGCGCTACGTCATAATCCGTAAATATGATAGGTTCATAGTTATAAAATGTTGCCTTGCTGAGCGAGTCTCATGTTTAATTTGGTATTATCAGGCAATAAAAGTTGAAATTTGTCTTTCCCCTCACTTCAAAGCATAAAACTCCGCTCTACGATCCTCAAACAGGTTATTGCGGTCTGTGAACCATTTGTTCCGGGTTAAGGTTGGGTGGATTTCCTCGTCATGAAATTCATGTTTCTCTTTTGAAGCTGAATAAAGTACGTTTCCTTTGCAATCGGAGATCTGGCTGCCACCGGTAAAATACAAGGGTTTTTTTCCGCCGCGGGCTTCGAACCCGGTTCGGTTGGCAACAACGGTATACACCTGGTTCTCGATAGAACGCGTCACCATTGCATTTTGGCAGTAGGGGGTTAACTAAATTGGCCGGCAGGCAAATGATGTCCGCGCCCTGCAGCGCAAGGGTTCGGGTGGCTTCGGGAAAGATCCAATCGAAACAGATCAGTACGTCGATATCCGCGACATGAAAATAGAGAATTAAACATTATTTCTATTTAACTTGACACCTGACACGTTCCACTTTATATTAATATGTGATTCGGTCATTCAGGCATAAAGGTCTTAGGTTGTTTTTTGAAAGTGGAAACACTTCAAAAATTCAACCAAATCAGAGGAAACGTCTAAGGTTGATTCTTACTATTCTTCAAGCTACTAAAAACATCAAAGATATGAGTTTTCCGGAATCGAATTTGCATCGTTTTGCAGGTGATCATAAAGATTTTTGGGCTGTTAATGTTAGTGGAAATTGGCGAATAATATTTAAGATCAAAGATGGTGAAGTTTATGATGTTGATTATTTAGATTATCATTGAAGGAAAAAAAATGAAAATGCACAAACCTGCACATCCGGGTGAAGTATTAAAAGAAATGTATATAGAGCCATTGGGTTTGACAGTTACAGAAACGGCCAAAGCTCTTGGAGTAACTCGTAAAGCATTATCTGAACTTGTGAATATGCGTTCTGGAATTAGTACAACTATGGCCCTTCGTTTATCAAAGGCTTTCGGCACGACTCCGGAATTGTGGCTAAATATGCAGAGGAATTTTGACTTAATACAAGCTCAAAAAAGAATAAAATTGTCTAAAGTAAAAGTTCTTCTAGAAACTTAGCTTATCAATTCAATTCTTCGACTATTTGTCTTACCCTCACTTCAAAGCATAAAACTCCGAGCGGCGATCCTCAAACAAATTGTTGCGGTCGGTGAACCATTTGTTACGCGTCAGGGTTGGGTGGATTTTTTCGACATGAAATTCATGTTTCTCTCTTGAGGCTGAATACAGTACGTTTCCTTTGCAATCGGAGATCTGGCTGCCGCCGGTAAAATACAGGGGTTTCTTTCCTCCGCGGGCTTCGAACCCGGTTCGGTTGGCAACAGCGGTATACACCTGGTTCTCGATAGAACGCGTCACCATAGCATTTTGGCAGTAGGGGGTTAACAAATTGGCCGGCAGGCAAATGATGTCCGCGCCTTGCAGAGCTAGTGTTCGGGTGGCTTCGGGAAAAATCCAATCGAAACAGATCAGTACCCCGATTTTTGCAGGACCTATATCCACGACTTGCAAGGGGATATCGCCAGGTGTGAAAAAGTCTTTTTCTTCATAGAATAAATGTAGTTTGCGGTATTTGGCGAGCACTCCTTTTGCATTAAGCACCACCGCAGTATTGTAAAATGTATCTCCGGACCGTTCCGGCAGTCCGGCAACGATTGTACAATTATTGTCTTTCGCAATGTTAATGAGTCTATTGACAGCTGACCCCGAAGGGATTTCTTCGGCGAGCTCTTCGATTTCACGGTGGCTGACGAATTGATAACCGGATGTGCAGAGCTCCGGCAAAACCACCAAATCAACCGGCGGTCGGATCTCCGCCTCGATTTTGTCAAGGTTATGTTTTGTCGCACCAAATTTTGGTTCAAATTGAAAGATACCGACTTTCATTAATACCTCCAGATTAATATTGCTAATAAGTATTTGGAAATAGTATAAAACGGAATATTGGAGATTAAAAAATTGAATTGTGATTTTGTGAGGGAAAAAATTGGTTTCATCAATATTTGTAGAAAATATTTTGTAAGGATATATCAATATAATCTGCTTATTTGAAAATTTCAAACAGGATAAATTATTTTTTGGTAACACGAAACAAAAATCTTTGAATTTGATTGCATGAAAAAGAGGGATAGAATAGATTGATCTAAAAAAGAATTGATCTTGCATAACATGAACAAAGACAAAGCAGGCACGGAAAAAATGCGATTGGATAAATGGCTTAAAATTGCCAGGTTATTCAAGACCCGATCACGGGCTGTGGAAGCTTGCAGCGGTCGGCATGTTAAGGTAAACGGCAAGACCGCAAAACCATCACAGATGATAAAAGCAGGGGACACTCTATCTATTCAATTTCCCAGCCGGAATAGAACATTTGATATTGAAAAACTTGCTGAGCGCTCCATTCCTGCTGCTGAAGCTCGGGAATTATGCATTGAACACCTGCCAAAAATCACCGAAGATTCTGCAGAAAAGTTGGCCTTGTTCATGAAATTAGATGCAAAAAGACGGCGGGAAAGAAAAGGCAAGGGCAGACCCACCAAACAGGAAAGAAGACAGCTGGAGAAAATGAAGGGGAAGGATTAAATGTAATAGGGTCTTAATACAATTACGAACAAAATTTCCCCTCCTTGTATCAGCAGGTCAGCGGAGGTCAACAATAATTTAATCATGAAATCATCTTTTGTCACTTACTATGCCTCCTAACCTCCCATGCAATGGAAGGAATTCATTTTATACTGTGGACTTCAGTTTCTCAATCCATGCCAGCAATGCTTCGGCATAGGAAAGATAACTAACACTATCAACCACCCAGGTTGCGGCATTGGATGAATCCAGGCCATTATTAGGCGCGAGTTGGGTAACCTCGGCTTGCGCTTTATCCAATTCCTGTTTAAAAAAATAGGCCTCACCCAGCCCAAGGTGAACGTCATTGGCATTGATTTCCGAATTGTGGGAAAATTCGAAGTTAGCGCTAATCTGAAGTGTTCTTTCCAAATCTTCGATGGCGTCATTATAATTTTTTTGTGCCAGGTGAGTGAATCCCCGACCTGCAAAAGCTTCATCAAAATCTGACTTTCTCAAAATTGCACTGTTAAAATTTTGGATTGCCTTATCAAGAGAATCAATAGAATTTGAAGCATTTGACCACCCTAATCCATTGAATGCGTCTTCAATGCCGGGATGACTTGGATTAACATTGATTGCTTCTGTAAACGTTGCAATAGCCAAAGCAAAATTACCATTGGCGTATTCTATCCATGATTCGTTGATTAAATCCTGGGGCGATTTGAGTGTGGAAAATTGTTGTTCACCAGATGCTGCCGTTCCTTGATCATTTCCAGATTCAACGATGAAAAAATAATTTGTATTAGACATAAGGTTTTGTATTGTCACTTCATGGTTCGTTTCTAGCGTGTTTGATGTTTCTTCAGAATTGTACTGCCCAGCAACCGTTCCATATTTAACAGTTGATGTGGTATTCACATTTGTTTTCCAGTTTACTTTTGCTGTCACAAATGTAATAGCTGTTATGGTTGGATTTTCGGTAATTCTAGGCTCTTCGGGTCCCGTAGTTCCACCACCGCCGCTGCTACAAGAAATTATAAGGGTAGACCCAAGGATGACATACGTATGTTTAAAAAAGTGGACGAATTTCATTTTTTCCTCACTGCAAAATCAACATTTTTTTATTCAAAATAGTTTTGGATGCTTTTAATTGATAAATGTAAACGCCGCTAGCCACCGGGATATTTCTTTCATCCAGGCCGTCCCACAAGATTTTAAAAGAGCCAGCTTTTTTAACCCCTGCAAATAATGTTTTCACTTTTTGTCCCAATATATTAAAAATGGAAATTTCAATAGATTCCTGAAAGGGCAAGTCAAAAGTTAAGACCGTTGAATTAATTTTGGGTGTAAATGGATTTGGGTAATTTTGCTGCAATGCGAATTTAATCGGAATAATTGGATCTGCTGTTACAACCCGGAATGTTCCGAGTTTTGCAATCTTAGCAGACAACCGATCGTTGTTATATTTTGAGGGAATGGCCTTCCAATCCCCGGTTTCGTTTTTCTGCTCTAATTGTAAAGTTTTGCCTTCCGGAGCGATAATTGTAAAACTGAGTTCACCATCTTTCTTTAAAGTCAATGACGGTGGTCCAATGAGATATGTGGCAAGCCCCAGGCTGCTTTTTGAGATCGACTTACCGGATTCCGGATCAAAAGGCTCATCCAATTTAACTACGGTGAGATAAGTATCTTCATGCAAACTGCCGGAAGAAATATAGAGATTCATTTCACCGCCAGGGGATGATATGTTGCCACTTTCTCTTGCAATAAGTAACTGGGCAGAAAAACTTTTTGAAGCATTACCCGAATTATTTGCAAAATCGCTGGCAGTTACTTCTAATTCTAAAACACCGCTGCTGGTTATTTTCGTATCGCCTTTATAGATATGAGCGGCTTCGTTAAGCAACGTGAGATTTACTGAAGAATTATTTAAGGTAAGGTGTGGCGATTCCAGTAAATCTTCAGATGCAACCACATACAAATCCACATAGCGAGTGAGTACAGGATTTTGTAGAACGCCAATGGTTAAAGTCGGTGCGACAACATCAAGTTTTTGAGTATGAAAACTCCAACTGAAATCATCTTCGGGAGATCCATCAGGCTGTCCGTTACCATTGCCATCTAAAGGCAATCCGGAAGAACCTTCGATACTGGTTGTTATTGTGACTGTAATATCGTCATCCGCTGGAAGATTCTCTGCCGGAATAAAAGTCATGGTTCTTTGACTTTCATCGTATAATATCTCCCCTAAAACGATGCCTGATGAGCTTGATACGATCACATTGCTGCTATTCAAAGAGTCGGCCGTAATTCGCTGGTCATACACAGCAGAGATATTAAGAATTTGTTTAAAATAAGGAACATCTGTTGCTCCGTTTTCCGGAAAAACCGAAGATATTTTAGGAGGAATTAAAGACGCACCTTGTTTTGTATCCAGGTGTAAGAATGTGATTTGGTTATTGCTGGCAGAAAATGCTCTCATCCACAGTATGTCAATAACGCCATTACTTACGCGGTTTGGTAATTCGGCAAAATCAGTATCTGGGGTATCGTTGGTAATGTTTGCAGCCGGCAGCCAAACACCATTTCTAAAAATGGTTAAATATGCATCTTCAATGTGTTGTGTAACTTTTGGTAATGCTTTACTATTTTCATGCTGAATAATCTTTTGAGCAGGTTTACCCAGACTTGATCCCCCGGAAAATTGTTCTTGACCGTCCAGGTATAAAAGATATAAGTCAGAGTTTTCATCAACAGAAATATTTGGATAGGTGATTGCACCTCTAAAAATAATGGATTGTGCAACCGGGATTGGCGTTGTCCAGCCGGTCACTGTCCCAGACACATCCAGTTTTGTATACATTATATGAAAAGTACCATTGAAATTATCCGAGAATACAGCATGTACATTATTTTGGGGATCGATAGTAAAAGAGACCATATTCGAGAAAAGTACCCCGGAAGAACTGATTGCTTCAGGTGGGGTCCATTGTTGATAATCATCGCTAGTGACAGCATAAGCGAATGATGTGCCGTTATTAAAAACGCCATCGCTATATAAAACATAGGCTTTCCCATTCGAACTAAAATCAATGGTAGGAACAAATGCAACATGATCTTCAGAGGATGCAATCATCTTATCATCGGGCCAGGTTTCACCGCCATCGCCGGAAAAATTGTGATACACATCGCCCAGGTTGCTGGGATCATTTTGTGGCAGCACACTGTTCCAAACAATATGAGGATTTCCCGATGGATCTATTGCGATTGCGGCATATAGGTTCTCGTCTGCAGTATAGGTTTTACTCACCAATTTTGGTGCTGTCCAGGTATCGCCACCATCATCAGATCTGCTGTAATAAACTTTGAATTTGTCGGTGGATGTCTCCTCTTGTGCATGCCAGGCTATATGTAAACGGTCAGCTGAATCGATTGCTATAGAGGGCATACCGCCGAAAAATAGGCTGTTGTCAATTTGTATTGCATTTGAAAAATTTTCTCCATTGTCACTGGATTTTACTGCAAAAACAAACCTTCTTTGACCCACGATCTCATGGTAAATAATATGAATATCACCATTGGAACTGACTACAATATTGCGGCCTTCATTTCCGTATGAGTGCGTTTGTTGGACCGTTGTAATGGCAGTAGATGTAGTTGTTGGCGTGATAAAAGTAAAATCTGCACTAAAGCGTGGTCCATTACCTCTTTGATCAGTTGAACCGACACGATAATGATAAGTGGTGTTTGGTTGTAAATTGTTAATTGTGACGCGATGCGTAACCGTAAGTTGATCGTCAACGAAATCCAGTCCATATTGCTCTGTTTCACCAAGTTGCATGATACTTGTTGATAGCTCGTCCGTTTCCCAATATATGGAGATGGAAGATCCAAAAGAAAGCGTTTCCCTTGGACCCAGTGTAATTCGAGGGGGAGACAAATCCACAACGCTGGAAGTAACAGAATAGGAATATGAATGTGTAATCCCGAAATTTGCTGCAATCAAAATCATATCTGTTACGCCTTCTCCTATTCTGGCTAAGCTCATTTCTCCCTGGTTCGAACTATCCAATGGAAATGAATAAACCGAATCTTGATCACCTCTTTCCAATATACTGGCAGCTATTTGTATATCCGGATTGCCGGTGAATTGCAAGTAAGCTGTCGAGTCTCTCCCGGTAAAACGAAAGTAAGCAGTTGAATAACTTGATAAGGATTTCTGTTGAGGATCGACAGGATAAATTGGGTGTGTTGTGGTTACTATAGGTAACACTGGTAGGCGAAACGCATCATAACCAAAATATCCATTATCTCCGATTGTTGGATCATTAGCAATATTTGCAATTGTAAAATTTGAGAAGATTTCTTCGAATG
This sequence comes from uncultured Deferribacteres bacterium, assembly GCA_964464595.1. Classification (GTDB taxonomy): domain Bacteria; phylum Zhuqueibacterota; class JdFR-76; order JdFR-76; family DREG01; genus JADFJB01. The sequence continues at coordinate 107,217 of CAYXGW010000003.1, forward strand.
AAAGAGAAATACCATGATTATCCAATGCATTCCGTACGCTAACGATACCATTGTCAGGGTCTTGGACAATCGTTTTAATCAGGGATCTGCTAAATTTCTCTCCCAGGTAAACAGTCCAGAGGCCAACTCTTTGGTAATCCTCTATGTTACCTGCCCAGGTTGTTAACGACGTATGTGGACGAGAAAAATAGCCGGATGGGAAAGCAATACCATAGCCGCACAGTTGTTGAGAAAACTCAGCGAAGCCTTCGGAAAGCCAGGTTTCTTCATTGTTATCGTAACGAGAGTGAATTAAATGCTGATACTCATGTGCAACAGTACCCAAAGCAAATTCATTAGCAGGATTTCCGGGGTTTGCATCCACATAAATGATATCTTTTTTGTTGCTATTTGCTCCATCGTTTTGATCGCGAAATGCGAAATAACCGGCAATATAACTAAAATTGCCGGTCTCAGGTTCGTAATTATCTCTTATATCCATTATAAGAATATATACATAGCCATCTCCTGTTTTATTAGGCGGTTGACCGAAATTTTCTTCGCTAATATCTCGTATTCCTTTGTTTGGATCAATGGAAGCGCCTGGCAATGACCCAAAAATTGAGGTTGAACTTGGAGTAGATATTTCAAAGGCTTGATGGAATGCATCCACATCATTTTGTGTTACGCTTCCGCTATCCCATTGTGGTTTTTCGACGAAAATGTAAGTTTTATCTGTCTTGTGCCGTAATTCCGCATCGAGTGAATAGGTTTCTTGATTTTTAAAGCTAGTTGCAAAGAAACTCAGAATATCTCCGACTTCCAGCTGAACCTTATTCGACTTTTTGAATTGATCGGTTGGCAGTTGTTTTTGTTGATTCAATTTATCCTTAATTTTGAGAACTTCCTGGAAACCACATTTAATACTTATGCGGTCACTTGAGGAAATATCTTTCAAGCCTTGCTGGAAAGCAAATATTTGGCTGTTAAGGCAAAATAAAAGTAAAACGAAGACTAATTTTTTCATAACCATTCTCACATTTTTATAAGTATTTATAGGGTATTGGTTTTTGTAAAAAATGAGCTTATTAAATCCGGGAATGTTACTAGTAAATTTATAACAAGTTCCAACTTACAAAAATTTCCGGATAATGTCCATTAGATTTGTTGGATTACAAAAAGTAAATATTGATTATTTATTTGAAATGTATTCTTACAAGTTTGAAGCGGAAAGCTGATTTGATATTCGGTTGTTGAATAGTCATTATTAAAAGTGAAATAAACTTTTGATTTGACTGGTCAAGATTGAATCGTTGGTACATCAGTTATTAAGGAGGTTATTATGGTCAATCGGCGAGAGTTTATAAAATCATCAGCAGGGGCTTTTTGTGCACTAAACTTATCGTCAGTAAATCACAATGGATTCATATCCCCTAAGAAAAAATTGGATCGTATAGGACTTCAGCTTTACACCATTCGAACTGAAATGAAAAAAAATTTTGAGGAATCGTTGGCTAAAGTAGCAGAGATTGGTTATAAAGAAATTGAATTTGCCGGTTACTTTGGAAAAAAACCGGGGGAAATTGCTAAAATCCTAAAACAACTCGAGCTGGATGCGGTTGCGGCACATATTTCACTCAAGGATATCAATGAACAGTTTGAGGAAACAGTCGAAGCTGCCAAAACCATTGACCTTCATTATGTTATTTTTCCCTCGTGGTTTGATAGACAAAAGTATAGCACAAAAGATTCCTTAAAGAGATTCGCAGAGATTTTGAATCAAGCGGGAGAAAAATGCAAATCTGCTGGAATACAGTTCGGCTATCATAACCATAGTTTTGAATTTAAGGAGATTGACGGCGTTATCCCTTATGATGTTTTTGTAAAAGAAACCGATCCTGAGTTGGTAGTCATGGAGATGGATTTATTTTGGATTATAAAAGGCGGACGGAAGCCCTTGGAATATTTTAAGCGTTATCCCGGCAGATTTCAATTGTGCCACGTAAAAGATATGGATAAAGATCAGAAAATGGTTGATGTCGGCAAAGGCAATATTGATTTTGGTGAGATACTCACTAAATCCAAACAAGCGGGACTAAAGCACTATTTTGTCGAGCATGACAATCCCGATGATCCGTTTGAAAGCATAACTGCGAGTTTTAAACAGTTACAGGGTTTGGAGTTTGGTTAAGCTTGCGTGTAATTTTAACGTACAAGCCCTTTTAATTCTTTAGTTTTCTTCTCAATTAAATAAGCGAAAAGTATAATTACCCCAAGTACTTTTGCAAAGTTCTATACCGGCTCTTGTGACGAAGCTTTCTGAGAGCTTTCTCTTTAATCTGGCGAACACGCTCTCGTGTGAGTTTAAAAATATCACCGATTTCTTCTAATGTTAGCGGACGGTCTAAGGATATGCCAAAATAGAGTTTGATGATTTTTGCTTCCCTGGTTGATAAAGTCATTAGTGCATTGTCAATATCGGTGTGAAGCGATTCATGTAATAAATTGATGTCCGGTTGTGGTATATTATCATTTTGCAATACGTCCAATAAAGTATTAGCATCCATTTGTTGAAGAGGGGAATCTAATGAGAGATGATGGTTTGAGTTTTTCATCACATCACTTATTTCAGTAAAGGACATATCCATTTGCGCAGCCAGTTCATCTAGGTTTGGCTCTCTCTCGAATTTTTTCCCGAAAGCATGCATGGCTTTGCCGACTTTTTTAATGGATCCCACCCGATTAAGCGGTAATCTAACGATTCGGGATTGTTCTGCAAGAGCTTGTAGAATAGATTGTCGAATCCACCAAACCGCATATGAGATAAATTTATAACCCCGGGTTTCATCGAAGCGAGTGGCGGCTTTAATTAATCCCAAATTACCTTCGTTAACCAGGTCTTCCATAGGCAGACCCTGGTTCAGGTATTCTTTGGCCACGCTTACGACGAATCTTAAGTTAGAACGTACCAGGCAGTCTAAAGCTTCTTTGTCATTATTTTTGATTCGTTTGGCAAGCAACACTTCGTTTTCTGCGGATAAAGGATGATACTTTCCAATTTCCTCTAAATATTTTTCCAGAGATCTCTCTGTAGTATTATTATTTGTTTTAATTATTGTATCTCCTGTCCGCAGTCACAAAAAAAGTCACTAAAATAAAATCAAAGGCTTTGGAATTATTATTTTGCAAAATTCAAATAGTAACAAATTAATTTTGGAAATGCAAAATCTTTTAGGTTAATTATATCAAATTTGTGCATTGAATGAAATTCTTCGCTGTCGTTTCGTTTGTAAATATGTTTTTTGTAATTTTTCATAAAATTTCTTAAAAAATAACTTGACTTAAAATGATCAAATGTATAAGTTTTTAACTTAATATTTATTACTTCATGAATTTAGCTCGGAAATAATCTTCATTATTGAGAACGTTTATTTCATACTTCACGGCATTAATAGTTTTTAACTGTGTTTAATATCGGTATTTTTGGTATTTGAATGAGAACCCTGGCAAGAATAATAACAGTATTTTTACTTTTTTCCCCGGCATTATTGTATTCCCAGGAAAACAAATCTGATCGAGGGATTAGGAAAATCATAGTAGACGATGATAGCCGGTACACCACTGCTGGCAACATAGGCCTGTCTATAACTAATTTTGGTACTTTTGGTGATGGATTTGCTGTTCAATCACCAACAGATCAACCATCTTGTGAATACCCATTGGGTTCAGGTATTGAGCATGTTTTCGTAGGAGGATTATGGGTTGGCGGTAAAAGAGATGATGGCACCACCCTGGTTACCACCGGAGCAAGAGATATTCCCGCATTAAGGGATGTAGCTGCAGGATTTGAGTTTACCAATTCGGATGATCCCAATGATGTTGTGCTGGAACGCTCTAGTATCTTAGATAATCCTTTCTTCGATCCTAAAGCCATTAGCCATCAAGATTTCATTATTGATTTTACGGATTCAAACCTGGTTGTGCCAGGAACTACGATTCGTATTCCTCAACACAATCCTATAAATATTACTGTCCATTTAGAAACTTATGCTTGGAATTTTCCTTTTGCGGATGCATTTGTGCTATTTAACTATACAATCAAAAATACCGGTAAAAACCGCCTAAACGATGTCTATGTTTCTATTTGGTCGGACCTGGTCATCCGAAACACGAATATAACACCTCCTCGAGTCGGTGCGCCATTTTACCAACATGTAGGAAATGGGTATGTCGATTCGTTGGGAATGGCTTATGCATATGATTTTGATGGTGATCCAGGATTTACAGATAATGGTCTTTATGTGGCCATAAAGTTTTTGGGTGCTACACCACAAAGAGACGAGTTGGTATACCGGTTAGGAACCACATACAATGCCTGGTTGTTTAGAAACTCCGCAGATCCTTTGTTTTTTTCACCTCAAACGGACATTGCTTCATATGAAAAACAAAAATCGCCTTTAACACAAGGGATTATTGATAATTTTCTAGCGGGCGCTGTTGGAAATTACATGACTTTGATTACAACGGGTCCTTTCGAAAAACTAGATCCGGATTCATCTATCAATGTTGTTTTTGCCATAATCTGTGCAAATAAATCAAGCAATGATCTCACAACAGATGATACAAATGCAAGTAAGAAGGATTTATTCACAAATGCCTTCTGGGCCCAAACGGCATATGATGGCGAAGACCGAAACAGCAATAATCAATTAGATCCCGGGGAAGACCTTGATAATGATGGAGAAATTGATCGCTATGTATTGCCGACACCTCCTTTAACTCCGAAATTAAAAATTATTCCATCAGATAAAACGGTAACCCTATACTGGGATCGTTTGGCTGAAGAATCTATAGACTTCATAAGCGGTGAAAAAGATTTTGAAGGGTATCGGATCTATAGAACAAAACTGGCGGAAGATCTTCCCGGGCGAGACTTGTTGACTTCTTTAAGCGAGATTGCAGAATTTGATATGGTAAACAATATTGGTTATGATACGGGATTTGATTTTGTGAAACTAGATGAACCGATAACATTCGGTGAGGTTTTCGAAAATCCGGTAACGCAGCAGACTGAAACAATATTTTATCACTACAAATTTGTGAATACAAATTTACTCAATGGCTGGCAGTACGCATATTCGGTTTCAGCATTTGATCGTGGTGATCCTGAAATAAATCTTGGCAGCCTTGAAAGCAGTCGCTTGGCAAATGCGACTCGTGTATTTCCCGGTGTTGCAAGCATGGAAACCCAAATAGCTCAAGATCCGGGCAAGAAAATAAAAGTGGGTGTTTATCCCAATCCATACCGGGTTGGGGCTGCCTGGGATGGATTTCTTGAGCGCGAAAGAAAAATCTATTTCTATAATTTACCGGCAAGCAGTGAAGTTAGAATATACACCCTCGCCGGTGATTTGATCGATTCTTTCGAACATCAGGAAGAATCTTACGCCGGCGATGGCATTCAATGGTTCGAGCGCTTTGCTGGCAGCAATCGTGTTTTTGCCGGTGGAGAACATGCCTGGGATCTGGTTACAGCCAGCGACCAGGCCATCGCTTCGGGACTATATTTTTTTACAGTAGAAAATTTACAAAATGGTGAGATTCAAAGAGGTAAATTTATGGTTATTAAATAGAGAGGAAAGGAGGAAACAGTATTTTTGTTGGTATTAATTAAATTACTTAACGTTTGGGAGGTAAAAGAATGAAGAAATCTATCGGATTAGTTATAATATGCGCTTTTGTTTTTCTGGGCGCTTCATTATCATTTGGACAGGGACATTTGTTAATCACGGAGTTTGCTGTAACGCCCACCGAAGGAGAGTTTATAGAAATTTACAATCCTACTGCGAATTCCATTGATTTGACAAATTATTATGTAACAGATGCTACATTTTCAGGAAGCGAAACCAGCCCTCCTGTTTATTATTACGAAATAGTGGAAGGCGGCGGCGGCGGCGGTACCTTCGGAGATTTTAATTCAAGATTCCCCGCTGGTGCTGAAATCGGACCAGGTGAATATCAAACAATAGCTTTAAATGGAAATGGCGACTTTCTTGCTGCTTACGGTAAAGAACCAACATATGAATTATATGAAGATAATACAGCGACTGATGTGCCGGATATGCTCGAAGCTGTAGCCGGTAGTATAAATGGACAAGGCGGCTTATCTGGCGGTGAAGTTATCGTTTTATATTGGTGGGATGGAGCAACAGATTTGGTGTCAGATATTGATTATGTCGTTTGGGATGACAAAAGAGAAGCCGTTGATAAAACCGATATAAAAATGGACGGGCCGGATGCAGACACGGATTCTTCGACATATGCTGACGATACCCCAATCAGTGCGCAAACGGTTGTGAATACGGGTAATGTTCCCGGCGATAGGCCTCCTTCTCATAGTTTCGGCAATTCCGCCCAACGTAAATTAGATGTAGAAGATGTTGAAACATGGACTGGCGGAAATGGCATTACCGGTCATGATGAGACCAGCGAAAACACGTCTTTTTTAGGCGGTATATGGACTATTGATGAACCGGCTACACCTGGGTGGCGTTCGATAGGAGATAGCCTGACAATTGCGGACCTTCAATTTCTCAGGGCAGAAGATATTGGTGCGGGAGCCAATGACGATGCTCCCCGTGAAGGTGACACGCTGACGGTTACCGGCGTTGTCATGCACCAAATGAATGAACTTTTTCTTGGTGCACGGTGGGGCGGCTTTCTTTCAGACCTACATGGCGGCCCGTGGAGTGGGTTTTTTGTGATTCAAAACGATTCCACAGTTTCAGGGACAAATTTAATTGCTGCTCAACCTGGCGACAAAATCAGGTTGACAGGCGTTCTCCAGGAATTTCCCGGCAATGCTACTCAAAGTATTTCGCAACTAGTACTATCTACATCACCCGCTGTTCCAATAGAGTTTTTAGATTTTGGTTTGGCGCCCCCTGATACCATGTTGCTAACACCCGGTGATTTAGGCGCTACCGGTTCAGGCGAGGATCCGACATTGACGGAACGATTGGAAAGCACCCTGGTTCGTTTTGAAAATCTTGAAGTTCTAAGTAACGCCCCGGGCCAGTCTGGTCAAATAATGACCGCCGGTGATGCGACAGGTACTATTGCCATAGACGATTATTTTTTAAATTTGAGAACCTTGGTAACGAGCAATGGCGGACAGTGGCCAGGCTTTCCGGCAGGTACTAAAATCAACATTACAGGTTTCGTGCGAGATGTCCAATCAGGAGGTTTAGGCAGAACAACCATTAATCCACGCAGTTTGGCTGACATCGAAATTGCTTCTATTCCCCCCGAAATTTCTAGTGTCGTAAGAGATCCGGCAACACCTGCATCCACAGATAATGTTACGGTTACAGCGGATATCGTGGATGGAGATGGAACTGTGGCTTCTGCAAACCTGATGTACAGTGTTGATGAGGGTGAATACCAAACTGTTGCAATGGTGGAAGGTAGTAGTTTTTCGGGTGAAATTCCGGCCCAGGCAGACAATGCATTTGTGAAATTCTTTCTGGAAGCGACAGATAATGCCAGCAACACTACCATATTTCCGGGTGATACCAGCGCCGCCACATTTTTCTACTTTGTGCGAGACGCCGGGATATCCATAAGCGATGTTCAGCAAACCCCATTTGCTGACGGACGATCAGGATATGACGGCCTGGAGGTCACTCTAACAGGAATAGTCACTTCCCCCAAAGAGAATTTTGACGGGGGGTTTATTAACAGATCATTTTACATTCAGGACGCAGAAGCTGTCTGGAGCGGCATACAAGTATTTGATCCTGCCGATTCGGTAGGTCTCGGCGACAATGTAACGGTTACCGGAACGGTTGGAGAAAACTTCGCCCTGACTCGGTTAACCAACATTACTTCATTTACAAGGAACAGTTCCGGGGATCCACCGGCTCCTGTTGTTGTAACTACAGGTGAAATCGGTACGGGTGGAGAGAACGCGGAAGCCTATGAAAGTGTGCTGGTTGAAGTGCGGAATGTTACGGTCACTGATCCTTTCCCTGATGGAGTAGGTAACACCCGGTTTGGTGAATTTTCTGTCGACGATGGTTCCGGAGAAGTAAGAATCGATGACGAGAGTATTCATAGTTATACTCAGACCGATACCATGTGGACAGGCGGTGAAACCATTGCATTTATTCGTGGTATTCAACATTACCACAATAGTAATTATAAAATTCAACCCAGAAATGATGGAGATTTGGGCGATATTACTACTGGTGTCGATGATATTGATAATATCCCGCTTGTTTTTGATCTCCGGCAAAATTATCCAAATCCATTCAATCCGGTAACGACGATTCAGTATTCACTTCCCCAAAAAGAGTTGGTATCCATTACTATATTTAATTTAATGGGCCAAAAAGTAACGACACTTGTGGATAAGGTACAAGCTGCAGGAAAACATGCAATTCGCTGGCAAGGGACAAACAGCCAGAACCTGAAAGTAGCTTCGGGCATTTACTTTTACAAGATGAAGTCCGGAAGTTTTACCAAGATCCAGAAAATGCTGCTTTTAAAATAGTATTATAGAAATATCCTAAAGGGAGGACAGTTTAAATTGTTCTCCCTTTTAATTTATAAGGAACATTAGGAAAAAACTTCTTGTTAAAAATTATTATGGCTGTAATGAGTTTATTCATTCGCAGAATTTTGATAGTCGGGATTTTGTTTGTTGGCTGCTCTGAAGACTTTTCTGACAATCCTCAACCGAACCAGCCGCCCGAGACCCATATTTCAATTTTGTCAGACAATCAATTGAACGGTACCACAAGCCGCCAAACCTTTAATTGGTGGGGTGATGATCCCGACGGATTTGTTACCGGATTTATCTATACTTTTGATGAAAATGCTGAAAACGTAGAAACGTGGGATAATGAATCCCCTCAACCCTTTTGGACCTTCACTACTGAAAGAGGTCAAACTTTTACCCTTAGGCTTGCCGGGGAAGACACGGTTTACACACTTCGTGTAAAAGCCATCGACGATGATGGGGCAGCAGATCCGAGTTCCGCTGAAAAACAATTTCCGATTATCAATTCAAAACCATTTGTTGAATTTCCTGTAGGAACTGATGTTCCTGAAACCACATTTACCATAGCTTCCATTTTATGGTCGGGATCAGATCCGGACGGTGATAATAATATAGCAAAATTTCAATATGTTTTGGATGACACTACTAAAACTTGGATAGAAATCGAACCCAATATCAATTCTGTAACTTTAACCGCTGCCGACGGTCTTACCGAGGGCGAACATATCTTCTATCTTCGCGCATTTGATATAGCCGGCGCCAAAAGTAATACCATCCGTATGCCGCGTGATGATTCAAATGTTTGGTATGTTCGAGTCCCTAAGAGTAATTTTCTTGTTATAGACGACCATGACATTTTAGACAATACTGCAGCTTTTTATCAAGCAATTCTTAAACCGCTGGTAAATACATTTGATGTTTGGGATATAAAGCGAGATGGTGGAGCTTTGGAGCCTCCAAGTTCTAAAGCATTTACCGAAACACTTCTATTATTTGATCGGATATTCTGGTTTTCGGATCCTAATCCAACTTTGGAAAAAGCACAAGTGAGTATTCCTCAATTTCTGGAGAATGGCGGTAAGGTGATTATGTCTCTTAGTTTTTCAACGACGACAAGCAATGTAGGTGATCCGCTTGCTTTTGCGCCAGTAGACAGCCTGGGTGATAGGATTAGTCGAATTACCAGGAATCAGCTTTTTACACGCTCAGCGTTTGCTGAACAATTGGGTCTGCCGGAATTGAAACAAAATACTGCTATTATTCCAAATGTGTTCCCACTAGCTCCAAAGATTAGTGCTAATCCGTTATATGCTTTGGCTGCAAAGCCGGGCTCCTGGAGTGGTGAACCCGTTATCGGATTAATCGATGCGAATAATACTTTTGTGTTTTTTGGTCTGCCTTTGGCCGGCCTTGATGGCTTTGGTTCAGTAAGTGAATTAATAGGTAAAATTATTCTGGAAATTTTTTAAATTTTGGGTGGTTCGATGAAGACATTAACAAAGACGCTACTCCTTTTTTTAAGCCTGTTTTTAGTGCTTGGTATGCCTAGAATATCAGCTCAAACCAAGGGCCGGATTGGCGGGAAAATTACGGACGCAGAAACCAAAGAAGCCCTACCCGGTGTTAATGTTATTGTCAAAGGAACCTATTATGGCGCGGCAACAGATATCGACGGCAATTTCACAATAAGGGCAATGAACCCGGGGCAGTATACCATAGTGGTTTCAATGATCGGTTATAAGAAAATTGAGAATACCGGTGTTCGGGTATTAGCCGGGCAAACCACAAATCTTGATCTTCAACTGGAAATTTCTGTCTTGGCTTTCGGTGAAGAGGTTATTGTCATAGGTGAACGACCCTTATTTGACATCGAAGAAACTTCCAGCCGAAGGACTATTTCCAGTTCTGAAATTCAGGCGGAAGTGGTGGAAACTGTACAGGATATTGTTTCTAACCAGGTTGGTGTCGTCCGGAGTGACGATGAAATCCATATCCGGGGCGGACGATCTTATGAAAATGCATATCTGATTGACGGCATCTCTGTACAGGACCCATTGTCCGGCACCGGATTCGGATTGCAATTAAGCACCGAAGCCATCGAGGAAGTTGAAGTGATTACCGGTGGATTTAACGCGGAATACGGCCAGGCCATGTCTGGCATCATTAACGTAAAAACGAAAGAAGGTGGAGCAAAATATACCGGGGCATTGTCTTATAAAGTAGACCACATTGGTGGTTTTGATTCCGGAACCCCCCTAATTGGCAATTTAAGTAATAAAAGCAGTAACAGCTTTAATACGGATATTGCAGAATTTACAATTAGTGGTCCGGAACCCATATCCAATTATTTTTTACCGCAACTTGGGTTAAACATCCCGGGAGAGATTTCCTTTTTCGGCAGTACGTATATGCTTCTTAGTGATGCATATACACTAACAAGCGCAGAACAATTATTTTCCTCTACTTTTCATGGGGACAGGTTTGCTCCGCGACAGACCAATAGTTGGATCGGTTTATTTAAATTAACCTGGAAACCGGATCCGACCCATAAACTGATCGTTTCGGGAAATCAATCCGTTAATATCAATCAAAACTCAAAATCTCTGCAGACGACTCTTGAATTTGTCGATCCTGGCCCGGGTTACCCCTATAATTTTGAAAAGAATTTGGATAATTTTAACACATTTACCCACATAAACAAACAACTTGCCTTATCCTGGGTTCATACTCTCAATTCCCAATCTTTTTATGAACTCAAATTATCCCGGTTTTTCTCTCACTTACGCAGCGATGTTAATGGCAAACACTGGACTGAATATGAAGAACCCCAGGATATTGTAACGCGCCCCATCGATTATTTTTATAGTTCCGACAGCACAATCGTAAATGTGTTTCCGGGAGATGGATTCTGGGATTTTGGTGATGGCTTTACCTGGCATGATCATTTCGTAGAAGAATATACATTCAAAGGAGATTATACACGAAACTCAAAAAACAATCAACATAAGATTAAAGCCGGTTTCGAAATAAGTTTTTCAGATATGCAAATGATCGATATCTTTAAACCCTGGTTTGGCGACTTGGGTTTGAATAATGATATCTACCAGGTATCCCCGGCTTTTGGTAGTCTTTATGCGCAGGATAAAATCAAGTTTAAAGGCTTGATTGCAAATGTCGGTATGCGGTTTGACTACTGGTTTCCTGGCAAATTTGTCGAAGATGCTATCGATAACCCGGATATTGTTACTATAAGCGAAAGTACAAGAGAGTCATTTAAAAATGAAACACACAGTCTGTTTGGCCGCCGCTGGCGTGGACGAATTAGCCCGAGATTGGGAATTTCACATCCTATTTCTGACAACCAGATGTTGTTCTTTTCTTATGGCCATTTTTCTAAGCGCCCCAAACCACAGTTCGTTTATACCAAGCTGGGAGAAAACAGCGCGAAATCTACTTTTCAAAAATTCGGCAACCCGAATTTAGATTTTGAAACAACGGTTTCGTACGAATTTGGCGTAAGACATAAATTCAGCCAAAATGATGTTTTTACCATTACAGCCTACTACAAAGATATATTTGATTATGTGACCACTGTGAATTTTCGTGGTACGGGGCGTTTGACCGGTCGGTCGTTTACCACATATTTAAATCTGGATTATTCACGTGCAAGGGGAATTGAGGTTGAATATCGAAAGCGCGCCGGCAGCTTTCTCACCGGTTCTATCAGCGGAACGTATGCGATTGCCACCGGTAAAAGTTCGTCCCCCGATGATGCTTTCCTGGTTTCCCAGGGATCATTGAGCGAAAAACCAATCACGGAAGATTTCTTAATTTGGGATCGTCCCTGGCAGGTTAGCGGCGTGACCAATTTCCATTTAAGAAAAAGGGATGATATTAAATTTTTTGGTGTTAAAATTCCCAATAATTGGAATTTGAATATCCGCTTTTTCGCCCAGGCCGGAAAACGGTATACACCCTTATCCGCAACCGGAACGATTTTGCCGGACGGCAGGCCGGAATACAGCGGTGATTTGGATCAAAATGGTGAAGCCGATGATCCGTTTGGCAAACTTTCCACAACCTGGATTTGGGTCAATCTGAATTTTGAAAAATATTATAGTTTTTTGGGTTTGGATTATACATTTTTGGTGGAGGTTCAAAACCTGCTCAATCGTAAGAATCCGCAAATCATTAATCCGGTAACCGGGCAGGCCTATGAATTTGGCGATCCGACCCCGACAGGTTGGAACGATCCCTTATTTCCGGATACACAGGCGCCTTTGTCGCCATTTCCATTTAATCCCGCACGTTATTTGACCCAAAGAAATATGAAAATTGGATTTACAGTGAGGTTTTAACTTACTATGTTTTATAAACCCAAAATACTGATTACCTGTTTGTTGGTTTTAATTGGCGCTTTTGATGCCAAAGCTCAACTTATTCCTATTCTTGGCGGCCAGCGCACCGGTACGGCAATGTTCCAGTTTTTAAAAATCGGTGTCGGCGGCAGGGCTGTGGGTATGGGGGAATCCTTTGTCGCTGTAGCGAATGATGCATCGGCGCTGTATTGGAATCCTGCGGGAATTGTTCAAATCGGATCAAATGAACTTATTGTAGCGCATGTTGAATGGCCGGTTGAAGTCAGACATGAGTTTATCGGTTATGTTCAAATGCTTGGCGATGTTACAGCATTCGGCATCAGTGTCAACGCATTGCACACGGATGACTTTGAGGAAACCACAGAGTTTCAGCCCTTTGGAACGGGGAGGTTTGTATCCTTTGGCGATATAGCAATCGGGGCAACGATTGCCAGAAAAATGACTGATCGATTTAGCGCCGGATTTACAGTAAAATTCATTGAAGAAACATTAGATAATATCCATCTTAGAAATGTATTAATTGATTTTGGCACTTATTATTGGACCGGCTATGGCAGTTCCCGATTCGCGGTTTCTGTGGTTAATTTTGGCACCAACAGTGAGCCGACCGGCGCCGTTGCTTTTCGAGATGGCTCGGAAACGGATCAATTCCAGGATTTTTCACCTCCTACCATCTTCCGTGTTGGCTTTGCTTCGGAATTGATTGATAATGAAGTAAATAAAGTTACTTCATCCATCCAATTGAACCATCCCAACGACAATTCCGAAAACTTGAATTTGGGGTTGGAATATTGGTGGAACAAAACCCTCGCTTTGCGTGGAGGATATCGGGCTAATATAGAAGAGGAATCCTTTACCTTTGGCGCCGGAATAGATTTACCCTTTAAACAATACCATTTAAAAGCGGATGTTTCCTATTCGAGTTTTGGCAGATTAGGGAATGCAACACGTTTATCTATGAATTTTCAATTTTAATATGAAAACAACAAAAAACATTTTTTTCATTTTTTCATTTTTCATTTTTTTAAATTGCGGCGGCGAAAAAGTTCCAATACCGGTTCAACCGGAAATCGGTGAAATTGGCCAGTTTGTGAGTGATACCACTTATCTGCAATTACGGCCGGTGTGGGATTCTGCTGCGGGGTATTCATTCGAACAACCACATGATATTTTGCTGGGGCATGAACCTTTGATTTATGTGGCGGATACAGGCAATGACCGCATCGTTATGTTGGATTTAGCCGGCAATATTCTCGGTGAATCTCAGCCGGTTGAAAATCCTGTCTCTCTTACCCAGGATACAAAACTCAATTTGATAATCGTTACCGACAGCAATAAAATTTATCGCATTCAATTGGTGCCTTATGGCCATCAAATTCAGGATGCTCCCGTGGAGCTGGTTTTTGAAGAAGTCGATAATCCCGATCGTAGATACACCGGTGTTGCAGCATTGCTTCTAAGCGTGCAAGCCAGATCAATAATCCGTTACTTTGTAACCGCTTCCGGTGGTGACAAACGGGACAACCAGGTTTTGAACTTTTCGGAGGATTTTGATGCAATAGTTCCTGATGCAATAACCCTGGAACCAAATGGACTTGGTATACTTTCCGCTTCCAACCCTAGTGGTATTACTTCACTGCGTAATTTTTCCAGTGATTTTATTTTTTGTATGATCGGACAAAACTCCTTTAAGGTGCAATGGATAACCGGCGGCCAATTTGGGGTCACAATACGATTAAATCCGGCCCAGGGTAATTTTGATATACTGGTGCCCGGCAAATTTTCACAGCCGGAAGATGTAACCATAGACCCGACCGGAAATATTTTTGTTATCGATAGTGATTTGGATCGCCTGTTTAAATTCTCTCCGTCTGGAGATGAGCTGCAGTCCTTCGGCGAAAGCGGCACGGGTGAAAAGCAGTTTAACAATCCCAAAGGGGTAGGTTTTTTTGATAAAACTCTCTACATAGCCGATACCGGCAATAACCGTATCGTTCGCTTTAAATTATCTACGGATGTGGAGCAGTAACAGAATTTTCTGTTTTTAGATATTGTTGATGAGGGTTTTAAATTACATATAAATATATCTGACGACTATTCACAAACCCGGACCGTGGGCAGTAATTTAAACAATAACATTAATTAAATAATTAAATTAATCGGGAAAATGGAAACAGCATTATTTACCCTTCTTGGAACAGTTGTGGGTGGCCTAATATCCTATTTTCTACAAAGACAGAGGTTCGACCAGGAATTGAAAATTAAGCAGGAGGAATTTAAAACAGAATATATGGCAGAAAGCACTGTTAAACATTTCCTGAGTCATAAATCCTACACAGACAGATCATTTGAAATTCTAAAGAAGCACCTGGGAGGTTTTGAAGATGAGGAATTAAGAAAAATTTTGGTTAGAGCTGGAGCCATAAGAAATTATAGAGAAGACGGAACAGAATGGTGGAGACTCCTGTCAAGAATGGATGAATATATTGAGAAAATAAAAAAGTAAAAAACTATTGCCAACAATAGGGTATAGTACAGGGGACAGACAATAAGAAAAGATATAGCCCACGATTAGTTTATTCGGGTGTTCTATTTGTGCCTATTGAAAAGAATATTTTAGCCATGGATTCACACGGATTTTCACGGAAACAAAAAAAGCCACAACCTGTCATTCAGAAGGAATCCATTCAAAATCAGCACGTTACATAAATCAAAATAGGTTCTTCCTGAATGACATTTATTCATTAATTAATTTGTGGGTGCTATTTTTGTCTATTGAAAGGCATATTTAGCCACGGATTCACACGGATTTACACTGTATCAAAAAAAGCCACAACCTGTCATTCAGAAGGAATCCATTCAAAATCAGCACGTTACATAAATCAAAATAGGTTCTTCCTGAATGACATTTATTCATTAATTAATTTGTGGGTGCTATTTTTGTCTATTGAAAGGCATATTTAGCCACGGATTCACACGGATTTACACTGTATCAAAAAAAGCCACAACCTGTCATTCAGTCCCTGACGGGATCCAGTTAAAAAACAGCACTTTACACGAATCATGGTTTTAACAAAACGAACAAACGGAAAGAAACCATTAAATGGATTATGAGGGGTATATTAATTCGTAATCCCACAACTGAAGATGTGGGCTATTGAACTTGAAAATCCTTCGTACGTTTAATAGCCCACGAATTTATTCGTGGGTAATAATGCAATTATTAGTATGGAACCGTTTTAACGGTTTTAAAAAGCCACAAAATGTCATTCAGGAGGAATCCAGTTAAAAATCAGCACTTTACTGCGCTGAAATTAGCAGGAGAATTTTTCACCGGACTTCAATAAAAATCTTGACATTAAACTATTAAATATTATGTTTAGGCAATATTTAAAATCAACGGGGTGTTCTACCCAAGTTCAATGTATATAAAATAAAGTGGGACTTTACTCGTAATTACAAAAAACGAGAATATCATGAATAAAGCATTATTGATATTTGGATTCATTATTTTATCTCAAACAATTTCTGTCGGACAAGAAATGCATACCCAGGCAGAGATATTAAAGATAATGGAGAAATCACGTGTTACATATGTGTTAAGCAATCTGGAAAATGAAATTTTGCCATCTGATAGAACTGATAATTTGAATTATGGTCAATACTATCGGGTGACCAATGAAAACGAAATCCTAACTTATAAATACGAGATTAATGAGGATGCCAAGGAATACCTTTCGAAAGCTGAACAGTTATTTCAAGATGATAAATTTAAAATGACAAGAGATATGTATTTGAAAGTTTTAGAGGTCGACTCAACATACTATCAAGTAATGACGTACATCGGACAAACTTATGGGATTGAAGGTGATTTCAACAAAGCTATTGAATGGTATATCAAGACAATTGAACTAAATTATATTGATTACATGGCACATTGGTTTCTAGCAGATGCCTATAAGTCACAAAATAAACTTGATAAAGCAGTGGATGAAATTACGATTGCAATGATATTAAATAGAAATAACCCTCGAATTATGAAAGCACTCATTGATATTTATGCATTAAAAAAATTAAAAACTTCTGATTGGGTCTTTAATCCTCAAATGCAAATTGATAGCACAGGAGTGAACAAAGTTAAAATAATTTTCAATATGGATTGGTTTGGATATGCATTGGTTAAGGCAGTATGGTTATATGAGCCTGGATACAAAGAATCTATGGGAGCAAAAGAAAGTTCTTTTTCTACAACGGAGGAAAAGGAATGCCTTGTGAGTCTTATCGCAACTATTCATACAATTGATAAAAAGAGATTAAAAAAATATCCTGAGTTTAATGCATTACAGCTTGCATTTGACCATAAAATGGTTAATGAATATATATTCTACGAAATAATATTACTTGATTATCCTTTTGTAGCTTACCAGCTAACCGAAGAATTTATCAATGATATTAAAGATTATGTGATCCAAATTAGGGGTAAGCAAAAGTAACTATGCTCAACATTCTGTCTATCAAAAGCATAGTTAGCCACGGATTCACACGGGTTTTCACGGAAACAAAAAAAGCCTACAACATGTCATCCCGTCGTGACGAAATCCATTCAAAATCAGCACGTTACATAAATCAATATAAATAAGGGGAAAATATCGCCCAGCTTATTTTTTCAAAAGATCGATCAAATCCTGCTTTTGAACTTCGCTTAAATATTCACGCCCCTGGAGAAACTCTATGGTATCCTCTTTCAATTCGATGATTACATATTTCTTCTCCGCTCTCTTACCCCCTTCTTTAGCATCCCAATCTTTACCAGCTATGAGCCAGTCTAAAGAACAACCGAAATATTCTGCAATCTTAACCAACAGATTGTAGCCGGTTTTACCTTTATCTGTGATGATTCTTGACACCGTTAACGGTGTAACACCTAAAGCGCGGGCCAGAACCACTTTCTTTATATTGGCTTGATTAATTAGGTATTCAACTCTGGAGCCGATAGTTTTCATGATTTATCTTCAAATGATATAACACGTTATATGTTTTATTGGATTTGCTTTAATGTGTTATATATATTAACACACATGGTTTAATTATCAGATGCGTGTGTGAAAATATAGGCTGTGTCTTAATAAAACTTCAATTAAAAAATAAAGATAGTTAAATATAGACAAAAAGTAAACGAAATAAGTTTAAAACCCACGGAAAATCGAGTCCTGCAATAGGGCGCTCTTTTTTCGTTTAAACAACTGTGGGGAGAATGACTGGTGGATCATTTTTTAGAAAATCATTTTTGGCTTACCGCAGCAGCCGGTTTTGGTTTGCTCGTACTTTCAGGGTTCAATGGTTACCTGTTTTGGCGATTACGCAAAATAAGAAAAAATTACAAGGGAGTGCTTTTAACCGATCTGAGTGAAAAAGACAAGGAATTAGCCTTGCTGTTCCAGGCAGCCTCGAAACGAAAAAAAGCAGCGGCGCAAAAGCTGAAAGATGAATTCCTGAAAAGAAACCAAAACCTGCAAGACAGTATGGACAAACTCACTCGCAAGCAAGGGGGAATAGCAAAGAAATTGAAGAAGAGGGGTTGAGATAGATCGCATTTTTTGAAGTAGCCTGAACGAAACTTGCTTTGGGGGGAAAGTGAATTATGATTGTACAATATCTAAAAACTCTCTTGGGTGAACAATCTTAACATCCCTATAAGTTTGTGGAAAATGTTTCTTATTCCTTGTGACTAAATAATCTGCGCTGGCTTCGATGGCTGTAGCCAGGACAAGGTTATCGTCTGGATCCGAACAGACTTCTAATGTAAGCTTAGTATCAACTAGCACGCAAGCAGCTGTGAGTTCAGTAACATGGCGGTTTATTGCACTGTCAGGGAAAGGATAATCTTTCCGGACACGTGGATAATGGAGAACCTGCCAAACTTCAGATAAAATAAAAGGTGACAAATAAAGTGTTTGCTCTTTAGCTTTTTCTAAAACTTTAGCGTCTTCCCCTTTAGGAGCTAGAAAAGCGCTAATAAGGATATTAGAATCAAGAACAACTTTCATAGAAAGAGCTTGTTAGTGTCGTGCCTGACGAACTGCACGAATTGCTTCAGCTACGTCTTTATGAACTTGTTCCTCTGAGACATTTGGGTTCAAAGCGTGGACTTGTTCAAGATTTTCAAAAAGGTTTTCCCACGCTTTTTCTTTGTTAGCTTTTGCGTTCTTAAGCAGCTCTAAATCATCAAGAGAAAGTAGAACGGCTCTTGGTTTGCCGTTGTCTTTGAGAATATAATGATCGTCACTTTTAATAGCCTCGAGAAGCTTTCGAAGTTTAGTATTGGTCAAATCTTTAAGGTCAACATCTCTTACCATTTTGGACCGCTTTGGTTTTAATCAATTAACATTATTAATTAGAGATACATATTATCACTTGTAAGATACGATAAAGGTTTTCTATAATCAATAGTTATAGGAAAGAGTGGGGATTCTGCGAGGGGAATTTATCAACCAAGGCCAATAATATTTTTGAAATTAGTACTGTTAAATATTATGTTTAAACAATATTTAAAATCAATCGGGTGTTCTTTTCTCCGGTTCAATTATAAAATAAAGCGGGAGTTTGCATGAGTTGCATATTGTTCCAGCAAAAGCACAAATTAGCTTCTCTTGCGACAAATATAGTTGCCTAAATGGAGTTAATGCACTCGTTTAAACCTATGTCAAACCGTATGCTAAATAATACCTCGACAGCAAGAAAAATGACGGGCTAATCAAAAATGACAAAAGTATTTATTAGCTATTCTCAAACAGATTTAGTGTTTGTTGAGAAGCTTGAAAACTTTTTGATTGAAAATCAACATAAAGTATGGCGCGATCAAAAGAGTGTTAAGGGTGGACAAAATTGGCCTAAAGTAATTGGGGAAGCAATAGCCTCCAATGATCTGGTCTTACTTGTCTGGACGAACAGTGCCAAAAATTCTCATTTTGTAGAATTTGAATGGACGACTGCTGTTGCTTTGAGAAAAACCATTGTACCATATTTGCTTGATGATACTCCTTTACCACCCTCTTTAAGTACTTATAATAGTATTTCTGTAAGAAATTTGAAGAAGAATAAACAGAAAATTCTTGAGGCACTGCAAACCCAGATACCGGAGACCAAATCAAACCATCATTCGGCTATTCTCGAAAAACTCAATGAAATAGAAGCCGTAGATCCTAAAAAAGTTGTGTCAGCTGTTAAAAACACAATTGAACAACAAACTTCGCATGTGGAAGGCAATGTATATCAAGTTGCTCGTGATATCATCTTCACGCAACCTGAGAGAAAAAAAAGTCTTGGGAAAAAGATTGTGTTTTGGGCTGGAATTGTGGCTACTCTTGTGGCAATTATTGTCTCTGTCTTAAGCTGGAAGTATAATTGGCAGTTCAATCCGAAAAGTGCGCGGCTCTATGGTGATGTTAAACATGAAAACAGTACCGGGGTTGCCCATGCAACCATAGAAATCCGTTCTCAAATAGATTCTGCTCTCATTGGGTCCGGTGTCACCGGTTCAAAAGGTGCCTTCGATATCCCAGTCAAAGAAAGATGGGAAGAAACGATTTATGTTACTGTGATATTGGGGGACTCTATCGGCTTCGAGGGTTACCTCATCCTCACTGGTGGAAATAAGAACATTCCTTTTAAAGCATTTAAGAGGAATCCATGAATAAGACTTTCATTCTTTTTCTTTTGTTAATCAGCAGCACGTTTTCATATGGCCAAACCAGAATTATCGGGCACGTAGTGGACGCCGATTCAGACGCTGTCGCTTTTGCTGCTGTACGCTTGCCTGGATTGGAAACCGTCCAAACCAATGCAGAAGGCTACTTTCAATTTGACATACCTCAAAAAGTGGCGCACAAATATTTTCTCAAAGGGGGAGTAGATCTGAACATTGAGGTCGTGAAAGAGGATATGGTGATGCTGGACCCGCCGAACCAGAAAATTCGCTTACCCGATAATCCGGATCTTCAGCCGAATTTCCGGATTGTGATGGTCAAGAATGGATCTCTACTTTTGATCCGCAGCGAACGCATGTTAGAACATGTCCTGCGCGAAAAAATAAAAGCTGCTATCGCTACCACAAAAAAGGAATTCTCTCGTCGTGACTTCCTTGCTGAAGAAGCGTTACGGTTGGGCTTAAGCAAAGAAACATTGATGACTGCGGTTGAAGAATACAAAAATCGCTTGCGTTCCAGTCCGGACCTGAACAAACGCGGATTAGCTGCATTAGATGACGCCAATTCGGCGAGGGATCACAAAATTAGGCAACAGAAATTACTAGAAGCACAGGGGAATTTTCGTAAATCAATTAAAAAAGATGAGCAGGACGTACGTGCAGGTAAGGTAGCAGGTGCAAGGTTGGCCGAAACTTACTACAACCAGGGTTTAACTTTCTTTGAACAAGTTCATTACGACAGCGCCTTGGTCTATTTTACCAAAGCGGACAGTGCCCTACCGGGTGATTCTGAAAAGATTTTCATGTCGGGTCAAGCTTTATATGAGTTGGCTATTTACGACCAAGCGCTGGAACGGTTTGAAAAAGCATTATCAATTGAGAGGTCTTCCCGTGGTCAAAATGATCCCGTAGTAGCTATTGGTTTAAATAATATAGCCCAAGTACTCCGTGCGCAAGGGAAGTATGCAAAGGCATTGGAAATGTTCAACGATGCGATGAGAATTGAAGTGGATTATTTCGGTCAAAACCATCCTCACATTGCTATTATTTTAAACAATATAGCTGTAGTACTCACGGAACAGGGAGATTATGAGAGAGCTTTAGCCAAGTACAGAGAGGCTCTGCGCATGGAAGAAAGCCATTTTGGTCGCAACCATCCTGAAGTGGCCAGTACCCTTAGCAATATCGGCGAAGTATTACGCTTGAAGAGTAATTATATTGGAGCTCTGGAAAAATTGCATGAAGCGCTACGAATTGATGAGCAGTATTTTGGCCGAAACCATCCCAATATCGCAACCCGGTTGAACAATATTGCATTATTGCTTGCTGCGAAGGACGATCATACTGGAGCTTTAGTAAAGTTGCGTGAAGCTCTGCGAATTGATGAAGCCTATTTTGGCCGAAACCATCCTAATGTGGCCCTCCGGCTGAATAATATTGCCGGAATACTTTTAGCCAGATTTGATTATCCTAAAGCACTGGAAAAGTTTAAAGAGGCACTACGGATTGATGAGCAGTATTTTGGCCGAAACCATCCCAATGTTGCCAGAGACTTGAATAATATAGGTGAAGTACTCCGGGGACAATCTTATTATGAGGAGGCGCTCGAGAAATATAACGAAGCTTTGACGATTTTTGAAAAGTCGTTTGGAAGAAATCACCCACAAGTCGCTATAGTCTTGAATAATATCGCCACGGTGCTTCAAGATAATAAAGACTACGTTGGGGCACTTGAAAAGTACTACGAAGCACTGCAAATTGACGAGGCTCATTTTGGTCGAAACCATCCCAATGTCGCCAGAGAACTCAACAACAT
Organism: uncultured Deferribacteres bacterium; assembly: GCA_964464595.1. Taxonomy (GTDB): domain Bacteria; phylum Zhuqueibacterota; class JdFR-76; order JdFR-76; family DREG01; genus JADFJB01. The sequence continues at coordinate 129,659 of CAYXGW010000003.1, forward strand.
TGGAAGTGTGCTGAGATCAAAAGGCAATCTGGATGGGGCATTAGAAAACTTCAAAGAGGCGCTACTGATTGATAAGCAGCATTTTGGCCGAGTCCATTCCAATGTTGCCAGAGACTTGAACAACATAGCTGGGGTAATTCAAGCACAAGGTGATCATGGACGGGCGTTGCAAAGTTACAAGGAGGCATTGGCTATCTATGAACAGCTTCTTGGGGTGAAACATCCAAATGTGGCGATAACGTTCAACAACATCGCTTATACTTTAGAAAAGCAAGGCAAATTCAAACAAGCGGTAGCCCAATACGACTCTGCACTTGTGATTCTTGAAAACTTCTACGGACCCAACCATCCCTACACCCGGACTTTCCGAAGAAACCGTGACCGTGCTTATCGTTCATTACTGGAACGTACTCGGGAGTAATGATTTGCCATTTGAACAAAACATTTCGTTTATTGTTAACATATCAGCCAAAAGCTGAAAGATGAATTCCTTAAAAGAAATCAAAACCTGCAAGACAGTATGGACACACTCACTCGCAAGCAAGGGGGAATAGAAAAGAAAATGAAGAGGAGGGGGTTGAGATAGCTCGCATTTTTGAGATATCATGATCCTCAAGTCTGGCGGGGAAGAATCTTTTGAGGGTTTGTACTTGCGGTTAAATTAGAAGGGGAATTTATCAACTGACTCAATAAACATTTTGACATTTAAGCTGTTACATATTATGTTTAATCAATATTTAAAATCAACCGGGTGTTGTTCTTATCCCCGGTTCAATATGTATAAAAATAAGCTGGAGTTTATAGGAATCGTATAATGTTCCAACCTAAGCACAACTTGGTTTTTATACGACTAATATTGTCTATAGGAAATATATGAGATGCTGTTAAATCTATGTTAGAAATAAAAGTAAGATTATAGATGAGTATCGAAATTGTAGGAAACTGGAAAAAAGGCTTTGCATTTGATGTTCATACACTTGCTAGCACATATCTTGGTGTGGATGAATTTGGCCACGATAAGTATGAAAACACCAGAAGTGAGATGGGGGAACTGGTTTATAAGCTCAAGTATGTAGGCGATGAAACCACAATAAGTAAAATTGTAGATTTGCTGGACAAGATTAAGGGCATTGAATCAATGGATTTCATCGTTCCTATTCCAGCCACTAAGAAACGCAGGCCCATACAGCCAGTCCTGGAAATTGCTAATAAATTAGGGAGGCGCAAAGGAGTTACAGTATTAGATAAGTTGCTGATAAAGCACACCGGTGAGCAGGAACTTAAAAATATAACAGATATAGAAGAAAGGCAGGCAATATTGAAAAAATCGCTCACGTTATCAAAAGAACATGATATTTCAGGTATAAACATACTTCTAGTAGATGATTTGTATCGGTCAGGTGCCACTCTATCGGCGGCGACAGATATTTTATACGAAGTTGGGAAAGTGAAAGATGTTTATGTTTTGACTATGACAAAAACACGGAGAATACGATGACAACGGTCTTTTTATCTGGCTCTCGTAGTATAAACCGTATTAATGATAAAATTCGAGGTCACATCAGAAATATTGTGGACAGCAAATTTTTAGTCGTTTTGGGAGATGCAAATGGAGCTGATAAAGTTTTACAGAAATATTTAGCAGATCTTCAATACAAGAACGTAATGGTGTACTGTTCAGGAAAGAACTATAGGAATAACATTGGTGAATGGAAAGTGCAATATGTTTCAGTTGATCCAAAGCTGAAAGGGCGAGAGTTTTACGCGGAAAAAGATAGAAAGATGGCGGATATTGCCGACCACGGATTTGTTCTATGGGATGGAAAGAGTTCTGGTTCGATTGCTAACCTAATTGAGTTACTCAAGAGGAATAAGAAGTCTCTAATATACTTTTCTCCCGAAAAACAATTCTATTCAGTTTTGAACATAGAAGAGCTCAGAGAGCTTCTCAATAAATGTGATATTGAAGCGATAAAAGACATATCCAACAAAATAAGTTTAAGAAGTTCTTTACGTGAATTGGAAAGTATGAAGCAAGGTGTCTTTAGTTTTTAACACAGTATCAAACTGACTCGAAAACGCTTGTTAGTGTCGTGCTTGACGAACTGCACGAATTGCTTCAGCTACGTCTTTATGAACTTGTTCCACTGAGACATTGGGACTCAAAGCGTGTACCTGTTCAAGATTTTCAAAAAGGTTTTCCCACCCTTTTTCCTTGTTAGCCTTTGCGTTCTTAAGCAGCTCTAAATCATCAAAAGAGAGTAGAACAGCTCTTGGTTTGCCGTTGTCTTTGAGAATATATTGATCGTCACTTTTAATAGCCTCGAGAAGCTTTCGAAGTTTAGTATTGGTCAAATCTTTAAGGTCAACATCTCTTACCATTTTGGACCGCTTTGTTTTTAATCAAGTTAACATTATTAATTGAGTTACATATTATCAGTTGTAAAATATGCTAAAGGTTTTCTATAATCAAGAGTTATAGGAAAGAGTGGGAATTTTGCGAATGGGAATTTATCAAACTAATATTAATAAAATATTTTGAAATTAGACCGGTTAAATATTATGTTTAAATTTTAAAATAACTGTGTGTTCCTATTTCCGGATCAATATATAAAAATAGGCGGTAAGTTTATGAAGATCAAGATGTTTACAAAACTAAACCCAAAAAATAAGACTGAACCGACCAATACGGAATTTGAAGCGGAGATCGCTGAGTGGCTGCAGAATAATCCGAATATAGAGATTAAACATATTAAACAGTCTGCCGGTGCCGGAAGTATGGGCCCTTTCATGTTCTTCATCACGATCTGGTACGAAGAGCGTGCGATATAAGAACAATGAATACACCCAAATGTTGCTGCCAATACAAAGACATAAATTATGAACATAAATGAAGCAAATGATTTTTTTAAAAGCTTAATAACCGGGACAGATAAAAAATCTGAATTAAAAGTTTACGAAAGCTTTATTGCAATTCTATCCGATTTAAAAAATAAAGATCTAACGGAAAAGCAATTGCAATCAATAGAAGAAAAGTTGGATACTCTAAAATTAAAAGCGAACCCACAAAACAGAAAAAAACACTTTAAACGAAAATATACCGAATTTACAACCTATTTGAAAGACGAATTTTCTCTTATTACAGAAGGATATTATACCGGAATCGGAATGGTATTCGGCATGATGTTTGGAACGAGTCTTGGAATTGTTTTTGGAACGAGTTTTGAAGCGGGCACTGGAACGGCTATTGGATTGTCAATGGGAACGGGTATTGGAATGACAATTGGGATGATGTTTGGTGCTGCAAAGGACTCAGAAGCGAAAAAACAGGGAAGAGTATTGAAAACTAAATTAGATTAAATTACCAGCTGCAACACTGTATAAAAAGCATTCAAACGTTTTTAAAATTTAACGTTATACACAACAAAATAATTTAAAGATGCCAATGAAACGGTTATTATTCGTAATTATACTGTCCACGTTAATGGGGTTTGAAAGCAATTCCTATGCACAAGAAGTAAAAAAGGTTCCATCCGTAGATGAGATAAAAATTGAAAAGGGTTCAGGTAGTTTTCTTATTTCCGGTGGATATAAACAGGAAGCAAAAATAATTGAAGTTCATTATTACAAACCAGGTGATTATCAACCCGATTATGCTGTTATTTTAGTAATTCCCGGTGGTGGCAGAAATGGCGATACTTATCGTGATACCTGGATTGAGCTGGCAGAAAAATATGACTTACTTGTTTTGTCGCCCTCTTATTCAGATGGGTATTATCCCAGATCAGTAAATTACAATTTGGGACGCATGATTATGGGTTCAAATAGTTTTAATGTTAATAACGTTAAAATCAGATCTGATCCAAAAGAATGGCTTTTTGCGGATTTTGATCGGATTTTTGATATTGCCACAAAAGTAGTGGGATCCACAGAAAAAAAATATGATATTTTCGGACATTCGGCTGGTGGCCAAATTGTCCATCGACTTGTGATGTTTTATCCGGAAGCCAAGATAAACCGTGCGATAGCTGCGAATTCGGGCTGGTATACCATGCCGGATTTTAGCGAAAAATTTCCTTATGGCTTAAAAAACAGCCCCATAACAGAAATAGATTTTGAAAAGTCATTAGGGGTGAATTTGATGATTCTTATTGGTGAGCTTGATAATGAAAATGAAACCAGGGGACAATTGAGAAAATCCCGTGAGGCAATGAAACAAGGAGCACATAGGTTGGCGAGAGGGAATTTCTTTTACGAAACAGCGCTCAAGGAATCAAATCGCCTGGGATTTGATATTTCATGGAAAAGGCAAATTATTGAAGGCGTGGGTCATTCATACAGAGAAATGGGAGCAGCCGCTGCAAAATATTTGTACGGAAGTGAACATTAATGTATACAACAAAAAATAATCGCCATTGAAACCGACGTTTATTCAAGCCCTTGTATGAAAAATTGTTTGGCTCTTGGTAAATTCAAAGGATGAAAGATTCAAATAAAGTGTTCGTAAAGGAGGATTCGATTGCTGTCGCCGTAACTTTACACGCAACCATTCCGGAATTCGATAAACCGGTAGACGCAGCCTTTTTCGAAGAACGCTACAAAGGAAAACAGCATATAATTTTTGTCGCATACCTGGATCAGAAACCAATAGGCTATATGATCTCCTATGATAGATTCAGTGACGGCTCCATCTATTGTTGGATGGCTGGTGTGAAGCCTGAATTTCGCAAACTGGGCGTACTCACAAAACTCATGGAAAAACTGGAAAGTTGGTGTAAAGAAAACAGCATTCACACCATCCACATCAAAACCCGCAATTGCCGCCGGGAAATGCTCGGCTATTTGATCAAAACCGGCTATCTTCTAACGGCAGTTCTTACTAAACTCAATATTGCGGACAATCGAATCCTCCTTAAAAAAAAGATTAAATAACGACGGTCCCAAAAGTAACTGAAATAGCATCTATGGAGTAGGTTACAATGGCAACAAAAGCAACGGTCAAAAATAAACCGGGAACTCCGGATTGGTTATATGAGAACATCGCGGAAGCCTCCAAAAATGCCCGCAAAATTTATCTGCTATATCTTGGCTTTTTAGCGTACTGCGCACTGACGGTAGTGAGCACCAGCGACCGGCAAATCGTCCTTAATGAATCAGCCCGCTTACCCATTGTCAATTTGAATGTTTCTTTGAATGATTTCTTCATCGTGGCCCCCCTGTTGGCAATTTTCATATTTGCGTATTACCAATTTTATTTGATAAAAACCCAAGACTTAATTAATCATCCGAAAATCAAAGAGGACACGGAACGCAAGGAACGACTTTACCCCTGGTTCACAAACTTTGCCCAGGACCCTGAAGAGGGATGGTTTGTCAGCTTCCAGAGAATCATTTTTAGTATTTCCATCTGGTGGTTGATGCCGGCCGTGTTGGTTCTTCTGTCTCTTTGGTACGTAAAGAAACACGATCCGGTCTTTTCTTATGTTGTGGGGATTATGCCGCTGGAGGGAGCAAAACCTCACGGGTGCGATATTAAAAAGAGCGGACCTTCAAAATGCCGTTCTCAAGAGAGCAGAAATGAGCTTTGCCAATCTTAAAAATGCACGCCTAAATAGACTTCAGCTTCAGAACGCCAGCCTCTTGTCGACTCATCTTCAGGACGCCAACCTCGGTGGGGCTCGACTTGACAGAGCATACCTTTATTCTGCTAATCTTGACAACGCGATCCTCTGGGGTGCTCATCTTGACAAAGCCAACCTGAGAGAGGCTCGACTTCAGGGCGCCAACCTCCGTGAGGCCAATCTTCAGGGGGTCAGGAATCTAACCATTGAGCAGCTATCTAAAGTAAAAACACTTTATAGAGCTAGATTAGATTCAACGCTTTTGCAGCAAATTAAGAAAGAGTATCCCCATCTCCTGGAGGAGCCAAAACTATGATGGTTTTCAAAAAATCCCAAACCGTGTCATTCAGGAGGAAACCAGTTAAAAAAACAACACCTTACCTAAATTAAAATAGATTCCTCCTGAATGACATCTACTCTACTGCAATTACTATTACGGAACCTTTAAACGATTTTATAGAAATTAACCCACAAAGAACCCTAAATTTAAATTGCTTAAAGTACTTTTATTTGATTAATTCTATCGCCAATATTTAAGAATAAAGAAAATAATACAGGCTGGAAAATGAAAC
>CAYXGW010000004.1:0-134720 GCA_964464595.1 uncultured Deferribacteres bacterium
GCCGTCGCTCTTCCACAACTCCCATCCGTGGATACCATCATCGACAGTGAAGTAAAGCGTGCCGTTCACGTTGGTCAGAACTTCGGGGTAGGCACCTTCGACCTGGTTGAAGTCTTTGACCAGCACGGTGCCGGCTGCGCTGCCGTCGCTCTTCCACAACTCATACCCGTTGATACCATCATCGGTCCTGAAGAAAAGCGTGCCGTTCACGTTGATAAGACGGTGAGGCGTCCAACTCCCCTGCCCCGGGCTGATGTCTTTCACCAGCACGGTGCCAGCTGCGTTGCCGTCGCTCTTCCACAACTCCATTCCGTGAATGTTATCAGTGGCACTGAAGAAAAGCGTGCCGTTCACATTGGTGAGATATTCAGGTGAAGAATGACGCACCCCTGTCTGGTTGATGTTTTTCACCAGCACAGTGCCTGCTGCACTGCCGTCGCTCTTCCACAACTCAACTCCGTTAACCACATCACCGGCATTGAAAAAAAGCGTACCGTTTACGTTAGTCAGAAATTCCGGGCGGACGATGTCTTTGGCTAGCACGGTACCGGCTTCGCTGCCGTCGCTCTTCCACAACTCGCCATCATTGACAGTGAAGAAAAGCGTGCCGTTCACGTTGGTCAGAAACTGAAGGGACGAACTCCCCGACCCCGGGTTGATGTCTTTGACCATTACGGTGCCAGCTTCGCTGCCGTCGCTCTTCCACAACTCACGTCCGCGATAACCAGCGCCGCAGAAAAGCGTACCGTTCACATTAGTCAGGAACTGAAGATAAGTTTGCGAAGAGGAGGGGATGTCTTTGACCGGCACAGTGCCGGCTTCGCTGCCGTCACTCTTCCACAACTCATATCCGACAGTGAAGAAAAGCGTGCCGGTCACGTTGGTCAGAAACTGAAGGGACGAACTTCCCGACCCTGGATTGATGTCTTTGACCATCACGGTGCCGGCTTCGCTGCCGTCGCTCTTCCACAACTCACGTCCGTTGCTGCCATCATCGGCCCCGAAGAAAAGCGTGCCGTTCAAGTTAGTGGGTAATCCGTAATAGGTACCCAATGAAGTCTCCGCTCCCGGGTTGATGTCTTTGACCATTACGGTGCCAGCTTCGCTGCCGTCGCTCTTCCACAACTCCCATCCGTGGATGCCATCGTGGGCCCTGAAGAAAAGTGTGCCGTTTACGTTGGTGAGGAATGCGAAGGACGAACCCGAAGAAAATGCCGACCCCGTCCCCGGGACGATGTCTTTGACCATCACCGTGCCGGCTTCGCTGCCGTCACTCTGCCACAACTCACGTCCGTGGATACCATCATCGGCTTTAAAAAAAAGCGTGCCGTTCACGTTGGTCAGAAAACGAGGGGACGAACTCTTCGTCCCCAGATTGATGTCTTTGACCAGCACGGTGCCGGCTTCGCTGCCATCGCTCTTCCACAACTCCCCTCCGTTGATGCCATCAGTGGCACTGAAGAAAAGCGTGCCGTTCACGTTAGTCAGGCCTTCAGGGAACGAATCCCCCACCTGGTTGATGTCTTTGACTAGAAAAGGCTCCTGGGTTGAAGCAACACTCGGGTGCATTCCAACCAGTAGCGAGATGAAAATGACCAAAATATTCGCTTTTGTTTTGGCAATAGGGTTCATGATTTCTCTCCTCTTTTCCAGGTGTAAATCTCCATGCATTACAGCAAGAGTATACCTCGGTAATTATAGACAACAATTTTTGTTACATAAGAAGCTTTTTCCTTCTTGTTACAGAACATTATGCGACTCGCATAAACTTCTTTACTTTATATATTATATAATAAAGTGAAAATATTGAGACAATTTACCTCCTTGTTATATTTCGTTAAAAAATACAAAATAAAAGGACGCTTGTCAACCATTTTGTAATTTTTTTTAGAAACTTGCGGAACTCGTTCGGGGTCTACTTTTACAAGCTTCATAAAAGTCCAGCCCTGTTCCCACTGGTCAAGTAAGAATGTATCCGGCTTTGAGAATACTATTGTGGTTTGATCTGTTCGGGAGATTTACAAACCTTGAACCCATTTTGCCAGTTCTTCACCAATTTTATGAGGGTTATCTTCTTGCAAATAATGAATTCCAGCGCCAATATCTACCGCTAATAAATTCTTAAAGTTCTGTTTACACCAGTCAAGAACCTGGCTGGTAATAATTCCACCGGGAGTGGCATAAAACAATAGTTTTGGTAAATCTGATTCCTGCAGCTTTTGGCTGTAGGCTGAAATCAGTTCGTGCATGTCGGCCGGTTTGCCATCGATAGGAATTTCACACGGCCATTGGCGCAATGGCTTTCTGGAAGCAATGGTCTTATACGGTGCCTGGTTTATTTTTTTCTCTTCGGAAGTCATTTCCCGCACAGTTGCTTGCGGCAATATCTGTTTGACAAATACGTTCATCACACTAATCATCAACCAGCCAATAAACGGAGAGCGCATTAATTTGAAACCTATTTTGAAATCCTTGTTAAATCCCTTCCAGCTGACGGTTTTTACGATCGCTTCCATGAACGCAATTCCCTTGACATTTCCTTCATGTCCCATGGCATAATGAAAGCCAAGTCCGGATCCCCAATCATGAATAACAAAAGTAATATTTTTCAGTTCCAGCTTCTCAATAAAACCCTCTATGTATTTATAATGATCTAAAAAACGGTACCGTAAATTGGGTTTGTCGGATTTTCCCATGCCGATGAGATCGGGAGCAATACATCGCCCATGCGGGATTGCATAAGGTATTATATTGCGCCACAAGTAAGAAGAAGTCGGATTGCCATGTAAAAAAAGAATGGGGTCGCCGGAGCCTTCATCGACATAATGCATCTTTGAACCATGAATCTCAACATACTTTGATTCGAATGGAAACTCCGGGGATATTTCTTTTGATGAAGTCATTTTGGGGCCTATTGCGTTTCTATGATTTGAGTGTATTTGTCATGTTCAGGTAATTTTAAATCTATATCCTCAAAAAATCAATTAGTATTTTTGATAACCAATAAAAGATATGACTAAAGGCGAATACTCTTTCATATCGTTTCCAAAGGCTCTGGTAAATTTGTTGATTTGTCATTTATTTATTGCATCTATGATAACATATTTGTTATCTCATAAATAAAAGAATTGTAATGCTTCATGTATTCATAAAGAAATCACAAAAAATACCTAAGAAGGAATTGAATATCGCTATTAAAAGAATGAAAGAGGTTAAATTATGAAACATGATGAATTAAAATCAAAAGCATTTGCTCGTGATTCAATTAAGAAAGAATACGATGCTCTCGAACCTGAATTTATTCTCTTAAGAGAAATGCTTTTAGCACGGCAAAAGGCAGGTTTGAGCCAGGCGGAAGTAGCAAAACGCATGGGTACGAAACCTCCAGCAGTAACCAGGCTTGAATCCTCATTAACAAGCGGCAAGCATTCTCCATCAATTGCAACCATAAAAAAATATGCTGAAGCTTTAGGTTGCCACCTTGAAATCCGATTTATTCAAAATTAAACCGGCAATCAAGAACACAAATAGCATTAATCTGAAATCTCAATCTCATAAAGCTGACACCATTTCCTCAAGGCTTTTTCCTGGGCTGCATTTTCATAATCATACCATGCTTTCAAAAGTCCCTTTGAGTGAAGCAATTCCTTGTATCTTGTATATGCGCCGCGATTGCTAAATATCTGTTGCACGTATTCGTAATCATCAGGTAAATTATCGCTTACAAAATTAAAAACGATTTCTTTGCCCAATCTAAGATCGTTCTGATGAGGAATCTCAATTGCATCATCTGCATCCCAAACTTCTTCTTCGGATATCTCGTGTACATCTCCCGATTCTGATTGATAGAGAATCCGTCCACTATTTTTAAGAAGAATGGCGGTGTGATCGCCGTAATAACTGGCGTTGACAAAAAGGAAGGCGTCTTCGATTTCGCTATATGTAATCATTCAAGTTTCCGTTTACTTATAATTTGTTCGATTTACATATAATTCAATTTTAAATCAGGCACTTTTGAAATACGTTCAAGAATCAAAATTTTTCGAATAACGCGGTTGGTAAAGTTGAATCCGAAGATTCCCCGGCATTTTGAAATGTGTGGATAATCCGAACCCTAAGTCCACAATCCCGCCAAAGAACTCTACTCCACGTTCCTGCAATTCCTCAACAGTCTTCTCGATATCATCACAATAGAAGGATATATCATGAGAACCGGAAGGTTTGCCATGTTCTCCACTCTCGTCTGCAGGATGGCAACCCATATCGGCTTCCGGAAGTTCAAAAATTAGCCAGCCATCACCTACATCCGTTGACTTTAATCCCAGTTTATCCCGTAAAAACGCACGAACACCATCAGCATCAGAGCTGTAAAACATAGTATGCACACCACGGATCATTTTTATCTCCTTTCTTATTGATGATAAATGAGTTCAACGCCTCATTTTTGCAGATACCATTAATTATTGCTCATAATCCACTGCTCATTTGATTTCAATGGTTATTCTTTTTCACTGCCGTGAGGTAAAGCAGCGGCCCGACGAAAAATGCTTTGCCAATAAAATAAAACCCTATTCCTGTAAATACTGCCTCGTCCCTGGAATCAAATCCTGTTGCAGCTAAGATCCAGATTCCGGCAACCAAACAAAAAACAGATGCAACGATCGAAGTAAATATCCAAAATTTATTCTTTCCCATTTCTTCTCCTTTTAGATTTTTTCATTTTTTCTTTAAAATTTTTCAAATTGATTCAAAATTAATTATATTTTATTGCTCATTGTTCATTGTTCATTGTCCATTGATAATTGCTTATTGAGTTATCATCCTGTTTCCGGCATAAATGTAGGTAGCACAACGCCACTAAAGGGATGGAACTCACCATACACCTGGCAGAAGTGGATCTCACAGTTCCTTGCTCCCCAGGAATAGACTTGGTTCACCAGGTTTCTGCATTCAACCGGAATGAGGAAGACCGGGGAACGACCTTTATTATTGTTTAATTCTGCCAGGATCAGCGCTGCTGCTTGCTGTTGATTCTTTGAAAAACCGGGACCCAACATGTTAACGCCCGGATGATGAATTGAAGCAAGGAATCCTTCGATGGCCCCATTCTCATTTTCAAAAACCGAGGTATGCCAGATACCGGTCTGGTTCTCTATGAAATACTGATAGTCCCTTTCCCGGCGGATCTGACTGATCTCCATTTCTAACGCAGAGATTGCTGCTACATCATCCAAAGTTGCATCCCGTACATATTGAGATTCAGGCAAATGCACATCCAATCCACCCTGGGGGACTGCAAGGATCATATCCTGGAAAACGACTCTCGGGATAAACCCCGCCCGTGTGTAGAGTGAAAAAGAATCGAGGTTCATAGCGCTGGAGATGAGTCTTACCGGTTTATTTTCGCTTTCAGCATAATCAATAATGAATTTCAACAGGCTTTTGGCGATCCCCAAGCCAAAGTAATTTGGGTGAACATTCATAATACCCAGAGAGACATGCGTTTCCCGCGGATGATAAAAACAAGAACCCATGATCCGGCCGGTTTCCGGATGTTCGGCAAGAATACAGCAGCCGGGGTCAAGGGCTTCATACACTTCACAGTGTAATCTTGTTGAAGAAGGCCCGCCTTTAAAAGCAGCACCCATGTTACGTACTTCATACCAATAGTTGGTGGAAACATAAATGAGATCGGCCACTTCCGGCCAATCCGTTTTCTTCATACTTCTTAGTTTTAATTCTACCATAGTTTTAAAAAAGATTGTTAAAAGATTCTATAAGTAAACTCAACTAATCTGCGTTTTGAATATCAAAAAACAGTTTTTATTCCAACAATGGCTAGCCGGATTTCCTGCCAAATCCGGTTATAGCTGCAATGATCATTAACGGAAATAGTACTAAACCATAGAAAAAGAAAGCTGCCTCCTGGGTCCAATCCAATACTTCAACGAAGACATATCGTCCGGAAATTTCACGTTGGATTGCTGCAGCAGCAACGATAGTAGCCGAATAAGGCATCACATATGGAAAGGAACAGGAAATGGTGTCCAAAAGATTGGCGCTACGATGGGGATGGATGTTATGCAATTTTCTTAAGGAGTTCGCTAAAGGACCTGCGGCTATCATTGCAACTGTATTAACCGAAACACAAATGTTCATAAAAGAAATCAATGCCACAATAGCTAATTCCGTACCGCGTATTGTTTTCGCGATTGCGCTTTTCAGCCAATTTAAAAGAATTTCTAAAAAACCACCCGCTTCCATAATTCCGATAATAGTCACCAATAATAATGTCAGAACTGCGGTCGGCAGCAAAGACATAACGCCGCTAACTGCAGTGCCGGCAATGGAGCCCTCACCGGTAAAATGGAAAACACGTTCGATTGGAAATACACCGGCAATGGGTCCGACTACTATTGCTGCTGCAATGCCGGCGGTTAACGCAGCCAAAAAATGACGGCCGCTGACTGCAACAAAAAAAACAATAACAGCTGGAATCAACATGGGCAGACCGGAAGGATCGGCAGTTTCCGCAAGTAGTTTCTCCGCTTCAGCAGCAGGAATATTTGACTGACTGCCGCCAAATACCAGGAAAAGAAGTGATGAAATACCGGCCGCGATCAACACATATTTAAGCCTCGATCGAACCACTCCACCCACATCAGTTTCCTGTGTGGCTGCAGATATGATGGTTGTATCCGAGATTGGCGCCAGGTTATCTCCTAATGCAGCGCCGCTGAAAATAGCACCCATAAGTGCCGCAGGATCTCCCCCCAAAACAATACCGGCGGGATACAGGACAGCGGTAAATCCAACGATCGTTCCCAAACCTGTTCCAACCGAAGTAGCAAATAAAGCAGCAGAAATAAAAACAGCGAGTGTAAAAAAAGAACCGGTTAAATGAAGCTTCCAGCCAATCCATACCATCGCTTCGACCAACCCGGAATTTGCGAGAATGCCGGAAAATGCGCCGGCCCACAACCAGCACACAACGGCAACTGTCGCTACTCTATTCGCCATAAGCGTAAAAATACGTTCGCTGTAATGGGCTACATCTTTGGTTAATAACATCCCGACAGAAATGCCGACTATACAAGCGATGATCATTCCTTCAACAGCAGGGGAGCCATAAATTACCAGGGTTATTGTAAAAACGATAAATATAACTAAAGGGACAACGCTTAAAACGGGACCGCCACGGAATTCGATTCGATTTGAGTTATTTGTCATTATTCTGAATCCTTACATTAATTATTTAATGTATGCGATCATCAAATTCTTAAATCTACCAGAGATTTTCTCAACTTGACGACATCGTCTCACTTCGAATAGTTAAGTTATCAATTCGATCCATATTTACCTCAACCCCCATTCCCGGCTTATCCAACGGTATGGTTACCATGCCATTTTCATCCATCGTCCATTCCGGATTAACAATATCTTGTTGCCAGTAACGACTGCTTGGCGAAACGTCTCCCGGTAAAACAAAATTGGGTAAAGATGCCAGGGCTACATTATGCGCTCTACCGACTCCACTTTCGAGCATACCTCCACACCATACCGGAATATCGTTTTTCTGGCAGAAATTATGGATTGCGATAGAGGGTGTAAAACCTCCAACTCTACCAGGTTTGATATTGATAATTTTGCCGCTGCCGAGTGCAACCATGTCTTCGGCCTTTTGAAGATTGGTGATAGATTCATCCAGGCAAATAGGTGTTTGGAGTTGCTGCTGTAATGTTGCATGTCTAATAATATCATCCCATGCCAGGGGTTGCTCGATCATCATTAAACCGAATTGGTCTAGCTGTTTCAAAATGTCCATGTCAGCCAGGGTATAAGCGTTGTTGGCATCTGCCATGATTTTTGCCGCCATTCCCAAGGCCTCCCGCACAGCTGATATAAACTTAATATCTTTGCCCGGCTTAATTTTTATTTTGATTTTATTATATCCTTCAGCCAAACAACTTTGTGTTTTGTCTGCCAATATTTGCGGACTATCCTGGATTCCCAGTGAAATTCCAGTGGCAATTCGATCCCGTGTACCACCGATTAATTTGGATAATGGAACTCCCTGGATTTGCGCAGCGAGTTCCCAGGCGCCCATCTCGATTGCCGCTTTTGCCATTTCGTGACCGCGAATATCCGCATCGACCACTTTGTAAATCTCGTTTGGATGATTGAAACTTTTTCCCAGTATGCGTGGGGCTATCCATTCTTTGATGGCCAACCAGCACGTATCGATGGTTTCAGGAGTGTAGTTGGGTAGTTCATCAGCGACACATTCACTCCAGCCAATAATCCCGTTTTGATCAATCAATTCAAGAAGAAGAAGTCGCCGAATAGACATCGTTCCGGAAGATATCTGAAACGGTTCTTTCAAAGGCAATTGGATTTCACGAAAAATAATTTTGTTTATTTGCAGCATCTTGCGCCCTTTAATAATGTTGATTTAAAATGTAATAACAGCGATCTGTTTTATCTCTATGAAAACCAGTAATTTCATAATTTTTATCAAGATAATGAAGAAATGATTGCCTGGTATTGGCTCGCCATTGCCCGGACAATTCTAAGGAATGTTTTTGGATCTTATTGATATTCAAAGGGATTTCGATACGGACAAATTCCTCCTCCACATAAATGGGTTCAACAAGAATGAGTTTTGATTTTTCATTGAGTTTTGTGTTCACAACAATGGCTCTACTACCCTCAGGTTCAATGGATTCAGAAGTTTCCTCATCCTGTTTCTTGTTGAGATCCCATCGTACAATGAACCGGTCCATACCAATTCCGCGATGGAGATCGCTTTCATTACCATCGACATACATATCCGGAACATATTTGTCAATTTCCACTCCCAGTTTATTCAAATTTAGATGAGCATTTTTACTTACCAGCGGATCAAAAGTCCAATACATCATCTCAATACCGAGTTTTTTAACAGTATCTGACTGGTATCTTTTTAAACGAGCTCCCAAATTTTCATCCCTATATTCCGGTAGAACAGCCAACATATGCGACCAATGAACCGGCTTTCCATCCATCAATCCGGTCAAGCCATAAACAAACCCTATCAATTCACCTTCTTCGTTAAATGCACCGGCCGTCACTCCCCCAATTTTTTGTCTGACCATTAAAATCGAAGGAGGAACACATTCCGCAAAACTTTGGCCCCATGTATCTTTCTCCAGGGTTTCACATGCCAGAAACTCCTGGTGGCTCTCTAACTCTCGTATTGTAATTTTACTTCGCATGGATAATAAGTTGTATCAATTTTTATTTGGATTGCAGAATATCTAAATCTTTTCCTCAGTATAACTATTGAAGTTCAAATTGTCAATGATTGTATTTTAACATTTGCTCTTAAAAATCAAATTGGATGTGAAAGGATAAATGTTGGTTTTCACAAAATGATGTATTGATTTGCATATTATCTTCAAAATAGTTATTCAATGTCTATGTGTAACATTTTAAGTGTTGGTGAAATCCTCTTTGATATCTACCCGGATACCAGGCATCTCGGCGGCGCCCCTTTTAATTTTTCATATCACATGTATCAATTAAGGAATGAAGTTGCATTTATCAGTAGAATTGGAGACGACGAAAATGGCAAAGAAATTCTCAGGCTTCTGAAAGAACGCGATTTTCCGCTTGCTTTCATTCAAATAGATAAAGACCATCCTACCGGCAATGTGATGGTTGAACTGGATGAAAAAGCGGTTCCGAGATTTACAATTACTGCCAATGTGGCATACGATTTTATTGAATATGATGGTGGCGTTCAAAAACTTCTCGACGATGTTGACATGATTTATTTTGGCACCCTGGCGCAACGCTGTCCGGTTTCCCAAAAGACGATTCATAAAATTTTAAATAATCGCTTACCAACGACAAAAATCTTTTATGATATAAATCTTCGGCAAAATTTTTATTCCGAGACAATCATTCGTGAATCATTACAGCAGAGCGACATCGTAAAACTTAATGATTATGAATTCAAAATTCTGAAAGAATTATTGAATCTTGCACATCCTGAAGTTGAAGCAGCTAACTCAATTTTAAAAGAATTTGGACTATCAGCCTTATGTATCACGAAAGGTGAAAAAGGCATCGTCCTTTATACTGAGGATGAAAAACTGGATTTAAAACTGTCAGCTTCATACCAGAAAAATAGTATTGATACAGTTGGCGCTGGAGATGCTTTTGCGGCCATCCTGGTTTTTGGAATGTTAAAAAAATGGGATTTTTCTACTACCTTGAAAAGAGCAACTGATTTCGCCGGAGATATTTGTGAAATTTCCGGAGCCCTCCCAAGGGATTCCGAATTTTATCAAAAATATAAAGATGGATGGAACCTTTAACAGAACTCCAAAATGCTCACTTCTGTTTTTCTATCTAAAATTTGATCTTTAATTTATTTCGCAATTTGAAATTCAGGTTCTATCTGTAACGCCGCCTGCTTCGCTTTTTGTCATGCCGTTCTACTTTACCGTTAACGTTACGAATATTAACTCCGCCGGAACCGTCGTCACCGATAACAACATTTCGTTCAACACCATTGATAGTAATTGAACCCGATCCGTCTTCCACGTAGACACTTCCCAGTATGTCCCTTACCAAGATGCTGCCGGAATTGTCGTCAATTTCAACATCACCTTCTATGTCCAAAATCTCTAACTCTCCCGAACCATCATTTATATCCACATCACCTATGATTTTTTCAATGGTTAATCCGCCGGATCCATCATGAATATTAATATTCCCTTTTAGATTTGCTATCTTGGTGTAGCCTGATCCATCTTCAATGAAAACGTTCATCTCGTATGGCATTTTAACAGTTATATTAACCTGCGCTGATTTTCGCCTGCCGAAAAAAGAACGTGATCTACGTGAATGACGAAAAGTACTAATCAGGACAGCTCGTTTGCCTTCACGTTCTAATGAGAGTTCCAAATTATCCTCTAGAAACTCATCAATATCATTTTTGCGAATACCCTTTAAGACAATCTCAGCTTCAACTTCTATCTTCTTTAAACCCTCGACTCCCCTAATCTTAAGAAATCCCGCTCCCGCTTCAATTTCTAATTCTTTAATGCCGTTTGCGGATAATTCCAAATCCCTTGTTTCCCGTTGTGCAAAAGAAATACTTGAACAAACGAAAATTAACACAGTCAAATAGATGAACTTTTTCATATTTTACTCCTGGGAATTTTACAATTTGATTATTAGCATTAATATGTCTGGCTACGTGGTAAAGTTGAAAATGGTTTCATTCTTATCCACTTGCATCAAAAATCTTAAAAGTATACATTGATAGATATTATTGTTATATGATCAAAATTGGGAGTTGTTATGAGACGTTCTCGCATCATTGGGGTCGGCAAATATTTACCGCCCAGAGTTGTTACCAACCAGGAATTGGAACAATATATGGACACAAGCGACGAATGGATACGAGAACGTTCGGGCATTGAAGAAAGACATTGGGTCGATCCGGAAACCACGACTTCAGATCTTGCGTACCAGGCTTCATTAGCTGCCCTGGACAATGCAAACATAAACGCCGAAGAAATCGATTTTATCATTCTTGGTTGTTTAATGTCTGATTTCTTTTTCCCGGGCGCCGGGGTTATTCTTCAAAACAAATTGGGTTTGAAACACATCGGTGCGCTGGATGTCAGAAACCAGTGTTCCGGTTTTATCTACAGCCTCTCAATAGCTGACCAGTTTATTCGCACGGGAATGTATAACCACATCCTGGTGGTTGGCGCAGAAATACATTCAAAAGGAATAGATATCAGCACACGGGGGAGGGATCTTTCGGTACTATTTGGCGACGGCGCCGGCGCTGTTATCATGGAAGCAACTGATGAAGATCGCGGTGTACTTTCCACTCATCTTCATTCTGATGGGTCGCAAGCAGAACACCTATGTTTAAAAAGGCCGGGTACGGTAACGGAACGATTTATTTCGGAAGAGACATATACATCCGGTGAATATTTTCCTTACATGAATGGCAGGGAAGTATTCAAAAATGCCGTAGTCCGTTTTAACGAGGTAATCAGCGAGGCCTTAGTCGCGAACAATATTCAGCCAGAGGATATCAAGCTGGTAATTCCCCACCAGGCCAATAAACGCATTTCCGAAGCTGTCGCACATCGGCTCAAGCTGCCGCCAGGGACGGTGTTCAGCAACATCGAAAAATACGGCAATACAACCGCCGCCTCAATTCCAATCGCACTGAGTGAGGCCCTGGAGCAGGGGTTGATTCAAAATAATGATCTTATTATTTTGGCTGCCTTCGGTGCCGGCTTTACCTGGGCGTCGGCTGCCATAAAGTGGTAAAGATTTTCTATTTTGAAACCGGTTTTCACAGAGGTCAATAAACGGGGAATCATGCGCAAATCCAACCTGCTTGTGCTCTTTCTTGTTTTCATAAGTCTTAATGCAAATGCGCAAAGAATTGCTAGCTCTATCGTCTGCCCCGGTGTTAAACATCATACTTATTATTTTGATGATCAACCATGGGCAATAAATCTTTTAGAAGTGGATTTGGCAAATTCCAATGTGGATATCAAATCTATAAAAGCCAGGGATTTGGTAACAGGCTATGAAACAACCGGTCAAATGTCTGCCCGGAGAAGTTTCAATAAACATTGGATTGCCGGTGTGGTAAACGGCGACTTTTATCAAAAAGGTGGCACACCCATCAATACACAAGTGATCGACGGTAAAATTCTAAAGTCTCCGAATAACCGTTCACTTTTTGGTATTTACTATGACAAGACGCCATTCATTGAAGTGCCTTCCTATTCCGGAAAAATTGTGCTCATAAAAGGGAATACCTATGCCATCCAGGGAATTAACCAAAATCGCGATTCGAATCAACTGGTTCTTTATAACAGCTTTTATGGAGATTCAACCGGCACCAATCGCTACGGAGCAGAGATCAGCTTTCGATTATTGGATGCATGGGCAGTGAATGAAACTTTCCGGGTGATTGTATCCGAAATTGATTCTACAAAAGGCAATGGCGAGATTGTGGTGAAAGGCGGAATCCTTTCGGGGCACGGTTCGGCCCGGGTCTGGCTTCTTATGGAAATGTCGTTGGGCGATACATTAAAGCTTATTCTAAAGCTTACAAAATCAAACAAAAAGATTAAGGAGGCGATTGGCGGATTACCCCGAATCATCCGTGATGGGTTAACCTCAATTGAGAAAGGGGGTAAATTTGCAGATGTTCGCCACCCCCGAACCGGTATTGGTTTCTCCAAAGATGGTACAATCCTATTTCTATTTACGGTGGACGGCCGCCAGGAAAATTACAGCAAAGGAATGACACTTTATGAAATGGCCGGTTTTATGCGCAGTATTGGCGTGTACCAGGGAATGAACTTGGATGGCGGCGGTTCCAGCACCATGGTGGTTGCAAACAAAGTTGTAAACCGACCCTCCGATGCTACGGGTGAAAGACCGGTTGCGAATGCATTGCTGGTTATTTCTAGGGAGCCATTAATAGTAAGGGATAATCAGGATCGTTAATTTATGGGGTTTTATGATTTTTTTTCTATTGACTTTCCATACCCTGGGAAGTAACTTTTAAAAAAATATAAAACCGGAAAAAGTCTGGGGAACAAAGTTACAATAGCATCTTTTTTGAGAATATACAAATTGGAGATATACTCATGAAAAGACTCGTTGAATTTCCTTTAGAAGATGGCAGCAATATTTGGGTTGAAGTCGATGAACCCGAAGGGGCAGGTTGGAACGAGCGTGTTAGTCGCCGTGGTGATAAAACCGTTGAAAAAGCAAACCAGAGTTTTGAAAAAGCCCTGGACAAAGTGAAACCCACCGCCAATGCCGTGATCTCGAAATTGCGGGATTTGTCCTATTCGCCGGACGAAATCACTGTAGAATTTGGACTCAAATTTAACGCCAAAGCGGGCGCTGTGCTCGCGGCGGCTGGGATCGAAGCCAATTATAAGGTGACGCTGAAATGGAACAAGGACATAAAGAAGAAACGCTAGAAAAAAAAGTTCGGCTGCAAGATGTGCGGAATTTCACGGTTCAGATTCGCCATGCTGAAACGGATGAAATTGTCGGGACGGGCATTGCGATTTCGATGGATGGTGAAATTGTGACTTGTAGGCATGTCGTTGAAGATGCCGGGATCAAACCAGCGGAAGATATGGAAACCGGTGAAGTTGGCGTCTATTTTCCCAAATCGAGCAGCTCAAACAAAAATCACCGGGCAACGTTGGCGCGCTATTTTTCGGATTCTGATGATGATGTGGTCGTGCTGAAAGTGATTGGCGGTTTTCCGTTGGCGCCGGAACAAATCGCCATTTTGAGCGATGCAGATGGTTCGGTAAACAACAAATTCCGCAGCTACGGTTATCGAGAGTTGGATAATTTTGATGCCGGATGGGCTGATGGTAAAATCATGGGCAGCGTGGAACCGCCGCAAGATGCCACATTGCTGGTCGAGCCGATTCAATTGGATTCCAAACACATCAATCATGGCATGAGCGGCGCCGCTGTTCTGGACACCAAACGAAACCTGGTTGTCGGTATTATTTCGATGTCCTATTTTGCGGATCGAACCGGCAAAGACCGCGATACCGCCTGGGCCGTCGATGCGAAAGTGATCACCTTTGACCCACTCAGCGTATCGATTTATGAAAAAGAATTTCTGGAACGCAAAGAATCGGCAAAGCCGTCTGAAGAAGTGATGTCAACGGCGAAAGAGTCTGTTGGGCGAGATCTCAGCCTGACTGACTATCCTGCTCCGGTTCCACCCTCGGAATGGGTCGGGCGAACAGAATTACTTGCCGGGCTGAACCAGGATTGGAACGATGCTGTTACAAAAATTGTCGGATTGATCGGTTTTGGCGGCGAGGGCAAAAGCAGCCTGGCCGGCAAGTGGATTGCCGATCTGCTGCAAGATCCGCAACAAAAGCAGCCGGACGGTTTATTCTGGTGGTCGTTTTACGACCGCCGCAGTGTGGACGAATTTTTTGAAGCCGCCCTCACCTATCTCAGCGGCAATGATGAAGAATTATTGCAGCGCGCCAAATCCCCTAATGCACGAGCCCACCTGGTTGCCGGTATGCTTTACAGCGGAGATTACTTGTTTGTGCTCGACGGATTGGAAGTGATGCAGAGGCAGGAAGGCGACAATTACGGTGAGTTCATCAGCGCTGATTTGAGCCGGTTTCTGGAATATTTCAGCGCCCCCGGACATGCTTCGTTCTGCCTGATTACCAGCCGCGCGCCGGTTTTCGATCTGATGGACACCACCAGCTACCGCCATCGTGATGTCACTCGTCTCAGCGATAACGAAGGCTGCACCCTGCTGAGAAACGTCGGCGTGAAGAAGGGCTCCGACGCTGACCTCAAAAAAGCCGTCAACCTGTGGGACGGCCACGCAATAACCCTGAGCCTGATTGGCGCCTTTCTCGCGGAAGCCCACCAGGGCGACATTGCTCACCTGAGCGACATCGAACCACCCACCGCTGACGAACCGCGCTACGAGCGCGTGCACCGTATTCTACGTCGTTACGATGAACATCTTAGGAAGGAAGAAAGGGCATTTCTGCTGCTCTTTAGCGCCTTTCGCATTCCTGTGAAAGAGGAAGCCTTCGAGAAAGTCTTTCGCGCAAAAACCACCTAAAAAGCACTCAACGCCCCAATCGCCGCTTTGGATGATACCAAATTTAAAACATTGATTAACCGCCTGAAAACCTACCGCATGTTGCGCCACGACCCGCATGAAAACCACTACACCACTCACCCGCTTATCCGGAGCCATTATTTTGCTATTTTGAGCAAACAAGGCATCCGTAAAACTAAGCAGATACACGAACAGATCAAGGAGTACTATCTCTCTGTGGCCGGTGATGTGCTTGAGCATCCAACTTTAGACGATTTGGTCCCCCTGATCGAAGCCGTGCATCATGCCTGCCAGGCCGGGACGTATGATGAGGCACATCGGATTCGGCGAGATCGTATCTCTCAAGGTCGTTCTGTGTTAATTTATGAATTAGGAGCTTACGAAACTTCTCTAGCACTGATGATAGAATTTTTTCCCGATGGTGATACGTCTCAGGAGCCACTGGTAAGCAATCTGAAAGACAGAAGTTGGATACTGAATGCTGTCGGTATTCGCCTGATGAATCTGGGCCGCCTGAGTGAAGTCGTGCCGTTTTATGAGCGCACTATTAAAATCAAAATGGATATTACCAAGGACTGGAAAAATGCCAGTGTAAACTACCAAAATCTGGCGGGACTCTACTTCAACCTGGGGCGATTGGCGGAGAGTGCCCGGGCAGCTGCGGAAGGCCTGCAACTCGCCCGTCGTGCGGATGATAAAAGTGGTGAACGGAAATCATTGGGTTATCAGGCGTGGGTAGCTCATTTGAGAGGGGATGATGTGACTGCTGGCAAAATCTTCCAGCGAGTGGAAACGATAGAACGAGAAATTGATCCAAATATAAACTACATTTACAGTATCGGTGGCGTTATGCACGCCGATCATCTGCGGCGAGTGGGAAATGCGGATATCGCTCGGCGGGTCACCGAAGCCAATCTGAAGATTTGTGAGGAAGCGCATTGGGCAGATGACATCTGCAGGTGTCACCGGGTTTTGGGTGACTTGGCGTCTGATGCGGGTGATCATGAAAATGCCCATCATCATTATGAGGCTGCGCTCAAAATTGCGCGGAGTATTTCTCATCAAGCAGTGCTGATTGAGGCGCTGCTAGGGCGGGGGCTCTGGTTGGCGAGAAAACCCTCTCAACCTTCCGAAGGTTCGGAACCTTCGGAAGGGTATGCTGATCTGAACGAAGCGCTCGATTATGCCCTGCAAGGCGGTTACCGGATTTATGAGGCGGATATTCGGGTGGCGCTGGCCTGGGCGCACCTCGTTTCAGGTAATTTGGCGGCGGCAAAAACAGAGGCGTAGCGAGCCATAACCATGAGTGAGGAAATGGGCTATTATTGGGGTAAGGTTGATGCAGAGGAAGTTTTGCAGGAATTAAAAGCAATTTAAAAAGAGCGGTATATGTGCCTGTGTAACAAGATTCCCGATAGGAGCATTCGGGAATGACAGGTTTTAATCTAAAATTTTTGCATTTCAGCATCGGTGAAAACATGAGACCTTAAAATGCCCTGCCCCATTTATAAATGTCATCAATAGTATTTAACCTGTATAATTCATAATTGCCGGTAATGTCATCCAGAAGGGATCTATTTGACCCTTTATTCTATACTTGCTTATAGGCTTTTTTCTATCAAATCTAACAAGATCCTTCCAGGATGACAAAGTTGGTTTTAGGCTTATATTCCCTAATGTCATGCCGTCACAACGGGATCTATTTCCATAAAAAAGAATCGTAAAATTGTAAGTATAGATTAGTTGCAAAATAGATTCCCTTCGTCAAGCTCAGGACGCAGCCTTCTGAATGACAGTGAAAAAGGTTATGAATAGATCAGTTTAAGTATTTATTCCTATTATTCCTAAATTTTCTCATTTCAATTCCGGTAATTCTTTCATTGACTTTAGAAAATTAATCGCCTACCTTTAGAGTTTTCATTTGAACATACCGAATATAATTTTAGAAATATTTTGGAGATAGAATAATGGATTTACAAGCTTTATCGAAAGATGCACAGTTAAGTTGGAAACAAATAGTGGCTAAATATTCGAATCCGGATTGGCGTCGAAGCATGTGGCAAACATTGAATTCACTGGTTCCCTATTTTATCTTATGGGTTTTAATGTACCAAAGCCTGGCAGTCTCCTACTGGCTCACAATTGCTTTAGCCATACCTGCGGCAGGTTTTTTAACTCGTATTTTCATCATTTCTCATGATTGCGGTCATGGCGCATTTTTCAAATCTAAAAAGGCCAACTCATTACTTGGTTCATTATGTTCGGTACTGATTTTCACACCTTACCATCGTTGGAGACATGAACATGCAATTCATCATGCATCTGCCGGTAATTTAGACGGGCGCGGGCTTGGCGACATTTGGACTTTGACCGTAAAGGAATACCAGGAAGCACCGCGTTGGACAAAATTTTACTACAGGTTCTACCGAAATCCGGCAGTCATGTTTACCATAGGACCTCTTTTTATATTTTTGATTAAATATCGATTTACACGCAGCACATCCAGTGCAAGGGAACGTAATAGTAATAATAGAACCAATTTTGTACTATTAGGTGTTCTCATTCTACTTTCCTTTACGATTGGCATAAAAGCATTTATTCTAATTCAAGCGCCTATTTTTATCTTTTCTTCGGCAACCGGTGTATGGCTTTTTTATGTTCAACACCAATTCGAAGGTGTCTATTGGGAACGTAAGGAAAACTGGGATTATGTTACTGTCGCATTGGAGGGCAGCTCTTTTTACAAATTGCCTAAAATTCTGCAATGGTTCTCCGGCAATATCGGTTTTCATCATATCCATCATTTAAGCCCCAGAATTCCTAATTATTTCCTGGAGAAATGCCACAAGGAGAATTCAATCTTTCACACCGTAAAGCAAATTACTTTATGGTCCAGTTTAAAATCCATAACCTATCGTCTTTGGGACGAAGAAAACCGAAAGATGGTTCATTTCCGTTACCTTCGGAAACTTCAACCCTCTATGAATGCCACCGGTTAAACTGGGTATAATTGGCTGTGGTATAGCAGCAAAAAAAATTCATTGGCCCGCCTTAAAAGAACTGAAAGACCAGTTCGAGATAACTCTCATTTGTAACCATACCGAGGAAAAAGCGAAAGCGTTTTCTCAATTAACAGGAAATGTCCCATATGTGTTGGACTATCGGGAACTGCTGCAAAGTCATGATGTAGAGGCTGTAGATATTATCCTTCCCATCGATTTAAACTATCAAGTCACAAAAGAAGCTTTACAGGCAGGGAAGCATGTGATGGTCGAAAAACCATTGGCTGCAAATCTTAGCGAAGCAAAAGAAATGTTGTCGTTTGAAAGACAATTTACCCAGGTAAAAATGGTTGCTGAAAATTTTCGTTACCATCCCATTTTTTACAAAGCAAAATCCTACATGGATGAGGGAAAAATTGGCGAACCCTATGGAGTGGTTTGGGATGTTTTTCATTTTATCGATGAAGTCAAAAATGAATATGCACAAACAAAATGGCGAATCGACCACAAGTACCCCGGTGGATTTATCACTGATGGCGGCATTCATAATATTGCCGCTTTGCGTGTACTTTTTGGCGATATTATTTCCGGCTCAGCTTTTACGAAATCGGTTAATCCTAAAATCGGGGAAGTGGATACGTTCAGCTTTCAATTCTTAACTCCGGGAAATATCCACGGCGTTTTGAATATCTTCCTGAGTGTAAATGGATTTTCCCAAAACCAGCTTTATGTTTTCGGCAAGGAAGGCACTATCCTCATTAAGGATCTAAGTGAGATCACGCTGAAAACAGCGAAAGAAGAATTGTGTGAAAATGTAAAAGGCAGCCTTGGTTATAAAGAAGAATTTGAAGATTTTTATACTGCCATCCGCACCGGAAAAAAAATAACCAGTTCTTTTGAACAAGCCTACCGGGATTTAGAAGTGATGCTCAATGCCTTACAATCAGCAGAAAGATGGCCGGAATTTGAGTTAAATTGAGTTTCATTCCTGATCATAAAAAAGACTCTATTTCTGTAATCCTCTTTTAAAAAAAATTTTCCTAGTTATCTTCCAATAGTACATTTAATCGCTTGCCTGCTATTTTCTAAGTCGTTACATTATCCTGTAAATTTGCACTTTAAACCAATTCAATACTTTTAGAAGGAGATTAATAAATGAAATTTTTTCTGCGCCTGTTCCTTACTATAATTTTCTTTCCAACAATTCTTGCAGCAGATAACTATCCTCGCAACGAGCGTATCGATATACTTCATTACACTTTCAAAATTACTTTAAACGATCAAACAGATGAAATTGTTGCTGAGACCACAATTG
Source organism: uncultured Deferribacteres bacterium (assembly GCA_964464595.1). Taxonomy (GTDB): domain Bacteria; phylum Zhuqueibacterota; class JdFR-76; order JdFR-76; family DREG01; genus JADFJB01. The sequence continues at coordinate 19,991 of CAYXGW010000004.1, forward strand.
ATGTGAGATTTCTGGCTGATGGAGTAACCGAGCTTGGTCTCGATCTGATAGGAAAGGCATCTGAGCAAACCGGCATGTTTGTTGGTTCAGTCTTTCGAAATGAAAGATCAGTGGCATTCAGCCACACAAACAATAGAATCGTTATCAAATTGATGTCACCTTCAAAAGCCGGGGAATACCGGTCGTACAGTATCTCGTATCGTGGCATCCCTGCAGATGGTTTGATCATCTCGCAAAACAAATTCAACGAAAGAACATTCTTTGGCGATAATTGGCCGAATCGTGCTCGTCATTGGCTGCCAACCGTAGATCACGTCTCTGACAAAGCTACTTGCGATTTTATCATTATTGCCCCGAATCATTACCAGGTTATTGGCAATGGCTCCCTGCAAGAAGAAACGGATTTGGACGATCACAATCGACTTACCCACTGGCACGAAGCAGTGCCCATTCCAACCAAAGTGATGGTGATCGGTGTGGCCAGGTTTGCGGTCGAGACAGTATTTATTTATGAAGGTATCCCGATCCAAAGTTGGGTTTATCCCCAGGATCGTGAACCCGGTTTTTATGATTATGCACAGGCAATCCGGGTGATCCAGTTTTTTTCAAGCCATATTGGCCCCTACCCTTATGAAAAATTGGCGAATGTTCAATCCAAAACCCGCTATGGTGGTATGGAAAACGCCGGTAATATTTTCTATAGTGAAAGAAGCGTTACGGGAAAGCGAAGGAGTGAGTCACTGATCGCCCATGAAGTTGCCCACCAATGGTTTGGCGATTCCGTTACCGAAGCGGATTGGCACCACATCTGGTTGAGTGAAGGATTCGCGACCTATTTTACCCAGCTTTATATGGAATTTACTTATGGTCGTGATAAAATGATAGGATCCGAAACCGGGGGAAGACGTGGCATGAAAAGCTCGCGGCAGCGAGTCATTAAATATTTTAACGAAAATCCTGCCAGTCCAGTTGTTGACACTACCATTACTGAACTCATCCGACTGCTTAATGTCAATTCCTACCAAAAGGGCGGTTGGGTACTCCACATGCTCAGGCACGTCGTTGGTGATGAAGCATTCTGGCAGGGCATCCGGGAATTCTATAAACAATTTCGGGATAGCAATGCGTTGACCGAAGATTTTCAGCAAAAGATGGAAGAAGCTTCAGGGAAAGAACTATCCTGGTTTTTCCGGCAGTGGATTTACCAGCCCGGGCAGCCAAAATTCGAAGGCTCGTGGAAGTTTGATGAAAACAAAAAAGAGCTGGTCGTTAAATTGAATCAAATTCAGGAAACCGGGGTTGTGTTTTCCATGCCCGTGGATCTTGGCATATACACCGATGACGAAGGTTCCCCTCGCATTGAAGTGCTGCAGATTAATCAAAAAAAACATGATTTTACTTTTCCAGTTGACAAGAAGCCAAAGAAAGTTAAATTGGATCCCAATACCTGGTTATTAATGGAAGCTGATTTCAAGGAAAATTGAACTAATGAGTTTTGAAAATATGCTGAACTAGTGTGGAAATAGTGATCGCACTATAACCAAATCACAACTACCAAAATCCAAATAAATCACAATGACCAATACATCAATATCGAAACTGTGTGTCTCGTTTGGAATATTGCCTCTTGAAATTTGACAATTATTTGTAATTTGGTATTTGAATTTTGGAATTTTAAAACAGAGGACGTCAATGAATACCGAAAACAGTACAACTAACCTTCAACAACCAACACTACGCCGAACTTTAGGCCTTTTAGAAGGTGTCACCATCCTCATTGGTATTACGATTGGAGCCGGTATCTTCTCCACTCCACAAATTATCGCAACCTATCTGGATTCATTCTATTCGATTATTGGATTATGGATTTTGGTTGGCGCTTTTGTATTTATCGGAGGATTAATATATGGGGAGCTCGGAAGTCGATTACCCACTACCGGCGGTGAGTATGTCTATATTAGTAACTGTTTTGGGCCTTTTGCCGGCTTCATGTTCGGATGGGCACAACTCTTCATTATACGCACCAGTCCCGCTGCTGGTCTGGCCATTATAACTGTAAACTACTTTGAACATTTTGTCAAACTAAGTTCTTTTTCTCATACGGTACTAGCAATATTTGTCATTTTTATTTTCGGCTTGGTCAATTATATTGGAATTAACCGGGCAAGCATTTATCAAAACATATCAACGATATTAAAAGTCGGAGGGCTCGGTTTTCTTGTAGCACTAGGGCTTATTCTGGCTGGAGGTCACGATAATTTATTGAGTACAACAGCTCCACCTACCGGTACACTAGGACCCACAGGCAACCTGATTGCAGCGCTTATGCTGGTCGTTTTTTCTTATGTCGGATGGGATCGTGTGGGCTATTCTGCTGGCGAAATGAAAAATCCAAAACGGGTCATTCCCCTCAGCATGTTCATAGGAATGGGATTGATCCTTGTGATTTATGTTTTAGCCAATTTGCTTTATTACAGAACATTAGGAATTGAAGGTATGCGCGGCAGCACGATCGTGGCTTCCGAAACCGCAACACAATTGATGGGTCCGATTGGAGCCGGTTTTATCGCTATCATTGTAATGATCTCAGCAACCGGCAGTATCAACGGAACAATGATGACTGCACCGCGGGTTTATTACGCCATGGCAAAAGACGGTTTATTTTTCAAATGGCTTAATTATGTTCATCCTAAATTTCGCACCCCCTCCCGGGCCATCATTGCCCATTGTATTTGGGGTTCTGTAATTCTGATCGTTAGGGGAAACTTCGAAAATATTGTTTCGGGAATGGTGTTCGCCATTTTGATTTTCTACACGTTTACTACATTTGCATTATTCAAGATGCGAAAAAATGAAGTTGGGGGTACAGATGTTTTTAAAATGCCTTTCTACCCGATTCTTCCTGCGATTTATCTGGTTGGAATTCTTAGTCTACTCGTTGCACGCGCAATCTTTGAATGGCAGAAATCATTGGTTGACATTGCCTTTATTGCTTCCGGTCTGCCATTCTCGATTATTTGGTTGCGGAAGAAAAAGAAGGGTTGATAGGTTTGATTTCATCAATTGGAACTACAAACTAAAAACCAAAAAATTCTCATGGAAGTAACGAATAATATTTCATATACTGTAATTTACTATAAATGATCTAGAGAAAAGGAGTTCGAATGAATATTTTTGTAGGTAATTTGGCCCCCGAAGTCACAGAAGAAGATTTGAAAGAAGCATTTCTAGAGTACGGAGAAGTTAAATCTGCCACTCTGATTAAAGACATGTTTACCAGGGTATCCAAAGGATTTGGATTTGTTGAAATGCCGGGAAAAGCTCATTCTCAGGCCGCAATTGAAGGCCTGAACGGTAAAGATCTGAAGGGTAAAAATCTGAATGTGAATGAAGCTCGTCCCCGCAAAGAGCGTGGCAGAGGCGGCAGGCGGGGTGGACGGCGCTAACCGACCGGTTTAGCAGGATGCGATAATGCCTGAAACCGTTTCCTTACGGGAAGAATTGGGAATTATTGAAATCCACTCTTTTGGTAAACCAACCGAAAAAGACAAACTCCGGACACAAAAAACTGTTGAGCAAATATGCCAAGAGAAAGATGTGTCCGGCGTTCTTGTTAATGCCAGTGATTCAACTTCCATTCCGACTATATTTGCCAATCTAGATTATGGTGCAAATTTGTTCCGCTATAACGCCATACCCAGAACTATGCGATATGCACTCGTCCCATCTGAGAAAATTAAAGAAGACTGCGAATATTATGTTACGGTTTGCCAAAAACGGGGATTGTTGATGAAGTTATTTGATACAGTTGGGGAGGCCGAGGAGTGGTTGGTGTCTAAGGATAAATCTTATGCAAGATAAACAATGCTTAATGTCAACATTTGACAATATGCTTCTTCAAATATTTTGTTAGATTCTCTTTGCTCATCGTCCCGTCTGCTATTGACATAATTAATAAATACATTTTCTTCTCATCTAATTGAATTTTGTAACCATTTACATACAAAAATGTGAACATTGCTATTAATGCAATCCTTTTATTACCATCGATAAATGGATGATTTTTGCAAAGATGGAATCCATATGCCGCCGTCATTTCATAAATTGAATTATGCAAATATTCGCCTTCAAATGTTGCTTCTGGTTGAGCTAAAGCTGATTCCAAAAGTTTTTCATCACGCAAGCCTGGCTTACCTCCATACCGAATCAAAAGATCTTCATGAAAATGAAGTATCATTCTCTTCGATAAGAACTTAATCATTTGGCTAATTGCAGTAACGCATTTTTATAATTTGTATTGGCTTTCTTATACGCTTCCGCCCATTCAGCAAACTCAGGATCGTTTATAACTAGCTTAATGCCTCCTGGTTCTTCAACAACCTCAAGTAAATCTCCTTCTTTAAGATGTAATGCTTTAATAATTGTCTTCGGTAAAATTACACCAATACTATTGCCCACTTTTCGCAGCTTAATTGTCATATCATTACTCCTTAAAATGTTGCACTTATGTTATAACAATTTGTTAATTGAAAATCAATTTTCTTTTTAAACAGGCCCCTGTTATAAACAAGAATTAAAAATCCTCTCTACTCTCCAATTTCCTCTTGCATTAAACCTGCCCTCTACATATCATTTTAAACTCATCAATAAAAATGCAACTTCACAGTTTTTACAATTTAAAGGATTTAAACAATAATGAGTGATCCAGAAGAAAAGAAAAAATCAAAAAAGCCGTCATTCTCGACAGTCAAGTATGTGTTTAAAACCATCATTTTACCTCGCCGGAATTTGTTGCTGCTCGGTTTGGTTTTGATCATAATCAAAAGTTTAAGCGGTTTGGTGTTACCGGGCTCAAGTAAGTACCTCATTGATAATGTGATTACTGAGGGAAATACCGAATTGTTAAAGACAATCCTGTTTGTCGTTGGCGGCGCAATTATCGTTCAAGCAGTTACCTCGTTTTTTTTAACCCGGCTTTTGAGTGTCGAAGCACAACACCTGATTTCATTGCTACGCTCTAAAGTACAGAAACACATCATTTATCTGCCAATCTCTTATTTTGACAATACCAAATCAGGTTCATTGGTATCTCGCATCATGAATGACGTAGAAGGTGTGCGCAATCTGGTAGGCACCGGCCTGCTGCAATTGTTCGGCGGGGCGCTCACTTCAGTGGTTGCCTTTTTTCTGCTTCTGAATATCAACGCAGCCATGACTTTGTATGTACTGGCGCCGCTGATTCTGTTCGGTTTGATCTCATTAAAAGCGTTTTCTATTATTCGCCCCATATTCCGAAAACGCTGGGAGATTAACGCCGAAGTTACAGGCCGTCTCACCGAGTCTCTCGGCGGCATCCGGGTGATTAAGGGCTTTAATGCGGAAAAGCAGGAAATCAGCATCTTTGAGAAAGGCGTTGACAGCATTTTCCGGAATATAAAAAAATCCCTAACAGCCACAAGCTTGATTACCAGTTCTGCCACTTTGCTTCTTGGGCTGGCAAGTGTTGGGATTATGGGCTTGGGCGGCTCTATGATCCTGAAGGGCGATTTAACTATCGGGGAATTTTTCGCATTTACTCTTTACCTGGGTTTCCTGATCGCCCCAATTGTACAGATGAGTAACATCGGCAGCCAAATCACGGAAGGGTTTGCCGGTCTTGACCGCATGAAAGAAATTCTCAATACACAAAAAGAAGGAGAAGAATCATCCCGAACACAAAATTTGGATGGTTTTGCTGGTGATATAAGTTTTGATAATGTTTCCTTTTCCTATGAAAAAGGCAAAGAAGTCTTAAAAGATGTTAGCTTTAAAGCGCCTGCCGGTACGATTACCGCTCTTGTCGGCAGCTCCGGATCTGGAAAAACCACCATTGCGGGATTGGCAGCATCCTTCCTGAAACCTAACAAGGGCACCGTATTTATAGATGGGCATAATCTTTCAAATGTAAAACTAAACAGCTATCGCAGTCAGCTGGGAGTGGTTTTTCAAGATGATTTTTTATATGAGGGAACCATTCGCGAAAATATTTTGTTCGCCAGACCCAGTGCAAGCGAAGATGAGTTATTAGATGCAGTAAGCGCCGCTCACGTAAAAGAGTTTACCGATCGTTTCGACGATGGTCTAAATACGGTGATCGGTGAACGCGGCGTGAAACTCTCCGGCGGCCAACGCCAACGCGTAACCATCGCCCGCGCTTTATTGGCAAATCCCAAAGTGCTTATTCTGGATGAAGCCACATCCAACCTGGATACCGAAAGCGAAATCTACATCCAGGAAAGTCTTTCCAGCTTATTGAAAGGCCGGACTACTCTTGTCATTGCCCACCGTTTAAGCACGATCCGGCAAGCCGACCAGATCCTGGTAATCGAAGATGGCCAGATCGTCGAACGCGGCACTCATGATGAGCTTATCAAAAAAGAGGGACGATATTTCCGGCTTTATACATACCAGGCGAGGATTTAGGACGGCAAACTTAAACTAGCAAAGAAAAAGATTGAAAATAATTAGGGGTATAAGTAGTTACAAGATGATAAACCTCACAAGAAATATCATACCTTTTATAACTTGATATTGTTTTTCGAAGTCCATATCTTTTGCCTTGATTAATCTTCTCTATATGCTATTCAATCCGTAACAAATTAAGGAGAATTATATATGTCAATATTTTCTAAATCATCTATCCGATTGTTTGGTTTGGTTTGTTGTTTGTCCCTGGTTACAAACCTGTTTTCCCAAACTAAACCAGTTTTGGGGCTTAACGAAAATACACCAAATGTTGTTGGTTTTACAAATGTCCGGGTTGTTGTTTCTCCTGGCAATGTAATAGAAAACGCTTCATTGGTTATCCGGGATAACAATATCGAATCGGTTGGTAAAAACGCAGCTATCCCTGCAGACGCCTTGGTTCGAGATTTGACCGGCAGAACCATCTATGCCGGTTTTATCGATCTTTATACGAATTATGGCATCGCCAAACCACAAAAAAAACCGGCTGGACCCGGTGGATCGGCCCCAGTACAGCAGCCCTCTGACGGCGCAGTCCATTGGAACAAGAATGTAAGACCGGAAAAGCGTGCTGCCGATCTGTTCAAACACGAGGAGAAAGAAGCTAAAAGCTTCCGTAAAAGTGGTATCACAACTGTGATGATATTTCCGAGAACGGGAATTTTTCGCGGCACAGGAGCCCTGGTTCTTTTAAATGATGCGGAAAAAACGCAAACCATTCTATCGGATCAGGCTGCGTTGGGAATGTCAATGTCAAAAGGCGGTCCGTTTACATTTTCATTTAATGTGGAATCTTACCCCTCATCACTTATGGGCGTGATGGCCCTCATACGGCAAACCTTTCATGACACAAAATGGTACAAGGATTCATGGTCGGTTTATAACAACGATCCTGCCGGCAAGTCACCGCCGGAAAAAAATCACTCCTTTGCCGCCCTGCAATTTCATTTAAACAATAACAGTCCAATGATCATTGAAGTATCCGATGAGTTCAATTTGCTCAGAGCTGCAAATCTTGCGCAAGAATTCAATTTAAATATGTGGATTCGAGGCAGCGGCACAGAATATCGCCGATTGGATGCCGTGAAAAAAACCGGATTAAAGCTGATCGTTCCTGTAGGCTTTCCAGAAACGCCCAAAGTAGCAACTTTGGAGGAAGAAGCCGATGTAACTTTACGAGATTTGCGCCATTGGGATTTTGCGCCGGAAAATGCCGGCCGCCTGGCAAAAGCAAATATTCCATTCACCCTGACTAGTTCCATGATGAAAAAAACCGATGATTTCTTAAAGAATGTTCGGATTGCAGTCGAACGTGGTTTAGAAGCTGATCAGGCATTGGCTGCCTTGACAACAACACCAGCCGCTTGGTTGAATATGACAAGTACATTAGGCAGTGTCGAGAAAGGGAAAACAGCCAATTTTGTTATTACAGATGGGGATATCTTCAACAAAAAGACCAAAATCTATGAAACCTGGGTTGGTGGAAAACGGTATGAGATAACACCTTCGCCAACGGTTGATGTGCGAGGAACCTGGTCGCTAACTATTACAACCGGGACAGAAACAGATACAGGCGCCATAACCCTTACGGGTTCCGATATGAAGCCAGCTGCCGAACTTCGACTGGAAAATAAAAAATTAAAACCACAAAACTTCGCTTTAGAGATGAGACGATTATCCTTTTCTTTTCCAAGTGATTCTCTCGGTAAAGAAGGCATTGCCCGTCTGAGTGGAATGGTGGAAGACAAAACAATGAATGGCAGCGGTTCGTGGCCGGATGGCAATTTATTTTCCTGGACTGCAAATTTCACAAAACCCATGGAAGAAAAATCAGGTGATAAAAAAGACAAACCAATTGAAATGTCTACTTTGAAGATTGTCTATCCCGAGGGCGCCTATGGGATCTCCGAACCTCCGCCACAGCCAGAAACCATTCTCATCAAGAATGCCACGATATGGACATCCGGAGCACAAGGTAAATTAGAAAACGCTGATATGCTGGTTAAGCGCGGTAAAATCAATGCCATCGGCAAGAACATATCTGCACCGAGAAACGCGGTGATAATAGACGCTGCCGGAAAGCATGTTACTCCTGGCATTATTGATCCCCATTCACACACAGCCAGCAGTGATCCGTTTGTCAATGAACTAACTTACTCTATCACTTCAGAGGTTCGTATGGATGATGTCATCAATAGCGATGATATCAACATCTATCGTCAACTTGCGGGAGGAGTTACCTCAACGCAATTGCTGCATGGTTCCGGCAACTCGATTGGCGGTCAAAGTGCAATTCTAAAATATCGCTGGGGTGCAACACCGGAGGAAATGAAATTTAAAGGTTCGTTCCCAAGCATTAAATTTGCATTGGGAGAAAACGTAAAACGCGCCAATGTTGCCAATGACAATCGTTATCCCAAAACCCGCATGGGTGTGGAGCAGTTTTTTACTTCCTGGTTTCAGGCGGCTAAAGATTACCAAAAAGAGTGGGGAGATTACACCCGGAAATCCAAAAAAAATAAAAACATGATGCCGCCAAGGAAAAATTTACGCCTGGATGCCCTGGTTGAAATTCTGGGCGATAAAAGGATTATTCACTGCCATTCCTACCGGCAGGATGAGATCCTTGCACTCATGCGTGTTGGCGAGGCAGAGGGATTTCGAGTATGGACATTCACACATATTTTAGAGGGATATAAAGTTGCGGATATTATGCAGAAACATGGCGCCATGGCCTCGACTTTTAGCGACTGGTGGGGGTACAAGTTCGAAGTTTATGACGCAATTCCATATAATGGCCCGCTGATGCACGAACAAGGGGTTGTTGTCAGTTTTAATTCGGATAGCGGAGAACTCGCCAGACGATTGAATACTGAGGCTGCGAAGGCAGTCAAATACGGCAACATTGCTGAGGAGGAAGCCTTGAAATTTGTGACCATTAATCCAGCCAAACAATTACGCATCGAACATCGGGTTGGCAGTCTCGAACCCAGTAAGGATGCAGACTTTGTGATCTGGAGTGGAAATCCGTTGTCAACTTATACTATTTGCCAACAAACCTGGATAGACGGGCGCAAATATTTTGATCTTAATGAGGATGAGAAATTACGTGAAAAGACCGAACGCGAACGAGTAATGTTGGTACAAAAAGCTTTAAAACTGGGAAGTAAAGCCAGTAGTCCGGAAGAGAAACCTTCAAAACCTGCTAGTTTAAACGAACTGTAAAAGTGAAAACACAATATTTCCAATTTGTCAATTCTAACAATGTTTTTGAGCAGGAATTTTGTTTGGAAAAACACTTTACAAGCTTGAAATTGTATTAAAAAGATTTTTTTATCAAGTAAATCGAATAGGAGAAAATCAATGTTAATAAGAACTTTAATCAACCGCTTTCTCTGGCTAAGTGTTTTAATAACTGGCCCGATGTTGGCTTCGGATCAAATACCTGCCCCATCACAAAAACAACCCATCGCTTTAACAGGCGGTACGATTCACACCGTAACGGGTTTTACGATCTCTAATGGAACCATTCTGTTTGATAAAGGGAAAATTGTCGATATTGGCAAGAATGTGTCGATCCCAGCCGATGCGCTTACAATTGATATATCCGGCAAGCATGTTTATCCATCGTTCATCGAAGCGAATACGATTATCGGTTTAACTGAAATCGGTGCAGTAGCTGCAACTAGAGATTTTTCCGAGGTCGGTGGTATTAACCCAAGCATTCGGGCCGAAGTAGCCATCAACCCGGATTCTGAGCATATACCTGTAGCTCGTGCTAATGGCATAGCCATTTCCAACACCCGTCCGGCTGGCGGTTTGGTTGCCGGCAGATCTGCTGTAATCATGCTGGATGGTTGGACCTGGGAAGATATGACATTGCACGCACCGTCCGGAATGGTCATCAATTGGCCCAATCTCACAATCAGTACTTCGCTATTTAATCAGACACCTCCGGATAAACAAAAAGAAAATATGAAGAAGCAACTGGAATCCATAAAAAAATTGTTCGAAGACGCCCGAGCCTATAAAGCAGCGCAAATGGCAACGGGAAATGGAACTCCCTTCCACAAAAAAGACACGCGCCTGGAAGCATTAATTCCTGTTCTGGATGGCGAATTACCTGTTTGGATCAATGCAAATCACATCAAACAAATCCAATCTGCGGTTGAATGGGCTACGCGGGAAAAAATCAAAATGGTATTGGTTGGCGCCGCAGATGCTCATTTAGCTCTCGACCTCTTAAAAAGGAAAGAGATCCCGATTGTCGTAACGCCTGTTCTGCGTCTACCTTCAAGAAGACACGAGTCGTTCAATACTCCCTTTACATTACCGAAAAAATTGCATAAAGCCGGTATCCGGTTTTGCATTGCAGGCGGATTGACTTTTTTTGGCAACGATCGCAATCTTCCATACCAGGCAGCTAAAGCCGCTTCTTATGGTTTAGACAAGGATGAGGCGCTAAAGTCGGTTACTTTGTACCCTGCGCAACTGTTGGGGATATCGGATAAAGTTGGCAGCCTTGAGAAAGGCAAAGATGCAACTTTGATGATAACGAATGGCGATCCTCTGGAAATTGCAACACAGGTTGAACGACTGTTTATCCAGGGTCGGGATATTGATCTTGGCAATAAACAAAAAGATCTGTTTGAAAAATATAAAGAGAAATACAAGCAAAAGAAGGAGAATATGGCTACGAATTAGTAGCTACAAACCTACACTGACGAGACAGAATTTTGATTCTACCTGCTTAATTTTTTATCAAAATCATTAAACAAGATTCCCTTCTCATGAAAGCAATGGTCTTAAACAAAATCTGTTTACTCAACCGAAATAACACTCCACTGGAATTAAGAAATATTCCCATTCCGGAACCTTCTGAAAATGAAATCTTAGTAAAAATATCTACTTGTGGAGTTTGTCATACTGAATTAGATGAAATTGAAGGACGAACGGCTCCGCCGTATTTACCGGTAGTTTTGGGCCATCAAGTAGTTGGAACTGTAGAAAAAAAGGGGAAGAATGCCAGTTTGTTTAAACTCGGAGACAGGGTTGGGATTGCATGGATTTTTTCAGCTTGCGGAAATTGCCAGTATTGCTTTAGCGGCAACGAAAATCTATGCGATGATTTTAAAGCGACAGGCAGAGATGCCAATGGCGGCTATGCTGAGTACATGACTGTTTCCGAAAAGTTCGTCCATCAGATTCCAGCTTTATTCTCAGATTCGGAAGCAGCGCCATTTTTATGCGCCGGTGCAATTGGCTACCGTTCCCTGAAATTATGCAATCTTAAAAATGGTCAACGTTTGGGGCTTACCGGGTTTGGTGCGTCCGGGCATCTTGTGTTAAAAATGGTACACCATAAATATCCGGCTACAAAGGTTTACGTATTTGCCAGGAGTGAGAAAGAAAGAGAATTTGCCAGGGAGCTTGGCGCTGTTTGGGCGGGTAATAGTGAGGCTGAATCTCCCGAAAAATTGCATTGCATCATCGATACGACACCGGCTTGGAAACCTGTTGTTGAAGCTCTCAATAATATAAAAGCCGGAGGACGATTGGTAATCAATGCCATACGAAAAGAAGAATTTGATAAAAATTATTTGTTGGGCCTGGATTATCCAAAACACCTGTGGATGGAAAAAGAAATTAAAAGCGTGGCCAATGTAACTCGCAGCGATGTGAGTGAATTCCTTCATGCTGCTGCGGAAATTCCCATCAAACCTGAATACCAGGAATATGATTTAGAAGATGCCAATATCGCATTGATGGAATTAAAGGAAAGAAAGATTCGCGGAGCTAAGGTACTGAGAGTCACATAGCAGATTGAAATAAAATCAATCAATGCTATAAAGTCGCAGAATCTGAATTGAGCGAATCAACTGAATCATCTTTTCAGACAGGCTAATAAACTATTTTATACTTGGTTTAAATCTGTGGCTAAGTTGTTTTTGCTTTCCGGAATCTATATCTAAAAATAAAGAAAAGTCCAATCAACAAAAAAGGGATACTTAATAGTTGCCCCATATTCAAGGTCATTTCCGCTTCGAAAGTTGATTGGTTTTCTTTGAAAAATTCAACAAAAATACGGAAGCCAAAAATACAAGTAAGGAAAATCCCAAATAGCATACCTGGAAAAACCGGATGAAACTTACGATAGACAGTCATCAATAATAAGAAAATACTTAAGTAAGCTAAAGCCTCGTAAATTTGGGTCGGGTGCCTGGGAATCATATCAATACGAGTAAAAATAAATGCCCACGGCACATCGGTAGCTTTCCCCAGGATCTCAGAATTAAATAAATTACCCATCCGTATAAAAAACCCGGACAAAGCCACAACAATCACAACACGGTCCATAACCCAAAAGTAAGTCTGCTTAGGTTTTTTTTTCGAATATAAATAAACTGCAGTCAAAATTCCAATAGCCGCGCCATGACTCGCCAATCCGCCCCGCCAGAATTTGATAATTTCAATCGGATTGCTCAAATAGAAACCAGGTTCATAGAAAAGGCAATGTCCCAACCGTGCTCCTATAACCACACCAAACAAAACATAAATCAACAGTTCGTCAACATCAGTCTTGGGTAATTTTTCTTTTTGGAATATCCATTGTGTAATTCGATAGCCCAGGAAAAATGCAGTGGCAAACAGCAATCCATACCAGCGAATGGCAAATGCACCGAAACGGAAAATTTCCGGGTCAACACTCCAGTTTATATAGGGGGAAAGAATCATGATAAAATCACATTATTGTAAAATATTTTGGATACTATCCTTAGCAAATTACATGTTTGATTTTCCGAAAAAACCTTTGATATTACACAATGAAATATATAATCTAATTCATTATTATTATAATCTTCTAAATTTATTTGATGGAAATTTAAATGCCAACAAATGTCTCAATTGATAATCAACTTATTGAAGAAGCGCAAAAAATTGGAAATCATCGCACAAAGAAAGCCCGTTACAGAGGCACTACAAGAGTATATTCAAAGACGTAAGCAACTCAGAATTGTTGATTTGTTTGGTTCAATTGATTATGAACCTGATTATGATTATATAGACCAGCGAAATAAAAAATGAAAGTAATAGCACATATAATGCTCATTTTCTACCTCAAATCTCTCGCCTTAATGGTATAATTCCACAATTCCTTGCCATCAACATCATAATCTGTAATTTTCATCTGGCGGTCTGTTGGTGGACCGGAAAACTCCAACAACGCAAAATTTCGTTCAACTATCAACGTTTCTGGGATGCGAAGATAATTTGCATCAGGTTTATCCCAGTTTACAGGTCCGGCCGTTAATGGAGAAATGGTTAAGTCATAGATTGGATAGGTTTCATTTCGCACCAGCTTTGATAATTCCGTATGATGAACATCCCCTGTAAAAAACATTACTCCGTTAATATTTTCTTGCTCGATAGCTTTAAGAAGCCGATCTCTTTCATCTGCAAAAATAGAATGATGTTCATAAGCTGCTACCGGGTTTAGAAATTGTCCGCCGATTACAATGATTTTAAAGGGTGCATTACTGGTAACCAGCGCATCAATGAGCCATTCAAATTGTTGCTCTCCCAGGATGGATCTTTTTCCTGTGATTCGATCGTTTGGCGTTCGGTAATATCGATTATCCATCAAGAAAAATTGTACATCCGCCCATTGGAATTGTGTTGTAATTCCAGGCATTCCGTTCACGCCAAATGATGGATTGCCCCAAAAGAGCTTGAATGCTTCCAATGTCCATTCTTTGTTCCAGAAACCACGATCGCTGTTATTGTGCCCATAATCATGATCGTCCCAAATCGCATAATGATGAGAAGAGCCCAGCAATGGCTGTAGTTCCGGCAAAGAACGTGTGTGGGTATTGCGATAATGAATCCCGGTAATCGAGTTCCAGTCGGCCTCCCGCAGGTAGACATTATCTCCAAGCCACAGCATTAACTCCGGTTGTTTGTCATGTATCTGAGTGAAAATCTGATATCCGCCTCCATAAGTTTCATCAAGCCGGTCATAGGGTACGTCATTCACATAAGCACAACTTCCGATTACCATTTTAAAATCGGGTGGATCGGTGTGCCATTGCCATAAAGTTTGGGTTTGGAATTTTAGAAGATAGGGTCTGTTTACTTTTTTGCCATTAATGTAAAGCTCGTAAGCATATTTATTTCCTGGTTCTACCTGGTCTGCCAGTAGTTTGGCAGTGAATGCAGTTCTTTTGCTAGTTTGTACTTGATTGGTTGATAACTTATTATTGGGTCTCAATTCATCCCAATATTTGATTTGAACATTCGCCGGGGCATTGGTTTGCACCCAGAGCAAAACCTCCCTCATAGTAGAGTAACCAACCATTGGACCCGATTGAAGATATTTGGATTGAGCCATTAGAGGATGTACTAAACCAAGGCAAACAGCAAAAATGGTAAAGAAGCGAACGAAATACACAACTTTTCTCCAGGATTTTATGAATATACCATGTGAATGTAAATGAAAAAACAAAGCTATTGTTTTGCCATTACAGCACGAAAAATACCGACCAAAATTAAGATGATACCAAATGTACATACTATGGATGCGCCTGTTGGTATGTCAAGCCATACAGAAATGATAATTCCCATCAAGCTGGCAATGACTCCCACCGCGCTTCCAATGGCAAGCCTACTGGAATCACGATCAGAAAAAAGGACGGCTATTATGCCTGGCACAACAAGAAATGAGAAAACCAACAAAACTCCCGAAATTCTAACCGATTGGGTTACGACGATTCCGAATGAAACATAAAAGAAAAAGTCCCACATTCGAACCTTTAAGCCTTTTTGATAAGCTTTTTCGGGATTTCTGGAGATTGCCAGAAATTGCTTGCGAAATATATAGTGAAATATTCCGATGATTATATAAATGATAGCGACCCTAATGATCTCAGTCCAGGTGACAAATAAGACGCTGCCAACCAACATACCTTTTATTTTCTCAGAACCCTCTGGTGAGCGATCCATAACAAGAATAAAGGCAGCAGCCGAGACGGCGTATACAATTCCGATGATTGCTTCTTGTGGTACTTTTTCTCTGCGGGTTCGTGTTATTGCAAATATCCCGGCACCAATAAATGTAAAAAGTAATCCCAATATAACAGAGGTTATATCTCCATACTCAAATCCCATTAAAAATCCAAATGCAGCTCCTAAGGCAGCAATTTGAGCAAGCGCCAAATCGACAAAAATAACCTTTCGGTCAATGATATGAATACCCAAATAGGCATGCATCATAGCTATGACTAAACATGCAACGATTGGCGCAGTTAATAATTCTACCATCTAGTATTTCTATTTGTCATATATCCTGGATGTTCATTCTCATTTCGAGTCCTAATTACCATAATTTTCAAATGCTTTTATTAGTTCAGTTAAATTGTATTCAAACAGATTTAAATAGTTGTCAACTCCTTTAAAAGCTTCGACAGAAGGTGCAAAGGAGACTACGGTTGCACCTGTTTTACTCGCTACGGTTTTAGCAGGTTTATCATCAAAATAAGGTGAAATAATGATGACCTTAATATTTTCAGTCCTGATCCGTTTTATTACGGAAACCAGGTGCCTGGGCGTAGGTGGAATGCCAGGTTTCGGTTCGATAAAACTAACCACATCTATGTGAAATCGTTTTGTAAAATATGGCCAACTATTGTGATAGGCAATGATTTTCACGTTCTTGTACGGCTTCATTCGTTCTTCCCATGTTTTAATGGCTGCATCCAATCGGTCAATAAAGTTGTTTAAATTCCCTTGAAAAAAACCGGAATCTTCAGGTTGAATGGCAATGAGTTTATCACAAATGTTCTTTGCTATTATTTTGCCGTTTTCAGGGTCTAACCAATAGTGAGGATTCCCATAAATATGAATGTCTCCTTGTGCTCGTAATTCTGCGGGATTAATATTTGGCACCTCGAGAAGATCTATATTTTGGGAGGCATTGAGATAGCCTTTCTCGTTATAATATATTTTACGATTTCTGGCTTTTTCCAAAAGAGGAGGCACCCAACCAAGTTCCAAATCCAAACCAATATGGATGAACAAATCCGCCCTTATCATTTTGAGAATATGGCTGGGTTTGGGATCTACGAAATGAGGGTCCTGGTATCCCTTTGCAATGGCAACTACTTCAACTTTATCGCCGCCAACTTGTCTGGCAATATCGGCCAAATCAGGCAGAGAGGTTACAATTTTGATTTTATTGGCAGCAAAAAGGTTAGAGGTTAGAAGAATTGTAATAATAAAAATAGATTTCACGATTTTCTTGGTTTTCATAAATGTTCCTGTTCCTATAAATAATTTATAAGTGTAGCCATACTAAATCAATATTGATGCGCACCATGGGAACCAATAGCAAAGACGCCTCTCAACTGGATGTCAAAAAAATCATCACCCAAATTTCCAGTATTGTATCGACCTTGAATTTCAAATTTTTGGAATTCAGTTGCAAAAAATTGCAAAATTCCCGAGTGTGCCGTTTGGTGTTTATTATTTTTTCCAGGAAATTCCGAGTAGTCAAACAAATAGCCAAGATACCATCGCTTGGCAACCTGGTAACGCAAATGGGAAAAGAGACCAAAACTTTCAATTGTATTTTCTAACTCATCACGACGACTTATCAGTGCTTCGGTTTGCCATTCAAATGATTTGAGTTTATTGTACTGTAATGGCTTCCATTTGAGAGTAATATCAGTAGAAATTATACTGGTCCGGGTCCCTGTTTCGTTATGAGGTCCAGATAGTCCACCCAAACCAATCTCAAGGGATGTGTTGTCGGATAAATCAAAAAAACTCTTTAAGTGAGCCAGATATAGAAAATTATCGGTTTCAGCCTTCGTAAAAGATGCATTTTCAGCAGGTCCGTTTAAGATACTTAGTGTTAACTCCTGGAAAAATTTTGTGTTTGGTAGCAACCAGTTCAAGGAGGCGCCTTCATCAACCATTCCCTCTCCACCGAAAAAATTCTGATACATGAGGGGCAATCCGATGAAATTATAGGAATGTGGATGCGTTTCGTTAATCTTGCCAAACTTAGGCCGGAATTTCCCTAGTTTTAGTTGCATCGAATAGGGTAGTGTCAACAATGTTAAATATGCTTCTTCTACCTCGGCTGTTAGACCACCTTCTGCTTCCCCATTGGTCTTTGCTCCATTTTCTTCTTTTACATGTCCGCTGTCACTCTCATCATCCCGGCCAAATCCTATGTAAAAATCACCCCGTGCAAATGGATCCACCGCTGCCAAAAACGAAAATTCAGCTTCATCCAAACCCAGATTAACATTTCTTTCAACTTCATCATTGTTGGTAGCATTTCCGAAAAAACTACCAACTACACTTACATTTGGATTCATACCCTGGAAAACCTGTTGCCTGGCTTTAATCGTTTTCTCGGAAATTTGTGTCTGCTGCTTTTCTTTTTCCATTGTTATGGGATCCAGCTCAGCTTCGAGTTCTTTTAGTAATGCTTCATCCTCATCATATGTAGAATCACTCATAGTGATTTGAGCCAATTGTACCTGGAGGGTTTTTATCTTTTCACTTAGCAGTTGGATTTCTTTTTCGAGCCGGTCAATCTTATCCGATTGTTTTTCTTGGCCAAATCCGGACGCAGCTAAAAAAACACATAAAATAACTAAAATACCAAATGATTTTTGAATTATTTCCACAAACATTTTAATCATTTTTATAAATCCTTCACCGTACAAATCAACCTGGTTGTTGAACTATCCTATCCCATTGAATTTAGGAAAAATGTTAGCTATTCCTAAATCCAAATCGTAAAAATGTAGATTAATGAATTAAGATTGGGGAGGAGCTCTATTTAAAAATAGAGAATAATTTTGATTCGACGGAAATCTTGTGCGACTATCTGTAAAAAGTAGCCAATTGGATGATTGATATACAATTGCAGCTAAAAGTAATAAACAAAGCGATGAGATCAGGCTCATTTCAAGAACATAAGCCGTACAATTTAAGGGTTCATCCAATGCAGGTGTATGGTTATGTAAGAAGGGTATGAATGCAAATAATGCAATAAAAATTAATGCAGCGATTATGAGGAATATTTTTTGCAAGAAATTCATTTTAATCATCTCTTTAGGTTCAAAAAATATATGCTTATTCGTAAAAATAGTTCCCGATTATTACAAAATATGCAGTTACAATGATAAAACAGGAAATCAATAAAATCAATTATAAAAGCTGAAATCAGATTATTAAAGTCAGAAAATCATTTCAAATCAGTCACAATTTTGTTCTAATTTAAGTTAATAAACACTAACCAATTTTCGAAACAATGTTACTATGAAATTTATGATCTCCTAGTGCATAAAAATTAATTGCTTTTTGAATTAGCAATGGATAAATTTATTTCAATTTTATGTCAGAAATCGTAAAAAACTGGAAACGAATCCAAGAACGAATTGCCGAAGCAGCTAAAAATTCAGGTAGAAATTTTAATGAGATAAAAATTGTTGCCGTTTCCAAAACGTTTCCTGCTGAGATCATTGAAGAAGCTGTCGAAGCAGGGATAGCAATAATTGGTGAAAATCGTATTCAGGAAGCCTGGCAAAAATACCAACGTTTGGGAAACATAGCATCCTGGCATTTAATCGGTCACTTACAAACCAATAAAGTTAAACGGGCAATTCAGATATTTGATGTTATCCATTCAGTGGACAGTTTACATCTTGCAGAAGAAATTAATCGCAGATGTGAACAGAGAAATAAGGATGTGGAAATTCTTCTAGAAGTAAAAACATCAGATGAACCTACTAAATTTGGCATAAATCCGAGCCAGGCATTAGAACTTGTACAGAAAGTTATAGCTTTACCGCACCTTTGTTTAACCGGACTAATGACGATCGGGAAATTTACTTCTAATGAAAAAGAAGGACGTGAGTGCTTCAAAATGTTGCGGCAGGTCAAAGATCAAATTAACTCAAACATCAATTTACCCAAACCAATTCACCACTTATCAATGGGTATGAGCCATGATTTTGAATGGGCAATAGATGAAGGCGCCACCATGGTTCGAATTGGGACTGCAATTTTTGGGAAACGACAACTTAAAAATTAGCCTTCTGATAATGTAGAGGATCATTTGAAATTAACGCCACTTGACATAAAAAAGCAGGAATTCAAGCGTATCATAAGGGGCTTTGATCCTTTGGAAGTAGAAACTTTCTTGGAGATGGTAGCTAATGAATATGAAGCTCTTCTCAATGAAAAGGATCAATTGAAGTCCGAGGCCCTAATATTGCGGACGCAAGTAAAGGATTACCAACAGGTTGAACAAACCCTAAAAGAAACTCTGATGAATGCGCAGGAATCTATCAGTCGGGCTCGTGTAAATACGGAAAAAGAAGCTGGGTTAATTATCCATGAAGCCGAATTACGAGCGGAAAAAATCCTGGATCAGGCACGTAATGAGGTTGAAAAAATAAAGAACGATATTACACTGCTTCGGGTTCAAAAGGAATCGTTTATCAACCGGCTAAGGCACCTACTGGAATCCCAAATCGAATTGATCAAAGTATTACAAATTGATGATTTCGAACCCAAGGATGAAATAAAGCGGTCGAAAAGGAAGAAAGAAACTCCTTTACCTGTCGTTCAGGAAGAATTACCGCTCACTTCGGGCACACAACTTCATGAACCAGAGCCAGTTCCGGCAGAACAATCTTCTGTTAAATCCCCAGTGGATACCCCTTCTACCGAATCACATGACGATGACCAAATGGTATTTTGAATTTAATTAATAGGGAGCAGCGGTATATGAGTAGAACGAATACTTTTAAACACTTCATATTGATTATTTTTTTAATTATTCTCCAGAGTTGTGCCAACCGTACTATTGTAGTCAACTACTCGCAATTACAAGTACCATCAGAAATTAAACTTAAACTTGAAAATGGCGACCTGATTGAAGGAATCGCCATTAAAAAATCCAGTGAGAGTATAATATTGCAGAAAGCGATATCCGAAGAAATCGAAATAAAACGAAATTCAATTGCGGAAATAAAAAAGTTCGACCTGGTTCTTGATGTACAAGGTAACCTGGTTTCTCAGAAAGAGATTTTGGGTGTGAAAAACAATAAATCTGCTACGATCTATACTCTTTTAGGCGGCGCCCTTAGCTTTGGCGGTAGCTTGCTTATCAGTTCTATGGCATCTAGAGGTTCTGACAGTGAATTCAACATCGCCAACCCGATTTCCATAAGTGGTGGAATTTTAGGAGCGATTTTGTTTAACCGGATTGGCAATAAACGTGATTATGACGTGGCGATTGAGCAGGTGAAAGAAGGCCGTAAACATCTAGCTGAACATCAGCTGCAGGAAGGACAGGGCAGGTTAGATAAAATCCAACAACAAATCAAGATCGAAAAAACGGCAAAAGCCAAATTGGAAGAAGAACGAAAGGAATTAGAGACAGCTCTAAAGAAAAAGAAAAATAAATGATTGAGCTTCGAAATAAAATTGATGAAACTGTTTCTTTTTTAAGAAAGAAATCTAAAAGTAAGCCACCGATTGGTATTATTTTGGGAACCGGTCTCGGTCGGCTAGCGAAAGAAATTGAAAAAGAAATTGAAATTTCCTACCGTGATATTCCCCATTTTCCACTTTCTACAGTTGAATTTCATGAAGGCAATTTAATTTTTGGCCGCCTTGGCGGTAAAGAGGTATTTGCCATGCAAGGCCGCTTTCATTACTATGAAGGCTACACAATGAAGCAAATCACCTACCCGGTTCGTGTGATGAAAGCCCTTGGTGTAAATACGCTGATGGTATCGAATGCTTGCGGCGGGCTTAATCCGCTTTATAAAGCAGGTGATATTATGGTCATTTGTGATCATATCAACCTATTGGGTGACAATCCACTCATTGGAGAAAATGATGATGAACTTGGCCCTCGTTTCCCGGACATGTCCGAGCCTTACAGCCTCGAAAATATCGAACGAGTTGAACAAATTGCCCTGGAGGAAAAGATCAAACTACATAAAGGCGTTTATTTGGCTTTATCCGGTCCAAACCTGGAAACACGTTCCGAATATCGAATGCTGCGAAACCTTGGCGCCGATGTTGTGGGTATGTCCACTGTTCCGGAAGTGATTGTTGCGGTACATGCCGGGTTGAAGGTACTGGGAATGTCTGTCATTACCGATGAATGCTTCCCAGATGCGTTAAAAGCTGTGGATATTCAAGAGATATTAAAGCATGCTAACGAAGCTGAACCCAAAATGACGGTAATCATGAAACGTTTTGTGGAATCCTTTTGAAATTGACTCTTGAATTTTAGTCACACATAGATGAGTAATATTTTATACCTTAACTCTAAACATATTTAACAAACCAGGGTATTCATTAAAACGGGTGAATTATTTTTAAAATCCCATTAACACACGGTTAAGATGTTTTGTGAAACCAATCTAATCTCGCATCCTGAACAGGATTAAATTACAAATAAAACAGGGACTTTTCTGGGAAAGGACAAATTATAGTTTTTTGAATGAATTTTTTAGTTGTGTCTGAACGAAAATAGCCTTTCTGTCATTTTCCCATGTTGTTTACTGGCTCTATATAAAACAGTGGGACAAGTTACTTCTGTGTATACATGGCCAATAGGTAATCCTCATATTTACAGAGGGACAATTAGACCTGTAGGCAATGTTATATCTGGTACCGCATGTGAATATCGATCTACTCATTTTCATATGGGTATTCAAAAATTCTTAGATGGAGCACCTCCAGGTTATTATTTTTCTGCAGAAGTCTTAGAAATTAATTATTTGGGGGATTAACTCGGTTGGGTGATTGTAACCGACTTAATATTTGAAGTTTATTGAGACGAAAATTTATGCAAGGCGGCGAATAGAATTAGATTTATTTAACAAAGGAGTTATCTAATTATTTTGTCAGTAGATCGAGAATCTTTTATTTATTGCATGTAGAAACCGCTCCTTCTAAAAAGTCTGTGACTTTTTCTGCGTTAGTTACGGCTTTATAATATAGAAGGGCTGAAAACACGGTGGTAGACAACTTATAAATTGCACATTTAGATAAAGAGATAATCTCATTTTTGTTGAAGAGTGACTTTTATGCAGAATTGCTCTCAATTTAACGACGCTTCAAATTTAACTAGGAATAAGTTGTGTTTAGTGATAGGTAGTACAAAATTTTCTCTTAAAATTGAATTTCTCCTCAAATCCCATTTTTCAATCATTTCCAAACCAAGCACAGATGCTGCTTTGCCTATTTTACAAACTCGCTCTGTTTGCTGTATTATTATTCAAATATTTGGAGAGTTTTATTTTACACAAGCCGAACTGCCACGATTAAAGGAACACTTTCCACTCATACCTGTCATAGCTATCACAATTGATGACGATTTGGAAGCGGCATGGTTGTGTGGCAAAGTAGGTGTCGAATTGGTTGTCTCCATGAAGATACTTGATAAATTAGCAAATATCGTAAAGCATTTGAGTGAAGAATGTTTTATTAAAGTAAGCCTGGAAGAATTTAGAATTAATTTAGATGAATGTTCAACATTGGTTAAAAAAGGGTTGAATTTAATGGGCGAAAAATATTTAGAATTGAGAAATGTGCAAGAGTTAGCTGATTTGTTGGGTGTTTCAGCTATTCACTTATCCAAAAAGTTCAAAGAATCTTGCGGAATTGGTCCTAAACGACTGCTCTCATATTGGAAGCTCCGGCATGCAGTTCATTTGATGAAGAATCCTGGGTTAAATTTAAAGCAAATAGCAAATTTGGTAGGATACACTAATGAACGCCGGTTTAATGAATGTTTTCATTCAATCTTAAAAATTTCACCAACGGAGTGTCGTCATCATATTAACATATATGGTGATTATAATTTTGATTATTTCGCACCCAAATAGTAGTTATTACAAATAAATCTTTTGACTGCAATAATAACAAAATTCTAATTAAATTCTTTTGAACCACCCTCCTGACAAAAAAACGGAATCAATACTAAATAATCGCTATTGACTATAATAAGTATAAGTATTTTTTTATTACATACGGGAAACGGGAGACACTTACTGCCCGAATCAGCGATAGTATGAAAATCCATCAGGCGATCCTACGAATCACCAACTCAACCCTAATTGATGGTTTGATTATTATTGTGTTTCATGTTCATCGCAACAATTACTCTTTGTGCACTGCCTTGTATAGCTTTATGCTTTTTTCTCGGACATAGATATTCAAAGATCAGCAGAGCGAAGTGATGAAAAACCATGCCCTGGTTGAATTTACTAATATTTCAAAGAAATGGAACATGAATTTTGAATATTGGTTTGGCTGAAGTTGCTTAATATCATTGTTTATTTGAAAAAGAAGCCCACCGGCAAAACGTGCTTGTCCATGGCGTTCATGCAAGTAATCCTTGGGACTTCAGAATGAAGTAAACCTCAAAATTAGGAAGATGAACTATGAAACGGACAATTTTTTTGACGATGATTTTTTTTGTTTTTTTTGCATCTTGTAGCACGAATAAAGATCAGTTAGTCGGACCCGAAGAACAGGAATCAATGAAGATCGAGCCTGCAACCCTGACCCCGGAAACAATTGCCATTTTGGCCGATGCCAGGAAGCAGGTTCCAATTGACGTAAGCCGCGGAATCGGGGTCGGAGTTTTGGATCGGGAAAGAAAAAGCACCGAATGTCTGGTTGCCTATCATAATGAAGCGGTTTTTGACGTCTACCGGTTCGCGCTTAAGTCGGAAATATGGACCCTGGGCGAACTGACGGAGCATTATGATCTGGGGGCACAGGGGACTTCCTTAGGGAAAACTTTCGCATATGTGAGCAAAATCGCGGAGCTATTCGATGAGGGACCACTTCGTGACACCTGGTACGTTCCGGGAAATCAAACTACAACCGGCACATGGACCTACGAAGAAGAATATGTAACGGACAAACCTGATTTTTGTAAGTTTTATGAAGGTACTGATGTTAACAACGGTAAGGAATGGGATATTTCCTTTACAAAATGGGATTGGTGGATTTATGGTCCAGATCCAGACGAAACACAATCATCCACAAGCCTTAATGTGAACTGTGATATATATTACAACGGTTCGTGGTATCCTGCGGATAAAGTTAAGGCGACCTACGTACTGACTGTAACTAATGTTACAGGCCCTTCAGATCCAACACTAAGTTCCCCAAGTGACAATGCGGCGACTAATAGCGGGCTTACTTTCAGCTGGAATGCATCAACCGGTACGCAACCAATTACCTATCAAATTCAGGTTGACGACAACTCAAATTTCAGCAGTCCGTATGCCGATCACAGCAACATTTCCGCTACCTCTAAGTTTATAAGCGGTTTGTCGCTTGGCACAACATACTATTGGCGTGTAAGAGCTTCAAATATCGTGGAAACCAGTGATTGGTCATCGTCGCGAAGTATTAGAGTCAAGCCTGGGACTCCTTCGGTAACCTATTCGGTACAAGGCGGAAATCCGAAAATGACCTGGAGTTCGGTATCCGGGGCATCGACCTATGAGATCCATCGCAAAGTAGAAGGAACAAGTTGGGAGAATTGGGCCACTACAAGTTCAACTTCATACACGGATAGTATTACAGATGTATTGAAGTTTTGGGGCACCCAATATACCGAGTTTAACCCCCCCAGCGGAGACTGGGTAGCCTATAAGGTTCGAGCCAAGAGCTCGACGGGTGCCTTAGGCAGTTTCTCAGGCTGGGGATATTTTGAACCGGATGGTGAAATATTTGAATGAGCCGCTGTGAGTTCCGCATTCTCATCGAGACTAGCCGGGCATGGATACAATGTGAGACTTGATTAAGGAATTCCGAAGACTGCAGGCCCTGCTTATCATATTTTGGCAGGGCCTTTTTTTAATCAGACTCCTGATTTTCAAGAAAGAACTTTGATCTTCGAGATTCCTTCCTATTTGGAATAGTGATGTAAATCATTTTTTTTCAATTCTAAAATAGTATGGCCATGCATTAAGTGTGGATTAACTTCAATTCTTTACCCAAGCACGGCCAGTGCTTTCATTTAGTCAAGTAAGAATTTAACAGACTACATTTGGATTCTCAATTCATAGGTAAGGACAATGTAATTCCTTTACCCAACAATAGTCCATCCAGATGGCCGGCAATATTACCTGTTTGGTTTTTAACGTGTAAATGCATATTAGTGGTATGATGAGTAAAAACACCTTGGTGCTTGTCTGAATAAAATCCAAGTATTTCGACTGTTTCATCAGCAATTGTTCCATGTAATCCAGATGCTTTGTGCTTTGCGTGTGTGTGCTCCGTATCTCCTTCCGGCCAATCGATAATATGCCACTGTACTGATTTTACTTTACCTCGAATGAGAAAAGGATAAGGTTGATCTTGAGGAATTGAGTATTTCACCGAAGTTTTCGATATAAAATTCTCAAGATCCTTTAAGGATACAACTCTATCAGGAATATCGATTTGTTGCCAATTCTCTTGTTCCGTATACACCAGCAATGCAGCTTGATGGTTGTAAGATTGATCGAGTTTAACCATGCCGTTTTTAACAGAAGTGATAAAAGGCACTCCTGCAATAATGAGGATTTCTCCTTTTAAATTTGCCAACGCACCCAAGCCATATAAATATTTATTATTCTCCAGAGACTTCAGATCGATTTTGGCACTTATATCTTCATCAAACATCATTTTTCTTAATTCCCCAGCTACATGAACTCCTTTCTTAGATTGAGGCTGACAATTTACCGATAAAAACAGCATTAAAATTATGCCTAACAGGTTTTTGATATTCATTATATTTCCTTTCAAAATAACTTAGGGTCTTATCATTCCAAATGTCATTTATTTGGCTAATCATGATCATCAAGCGTAGAATTTTAAAACTGAATTGACCTGGATCATCAAAACATTCAGAACAGAAAAATAATTGACATCGGTATTAAAACTAAGAATCAACTCAGAACGATAAATCTAAGTCGAACTTGAGTGATCAACTCAGAAATGAGCAGTTTTTAAGAAATATAGCGGGGTTTGAAAGTTTGGTTTGATATGAAGAGAAATTTGAATGTAGTACAATGGACGTACAGACTGATTGAGGAATTACAATATTCGTTACGAATCCCACATTTGTGTGGACTGTCTTAACATCTTGTTTAATGTAGATTTCAACCTTCGATGAAAAATTTCGACATTCTTGATTTTTATTCACTTTGGATTTATCGATTAGGGTAATATTTTCTTCATTATTTTTTTACAGCAACGATGAGCTTGATTTGAGTCTAAAATCTTTTGAAGCTCGAGTGAACACAATTTCCCGGTAGTGCAAATCAAATCTATTG
The DNA here is from genome assembly GCA_964464595.1 of uncultured Deferribacteres bacterium. GTDB lineage: Bacteria > Zhuqueibacterota > JdFR-76 > JdFR-76 > DREG01 > JADFJB01. Next base: position 46,876 of record CAYXGW010000004.1, read on the forward strand.
TATTTGCATTTGCCCAGGTTAAAAAACAGAACAAAATCACAACAATAAGTATTTTATTTTTACGATACATAACTAATTCTCAATCAGTAATTCAGCAGTTCGATTTCTACTTACGTAGGTTAAATATGGCGGTTTCATAGAAGAAAAAAACGGTTAATGTTCCAAATTCATCGGAGACTTCGTTTCTTACCCCAATCCCATTGTCCGTATATAACCTCGGTCGGCAGTTTGTGCCCGCAAATCCGTAACGCCACAATGGCCAAAGCCCGGTGATGCGCTTCATGGGCAACCATGTAACTCAGAAAAGTAACAGGCGAGCCGCTCCAACTTTTCACCTTACCCGAGGATTCACACTCTTCCAGAAATCGAGCGACAATTACCTGAGAAACCTGTAACGCTTGCTTTAGTTCTTCCTTAGTAGGCTGCGCGCCTTTGACAAAACTCTGTACATCACCTACTAATTTTGGAGCTGCATGGTTGAGCCAGCGAAGACGAACATTGTGAATGTGGGCAAACTGTGCGGCAACAGAACGTGTACGAGGTGTATAGCTGTCTTGTAAATAATCTTCTGCTATATTTTCGAGTAGGTAAAAGTTTGCCTCGTTACTCATTTGCCAGGCTTCAATAAGATGAGATTTCATCAGGTTTCCATTTGAGTTATTCATCTTTTTCATCCAGGATTATTCCAATGACTCAATAAAGGGATCGAATCCACCCACCATCAACCGGGATCGAAGTACCAGTAATATAGCTAGCTCTTTCAGAAGCAAGGAATGCAATCAACGCGGCAAACTCACGCGGTTCACCAATACGGCCCATTGGTATTTGATTTGCCCAACCATCGATTGCTTCTTTCACTGTAGTTCCTTTAGCCTTTGCAATTTGCCCAGCCAACTCTTCAACCCGACTTGTACGGGTATAGCCGGGCAGTACGTTGTTTACAGTAATGCCTAAAGACGCTACTTCGTTTGCCAGGGTACGTGCAAAACCTGTCACAGCCGCTCGAATGCTATTTGATAGAATAAGGTTATCTACAGGCTGCTTCACGGAAATCGATGTGATGTTAAGGATTCGGCCCCATTGACGTTCTTTCATTCCGGGTAAAACAGCTCGCGTTAAGTTGAGTACACTTTCTAAATTTTGGCGAATCGCTTCTTGCCATTCCTCCTGGCTCAGACTTTCAAATACGCCGGCAGGTGGTCCGCCAGTATTGGTGACCAGAATGTCTATATGACCAAATTCTTTAATTCCGATTTCCACAACATGATTCACTTGCCCTGGTACTGCAAGATTTGCCGCTATTGCAACAACTTTCACACCGGTCTTCTCGATAATCTTTGATTTGACTTTGTTAAGGCCCTCTTCTCCGCGAGCACAAAGAACCAGGTTTACGCCTTCATAGGCCAACTCCTCCGCCACAGCTCGTCCCAAACCACGACTGGAAGCGGCGACCAACGCTACTTTTCCTTTTAAACCAAAATCCATTTCTATAATCCCGTTGCTTTATCGTGAAAATAGCTGTCTGTACCATCTAGCCAATCCTGTCGAGGCGGACTAAAAACATCCACATCAAATGTATCTTCCAGGGCTTGTGCTTTGTGTACCACATTCGAAGGAAGATGTAAGACTTCACCAGATCGAACGACAATCTCCTCTGATTCATCCTCGCCGATCCAAAAGTGAAGGGCGCCATCCATGATATAGGTGATTTGCTCGTTCTCATGGGAGTGTGTGGGCACAATACTACCTTTTTTGAGATAGACATGAGCTACCATGATGCGGTTACCCGTAACCAAACGCCGGTCGATTTGATCTGTAACTTTCTCCAATGGCATATCATCCCAGCGATAAAAGTTCACTTCAGATTGCTTACTCATTGATTCCTCCGATTAGATGATGATTTAGATTCAAAATGATTTTACACTCTTATTTTGCATGCTATTTCCTTGTCTCAAGGAAATAAAAGCATATTTGTTTTTTAGGAAATAATACAGAACACTCATTTGAACATTGCTTTCATTTTAAACTTCCCGGCGGGTATTTAAAATAAACCTCTTGTTCGATATCTTTAATTTCTACAGTGATTTGAAGATTGAACTCGGATATAGATTGGCTGTAAATCTCTTTTAAAGCTTCAAGAATTTGGCTACCAATCTCTTTTTTTAAGGCCAAAGACCGTCCCTCCAAAAAGTGAATATCCAGCTGAATAAATGCATTTGAAGTTTCCCCACGACCTATGTAATAGTTATCCAGTTTGGTGGCTCTGCTTTTACAATTGTCTATTTTTATATCACAACTGTCGGCCAGAATATTATGTAACTTTGCAAAAAGATCTTGAAAGCTAATCTCCTGACCTATATTCGCTGTATATTGAAGTGATAATTGCGGCATAATTGTTATATCAATAATCCTGACTTTCTCATTTAAGAGAGATTGAGATTAAGGTGTTTCAACAAAATTTAATTAGTCGAGTTAATACCTATTTCAAACGCCTCTGTAGTAAAGGCAGAAAAACAAGGCTTCGTAATTTCATTGTGAAATATTTTCTGCGATTAAGATAACGCAAAACCATGAGATAGCTGTCAAAAAGTGACGTAAGGTCTGATAATGATTTTGGCTGCAACTCCAAATTGACCATGCCCTTGTATCCTTTATCCTTGAGAAATCCAAGAATTTCATCCACAGGCAGGTTGCCATCCTGGCCAAACGGCTGGTGCAAATCCTCTTCCCGGGTGCAATCCGAAAGATGCAGCAATCGGATTTTTGAATAATGTTTCTCCAACATCGGGAACCATTCTTGCCGACTGATATAAGCATGCGGGGGGTCGAAACAAATTCCCAACAATTGGTCGTCAAATGCTGATTCAGCTCGTTCCAGAAATTGATCAAAATTAAAATTCTCATTCTCAAATGTATTTTCCAAAACGATAGGAGCATCCAGCTTTTTCAAATTTTCAAATAAAAATTCTTCGGAACTTTCCCCAGGTGTCTCTATGAAGTGGCCTTCGGTAGAATGTGCCAGAACATATTGTAAATTCATTTTCCGCCAATAGCGATTGATATTCTCAGTAAGGGCATCTATCTCCTTCTTCTTTTCCAGGCAAGAAAAGTCATAACCGGATTCGGAGATGATTGGCAGATGTAAACCAAGTTTTAAGCCATCCATATTTGAGATCACTTGATCGATATCTTCAAATATCGACACCGTTACTTCAGCAAACTCAATGCCCGCTTTACGAATTAGTTTTAGTAAATAATATCCTTTAACCCCCTCAAAATTATCAACCGTTAAACCTACCAATACATTTGAATTCATCTACCAGATCGACAAAATTAAATTAAAGATGCTTTGCTTATTTCTCTAATGATTCTGATGATCCGATTGGTTAGAAATCGATATGTCTTACTCTTCGGAATCACCAGAACCAATTTAACATATTGTCCAAATGCCTTGAAACTTCGAATGGAAACTTTCCGTCGAGACCGCCCTAGCAATAGGATTTCGATGGCGCCATCAAATCCTGTTGCATTATCCAAATATTCTAACCCATCATGAACGGAATAAACCAATTCTGATGCATTATCCTGGGTAAAATCACTACGTCCTTGAATGCCCGCGATTAAAAGCCCATCTTCGGAAAACAGATAGACACACTCAAAATTACCCAGATTAACAACTTTCGCTAATTCAATCTCGATCTGTCTTTGAGGCACTGTTTCCTGAGAGGAAAGATTGCTCTCTGTTTCTTGATTGGCGATTTTAAGCATGCCATCTCCTCTCTATATCTTCAACTACACTGTTGATAATTGTCTTTAATGTATCACTCACACCGATTCCTTTTGTGGCTACTCCTGAAAAAAATGGAACATTGTTGTAATTCAGTTTTTTTTGCAGAGTTTCAATGGGAAGGTTATTGTCCAAATCCTGCTTGTTGTATTGAAGCACCCAGGGTATTTCCTCCAAAGAGCGATTGTTACGGATCAGGTTCTGTTCCAGATCCAGGATAGAATCTAAATTATCACTCATCCGGTTTTCCTGGGAATCTGCTACGAAGACCACACCATCCGTTCCACTCAAAATTATTCTTCTACTAGCAGCATAATAGTACTGACCTGGTACCGTGTATAAACTGAATTTAGGTTTTTTTCCATGAATAGGAGGCAATTCAAATTGCATAAAATCAAAAAAAATCGTGCGTTCTTCCATCGTTTTCAGGCTTACCATTTCACCCCTGTGGGCTGGATTAATTTTATCATAGATTTGAATCAGGTTCGTTGTTTTGCCACTTAAACCCGGGCCATAATAAACAATTTTCAGGGAAATTTCTTGAAGGGCCCAATTAATAAACATAGATATGATTAACCGAGAATTTTATCCAGTCCTTCCGTTACATAAGTTTTAAATTCTGAATTAATAATATTGCTGATTTTAACCATTTCTTCAAAATCGGTCTCAATGATTCGGCTAACTTTATCGATTGTTCTCCTGGTGAAGATACGAACCATTCCAAGTGTAACGGTTGCATCGAATGTGACGGCAAGAAAAAATTGGTCACTTAAACTGGAAACATACAGATGCCGCAATGACCCTTCATGATAATGAAGTCGAAAATGATTATTGTGGCCTATTATTTTCGCAATTTCCGTGGTTGCCGAGAAATCTCCTGCAAGCAATGCGGTTAATATAGTTGTATCCGCTCCCGGGATTTCTCCCTTTTCGCAAATCAACTGGCCATTAAGGTCACCAAATAAAATTAACTGGGCTTTGAGTTTTGCTCGAAGAATGTCAAGCTCACTCGCTATTTGACGATATTGATCTTCCGAAAGTAGAACTTTTCTTATCTCTTGTTTTGCAGTATTGGAATTCTCCGGCATATCAACTCCTCCCAGAATCATTATGGTTTAGATAAAATTTTCTTTTTTATCATTCTTCGATTTAGAGTCATTAAAAATGCAAATTAAATAATATGATTAAAACTTATGAGAATCAATATAAAGACAGATTCTATCTAAATTTATGATGTGCCACAATGATTCAGAAATTTCATCTTCCGTCAGCCAAACGGTCAATTAAATACCTAGGTAAACCTGCGTTTTCCATTAGATGTTGAGTTTTTTGAATATCATATTGAATACGCCGATATTCAAAATGATTCTTTTCAGTATCGAGAATTCCATAAGAAGCCTTTGGGTCGTAATCTCTCGGTTGTCCGACGGCGCCGACATTGATAATGTAGCGTTCCTTGTCTTCAAAAGACACACCTTCATTCCGAAAACCTACATTTGAAAACTGGTCTTGCGCAAAAATTATCGCAACATGAGTATGGCCGACAAAACAGACCTGTCCAGGAAAGTGAGAGAATTGCTCCATGGAAACATGAATCGTTGTGATATAAGTCCATTCTTCCGGCTTTAAGGGCGAACTATGAACATAAGTAAGATTCTCCGCGTGGTGCGTCATTTCCAGGTTGGACAAATAGTTTTTTGAATTGGATGAAAGCTCTTTACGAGTCCATAAAATAGCTTCTTTGGCGTATGAATTAAATGTCTCGATGTTGTCGCGGCCTATGGCAGCTGAATCGTGGTTTCCTAGTAACGAGACACTAGCTCTTTCATTTACATGGGCAACACATTCGTTTGGTGATGGACCATAACCCACAATATCACCCAGGCAAAAAACTTCATCTATATTTTGTTGATCGATGTCAGATATTACTTGTTCTAACGCTGAATAATTGCCGTGAATATCTGAAATAATCGCAATTCTCATAATTGGAAATTCAGGTACTACCACTTAATTTTTTGAGCATCAGATTCAATTTAACGGCCAAATGTAAAAAGAATATTTGACAGGTTCAAGTGTTTAAAATAAATATGAACTAATATTTGTTATTAAGCTGATCAATTTATAAACGTCATTTAATTCATTACCTTTGTGTGCGATAAAAATCAGTTTGTGATTTATCCACTATTATTTGTATTCAGGTTTACTTAAAATAAATCCACCGGATCAATATCAATGGCTATTTTTACAGATTGCCGGTTACGCTGATTGAATTTTTGCAAGGTCGGCTGTATTTGTTGCCGCATCCGGCTGCCATTGGGATCTTGTTCTTTATCATATTTTAATAAAATCTGGTAGCGAAATTCGTTTTTTAATTTCGATAATGGCGCCGGCGCGGGGCCGAGCAAACGAAAAAATTTTGCCGGTGGGATCGATTTGGCAAATTCATTTGCCAATTGATCGACTTGATTCTCTTTTTTCCCGCGAAACTCAATCGAAATGAGCCGACTGTAAGGGGGATAATACAATTCCTGCCGCTCACGAATTTCTTTAGCGAAAAAGCGAAGGAAATCATGCTTTTGTGCAAAAATGATGCTATGGTTGCAAGGATCGTAAGTTTGAATAATCACTTCGCCTTGCTTGCCTTTTCGTCCGGAACGCCCGGCAACCTGTGTGAAGAGCTGGAAAGCGCGCTCGGAAGAACGAAAATCAGGAAGCATGAGTGTCGTATCAGCCGAAATTACACCCACCAGGGTAACTCGTGGAAAATCCAAACCCTTTGCCACCATTTGAGTTCCGAGTAAAACATCATATTCGCCGTTGCGGAAATCCTGTATAATACGATGATGTGATCCTTTTCGGGTTGTAGTATCCATATCCATTCGTATAACTCTAATCTTGGGAAAGTATTTTTTTAATTCCTCTTCCACACGTTGTGTGCCGGCACCGCGATAAACCATTTCAACACCTTTGCATTGCGGACAAATCTTTGGCGCTTGTTTCTGGAAATCACAATAATGACACAGCAAGATATGCCTGCGCAAATGATATGTTAACGTGATATTGCAGTTTATACAATTTTCCACGTGGCCACAATCCCTGCATAAAATAAACGTTGAAAAACCCCGGCGATTTTGCATCAAAATGATTTGCTCGCCCAACTTAATTTTTTCTTCGATTTTTGCGAGTAGTCTGTCCGAAAACACAAGTGCGGATTTGCCCTTATTTTTATGCAATTCCTCCTTCATGTCAACAACTTCAACTTTGGGAAGTGGTAATTCTTCAACTCGTTTGGGCAGTTGCAATAATCGATATTTCCTGGTTTTAGCGTTGTAAAAAGATTCGATGCCGGGAGTTGCGGAACCAAGGATAACCAATGCATTGCTCATTTTACCCCGCACGAGTGCTACATCCCTTGCGTGATACCTGGGGGACGGATCGTTCTGTTTGTATGAGGATTCATGCTCTTCATCAACCACGATGAGTCCGATGTTTTGCAGTGGCGCCAGAATTGCTGAGCGTGCTCCAATCACAATATGAACCTTGCCGGATTGAATTTTTCGCCACGAGTCATAGCGCTCACCATCAGACATTCGGCTGTGCAAAACGGCCACATCCTTGCCAAAGTGAGTCTTGAATCTGCTTACAGTCTGCGGAGTCAGGGAAATTTCAGGAACCAGCACAATGGCATCTTTCCCTTTTTGGCGAACCTGTTTCAAAGTTTCAATGTAGACTTGTGTCTTGCCGCTGCCGGTCACACCATGAAGTAGCGTGGGGACAAATGAGTTGCTCTCGATGTGGACTTTGAGCTGTTTCATCACCGAATCCTGATCTGCATTCAGATGAAAAGCAATGTTCTCTTTTATGTCATAGTGGATATTTTCATCACGGAAAATTTCTTTTTTCTGTTCGGAAATCAATCCTTTTTGCAATAAAGCTTTTATTGCAGAACTTCCGGATTGGATGGTTTTGAATAATTCGGATTGCAGCATGCCGGCAGGTTGTTCGGCCAACATTTTTAAAATATTCACCTGAACCGGTGACCTTTTCTCCATTTCTCTGATTTTTGTTTTCAAATCGTCGTTTCCGTTAAAGCTCTCTGCAATTTGGAAACACTTGGTATATTGCACATTTACCCTGGGTAAATAGACTTTGTTTTCAATCGAGATTAATCCTTCTTTTTCCAATTTATTGAGAGAATAGTTAAATTTGCTTTTCCCCAACTTTTTCTCCAATTGGTTGACTCTTTGGCTGCCGTTGAGAACCAATAATGCCAATATTTCTTTCTGCTTTGCCTTCTGATTTCCTAATCTGGAAATATCTTCCAAGTCGAGATTCTCCACCAACTTAACCTGGCGATGACTTTGTTTATTGATACCTGCAGGAAGTGCCGCTTCTAACACCTCCCCCCAGGATGCAAAATAATATTCCGCGATCCACTGGGTCAGGGTAAGCATTTCCTGTGAAAATAATGGAAACGGATCCAGCACATCCTCAATCTTTTTGAGTTTTTTCAACTCCGTTTCGCTTGCCAGTTTAACCACGTAACCAGTTAGGGTCCGTCTTCCAAAAGGCGCGACTACCCGATATCCCGGACAAAGAAATTCTTCAAACTGTTCAGGAATTTCGTAGGTAAATTCCTGGTCAACCGGAAGCGCGTAAACAATTTGAGCAAATTGCGGGGAGTGATTATTGGCCATACCATAAAATAAAGGAATGAGTAATGGAATTCAAGTGGTAGTTGGGTGAATTAAGGTAGATTGTTCTCTGGAGAAATAAGATTTGAAAATAAATTTTTAGTTGATGCGTTAAATTTAAACAACTTGGATAGCTTCAATTCGTCGCAATGAATAAGTTCTTTATTCATTTAATTCTTTTGATAGAAGCGGTATTTCATTTTTTGCTATATTCCACACAATATCAATATTTACACCAAAATAATTATGAATCAATTTTATCTCTTGTGCCTGCAATTTCCCTCCAAGGAATTTCTGGATATCTGTCCTTTATTTCGTCTGATAATAATTTAGAAGCTTCCCCGAGAATTTCAATGTTCTTCATTACTGCATCCTGGGTTTTATTATCCTGGACAAAATCCTCATATTCTATTTTGGATGTATATAATATAATTCTATCGATAGCGCCTTTCATATCTTGAAACAGGGCATTATCTTCTCTTTTAGACATAAGTTAAAGTTCTCTTAATATCTTTTGCGACTTCTTTAACTCGTATATTCTCCAGGCCATCTTTCGTTATCACATCAACTTTTCTTCCGAATAACACTTCAAGATATTCTACAAATTTAATAAACTTAAATCCGATTGGATGTTTAAATTCAACAAAGATGTCCAGGTCACTATCTTCTGTCAAAGTACCTTTTAAAGCTGATCCGAAAATGCCGATCTTGGTAACGCCATATTCATTCTCTAGATTTTGATAATGCTGTTTTATTAGCCGTTTTATTTCATTTTGTTTCATTCTGTCTATAATCCTTATTTCAAACTCAGATGATCATCCTGTTTTTAGCAAATATAAACAATTTTAATTCATAGTTTCGAAAAAACAAAAATATACTAAAAATCACTATTCTAGCAAGATGAGAATCTTCTTTTGTGATAATCATTTGACTTTATGATAAAGGTACAATAAGGACTTGAGAAAGGCAAGAGCATTCACTAATGCAATTATCTAACAGAATCCTTCACCCCCTCATTTTTCAAGAACCAAACTTCTTGGCAAAGCTCTCCAGGGATTCTTTAATAAACCTGTCTAAATTCATAAAATTAGCGGCAATCCCGTAAACGGGAATTTTTTGAATGCCTGTTTTAGCTGGCTGTTCTTTTTCTATCCGGCGCACCTTGCCCAGGCAATGGACGTTGTCAGCAAAGGGTAATGTCATACTGAATTCCAAAATTGTCCCCATAGGTATTTTTTGATTGTAGTTAAACAAAATGCCACTTGAACTTAAATTTCTTGTCGTGACCAGGTTCCAATTGGAAGAGTCAATAGACTGTGACTTACCTTGGTAAATCCTGATTTTCGTTATAAATTTTCGTTGAATTCTTCTGGCCCTTTTTTTGTTAGCAAGATCAGTTTCCACTATTAACTCCATATCTAATTTAAGATTCTCATTTACCAATGAAGATCGACACTCTGTGTTAAATATTTAGTACTGTATTAAATGCCATAGAAAACTATGCAAAATCCAAATTCTCAGTAATCCTGGAACCATCTTTTTTAAAGGCATTGATATACAGTTCAATTCTGTCTTTGGCGGTTTGCAAATCAAGGTTGTTCAGATTGATATTCAACAAATCGATATACCAGGGGTTTTTGGCATCATCCAGAACATAGGTTTCAACAATTTCTCTAGCTATGGGCAATGTGGTATTCTTGGAGTTATCGTGGACATCTTTGTTTTTTGCTTTGAGCAGTTTGTCATATTCCTCTACCAGCAATTTTTTGAATATATCCATGGAAAAAATAACTCCGGATTTTAAGCCTGTTTCAGAATCGTTTTCATTCAATTTGGCTCCTTTGTGTATCCATTCCCAGAGGATACTCAATCGAATCTCTCCGGTTGCCATATCCTCCATCAGATATAAAATATCATCATTAGTAAAAAAGTCGGCCGGTTTTAGTGCGGCTGCCTGAAATCCCTGGCCGAAGGCATTTCCGTATTGCAAGGCTACGCTTAACAGGTTACGGGCTCCTCGAATCGATGTTGGGGCTGGTTCCAGCAATGTGAGACCATCTTCATCTTCTTGAGTGTAAGTCAATTCGGGGAAAGACCTTCCGAGCTGATTGGTCTCGCCTGCCTGTTCCCAAACAGGACGTACGATATGCACCATTTTCCAATGAGCCACCCACTTACCGCTTGCTCCTTCTTTCTGCTCCCGAACTGCGCCAGCCACGGCTTTCTCCATACTATTTTTGACCCCTTCCTCGGAACCAACCGGAATGTTGGGTTCCATGCCTCCTTGCCAGAGTGCAAAGTTTCCATTCATATCAGGTGTGTTCACTGCCCGTCGAACCCGATCCTCGTAATTTCTCATATAACCGTATGTCATAGAAATCGCTTCAATATTAGGATTGATAAAATCCTTATCCCAAGTCATCGCATCAGCAACACTGTTGATATAATCCCATCTGCCGGTATTATATCCCACGAAATGTTCGCCCAAAACTGCACGAATCTCCATCAATTGAAAAGTGGCCTCAAGCTGTTCAACCAGGACGTAAACTTTTATTGTGCCAACGGCCAGGCCCAGGTGCTGTTCAAGCGCAGTCAACATTTCATTCCAAAGCGCCGCTTCTTCGGCAGTCTGGATTTTCGGTAGATACAAGACGATAGAAGATCCCTCATTCTGTAATTGTTTGTAGTTGTTTACAACATAAAGAATCATGTCCACAATTGAAGCCGACAACGCAACGCCTTTTAGATCCCGGGTATTCCTGTCATCCAAATGCAAACCCCGACACCGGAAAATCTTAGTTGTAAATTGTAATTGTTTTTGCCAATCATCGATGATCTCTCTTCCGAAGAATCCCATCGCCCATTGGTTCATTTGCCCGGCAACTTGTTCTGCGGCTTTCATGAACACAGGATCTCTTGCAATGGCTAGTTTGAGATTTCTTTGGTTGTCCAACGACATTGTTGTGATTTGACCCAAAGCATCTTCGCCATCAAACATCCAGCCATCGGCTCCGGAAAGCAAGGCGTAAGCGACATTCCTGATACTACTTTCAACCACGGAATTTGGCTTTGCCGCAGGACCGGTTCCCTGTATCCATTGCCGCTGTAAATCTGCTGGAATTTCAGAGCCGATAAACTTCCCGTTCCTTGCATCTTGCACTCTTAAATGGCTTCGTGGGATAAACTCATCCTCATTCAGAAACGTAATCCTCTCTTTATCCACTGACCGCTGCATTCTTCTTTTTATCCTCTTTGCCATAACAGATTTTTGGTCTTCATTAAACCGTGCTAAAGATGACAAAGCAGCCATAACCTGGGGAGTGTATACATCCGGATAGGAATTTTCCAAACCATTTTTAATTTGAATAGTACTCATTGTTTAACCTTTCCTTGGCCAGTTGATTTTCCCAATCCCTGGGAAATGGGTATTGCCAGAAGTTGAAATTGAAGGAAACTATTCTTTTAAAAATTGAAAGATAATTTTGAATCAACCATAAATACTTGAAAATTTCATTTAATGCAAAGGGAAATCATCATAAAACAGAAATGTATTATAACCGATAGAGGTTCCCGAAAACATTAACAATTTATGGTATCTACACAGCCACAAAGAGTTAAAGGTTCCAATTGAAATAAACAAGTTATTTCATAATTTTATCTTTTGAGTCTTAGAGACTTCGAGGCTTAATAATTGCAATAAATTATATTGCTAATCCAAACCTTCGACTATCTCTTCCCTATCTCCCATTATGTAACGGATAACATCAGTAACATCGATCACCAGGGAAATTGCGTTAATCGCTATAAGAATACGAAGCCAAATTCCGAAAAAGTCGGTGGCTGGAAAATGATCGAGTCTGGTCCAAAGAAAATAAAGCATCGGGAACCATAAAAAGTGCCCCAAGCCTAACAGACGGCTAAAACCACTCAAGGCTGTAATAATTGTCATGAGTAGCACACCCATCAGAAAAGTGCATGCGACAACCTGGGACTCCCACCTAGTGGAATAAGACAAAGGCACAACCAAATTAGCAACTATCAATAACATGACCCAGGCCTGAGCGTAGATTGGCATTTTAAGAATGCCCTTGATAAATTTAATAAACGCTCGCATAGAAACTCAGTTTTTCCCTTTTTATCCTTTTTCTTTTATCTTAAAACGTAATTACTGAAAAATTAGAATAAATGTCATTGAGAGGAGGCGATCTACTTGCCTAACCATCGTGTCATCGCGAGGAGCTTAGCGACGTGGCGATCTGTTTTGGTAATAGCGGGAGATTGCTTCGTCGTGCCGTTCGGACGGCACTTCTCGCAATGACCGCGAAATAAGTTTCTTATCTTACTCTATTCCCGAACGAACCAAACTTTATGAATTAGAACATCCTTCACCTCGTAAATAGCGACTGCGTTGATCACCCGATCATTTGGGAAACCTGTAACTCTCTCCTGGTCAATGATGAAATCACCGGATACAATTCGATTAATAATTTCAACGTGGAGTTTTGGATTGTTCTCGAAAAGCCGGCTGTAGACGGTTTCCATTTGGTCTAATCCGGTGAAGAGTAGACTATCCGGATGATTATATATTTGTACCTCCGGGCTGTATGTAGCTAAGAATGCTTTTATATCTCTTGCGTTGTAGGCGTTAACCTGTTGCTGAATAAGTTCGACAGGAGTTTTGCTTAATATTTCTTCAGGCCAATACTTATTGCCATTTTTAACAATGAGGTGAATATCACTGGTGTTTTGAATATCCGCTATCGGATCTGAGTTGAGGAGTACCAGGTCTGCGAGCTTACCTTTTTCGATCGTACCCAATTTGTTTTCCTTCCCCATTAGTCTAGCGCCATTAATTGTGGCTGCCGTTAAAATCTCTCCGGATGAGAGGCCGGCTTCGGTCATCAACTCAAATTCACGGAATATCGACGGACCATGCAAAGTACCAATATTACCGGCATCCGTACCTGCTGCGATGAGCACCCCGCTATCCTGAAGCCGCTTTAAGTTAGTCAGGACAACCGGATTGGTAGAAACCGGTTCGGGATTGTCCATTCCTTTCAGCCTTCTTTCGGGGATGTCTTTCCGGGGCAGATGCCGCAAGTCAAAAAGTGTGGAAACGACAAACGGGTTGGCAATTTCGTGTTCGGCAGCTGTTAAACTTACCTGTTGCGTAAGAACTTCAGGATACCCTTCGAATACCACCAGGCTGGTGGTGTAAATTACATTGTTCTTTTTGAGAAGCTGAATGAATTCCTCGTCAACCTCTTGATCCGTAACGCTGTGCACCAGGATATCTGCGCCGGCCTTCACCGCCGCCGCCCGGGCGGTTTCGAGTTGCGTGGCGTGAACAGCCACTCTCACACCAGCGCTATGGCTTTCATCGATGGTCGCCTTCACCAGGTGCAGGTTATCTGCAGGAGTCTGGCCGCGGCGGACGATGTACCATATCTTGATTAAGTCCACCTTTTCTGCAATTTGTCTTTGTACCAGGGCCCTTGCTTCTGCAACCGTGTTTACTTTGATGATAGGCGGATCATCAGTCGTTAAAGCCTCCGGTTGATAGGTGGATGCCAACGGACCGGCAACCGCTACACGGGGAGCGAGTGCGGTTTTCCGGGCAAGTTCCCGCACTTTGAAATTCCAGAACGGTCCGCCAACATCGACGACCGATGTGATTCCGCATCTGATGTAGCGGGCAAATGTGTCCGGCAGGCGTTCCCGAATTTGGACCAGCTCCTGTTCAGCATACGGCACATGCTTTCTAAGATCGATGACATCGGGCCGGGTATAAAGTCCGCCGGATTGAAAAAAATGAACATGGGAATCAATCAAACCGAGAATGATCCATTTCCCTTCGGCATCGATAATCTCGGCGCCTGCCGGGATTTTGACTTCATTCTTTTTACCAACTTTGATAATTACATTCCCCTCGATTAGTACCACACTATTTTTAATAGTTGCAGCACCGCCAGGATTTACCAAAGTCCCACCCACAATGGCTTTAACGGATGATTGGGCGTAGATTTGTGAAAAAGTAAATAACAGTAAACACATGACAAAGAGGGTTGTCTTTCTGATCATGGATCGATCTCCAATTTATTGTTTGAACATTTTACCTGGATTTCAAAACAAGGTAAATAAATGATTGGCGAAAGGCAAGGGGATTTGTATGGGTCTATGTCAAAAAAACCACAAAATAATATCCGATGGGATTTGGAAAGTTGCGAGCTGAATGACCGCGTGTGTGCCGGAGAGTCTGGAGAGGTTCACCCGGATAACCAAGTACAACCGGACTGCGCTGCACCGTTTGTCTATTCTTACAGAATTTTGAAAAGTTTGTTAGATTTGTCCTATTAAAAAGCTTGATTAATTTCAACCGATTTTACAACATTGAGTAGGCTATCTTTTAGATATTCTATTTGGTCATTTCTTGACGGCTTATTTTCACGCTTCTTGTCTTCAAAACGTACCAAATATGCACGAGTGCTCGTAGAGAATGCGGCAACACTCAACCTCGGAAGCGTAGTGACTTCTGTAGTTCCATATGCATACACGATTGATATAGTTCCTGTTTGCACATCTTGAAAAAAATCTTCCTGAATAATTTTGAAGTTTGAATGATAATGAACCTCAATAAGCCTTTTCAAAGAACCTTGTCGTTGGCCGTCAAGTTTACTGCCGTCATATGGCTGAGTATTGATGCTGACTTGTTGTTCACCGCCAAAGTGTGTAAATGTAACACCATCCGCACCGTCGACAATGCTGCAGCGAGGGAGTATTCTTAGAGAGAAATCACCGACTGCCGATTTGTAGATCCCATTTTCGACAGTTCCTGATAGTTGGCTTGGTGATAAGACTGAACGAAATGCGCATGCTGAAAGTAAGGTTGGTAGTAAAAGCACCCAGAAGGAATAGTTGAATTTATTCATATTGTTTGATCCCAGTTAATAATCATTCACCCAACACTAGCACATCGTAGCATTATAAACACGTGTATTCTTCGAGCATCTTTTCGAAGACCTTCTAATTAACGTGCCTGTGATATAAGTGAGCAACAACAAAGATCCTGTGCGGCAATTCTTTGGTTTTGATAAACAAACAATTCCAGCAAGTTGTCAATCCAATGGAGGGCCACCCAGGAAATGATTATTGCACAGAAGCAGAATTTTGCCATGCTACTTTTCCTTCACTGATAGGATGCGAATTGCATTAATGATTATTGGCCGTCCAAATGATCTGGCTTTGAATGAAGTATCATATTCACCGCTGAAAATAACTTCTAAGCTATCAATTTTTAGGGAGTCTGCTAGGAAATCCGGAACATAAAAAACACTTTGATTATCCTTGGGAACAATGGCATATCTTCCCGTTTTTTCAGGGAGTTCAACTATGAGTGCAACGACAGCTTTCAATTCGTTCGTGTTATTTGAATTGTCAACTTTTCTTTCGCACTGCATTCTGCTACAAGATACCAGAATCATAAAGGCTTGAAGAAAGATGTATATGTATCCCATCATGCGCTTTGTTTAATAAATGTCCTACGGAATTCGAAAATGTACCTACGAATTCTGAGTATTTGCCCAGGCGTAAATTCAACTAAACATGCATCTGGTCGGTACCCCATGTAATTGTGGATTGGGTCCCCTCCCGGAAGATCTGAACACGTATCAGTAGATGTACAGTCCTTAAAGTTGCACAATCTCATTGCGGGAGTATCATCGACCTGATCACCAGCAACGATTCTGAAATTCGGAAATGGCTGAGTATTATATGCCTTATCTGTACAACCATACCAGTACGTTGAGTCGGCACATGCGTTTGGATCTATCGGTAGTTTGACCTCACTTCCATTTACCACCTGATATTTAGCTGCCATATGAAATGTATGATATAATCCAAGGTAATGTCCCACCTCATGCACTAATGTATTTCCTTCCGAATACATCGTGAACGAGCCTCCCGTTGTAGCTTGATAATATATGATGACGACGTCTTCGTTTGTTCCTTTCGTATCCCACCATGGGAACGAGGCCTCACCTAGAAAGCGATTTCCTCCCCGAATCGTATAGACGTTCAATACACTATCTGGGTTTATATTCAGCATGTCAGTCATTGCAACGGCTGCACTCGTATCATTACGGCCAAAGTAACCGGCATCAAACCATTCATTATTGAAGGTGGTATCAACACTCTCCAATTTGAAGATAATGTTTGCAACTTTAAATGCATTATTTAATGTATCGATCTGGGAAAAAAGCAAGGAGTGCATGTTGGGCAGCAGGCCCTCGCCTGTATCATCAGCAATTACATGAAAAGCTACGGGAATCTCGTAAGACTGCTGCCTTAATAAATCAGGAGCTAAACGTCTAAACCGAGGGGCTCGTGGTGTATTAGCTGGTGCCGAATCGAACGCTCTACAGGATCGTCTTCGAATATCCTTGTCGGATGTTGTCACAACTGTCTGTACCAATTCTGGCGCGGGTTCCCACATTCTTAGTAACTTGCTTTGATATTCTGTAAGTTTAGCTCGCTCTTCAAAAGATAAATGAAGTCGATCAAGCAACTCTAATTTTTCGTAAAATAAACTCAATAACTCAATTGAATCGAGACTTGTGCTCGTTAGTATCTGTGCTTCCAGTTCAACAATTTCTTCAATTGTGGGTCGTATCTCACAGGACTGCTCAGAGAAGAAAATTGTCGTACAAAACATCGCCAGTAGCACAGAATTTAGCTTTCTTTTGTTCATTTATTTCTCCATCGTTTCTATTTTATAATTGGCAGATTTAGTCCGAACAAAGTAAATGTCATAAAAAATGAAAGTTTGCCTTCAAAAGTTATAAGCTGATCAATATCCTCAATATTAGACGGTAGTGCCTCCCCGACTACAGCAGGTTCTTTCAATCCCTTGGGATATTGAGCTT
Organism: uncultured Deferribacteres bacterium; assembly: GCA_964464595.1. Taxonomy (GTDB): domain Bacteria; phylum Zhuqueibacterota; class JdFR-76; order JdFR-76; family DREG01; genus JADFJB01. The sequence goes on from CAYXGW010000004.1 coordinate 64,278, forward strand.
GACCAACACCAACACCAATTCTAAACTTATCTGCGTAACTCACCATCATTGTAAGAAAAAGGTTCTCGAGTTGACTTCCATCCGAAGAAGGTGAATACCCTAAACCGACCCCAAAACCACCTCGTTTCAGGATTCCGAATCTTGCTACATTATAGAGCAGGGAGAGTCCTGGCCGAAAACGCCAACCATCATCATCATTTTGAACTACAATACCATCCTTGATGGCAAACCTGTTTACATTGGATGTCCAGATCATGTTGACGACAGGAACCGCTTCAAGCTCTGGCCTATTATAATATGGCTGCACATTAATTGTGACAACTTTTTTTCCAGTTTGTCGTTGCTTTGCGTTTTTGGTCCGCGCTTCGATATTGAGCGATATATTCACTTCCTTGTCTTTTATTTGTTTAGAATGTTGAAATATCGGTGAAGAATTTTGATCTAAATAAATTTTTCGTAAGGTTTTAACTGCCTCTAGCATCTGCACCTCATAAGATTTATATATTTCTGACTCGAAGGGCTTTGATGAATTTGAAGCTTCGATCTTGGCCTCTTTGTGCAGTCTTTCTAATTTCTTCGTGATTGTTGCATGCTGAGGCAATTCCTGAATTTTAGCTTGCAACCACCTATAGCCAGTTTTCGTCACATCTATTCGGTTTCCTGGCAAAAGCATTTCAGGGGCATCAGAGATTATTACGTGCTCTTGAGCTACCTTAACTTTGCTAGCAAGTTTTTTCAATTCTTCTAGATATTCGTCAACTTTCGACTTACGAACTCTAACTGCTCCTGAAGGCGGGGGTGATGTTTTTATAAGTTGATTTAGGAGTGCAATTAAAACGCCTGTGTCAAGCACACTAATGTCCGGAGCGAAGGTCTCCTCTGTAAAACTGTACTTATAGAGTCCTTGATGAGCATTAACGATTTCAATGCTAATTGTCGTCCCCGATTCAACTTTAATTGGTTTTTTGAGCGATTGAATTATTTTTGTTTCACCTTTTCTACCGTGGTAGATTTTGATGTCCTGACCTTGTATGGTATGCCAACCTAACAGAAGAAAAAAAACAGCGAGACAGTGGAATTTTATTATTACTTTGAAATTCATAAGCCTCTCCTATCAAATTTGTTAAATTTGTATTCTCAATAAGCAGCTAAGGAATTAAGTTTTGACAAGAACTCACCAAAGTATAGTCCTGAATCTCGTTGCAGTTGTCAAAGTTGTATAAGTCTCTTCCACCTATTGGATAAATGCTCTCGACACCGTAAAGTCCTGTTTTAGGGATATCCTCTAGGATTCGAACTTAGATCTGACCTTTCTTCAGCCTAGAATAGGAATGAGCAAGTCGCTCATACTAATTATAGGTGACAGATAAAGCCTTTCATCCAAAACAGCAATTATAATATTATTTCATAAAAACACCTACTTACATGCATTTTTACGTTTTCTTCTTCTGGAATTGGCGACTTATCTAAACCGGTTAGCCAAATTACAGCTTATATGGTCTCCGAGGCGGCAATAACCACTACCAACTGACTTTCGAGTTTCTGAAAATTATATACTGCAGAACTTCCATAAAAACCCCAGAGTTATTCAAAATTTGTGATTAATTGAAAGATACTTGTTTAATTCTCAGATGTCAAGTAAAAAATTGTCGCTTAACGTATCAGTACATTCATAATAAACCCGCCATAATATCCTATGGGTATGTTTTGTTCCCGGATTATCCCCCTAAAAAGCTTTGAGGACTTCCCTGGTGAGATCCCAGCGATTGAATCCCTGGCGTCCAAAGTCCAATCCTCGCCTGACAATGACCAGCTCATGGGAAGGCACCACGATCACATACTGGCCCCGGTTTCCGGCTGTCGAGTACGCATCTGCCGGCACGTCCGTGCGATCGTCGGGGACGAGCCACCATTGACCGCCGTAAAAATTCCCGCGCTCTTTGGTCGATGGAGCAGGTGTTCGCACAAAATCGATCCATTTATCGGATAACAGGCGCTCGCCATTCCATATGCCGCCATTAAGATAGAGCAGGCCAAACCGCGCCAGATCCCTTGCGTTTGTATATACTTGGCTGCTCATGATGAAATCACCAAATCGGTCCACTCCTGGTACAGTATTGCGCATGCCGATCCTGTCCAGGAGGGCGGATCTGGGAAATTCCAGGTACTTCTGATCGTCACCAATGGCGCGTTTCATGGCATAGAGCGCGAGCAGAGTATCATAATTCTCGTAATCCCAGTTCGTACCCGGTTCCCGAATAAGAGCGCGGTTACGTGCTCCCCGAATGGAGCTTGCCCCGGCCCAATAAGCCAGTCCCGATCCGGTTGCGTATTCAAGCCTGTTGTTATCGACTGGGTACAACCCGCTCGACATATTCAAAACGTGCCGAAGTGTAATCTTTGCTCGCGGATCCACCCCTGGTAATCGCGTGCGTGGGAGCCAGTCAAAGCCGAGTGGTTCGTCCAGTGACAGCTTTCCCCGGTCTACGAGTATTCCGAACAGGGTAACGGCTATACTCTTTGCCGTTGACCAGGTCCGGGTTTTGGTGAGATAATCTACGCCGGGAGCATATTGTTCCAGAACAATCTTGCCCTTATACACCACAATCAGGCTGAGTGTGACTTGCTGCGTGGTTCCATAGGTTTCTCTATCGAATGACCACCTGGCGGCTGCGGCCAGGGCATCCTTATTTATTTCCGTCGGCAACGGCGATTTCGGAATCAAGTCTCCGTCGGGCCATGGAATAGCGGCGGCATCGCCGGAAAGTGGCGGCGTCTCCAGAATCGGTAAGTCGGCAATATGTTCGAAAGTCTGATCGGGCGGCATGATGATGCAACCCAAGCCCTCGCGATATGCGGCTCGCATGGTTGGGATATCATCAGCGAGACCGACGGCAACCGCCCGCTTTTCCTCATCTACGACGTAGTCATCGCCTTTTACCGTACCGGGTCTGCCCCAGACGTAGGCCAGTTCCTGCTCAAAAATTTGATCGATTGTTCGGTTCGAGGTAAAAACGCCATTACACATCATAAACGCCTGAACACCGCGCCAGATAATGGCTTTGTCATACTGCCAGTAGTCGAAGGTTTCTTTCTGCTGCGCCCAGGTATTTAACGGAACAAGTAGCAGCAGAACAAATGATAGTCGTTTCATTGCTATCTCCCAAGTTTAATTCTGCTTTTAAAATATCTAAAAAATGTAGCTAACTATGGACTTAAATTCAATAGTTCATTTTTTTATGAGAGGAATGAGAATTTTAACAGGAATGAGTTATTCAAGAAGAAACAAAGGTCAATCTTGGTTTTTATAGCGTTAGCCAGCAGGCAGATAGTTATCGGTACGATAATTTCACCCAAATTCTTTTTGTTTCTTTTTCGATTACATATTGCCATTTATGTCCCCATTTTTCCCCTTTGACAATGTATAATTCCTTATTCTCGGGCAATTCGTTGGGATTAAGCATTCCGAAACCTTTGAACTCTGAATCGGACCTAAATTGAATTAATTCAAAATTATGTTGATTAATGTATTGATTGACATTGATTTCTAATTGATAAATCGATATTCGAAACTCTTTTCGTTCATCATAATAACAATTAATATATTTGACCTTGGGAATATCAATTCCTGAATGTAATTCGTAAGTATCAATTACGAATTGACTACAATCTTTCGAGTTAATAATTGTTAACACTACAAGACTGATTATCAGCGCTACAGAAGCCAATATAGAAATGGAAATAATTGCTTTTTTTCTATTCATTAATATTAGACCAAGGACTTATTCAAAAAAATCTCTTACTACTAATATAATAAATATTTGATGTATGATTAAGGTATTATACAAATAAATTTCGAAAATTGTAAGAACAGTTTTGGCTTTTAAGTTCTGAATTTATATACCGCAAAACTTCCATAAAAAGCCCAGGGGTTGTTTAACAATACGTTCTCTCCCATGCATTCTGATTAAATATTTAATAGTCCGACTAGAGGCCTACTTTTTTACAGTTCAAATTTACAAGAGACTGCTTGTAATACTGGATCGTTTTAAACGATCGATAAAAAATTTGCTTTATTTTGCCACTGTACCAATCACGAATCCTGCTGCAGCACTGCCTATAAAAACAGGGATTGAGGGCACTCCCAGTTTAATTTGAGGGTTCTCGAGAAGATGAACATATTTTTCGTTTATTACTTCATATTTAGCATAAGCATCGTCGTAACCGGTTTTATATGCGGCCTTGTTTTCCCGCTCAAGCGTGAGAACACTGTCTTGCAAGACGTCAACCATTTGATGTAAAGTATCAGCTCGTCTGAGATTGTCAACCTGGACTCGATAGCTGACAGCATCGATGTGATCTTGTATGAATGCCGTCGTAAACTGCGTTGGAATGACAAAGTATTCGATTTCTACTTGAAACTCTTCGTCCATGATATCCATAAACCCCCACTTTGATCTGCTCATTTGAGGCCATTGCTTCTTCATTTCATTCATAATATCTTCCGGTTGAAATAGGCTAAAAGCATCCTGAACGGCAGTTTTTCGATCATCCTCCAACTTATTGTTTACTACTCTCAAACTGTCGATTTCCCCCCTCAAGTCTGTTTCACTATCTTCCAGAGCAGCAATGACCTTATCTCGTGACTTAACTTGAGTTAAAAGTGAATCGCGTAAGGCACGGGTATCCTCAAGTTCCAGTTTAGCTCGTTCAATTTCTTCCCGGTTCGAGAATTTGCCAACCAAAAAAGATGAAACGCCGGCTAGAAGAGCAATGATAACCAGCAAAGTTATGACAGTCTTAATCATTGTAAACCTCCAACATATTATCAGTTACGCTTTTTAATCCAAGCGCACCGCCGATTCGCCTCACAAGGTCAGAATCTCCCTGAACCATTTTGTAGTAAACTGTATGTCCATTTTCTTGAGCATCATAAAGTTTTATAAAAGTATCGCGGTCTCCACGCTGCAATTCGTATAAAACACCTTTCACAACAGCAGCAGCAGCCCGGTTCATCTTGCTGAATTGTGCAACATTCTGATCAAACAACTCTTCGACTTCATCAAATGTAGCAACCTTTTTTAAGCTACATTCATTAATAACTTTTTCCCAGAACTCAACGTCCGGAGCCGGATCACTCTTGTCCAATCTGACATTTACGTGCCCGATCACGCCTTGGAAGCTCCCCAGCTTCTTACCATGAAAACCAAGATAGTCGGATGGTACATTTCTATCGATATTAAATCTTTGGCACAGGTCAGTGATGAGTTCAATAATCGATTCTACTTGCTTAGGTTCATAGCGGTCGAAATATCTGTAACCACGGTAATCTTGCCCGTAATCAAACGCCTCTTCTTTTTTCTTGAGCGAGCGGTCGGAAACACGATCAAAACAATAGAGTTTACCATCTTGTTCGATGAGACCTCCCTCACTGGCAATTTCAATGCCGATAAAACGCTTCTCAAACGCTGCTTTTTCTTCGACATTCCATTTTAAACCAAATTGCCAAGCCCAAAACTTCGGGTCAAATGCCTCATAAATCGTCCCATCCCTTTCTATCACGTATGCAGTTCCAACTGTCTCTGGCGTCTGCCGCCACCAATTGATGGATGATTTTGCACTGCCACCGACTGTGTGATGCAAACATATGCCAGTTTTGGGTGCAGTCGTTTGAAAGTATTGATCATCTGGCAGTTTGAGAGATCGATTGATTAAAAGTGCCATTTTGGGTTCCTCAGTTTAATTAAATTATAAAATTAGTAAGTAAAGTTTTATGTTAAGTAAAATTTGCGCGACTCCGAGTACCTTGTAGTTTAATCGGTTCGAATGTATAACCATAGTTTATTCTATCCATATTATTTTATGTTTCTTCTTCTCCTACACATGTTTGCCGGATGAATTCAAATAAATCACTCCGGTAGCCCATTTCGTAAGACTTCCTCGCAGATAATTTGCGTAAATTAAACAGAATAGTCATCAATTATTTGAGTTATAGTTGGCATAGCTTTTACCTCCTTTTGTTTAAATTGAACATCATATAATTTGCTCTAAGAATATTGCGTAAATAAAAAACAGACCACCTCCTTTCATATCACGGACAATGAGTTAGTTTGCAGCTACTAATATATTATCAAAAATCCTCTAAATATTGAAGAAATTTAAATTGTAACTATCTAAACCTTCTTATTCCTTTTAATCACAATCAAGGTATAATCATCAACTGGTGGGATACCCCGGTAAAATTCAATAATATCTTTTTCCAATTCATTCAAAATCTGTTTGGCTGATTCCTCTTTCTGCTTTGCAAGCAGGTTTGATAACCGATCAATGCCATAATGTTCAATCTCTTCACCGGTATAAATAGCCGCTTCTATAAGGCCGTCTGAGTATAGTATACATGCATCTCCCGGGTCAAAATGCAGGTCCATAACTTCGAGTTTGTCTTTAAAAATACTCTCATTGGTTGTCAAACCAATTCCCATACCTGAGCTTGTCATTTCCTGAATATCCGTGTCTGGTTTACCTGGCATCACAAGCGGTGGCGTATGGCCGGCGCGAATCCATTTAAACCGGTTTTTTTTGCTATCCAAAACACCAATTACAGCTGTTACAAAAAGTTGTTTGTCAACCATAGGGTCGGCAAAGTAATTATTGAGTCGAATGGCAATTTCCGCAGGATCTTTGGTAAAATGGTGAGAAAACCGGATAAGGCTCATACATTGCGCCATGTACAATGCAGCGTAAGATCCCTTGCCCGAAACATCGCCAATTGAAACCAGAAATTTATCTTTACTCAATGGTAAGACATCATAAAAATCCCCGCCGACTTCTGTGGCTGTCTTCAAACATACGGCAATTTGATAGCCTGAAATTTCCGGCAGTTTACGGGGTAGAATGCCTAATTGTACCTGGCGAGCCATATCGAGTTCATGCTCCAGCCGTTCTTTTTCTACAGATTCTTCAATGGTCTTTAAAAGTTTGTCTCCCATTGTATTAAAGCGCTCGGCTAATTCAACGAATTCATCCTCCCCTTCCAATTCAACTTTGTAATCTAAATTCCCGGAAGCAATCTCACGAATCCCGGTTTTAAGCTGAGAAAATTTCTGCACAATTCGGTCGTTGATTTGCTCTCCGAATTTTACCATCCTGCGAGTAACCAATAGATTTACCAGGAAATAAACAATTGCCAGAAATATCAGAAGCCGAAAAATAGGAGTCATTGCCCGTGAGAAAGTGGGTAATATGATGATATCAAATGCATAGAAATCATCCCGGTTCTCGTCGTTATAAACCGGAAGGTATACTCTTCCGGCAGTCAATCTGCTTTGAATGTTTTGATTGCCAATTTGCATATTCAATAACGAAGGTAACTTTCCGGAGGTGGAATCTAAATGAAACGAAATGGCAGATTCAAATTTGTTGGAGAACAGGGCGAACGGAAAAATTCCAATATTACTTTCACCGGAAGGTAACACCACAAATGGAAAGAATGAATCCACATTTGGCAGTTGCTGTGTATTCATATTGTACAAAAAGCTTTCCACCTGGTTGGATGTGCTGAATTGATATGCCTTGATTTGCGAACCTATCATAAGCGGAAGATTTTTTGTCACGGATTTTAGTAGTGTGGAATCTATGCGAACAAGGTGAATTGAATTAGATAATGAATCTGAATCTTTAAATACAATAAAATGATCGAAGACACGTTTATTTGAAGATTGAATTCGTGGCGCCCTTATAATCATTTTACCGTCTAAATCCCGGGGAATACGAACCGGGAGATAACCTCGCATCGTGATAACGGAATCGCTTTCTGATAAATTCTGCTGATAATGTGTAATTGTTTCAGGAGTTTGGTTGCTCTGTACTTGCTTGAACAACTTAACCAACTCAGTACGAAAATTTTCAGCCTGCCAACCTGAAATGAAAAAATAAAACACCGAAACAAGAAGGAAAAATTGAACGAACTGGGGAAATGAAGATTGAAATAGGCTGGAGATCCATAGTTTTCGTGAAAGGCTGGCATGATTGTAAACCAGAACCACAGGGATTTTTATCAATAAAGCCAAAAGGTACATTCTCATCAATAGAAACAGGTAATAGGGCGCTTTTTGCCAGATAAGTGCTTGGGGAAAATATTGTGGAATTTGAGATTGTAACGGATCCTTTGAGTATAAACCGTATAAAGCAAAGAAGATGATAATCCAATAGATCCAGCATTCCGTCCTGGTTAATTTTTCCAACCAGCTTGTTTTTGACAATAGAAACAGAAGAAGGATTAGTTGTAAAAAATAGGCTGTGAAAACCGCATCCTTGTGAAAAAAATAGGCAGATATGATTCCAAAAAATATAAAAAAAAGCAGAATCCAAATTTCACCCCGGTTTTGTACCAGGATTAAACTAAACAGCAGAGTGAGTATGCCAAGAAAAATAATTTGAAATGATGTTTGTGCACCGGAGGCGAAAGAACCGCCTGTTAGGATAACGCTGTCTGAGAAGGCGGAATTGATAACAACACGATCAAGCAAGTAAATTAATATGAATAAAATAAGAAGAAGTTCCGTCGGTGGTCGAATTTGCTTCCGAATAATCCCGACCAACTTAAACCAAAAAAAGATATGAATGGGAAGTAAATAGATAAGTGCTGTTGAATCAATATAGAGGAAAACCAGAAAAAAAGTAATCAACCAACCCACTCCATAGAACAATAAACCGAAGTTCAGAAATTTGTGCTTCTCCAATTTCGACCAGAACTCGATTATCCTATTTTGAAATGAGAATTTATACTTTGACAAAAGTATTCCCTATTTTTTCATGATAGCATGCTGGTAAAAATATTTATGATTTTTTAATATTGAATCAAAGATAAATATTTATTGATTCGCAAGCAAGCAATTAGAAGGCTGTAATCTGAGAGAAGTGAATTTTTGTTGTGGAATCAAAACGGCAATCAGAAAAGAGTAACAAAGTAACAAAGTAACAAAGTGACAAAGTGACAAAGTGACAAAGAAAATAGACTAGGTTATTAGAGCTAACGTATCTTTTTACTTTATTGATTGCTCAATACAACTCCGAATAGGCGGAAAAACATTCATATTCAGTATTTCGGTTGGTGAATAGAAACCAGCAGATATAACTTCGCGGTTATCTATTTGAATTCGAGGTTTTTCATTGACTCTTAATGTAAAAATAGTTACATGGTCCTCCCGGTTTTCCCAATTATGCTGCGTATCTAAAACCGGTTCTAATTCGCCAGGTTCAGCGATAATTCCAATTTCTTCCTGAAGCTCTCGAATAGCTGCATTTATTGGAGATTCCTTGCGCTTTAAGTAACCTCCCGGTAAAGTATAATAGTCATGATAGGAATTTCGCACAAGCAGAATTTTTCCTTGGTACCAGACAGCAATTAACACCCCGTTTGTTTTTGGCTTTCGGATTACCCAGAATAGTTTTATGATTCGATATGCAATAAAGTATATGATTCGATAAATTTGATCGACAATGGGTTTCATAAATTCCATTTGGGGTTGCGGGATTATTGTTTATCAGAATCCGGAAAATAAAAAAACCGATCCATCAACTTAACATAATTGCTCCACTTTTTCCCCTCTTCATGTTCGTTTTCTGCGATGCGCAAAAATGCATCTACTTTTGAATCGAGTTGATCTACCATATACAGAACAAGGGCTTCAAGGGTCATTGGTACGACGGGAGCTCCGTGCGCAAGTTCACCGTGATGGCTTAAAATCAAATGCAGAATTTGTGTGCGTAATTCGCCCGGAAATTCCGGAATATCTGCGATTATTCGCTCGACCCAGGAAGCGCCGATAGGTACATGGCCAATCAGTCTGCCATCATCGGTGTATTCAATGAAGCCCCGATCTATTGCGTAACTTTTTATTTTTCCTATGTCGTGCAAAATGGTACCCGTTATAATTATATCACGGTTGATAGTTGGGTAGTGAGACGAAAGAAAATCACAAATTTGAACCATTGATATCGTATGTTCAAAAAGTCCTGCTAACCGGCTATGGTGCCACAGCTTGCCTGCCGGAATCTGTTCAAACAAATGAAGAGTATCTTTTTCTGAGAATAATCTAGTCAACAATTCCTGCAAATATTTATTGTGGATTGATTGAATGATCTTTTTGAACTTTTCTCTTAATTGATCCAACTCTTTATTTGGACCCGGCAAAAAGTCGGCTGGTTTTAAATTGTCTTCATCGCAAAGAGCTCTCATTTTTTCGATGACAAGTGAAGTTTTTCCTCTATAATCGATAATACGTCCTTTAATTTTAACAATATCACCAATATCGTAAATTTCATTTTGTTCTTTCACTTCCTGCCAAATGGTTGCAGATATCCTGCCGGTTGGAAGTCCCAGCTCTAAAGCAAGATAAGGCGCGTTGTCCGTCTTCTTAGTTCGCATTTCTTTCTTGCGAATAATAAAAAATTCAGTAAGTTCTTCCCCGGGTTTTAATTGTTTTATTGATCGGGATAACATGGTTTCCCCAATTTCTTTAATTGAATATTTACAAATAGATTTAGTTCTATGTATATATTATTTTGGAATTAATTTCAACAAATCATTCCCTGATTTTTTGATGATGTTCTCATCTGTTTCCAGTTTAACGTACGATCCATTGGCCCAAAAATCCGCCATGTCATCAAAGTGAGGACTAAAATAATGGCCAACCTGCCCGGGAGGATTTATCACAAAAGCGCTACCGGGTTTTGCCATATCGATAATCATCCGCATAGAAGGACCAACCTGGCAATCGTATGGGTTTTGCATATTATAATTACCATTATTTATGGTTGTGTGACTGCCACTCATGGGTTTAGGTCCTACATTAAAAACCCATCCGAATAAAGGTTTCCCCCCGAGGAAATGCTTAAAAGTAATCCGATGCATCCGATCCCAGCGCCATTTAATAATCTCAGGTCCAAGTTTATCCTCCAACTCTGAGGCGGTATCAGTCCATGATTTCAGAACGATATCACTTTCAGATTCGAATTTACCAGGTGTGGTTTTATCATCAAACCAATGGTGCAGATTGCGTTGGTATATTTTACGGATGGCGCGATAAGAGATTGCAGCAAATCGTAAATATTCATGGAAATTTTCCTCACCTAATTCATCCGAGAAAGTGTTCCTGAGAAAATTAGAAAAGAAGGAATGGAAAAGGGCTGCGCCGACACTTTCGCCACTTACCTGCATGTCCCATCCCTGAATAAACTGGTACATTTCATTATATCGATCTTCTTTATCAGCCAATTCTTTCAATTCAGGTGAGATAAAAGGCAATAGAAATTCAACAAACGGTGATTTAACATCCATTTGCATGGCTTTAAAATCATTCACATCAAATTTCTTATCTTCCTCCAACAATTCACGGATCCGAATAATTCTTGATGGGGGCTCCCAAAGATGTGAAATGTAATAGGGATAGCTGGTAGGGGCTACACGGTTATTGGCAGTGGCTAAATAATTTTTCGCCGGATTATAAACTTTGGGTAATTGATCGAACGGAATAAATCCACGCCAATGCCTTTGATTCTGGCTTGGCAGTCGGCCTGTTCGATTGGTTCGAATCGGAATATAACCGCTGCACTGGTAACCGATATTTCCATTGATGTCTGCAAAAACGAAATTCAAGCTGGGCACTTTGAATTTTCGGATTGCCTGTCTAAAATCCCGCCAATTTTCAGCACGATTCAAATGATGAAATGCAAGTACATCGTCTGAGTATTCCTGGCCAGTCCAACGCAAAACCACTTTTTCATCAATCCCTTTTCCAATCGGGTGAATGGCATTAACAATAGGTCCGTTTCGAGTTGATAAAATTTTTAAACGCCGTGGGCTACCATTTTTGATGGGAATCGTTTCCACCCGTTCAAGAAATTTTTGCCATCCGCCATCTAGTAAATAACGGGTTGAATCCCTGCTGATTTTGGTGATGATAAAATCAACATCGTCATTCATAACATTGGTTATTCCCCATGAGATTTTCTGATTAAATCCAATAATAATTTCCGGACTGCCTGGAATTGTGAAACCCGCGACATCTACACCCGGAGCTACCAAGTGTGCCATATACCAGCGAGATGGATTCATCAGAGTTAAATGCGGATCGTTTGCCAAAATTGGTTTACCGGACTTTGATTTTGATCCCGAAATCACCCAATTGTTGCTACCCTGTCCAAGCCCCACATTGCCGGTTACGTTGGCGATTTGGTCCTGAAGTTTTAATATGGCATCCAGGTCAAAATTACTCAATTTTGCGTCCACTATGTTTGGCCAATCCGACAAATAATCGCCAAACAATTCGTTTATGCTGCGTGGTGACATTTTACCGGATAGCTTTCCAGCCAATAATTCAACATTCCAGGCAAGGGATAATTCCCATCCCATGAGTCGTGAAACGGCATAAATATCTTCGGGGTGCCAGGGTTGTGGTTCGAATTTCAGAAAGAGGAACTCTATCGGATAGTTACCTTGATGTGATTCAATAAAGCTATTGATCCCATCGGTATAGGCAATAGCTATGGATTGGGAGGTTTCGGAAACCTGGTTATAGATCTCACCAGCGATGTGTTTGAATCCAATCGTAAGAAATAATTCATCAATAGCTAGTGTGGTGTCGCCAAAGACTTCAGACATTCGTCCGTTGACCAACCTGCGCAATAATTCCAATTGCCAGAGACGATCTTGTGCCATAACATATCCAAGAGAAAAATAGAGATCTTTCTCATTTTGGGCATAAATGTGAGGAACACCATTCTCATCGCGATAGATTTCGACATCATTCGTTAATCCTGAGATTTCAATTTTCCCCGTAGTTTTTGGAAGAGAACCTTTGAATTCGATATAGAACACAACCATCGTAACTATGATGAGAGCGAAAGCAAGAATAAGAACTGCAACAATAAATTTTTTCATTAGTCGAAATTAATACAATTCTGATAAAAACTATTTCATGCCTTTAACCATTCATGAATGTGTTTTCAATAACACACTCAAATCTTAACGCTGTTAAGAAAAATATGCAGGTGGTGTACTAAAAGCAACAGCTAAGTAAGATTATGCTTTTGAGGTTTAATTCTTTTTAGTTCGTTTCGATTTCTTCTTTAGCTTATCTTTATTAGTGGAGGGTTTATCCGGTGTGGCTTTCTCTTTTGCTTTTGTTGAGTCGGTTTTTGAGCTTTTTGTTAACATTCTTATTCCAGCTCCGGCTGGTGCCGGCATGGTTGATATACCTGATCCATCAATTCCCTTGCGATTGCCGAGTGACCGGGGATCAACAGGGGAAAGGGGTTCACCCTTCTCATTTTTTCCTCTGTTGGGATAATAGAATGAGTCCGCCCACCACGGATAATGATAATAATCATTCCATTTTTTCAAACTGGGTGAATTGTAGGGTTCCTGCAGTGCATAAGGATCTTCCATGGTAAAAGACCCAAATCCTGTATGGCAGCTACTGCATATATCACGATGGGTAATCTCGGAAGAAAGGTAACTTTCGCGTTCTACTTGTGAGTGCCGCATAATTGTATAACAACCTGAGAGCATCAGCAAATTACAAATTAGAAAAATTATTTTTTTATTTTTCATTTAAAACTTTCTGTTCAAGGTTCGTTCGCTAAAAAAATTCCAGATAAGAGATCTTAATCTCTCTATTAGAATACGGCACATTTTCTTTATTTTCTAGTATGTTTTTGACTTGAAATTGAATTGCCAATCGATTGACAAACAACCACCGGATCCCGATGTTCAAATAGCCCTTGCCGTCGCCAATAGATTTCGAGCCATTGTCATTTGTCGCCAAATCGTACTCTCCCAATAAGATTAAATCGGGATTCAAACTCTTGGACGCACCAATAAAGAAATTCATATCTTCGTCCACATCATCGTTCTCAAGAGATAAATTAACACCTCCATGAAAACTTAAATCACCCAGGAAAGCATAATTCTTACTGCCAACCACATAAAATCCCCGCGATTTTACCGAATAGCGTTTGATGTCACCACTGTCCATATAGGGACCGTAACCTTGTGATTGGTAGCCAATTGTTACAGCGGGAAGTGCTATATTTTCATCAATAATTCGGTACACAAAATGGATACCCGGTTCCGGGTTCCAGTTTACTTTGCCTTCACCGATGATATTGTCACCACCGAAAGCCAGTCCGAGATAAACGCGACTGGACAATCCAATACTGAGACTTGCCAATAATCCGCCATTTGGATAGATCCGTAAATTGCTCACATAACTCCCTTTTTGAAGAGTTCCGGCAGTAGGAAGATCGATCAGCATTAATGGCGGCAGCTTTTTAAGTTGAGAAAAAGATGATGAATAGAATCCGAACAAAAGAAATAAAACCAAAACCAGTTTTTTCATTTCTACCTCAACATTTGATCCGTTAAATCAAATTGTAACATTATTTAATAATAGTATCGATTTTCATTACGATAAACCAAATTTATTGTTTTGATGTGATTTGGAAAGAAATATGTTGTTTGTTTGTATATGAATTATTTCGATCCTCTACTTTGACATGAAGTTCGTAATTTCCAGGTTCATAATCATTTAGTTGTAAGATGCGATAATTATTCTCGCTTTTTCGACTGCCCTTGTAATTGTAGGTTGTTACGACAACTGTTTCATCGGGTTGATCTTTCTTGAGCAATCCAAACAAGTTTGATAAACCTGATGAATTCTTCTTTAATTTTCTGATTTCATAAGAAACAGTGTAGTTTGACAAACCGTTTTGATCCAAATTCAAATTATAAATCTCATAATATAAATATAAATCCTGGCCCGGTTTAAAAGAGTACTCAAAATTTGGTGAAATAGAAAGCTGGTTGCGATTGACTTCAGAAATGCTGGTTTGGAGGCGAATATTATTTGCTAAAATCAAGTCACTTAAAGCCAAGGTGTTTTCAGAGAAATCGCGAACGAATACACTATCTTTAAACCGGCCTATTTGTTTGGTGGATAGATTTAAATATTCTATGGCATAATTGAATTTCCCGGAAGTAACCTGTACCGAATCGACCGCGAATAAATAGTTAAATTCAGATAAATTTGATGCTTCAGTTTTAAATTCCGTTTCCTCTATGGATTTCGAAAATGGCTGCCAATTAGAATCAAACAAAAACAATCCTTTTTCAAATTGAATTCGTTTGTCGGATAAGAGTTGATGAATATCCTTTTTCAGAATCCCGCTATAAACATATAAGACAGGCTGACCATTTTCTTTCTTAAATTGGCGCGATAAGGCAGCTACGTTGAATTTTCGATGCTCGTATGGAGAGCGATAATATTCCGGCAATGTCTTCACCATCTTCCGGTAAATTTCTTTGTAGTCATCTCCGGCTGCCATTCCCCATTTGAATTTATAATCTCTATTCAGAAATGCATCCTCAAAAACGAATTGAAATCCTGGATATGACCAGGTTTCTTTAGAACTTACGAGTGGATTTATTCGCGGTGAATCACTGCCAGGATGACGTTCTATAAGCCTGGGAGTTGTTTTTACTTTATTCAACGGAGCGCCATATCGAATATAGACTTTGCCACGATCTGTCTGCCAACCTTCTACTTTTTTCAATTCATTACTAAAGCATAAATTGGCGTATGCTATTCGCGAAAAATGCTCCATTAATCGTTCGTTGTAATCCGTTAGAAATAATGGATCACGGTTTTGCCAATAAGCTTGGTTTGCCTGGCTTTTTGATGTACTTGTTTTTTTTATGAAGTCTTTTTTCACCTGGTTTGCAAGCAATGGTTCAATGGATTGATAGAAATTTCTTTCCTGCTTTTTCATTAAATTCCAGGCAATTTTATATTCGGAATCAGCTTTTTTTAATCGTCCTGATTTTTGGTAGGCAAGCGCCAAATAAAGATGGCACAGTTTATCATTCGGATTGAATTGAACTGCGGTTTTGAAAAGGGATACCATAACCTGGAAATCTGCATTTTCATAATACAAAAGTCCTAATCGATAATAAGTTTTTGCTAAATTTGGATTATATCGAATCGCATTATTGTAGTATTGCTGGCATTTTTCTCTATCATTTTCAACAAATTGATCAAAATAAATAACGACCAAACTTGAATGTTCCGAAATCATATTCTCATAATGCAAAAATTCTTTTTCCCGAATGTGGCCCAAATGATACCAGGCTTCCGCATGAGTGCTATCCAGTTCCACAATTGTTTTGAATTCGCTTTCAGCGGAAGATGTAAATTTTTGTTTTAAATAAAGATTGCCAAGAGTTAACCGGTAAGATATATTTCCGGGATCGTAAAGAATTGCTTTTTTTAATGCAACCTGCGCTTTGTTTCGACCAGAAATTGTATCGCGAGTTAAGTGTATTTTGGCAATTTCATAATAAGCCGAGGCAAATGATTGGCGTTTTAGTATGGCTTTATGAAAAGACTTTAGAGCAGTAGTTTTGCGCCCTTGTTCTAAATATACCAGCCCCCTTTTATAAAGGCGATTTCCTTCTTCAGGGTTTTGACCTATAATACCGGCACAGGATATAACAAATAAACACCCGTAAAAGATTACAAATATTTTCAGGTATGAATTGTATTGTCGGCAGGTAGATTTAAAACTTTGATTCACTTAAAAGCTCTCAGCACCAGAATCGAATAAATAAAAATGCCCACGCCGTACGTGGGCATAAATCTAGATAAAAATAAATTACCTTTGCTTCCTAAAATCTAAAGGAAGCGGATACTGTATAATTAACTGTTTTTATTTCTTCACGCAAAGTTCCTGGTTCAAATGTTTCCCACTTTCCAAAAACCGCGCCAATATCCAGTGTAAATTGCCGGTCAATTAAAAAACCTAGCCCGGCGGTATAGAATTCTCTATCCGTATACGGAGCATTAATTTTATAAGGTGTGGGATCCATTAGGTAACCAGCACGCACCCGGGTGTTGATTCCGGGCAGGATAAGTTCCGCACCTGCTCGATACTGTGTCGTCGACTGAAGATCTTTGGCAAAATCTCGATTGTCTGCTTTCAATTCAGTTGGATCAGTATATTCTAATTGCGACCAATCCGAAAAAGAGAGCCCTCCTGATACAGTTAGTAAGGGCAATGCAAAAGATACGCCAATGTTAACCTTTACTGGTTGCCTGATTTTATATTCATATTGTCCAACTGAAGTAGAATCGTAATACGTATTGTCATCATAATCAACCTGCTCGAAAGCTCTCCATTCCTCTTTTCCTCTGAATGTCACGGGAGATTCAATAGTAGCGCCAAACTTGACTCGATTGTTGACATTGTATAATAGAGCAAATGTCATCCCAACACCGGTTATACTTGTGTTAATATCATCCTGGAAAATCCAGGTATCTTCTTCATACAAATCCAGGTCGTCTGTTTCATTCAAATCCCAAGTATAATCGTAGTCACCTGCATAAATATTAAATGATCCACCCAGATACAGGTGTTTTGACATTTGTACGGAACCGGCAGCAACCCATTGCCGCAACCCACCCCGGTCTAACTGGCTGGCAGATTGAAACACTGAATCATCCGCACTGGTGTTAAATCCTTGAATAATAAAATTACTGTTGTAATTCGCAATACGATTGTATCCAAATGCAAACACCATGCTGCCACGATAAGTAGGGACAGGAAACACAAAACCTATGGAATTGAGGTTACTGAAATTAGTTTTATCAAAAACTGGAGAATTATAATAACTTGTGTTGTTTTCATAAGACAAGGAATTGTATGAGCCTGTAAGCTCCATTCTTCGAATCTGACCCAAACCGGCCGGATTCCAAAATGTTGCTGAATAATCATCGGCGATTCCCACGAAAGCGCCGCCCATCCCTATTGCACGGGCTCCTACGCCTTGGGTAAATCCCAATAATGGGATATTGGTTTGCGCCAAAGACATTCCAAAGGCAAACAATACCCCTATACTCATAAAAACGGCTTTTCTAATTATTGAATGCATTTGTTCCTCCGCATAGTTAGAAATTCATTATTTCTTTTTGGATCTGGAAGAGGAACTTCCTTTACTTGAACTTTTTGAACTCCCTGAGCTTGACCTGGTAGAACTACCGCTTGATGAAGATCTTTTCGAAGACCCGGAAGAACTACTACGAGTGCTTTTTCCGCTTGAGGATCTGGATGAAGATCGAGATCTGGTAGAAGACGATGATTTGGTTTTACGAGACCCAGATGATCTTACTCTGCTTTTTGAGCTCCCGGATTTTGATTTTGACCTTGACTTGGTCGCGCTGCTCTTGCTTCGTTTGACACGACTGGAGCCGGTCACAGCTTTGCCACTGCTTCCTCGTTTAACCCGGCTAGTTCCGGTTACGGACGATTTAGAGCTGCCTTTAGATCGCCTGGTTCTGGTAATTGTATTGTCTTTACTCTTACCCTTATCTGGAGATTTAATTCTGGTTTTACCAATTATAGTCGTTTTATTGGTTCTGGATCTTCTACTCGTTGATTTGATTTTGGTCCGACGTACTGATTCTCCATCACCGCGACTCACCAAAGTTTTTCTTGTTCTATCGCTTCTGTTAATTGTTCGTACACGCTGTCCTTTATCAACCGTAGCCGAAGTATTCGGGTTTTTACGGATATGCCTGACTTTAGAAGTACTTATGCCATTACTTGCAAAAGTAGTCATCCCCGGTGAAGGATCATTATCTTCCCTGTCAATGCCTCGGCGGCGGCCAAAAGGTCTCCGATTTTGCGGTTTCGAATAGGCATAACCTCTGGAATATCCTCGATAATAGCCGGAATAATAACCACCATAATATCCTCGGTTAGATCTATAGCGACTGCCATATCCATAATAATAAGGATTATATGTGAAAAACGGGCCACAATAGAAAGAATCCCAATAATACCCAGGTCCATAGTAACCACCGTAACCAAAACCAAAGGAGCCATAGTACCACGGATCATAATAATCATAATAGCCAAATCCTACTGAATAAAATGGCGGAGAATAAAAATCTACCCAGCCTCTTGAAGGACGATAGTAGTGAATATGATGGACTTCTTTGTCCTCGTCTTCATAAACCGTATCCTGCTCAGATTCGTCATATTCTTCTTCATAATCGGGATCTTCTGCAGTATATTCCGGTTCATCATGGGTTTCGGATACTGTTCTCATTTGAGTATAGCAGCCGGAGAGGATAAGAAGGATTATTGTAAGAAAGGACAAGCCGAATAATTGTTTTACCTTTTTCATAATGTCCTCCTTTTAGTTTGGAGAGTTAGTTGGTTCAATTTTGACTAGTTTTTGATACAACTTTAAAATAGTTTAGTTCCCATATAATAACAATAAAAAAAATATTTAGTTTGAAGTGAAAACATTAATACCAGTTTGAAGAAACACTTTGAAATATATATTTTTATTTGTTAAACCGTAGATTTTCTGAATTTTAAAATAACCCTTAGATTTGGGAGAAAAAAATGGTCTTAGAAAGAAATGGTGTAACAACGATGCATGGGAAACCGTTGACCCTTATAGGGCCGGAAATTAAGGTTGGAGATAAAGCCCCGGATTTTCGATTGCTAACGAACAATTTAAAAACAGTAAGTTTGTCCGATTATGAAGGCAAAATAAAATTGATTAGCGTCATTCCTTCTTTGGATACTTCCGTTTGTAACGCTCAAACCCGCAAGTTGAATGAAGAAATGAATAACCTAAGTGAAGATGTGGTCGTTTTATCTGTCAGTGTTGACTTACCGTTTGCACAAAACCGCTGGTGTGGGGCAGCCAATGTTAAAAATATTGTCACCTTATCGGATCACAGGGATACAAACTTCGGCATATCGTATGGGGTGCTTATGAAGGGCGACCGTATTTTAACCAGGGCTGTTTTCGTAGTGGATAAAGAGAATATTGTGCGATATGTGGAGTATGTTAGCGAGAATATTAACCATCCGGATTATGAGGCTTTGTTGGATGGTGTGAAGAAATATAGTATGTAATCATTTATTTTTTGACTGAAATTATTTTTAAGTTAGAAAATGTCCCATCCGAATTATTTCCCATCCAAAGACCGACCCAACCACCTTTTCTGTTAGATAATTCTTCTACTACCAGGCATGGATTTTTACTGTAATTCACATAAACACTGACTTTAGGGTTATCGACTACAATTTTGACATGGAAAAGAGAATTAGGTTCAGGAACTGGATTGACAGGATTCTCGTATTTTTCCGGGTGTTCTTTTCGCAGTTTACTCCATGAATAATCAGGATGTGAAATATACTGCACACTATGGCCTTTTCGAGCGGGGTTATCGCTTTTAAAATTAAACGGTCTGAAATAAATCCCATCATAAGTTTTTTCATCAACACCCCGAAATGCGATACCAACAAAACTTCTACCTTGCAGATTCCTACCTTTAATATCCGCTTCGATAATGCCGTTATTAAATTCGATTCCCTCCAACCAAGTAACACCATTACCCTGTTGCGCATTAAAATAGACACTAACCTCATCATTCTCTTTTATTATTTCAGCTTTTCGATTAAATACTTTCCAGCCATCTTTAGTAACAATTTTTGTTAAATCAGGGACAATCATATTTTCTTGCGCAAGACTTAAATTGGCAACGAAAAGTATAATGCTACAATACACAAATTTTAAGCCAATATTCCTTATTTTCTAACCTTATAATTTTGATAAAAATATGAATTATTTATTTCCCTTGTTCAACATCAGTTCCGATGACCAGCCGTTTCACCCCGGATCTTTTTGCCACATCCATAATGGTAACCACTAAACCGTGGGGTACCGCTTTATCTGCCCGAAGAACCAATGTCGGTTGGTCATTTTTGGCGATGGTTTCCTTCAATAGCTTTTCCAATCGGTCGATGGCAATCGGTTTATCATTCAAGAACACCTGTCTTTGTTGATCCACATAAATGATCAGGTTTTCAATCTGTTCGACCTGGGCAGACTGGGCTTTGGGCAACTCCAATTTAATTCCTGGCTGTTCCAAAAATGTGGAGGTCACCATGAAAAATATCAACAAAATAAAAAGCACATCAATCAGGGAAGTGACGTTTATCTGAACTTTCTTCCTGGTCTTTTTTGATATTTGCATCTATTGTAAGCCTGGATTTGCAGTTTTGAAATTCAAATTATATTTAATTAATTCAACATTTAACAACATTGAAACCTCTTCTGTATTGGGTGTTTAACCTTGTTATTTTACCTGTTTAATTTTTTGCATCAAAACCATTAAGTATTTTTCGATATCCAGGATCAAGTTCTCGGATTTATGGATGAAGTAATTGTACGAAATCAGAACCGGTATTCCGATGGAAAGCCCAACAACGGTGGTAATCAGTGCTTCCGATATCCCGCCGGAAAGTGCACTCCCCTGCCCGACTCCAATTTGTGAAATCACATTAAATACTTTGATCATACCAATAACGGTACCGAGCAGACCCATCAAAGGAGATGCACCGGCGATGGTTTCCAATGCACCCAGCCCACGTTCAAGCACCCGCGATTCCTGCCTGCCCTGGTCTTCCAATAATTCTCGTAATTCTTCCTTTGGCAGTTCCCGGTTCTCCAATCCTACTTTGATCAGGTTAGTAAAAGTACCGTTGTTTTGATTGCAAATGACGTGGGTGGCGTCAATGTCTTTGGGTTCTTTGATCGATGCAAGCATTCTAACAACCTGAGGATCCAGCACCTTTTTTTGGCGCAATTGAAAAGCGCGTTCCAAGATGATAGCCAGGGCAATAATTGAACTGCTAATCAGCGGGATCATCATGATCCCACCCTTGCTTAAAAATGAATAGATCTCGTTTAGGATTTGCAATGGAGGTTCCTTTTTTAGATTAATTTCTTATTAATTGCCTTATCAAATCCCGATTCCTGGTGTCTTTGTAAACCGTATAGAGAAAAGTTCCGGTTACTTCAAGATAATCTTCCGGGAAACTAGACGGCAGCGGGCGAAACGGTGAAGATGAATTTACCGCATTTGTGCTGGTTTCCAACAGGGATTTATGGCCTTCCGTATCTAATATTTGAATGTCACGTAAACTGCCATCTTTATTAATTAAAAAACGAACTACAGAACGGCCCTCAATAATGCCCATTTTTGAAAATGCCGGCGGTGGAAAAACATGCGCTTGAATATGTTTTTTTAGATATAACATATAAGGCGCAAAATTCCAATTGTAAGTATTGAATGCAAATCCTCCCATATCTTCGACGCTAAATTTTTTATTTTCAAAACTTGGCCTGGAGGCTTGAGGTTGCGAGGCGGGTTTTTTTCCAACCAAGAGATCCCGACTAAAACTTCGACGCTTTGTCGGATCTAATGCGAATTCCTCCAATTCCAATTCCGATCGAGCTTTACTTTCAGTTTCTTTTGAATCACTTGGTTCCGTCTCGGCTTTTTGGGTCATCTCTTTGGATGAATTCAACAGATTGGTAGGAATCTCTGCAAATTCTGTCTGTCCCGGGTTAAACGGCAAATCACTAATGTTCTCGGTTCTTTCCGGATTCTTAGCAGTCATGCTTTTATCGGAAGCAAAACGGGTTTCGTCAGTAAGTTTGTCAGTATTGGATTTATCCGGGGATTCAACGATCTCAAATACGATATCATCGTTTTTATCTTTAGCTTCTATTTCCGGAACCATATCGAGAAACCGGAAATTAGTCGCCGATCCGAATAGGAATATTAGTATCAAATGCAATAAAAGTGAAGCGGCAATAAACCAGCGTAACCGGTTATTCCAGTTGGGCTGAATCTGCTCAAAGATATCAGCCATTTTTAATTCCAGAAATATTTAGAAAGGCTATTTTCATGAATACGATTTTTATATTTGAAATGTCATCAAATCGCTTCCCAAGGTGACTTTACCACCAAACAGTCCTTTTAGTTCATCAGCCGGATTTGTCTTATGGACCGGGTAAAGGTGAGTTAACACAACATGTTTACATTTGCAGGCAGTGGCGATCCTGGCTACTTCAAGCGGCGTAAGATGACCATTGACCTTTTCTGCTGATGGAAATGAACATTCAATCACTAATAAATCCGTTTCAAAAGCCAGGTTGATAATCGACTCACATTCATCCGTATCGCCCGAATAGGTAATGGATTTACCATTTGAAGCTGCAATACGATATGCGATTGACGCTTCCGTATGTTTGACCGGGGCGGTCTCAAACTTTAATGATCCGAACTCTATTTTTGCAGTATCCAATTCGACCAGTTCGAATGGAAATTCAGGATTTGTAACCCAATTTCCGTACACGTTTGAAACTTTATTCAAATATTCACCAAGGCCCACAGGGCCAAGAATGCGCAAATCTTTCGACCGGGTAAACCCCGGGGTATATCTTGTTGCAAAAAGAAAGGGGACCAAATCAGTAACATGGTCGGGATGGAAATGTGAAATACAAATAGCATCCACTTTTTTGTAATCGATTTTGGCTTCAAGCAAGCGCCGCATAGTTCCATTACCAATATCCAGAAGGATTGTGACATCTTGATATCGTACAACATACCCGGATGCGTTTCTTTCAGGATTTGGGACACAAGTCCCGGTTCCCAATAAAGTAAGTTCCAATTGCATCTCATCCATTTTTTGTTTCTTCTACAACCCAATCGATATAGTCTTTATTTCCCGTAAAAACCGGGATCGCTAGAATTTCAGGAACATCATAACTGTGGATTTCCTTTACCTTATTGATCAACGCGTCTACTCTGTTTTCCGTGGTCTTGATCAATAGCAATACTTCCTTTTCGTTTTCGATGTTTCCCTGCCAGCTGAATATGGAAAAAATTTGCGGAACCACATTAACACATGCCGCCAATTTATTTTCCACCAGGATGCTGCCAATTCGCTTGCCTTCTTCTTCAGAAGCAACTGTAACAAAGACCATTAGAATTTGTTCCACTTGATAAACCTCTAAAATCTCTTGTAAATAAAACAATTAATTAGTATCTGACGAAAACACCCATTCTGTCATTCCCGCATTGCTTTTAGCGGGAATCTACTCCATTGGAATGATTAGATTACGGCTTAAAGTTTTTTTCAGACACTAATTAGAATTCAATCGTTCATTCATAATCCGCTCTAAACGCGGTTTGTAAATCAAATCAAAAGTATTGTCTTTGCCTGGGAACAATTGTAAGACTGTAATTCGCGTGGCACGAATTAAATTCATCATCTCAACCTGGGTTAATTCAGATTGAGCCAGCATAGAGCAGGCTAAATCCACCATGAGCCGTGCTTTACGAATTTTCTTATTCTCAGCAAGAATGTCCGGCTGCAATTTCATTAATACTCCCAATATGGAATTATCTTAAAGTTAGGGTTTCATGGCAATAATACAACAATTAAACTATAATGAAAATTAATAAACGATACAAACAAAGAGTAGTAAAAAGTAAACTTTGTAACCGTAAATTCCTAAAAAAACGATTGTTTTAATTGCTGGATTTATTGCGGCTTGGAAAAATTTATCTGGCTTAAATCGATATCTTGTAATATTTATTGATTAAAAGAAAAACCATCATCCAATAAGAGGAAAAAATCCAATGAAAACTATAACCAATTTATCCAAATTCTTTGTAGTACTTTTATTTTCACCAGTTGCTCGAAAGATGATCCAATATCTTCAAACCAAGCTGAAGGTGAAGCTTATCTCGCTGAAAATGGCATGCGAGAGGGTGTTGTAACGACAAGCAGCGGTTTGCAGTACGAAATTCTAAAACAGGGTGATGGAGCCATGCCAGTAATATCGAGTATGGTTACCGTGCATTACAGAGGTACAAAAATCGATGATACCGAATTTGACAGCTCCTACGGTGGTGCACCGCCTACTTTTTCTGTTTCCGGCTTGATTGCGGGTTGGACCGAAGCGCTGCTATTAATGAATGTGGGCAGTAAATACCGCCTCGTGATACCGCCATCGTTAGCTTATGGTGCGCAAGGCCAGGGAACCATCGGTCCAAATGAAGTTCTTATCTTTGAAGTTGAGTTGCTTGGGATACAGTAGATAATTTCGTTCCCAGTTAAACACCGATGCCACCACTCCCAGATCGAAGTTTATGGTAGATTAATTATAATAGAAAGAAATAGATAGAAAATGGAATGGAAATTTGGATTTTTGCCTAATCCTATCGGTGTTATTGGAGATGATTGGTCTATTGAACCATTGTCTACTTATGAAGAAACAACAAATGAGTGGAAAACCTATGGTGATTCATATGGATGGATTCTCCCCCCTATTGTGTATAGTGAAAAGAGAATTCCACAAGTAGATGGAACTTTTTTAACTGAAGTCGATCACAATACTCGTCGTTCGACATCACATTGGAATATTCCACCAACCCATAAATTGATATATTCAGGAAGTAATGTCTACGATGAAGAACAAGAACGTTATGGAATAGCTGGTTTTCTAATGCATGCTCTTGGTTGTATTTATGGTGTAGAATTGCAGTTTGACAATTGGTATGTGATGAGTAGAATAAGATCAAAACCTGGTGGCCCGTTTGTTCCGAATAAAAAAGCTGTAATTTCTGCATTAAAGATTTTACCACAGTGGTATAATTCTCAATCATCTGAATGTAAAATAGTTATAACAAATTCATTATTTATGCATAATCACGTACCAAGTTATGAAAATAGTTGGGAGGAATTTCTTTGGCAATACGTAGCTTTTGATGGATGCTGGAATGTTGCTCTAAATCAAACAACACCAAGAATTACAACGGGTTCACGTTCAACATCAGGTGAATGGAGATTTAAGATATTTGCAGATAAATATGGCCTTATCTCAAAACCGCTTCATTTTAAAGAATGGGCAAAGATCCGAGATGATCTAGTTCATGAAGTGACCTGGGGAGGTGTAATGCCAAGTCATTCTCCAGATGACAAAGTATATAGCGCATGTATGTTTTTGCGGAAATTTACCACAATGGCTTTATTAGCTTGTATGTCTTATGATTCTGAAAGTTTATCCATTGACTGGCATACTT
Organism: uncultured Deferribacteres bacterium; assembly: GCA_964464595.1. Classification (GTDB taxonomy): domain Bacteria; phylum Zhuqueibacterota; class JdFR-76; order JdFR-76; family DREG01; genus JADFJB01. Next base: position 90,299 of record CAYXGW010000004.1, read on the forward strand.
CATCCCGCTTAGCATTAAATCCTCCTTAACGGCGCACTCACTTTTAAACACCGATGCCACCGCTCCCAGCGATGGCATCGGAATAAATAAAATCCACTAATTCGAAGCTTGTGTTTTCGCTCTTTCCTTCATATCTATCTGCACCGCCGGAATCGAGGCATCTCTAACCAGCTGGTTAAATGCCGGAATATCCTCCCTCATTACGGCGCTGAATTTCGCTAATTCTTCATCTATTTGTGCGGTCAGTTCGTTCTTTACCGCAATAATCTGTTCAGTTGGAGGATAATCGCCAACAGAAGCTGTCCCGCCAACTGCCGCCAGTTTATTATTCAACCGGATCGGAAAATTGAGCGGGTCCTGCCGGCTCTGGTTTTTAGTCTGGTACAGTGCTTCTTCAATCGTGGTCATTTTTTTGGTTAAAGCCTTGCCGGCTTCCTGGATTTGCTTCGCGCCCTCATATTCTTTCGCCCGTTTTGTCACGGCTTTAACCTGGCTGCGTACATCACGAATTTGCTTAATAGCAACATGGGCTTCAGTCAACTTATCACGGACAGCGATGAGAAAATCAAATTGGCTTTGAATATCCTCTTGTGTCGACGAAGACCGGGGATCCTTTAAAATTTCGAAAGGAACGGTTGTTGAGTCTTCTCCAACCACCAATCTCGCTTGATAGCTGCCGGGAACTGCCCTGGGGCCAGTAACACTACCTGCCCACATGATCAGTTTTGGAAACTTTTCTGCATCGGGATAACGTGTATTCCAGGCAAATCGATTTGCCCCGACTTCCAGAGGTAAGCGCTTATTTGTTTCTTTTGCCTTGGGAGAATAACTTGTGATTAAAGTGCCGTCACTCTCTAAAATCTTAAATTTCACAGAACTGCTGTCCGGCAAATCTTCAAAATAATAGTTAAATACAACACCACTGGGTGGATTCTGTCCCACTGCTCCACCGCCGCCGCGACGGAAGCCGCCGGACATCCGATAGCTCTCTCTTGGTTCGTACAACCAGGAGTTGCTTTGTGCAACCTGGTCCGAAAGCTGGTGCAAGACGGTCAGGTTATCCAGAACCCAAAATGCACGACCCTGTGTAGCGACGATCAGGTCATTATTTTTAATGGCCAAATCCGTAATCGGAACAACCGGCAATTCCAGTTGAAAGGATTTCCAGCTTGTACCGTCATCAAATGAAAGATACATGCCGCTTTCGGTGCCGGCAAAAAGCAGTCCCTGTCGAACCGGATCTGCACGGATAACGCGAGTAAAATGTAAAGGATCGATGCCTTTGGTGATCTTCTTCCAGGATTTGCCATAATCTGTGGTTTTGTACAAGTACGGTGTAAAATCATCTGATTTATACCGGGTACCTGCAACATATAATCCGCCCTTTTCAAACGGATTTGCTTCGATGCTATTCACTTGCATCCATTCGGGAAAGTTCTTTTTAGGGGTTACATTTTCCCAGTTTTCGCCGCCGTCTCTTGTTACATGAATCAAACCATCGTCCGAGCCGGTCCAGATAACTCCTGCTTCAAGAGGGCTCTCTACTACTGTGAATATGGTTGCATAATATTCAACACTGGTGTTGTCTTGGGTTATCGGCCCGCCAGATGAGCCTAATTTGGATTTATCATTAATCGTAAGATCCGGGCTGATGGCTTGCCAGCTTTGTCCTTCATTTGTAGTCTTGAACAGGACATTACCGGCGGCATAAAGCGTATTGGGATCATGAGGTGAAAACAGGATCGGGAAATTCCATTGAAAGCGATACTTCCAATCCTCGGCGCCGTGGCCCATTGGATTATCCGGCCAAACGTTGACCCTGCGCCTTTCGCCGGTTTTATGGTTCACCCTGGTTAGTGAGCCGCCGTAAGAACCGCCGTACACAATATCCGGATTTTCCGGATGAGGTGCGATCCAGCCGCTTTCGCCGCCGGCAGTGGGCTCCCAATCTCTTTCACCGATACTGCCACCACCCGACCGGTGCACAATTCGCACTGTGGAATTATCTTGTTGAGCGCCATAGATTTTATATGGAAAGGAATTATCAGTAGTCACACGATAAAACTGGGCCGTAGGCTGATTATTGTATGTACTCCAGCCAGCGCCGGCATCATAGGATACCTGTGCGCCGCCATCGTCGCCAACAACCATTCGGTTCCCATCATCAGGTGCGATCCACAAATCGTGGTGGTCGCCGTGAGGTGTACGGATACTTTCATAAGTTTTGCCGCCGTCTTTCGAACGCCAGAATCGAACATTAAGAACATAAACGATATCCTGGTTCATGGGATCTGCATAAATACGCGTATAGTACCAGGCTCTTTGGCGCAGCTTTCGTTCCGAATTGATTTTCGCCCATTTTTCACCGCCGTCTTCAGAGCGAAATACGCCGCCATCTTTGGCTTCGACAATGACCCAGACCCGGTTCGAATTTACCGGAGAAACCGTAACACCACTGATGCCGATCATACCTTTGGGTAGACCCTCATTGTGGGTAATGTCTGTCCAGTTATTGCCGCCATCGGTCGATTTCCAGATGCTCGAACCTTCACCCCCGCTTTCCAGGCTGTAAGGTGTTCGCAGAAGGCGCCACATAGTGGCAAACAAGATTCTCGGATTGGAGGGATCCATCATTAAATCGAAAGAGCCCACTTCGTTGCTGACAAACAAAATCCGCTCCCAATTTGTACCGCCATCTTTACTGCGATAAACACCGCGCTGTTCATTGGGACCGGAAAGATGGCCCAACACCGCTGCGTAAACCAGGTCCGGATTTTTGGGATGGATTCGGATCCGGGGAATCCTATGCGAATCTTCCAGGCCAATTTGTTTCCAGGTTTTACCTGCATCTGATGATTTCCACATGCCATAGCCATGGGAAACGTTGCCGCGCACAGTTTTTTCTCCGCCGCCTACGTAAATTACGTTAGGGTCCCATTCACTAACTGCTACCGCGCCTATGGAACCGCCAAAAAAGCCATCGGAAACATTTTTCCAGGATTGACCGCCATTGGTAGTTTTCCAGACACCACCGCCGGTACCGCCAAAATAGAACGTGACGGGATTTCCGGCAACGCCGGCTACAGCAGCCGACCGGCCGCCGCGAAATGGTCCGATGTTGCGATATTCAAGAGAGCTGTACAGACTCTCATCGAAATCTACGCGCTTCTGTGCGAATGCTTCGGGAATAAGCATCGTGGTTGTTAAAATACAAACCAAGACGATAATGAAAGCTTTAAGGATTTGTTTTTCTTTCATGATGATAACCTCCGTTTATTATGATTGTGTTCTATTTTGATCTTTTCACCTGGCTAAAGCTAGGTGTTAATAACAGAATGATTTCTTTGTAACTGATTAAATTTAGATGTTATGTCATCCATACAGAAGCTGATAAAGTAACTTTTCATTAACATAACACTAAGATTTTCCCGGTGAACTTTTGTCAAAGTTAAAGTTTTCTGGACACCAAACCGCATATTCATTTCCCGGGCAAGCTACTATATAGAAATATTCATCTTCTTTTCCTAATGCAACACCTGCTTGCCAAGGTTCATGATTTTGATCAAAACCACTAAGAAAAAATATTTTTCCACTTTCTAAATATAGAATCATATGCGGGAATTCAATTCCCAATTCAACTTTGTTTATTTGCAAATTTCTGATATTTATTAATTTATGGTATTCTTCAACTCCATCTAATTCAAATAAATCTGTTTCAATTTTGGGAAAGTCATTTGAACTTTCATATATATTCCAATCAGAACTCATGTTAATGTATATCTGTCCATGAATATTATGTTTAGAGTTATCACCCAAATCAATTAGCAATTGTGGAATAGGGCCAAACCTTATACCGCCAATTTGATTTCCTTCAAATAAATATTTTAATACTTTTAATTCCAAATTCATTTATTAGTTTGTTACCGAGATATATGTAATTACAATGGGCGCACTCAAACTAATACTGAGCTGTTTCAACGGCTTTTCTATTTCTGATGGCTCAATGCTGAATCGAAATATCCAATTTTAGCGGCTCGTATTCCTTAAAAAAGGAAAGGTCTGCAGCATCCACAGCATCCTTGTATTCTTTCCAGGAAGTCGCAAAAAAGCCATTAATCTTAGTAACAGCTACTTGCATACTTGCTTCAGCGTGTTTAATAGCCATTCGTTCGGTGGATCCCAACACGGCATGCCAGGCGCGAAGATAGGAAGATGCCGTACGGATTTTGGAAGCAACCACCAGGGGATCCCGGCGAATTCCCTGGACATCCTGCTTAGAAAGCACAAATTCAATAAGAGCTTTAATTGAATCGCCAACTGCTTTGCCTTTTTTCTTTAGATCTTTTGCAACATCGTCGGTTCGTTCCTTGATTTGTTTGGAGATCATGCCCGTTGTTTCTTTTGCTTCCCTTACCCGATCCATCGCTTCCGTTGCAACTTCAACTTTTGCCAGGAATTGGTCATATAAGGCATTTCTCTCCTGTAAATCACGATCAGAAACCTCGATGCGCGGATCCTGCTTTACTGCAATCATTGCCGAGGTGTTGCTCTTACCATCAGTAATGCGGACTGTATAACTACCCGGCATTACAGGGGCGCCGCCCGGTTCCCGGGCATTGGCCCGGGTAGGTTTGGGTTGATTTGGAAATCGAGAGCCTTTTCGCCGTAATCCCCAATAAATACGATTGACACCTGGTTCCACATTCCTCTGGAAAGTACGAATGACTTCATCATCTCCATTTAGAATTTCTATTTTAACTTTATCCTTATTCCTGTCCAATCTTGGCCCACCACCGCCGCCAAATCTTCCTCCACGGAATTGATTCTGTTCAGTCGCTGGCTCACGTTGCTCTATTTTCTTCTTTTTAGCATTTGGATCCGGATTGTATACAAACGAGATCATGCCGCCCCGGTCTCGATTTTCACCGGCATATTCAGCCTCTGCCGCAAATCGAGTACCGGAAGCTTGCCGATAAATAGCCTGAATGGCATCGGGAGGTGTAAAGGCATGAAGGCGTTTATCCATAATTTCCGCACCTTCTTTTGCCAGGGCTCGTAGAGGGCGTATGTCGTCCAGAACATAAGCAGATCGACCAAAAGTGCCAATTACAAGATCGTGCTCACGCGGGTGAATAGCTAAATCCATCGTGGATGCTGTAGGGAAACCATTGGTCCATTTTGTCCAGTTCTTGGCAAAATCGATAGTGATATAGAGACCAAACTCGGTTCCCAAAAAAATTAAATTCGGTTCGACAGGGTCCTGAATGATGGATAAAGCATAACCCCAAACATCCTCATCTTTAACAAATTGTTTCCATGATTTACCAAAATTGGTTGTATGATAAACGTATGTATTCCAGTCATTGCGGCGATGGTTTTCAAAAACGACAAAGGCTTCACCTGCATTATAGGTAGAAGGCCTGATTTGCGGCACCCAGGTGCCTTCCGGTACGCCTTTTACTTTTCCAACAGTATTTGTCCATGTTTCTCCACCATCTTGCGTAATTTGAACATTGCCGTCATCGGTGCCAACCCAGATGACTCCCTGCTGCACCGGGCTGGGCGCTATGGAAATGATGGTTGTGAAATTTTCTGCCTGGGTGACGTCGTAGGATAAACCGCCGCTGTCTAGTTGTTTCTGCTTTTCAGGATCGTTGGTTGTTAAGTCCGCAGAAATAATTTCCCAATTATCGCCGCGATCTGTGCTCTTGTGTACAAATTGGCTGCCGTAGTAAATGGTTGTCTTATCGAAAGGATCATGAGCGATACCAGCGTTCCAGTTGAAGCGCAAATGCATGTCATCCGGATGTATGGGTTTTATATTTTTCTGGCTGCCGGTGACCAAATCATACCTGCGAAGATTTCCGCCCTGGGACATGGCATAGCCGTAGCGGGGATCGCTTTGGTCCGGAACGACATCAAAACCGTCGCCAAAAGCCACTTCCTCCCAATAAGCGTTGCGAATGCCACCGCTGCGCCAAACCTGGCTCGGTCCACGCCAGGAGCCATTGTCCTGCATTCCGCCATAAACATTGTATGGGGTTTCCATATCCACATTGATGTGATAAAACTGCGCCAACGGCAGGTTTTCCACAAAACGCCAGGATTTACCCATATCGTGGGAAATTGCCATGCCGCCATCATTGCCGTCGATTAGGAAACTGGGATCGTCCGGATGAATCCACCAGGCGTGGTGGTCCGGATGAACTCCGCGCATTAAGCTCTGAAACGTTTTACCGCCATCGTGACTTACGGTAACGCGGGAATGTAAATTGTAAATGCGGTTTTCGTTGTTCGGATCCACGTGAATTTCGCCGTAATAAAACGGACGATTGCTGACATTTCGATCAGTTACTTTACTCCACTTGAATCCGCCATCCTCAGATTTATATAATGCATTTTTCTTGGATTCGATTAAGGCATAAATAATTTTAGGATTACTTTTGGCGATTGCCAGGCCCATTCTGCCAAGTTCGCCGGCCGGCAAGCCGTCTTTATCCGTTCGCTGGTCCCAATTATCACCGCCATCGAAAGTTATATACAATCCCGAACCCGGCCCGCCTGATTTAAAGAACCACGGCCAACGGCGATATTCCCACATTGCTGCTATTAATTTATTGGGATTCTCCGGATCCATAACCAATTCAGCGACACCGGTTTTTTCGTCAATATAAAGAAGATTCTCCCAGGTCTTTCCACCGTCTTTGGTTCGAAAAACACCGCGTTCGGGGTTTTCACCCCAGGCGGTTCCTATACCGGCAGCATAAACAATATCCGGATTCTGTGGATTGATAATTACCCTGTGAATGTTGCGTGAGTTTTTCAAACCCATCATTTTCCAGGATTTACCGCCGTCGATACTCTTGTAAATACCATCGCCGCTGGTTTGACTATTACGGGGATTGCCTTCGCCAGTGCCGGCCCAGATCACCATTGGGTTATTCTGGTCGATTGCCAAAGCGCCGATCGATGCCACGGGTTGATCGTCGAAAATGGGTTCCCAATCGATTCCGCCGCTGGTGGATTTCCATAATCCGCCGGAAGCGGTACCAATATAAATAATGGAAGGATCGTCATGCACGACTGCGATTGCGGTAACTCGTCCACTCATACCGGCTGGGCCAATGCTGCGGGCTTGCATGCCTTTAAGCTTGTCCATATCCAGCTTTTGCGCCAGCGCCGGAACAGAAAGAAATATCATCACAAAAGCGAGAAAGAACACCCTGTAATACGATTTCTTCAGATTATTCATGACGACTCCTTCAATTTTATTAAATATGAATAAATTTCAATCTGTTAAATTTCTGCCATTGTACACATTTTACATTTAATATACAAGAAATAAAAACAATAAATTTGGAAAACGGCCGTTGTCTGAAGATTTTGATTCTGTTGCATGCGGAGAATCGCGAGGTTTGGGAGTTATTAGATATTATTCAAAAATCATCGCTTATAATTTTTATTAATTTTGGAAATTCCAACACTCAAGAAAAAATTAATATCCCCAATTAAATCATTGATTTTGGATCCCTCAACTAGTACTATACTGTCTTATGGCGGACTACGATACTCGGTATTAATTCTTACCGATACAAAACTTCCTTTTGTTAAAATATAAGACAATAATTAATAGCCGAAGTGAAAAAAAATCCAACCTATAAAATAATAAATATATGGAGTGTTATTTTTGTTTCAATATTCATGGGAGCAAATTGCACTTCAAAGAAAACTCCTAAAGTGATAAAAATACACGATCCTGTTTATTTTTCAAAAAACTGGAAAGCAAACTTAAGTCTTAAGCATGGGGATCGTCCCAAAATTGTAAGGTCTAGTGATGGCAATTTAGTTGCTTTTATGAATTCCAAGAAAGGGTTACTCCAGACTGCATCAGTTGATAATGGACGAAACTGGATGGAACCGGTGTTGGTTTTTGCTTCTTCAACCATTACGCGGCCAATAATGAACAACAACATATTAATTGGAGCTTTATCTGAGAAAAGAGTGTCACATGGAGGACAACTTTTTTTTCATAAAAAATCCGGTTCTAATTGGAATTCGGATAACCCCATTCGAGATACTAGCTGGGCTGAATTTAGTAACCCATTTTTCGCTTCTGATGAAAAGGGAAATTTGTATTGTATCTGGAATGATGAACGGAATGGCAATTCTGATATTTATTTTTCTTCCTCGAGCGATGGTGGGATTAGCTGGAGTACAAACAAGCGAATTGATGGCGATGAAACCGGCCAGGAGCAAAAGACAAATGATTTGATAGTTGGTTTAGACGGCACTCTATATGCTTTTTGGGAGGATAATAGAAATCCAAATACCTTGTTTGATATTTACTTTAGCAGGTCAAATGATGGCGGAACTACCTGGAGCACTGGGCAAAAAATCAATGATGATACAACTCATACTTGGCAGGTTTCTGCAAATGCGACCTTCTCTTATCCACAAAACTTGTATGTAATTTGGATGGATTACAGGGATAAAGGATTAAACGATGACATTATCTCGAATATTTATTTTTCGCGTTCATTGGATGGCGGTGCAATTTGGAGTAAGAATATTCCGATCAGCAAAGCAAAATATGGTCACAATTGGTATGGGAAAATCACACGTGGCAAGGATGGTACCTTACATTGTTTATGGGTAAATTCAGATGACAACTTAAATTTTGATCTCCTGTACGCATATTCAAGCAATGGAGGTGATTCTTGGTCTGATCCTGCAAGAGTAAATGACGATGTTGAAAGAGCAGGACATTCGATTGGTGCTGCCGGTTATTTAGGGGAAAACCTAAAAAGGCAAAAAATTGTAGGGTTTCATGATTTAAGAACTGGAGAGAGCAATATTTATTTTTCTAAAATAATGTCAGTTCAGGATCATACACGTCCCAGACGTAAACCGATGACGAAACCAGGGATCTTCAAACCTGATACTAAAATTCAATACAAAGTAAAGAAGATTTTATTTGAGGATCATTTCGAAGTAATTAACGACCGGTGGCGCCCTAATTCGGGGACATGGATAATAATGGATAATACCTATGTGGGATTCGGAGATAAATACCCATCCAGTTTTTTTACTAAAGAATTTGACGGTAATTATGTTTTTGAAGGAGAATTCAAACTAGATCCTATTGAGCATAGAGCCACTTATATTTATTTTCATTCGACTCTAAAACAAGGCAAAATTCGTGGTTATATTTTTGAGAATCATTTCAGGCAGGGAGTTAATTTAAGTTACCAAAAATTTGGCAAGAAAGGTCAACTTTCATTTTCTCCATATGCCTTTCAAAATGATCAATGGTACTCATTTCGGATAGTCATTCAAAATAATATTGTAAACTACTATATCGATGATATGTTAATTCTAGCCAATGATGGTATAAAGGAAAAAGGAGGGCAGATTGGGGTTGGCTCTTTTATTGCGACCGGGTATTTTAAAAATATAAAAATAACTTCAATTCAATGAAGCGGTTATAAATGCGAATAGCAAATAAGATCTCTTTTTTTGTGATCCCGTTGGCAGTCGTACCCCTTCTAATTATTGGTTATTTTTCATACAATTCATTAACAGAGGGGTTTAAAGAGCAGTTGTATTTAGAACATCAGCAAATATGTAATATGGGTGCTGCGAAGATAGAACAGACGCTTGACGAGTGCCGAAATGAACTTGTTTTTCTTGCTTCGGTAATCAAGCGACAATTACAAACCTATGATTTTGATTTTAGCAGGATGATCAAAAATAATAGGAGGGAACCACAAGAATTTGCTGATGGTATCGCATTACGATTCAGCCCGTTTATTACGATTCGTTTTCTTGCACCTGATGGCGACGAAATATATGTAACGAATGGTTTGCAAGCGCTTACAACATTAAGTGATGTAAGAAATAATCCGGTTTTTTTACAAGCAGTGTCTAAAACGATCAATTCAACTGTTCCAAGCCAATTCCCGGTAAAAGAAATTAGGGCGAGTAAATTGATGACAACCTTTTCTATTCCATTTTATAATGGATCGGAATTAAATGGGTTGCTTTTTCTGGAAATGGATCTCAAATTATTTTCAAGAATGCTTGGAAATCTGGCAGAATCTATAGAATGCCATTATTTATTATTTGATGGATCAGGTAAAATTATTGCCCAAGGGGGACAACCAGCTCCCGGATTTACTAAAACTGCATTAAAAGAATACACCACGAATCTTGAGTTATTCTTACAAAATCCAACATTTAGTTTTAGTCAGAATGAAATGACAGTTAACCGTCAAAAGTTTTTTATGAGCATGTTGCCAGTGAAAGAGTATATTGCGTTTAAGGAACCTATCCCGGAAGGGCGCTGGTATTTAGGTATAGTAAGGTCGGAATCATCTTTGTTAGCGGCTTTTCGAACAAGCAAAGTCATATTTTTTCTTGTTTTGATTTCGGGGTTACTGTTAGCTGTCGCCGGTACAATCTTTATTTCCCAAAAAATAACAACCCCTCTAGGTGATTTAACCAGGACTGCCAGTCGGTTTGCCGGAGGAGACCTAGACTCAAGGGTAAAAATCCAGTCAAACGATGAAATAGGAGAGTTGACTGGCGGATTTAATAAGATGGCTTCTGAACTTAAGATGTTGATAAAAGACCGTCAGGTTAACGAACAACTCATTGCGGTGGGAAAATTTTCTACTGTATTGGCACATGACCTGAGGAATCCGATTGAAGGAATTAAACTATTAAGTAATGAAATGATAAAAAAAATAAATCCAAAAAGTCCCGAATACGAGCATGCATTAGCTATCAATCAATCGGTTGCAAACTTATCAAATTTAATTAATCAATCATTGGATTTTGCCAGACCCATTGAAGCAAAACTGATTAAGACAGATATGATCATTCTTGTGGACCAGGTTCTGAAAGATTTTCAGTTTAAATCAGTCGGATTAGAAAAACATTACCCCCAAAATTTACCACTAATTAAACTTGATGTTGTTCAGTTTAAACGTGTGGTGGCTAATTTAGTCCAAAATGCATTAGATGCTTGCTTAAGTAAAAAGGGGGATAATAAACGAATTAGAATAACAGTAAGAAAGATAAAAACTTATGTACAGTTAGAAATTTCCGATACCGGCACAGGAATTTCCGAACAAATTAAAGAGAAAATTTTTGATCCCTTTTATACCACAAAACCGGAAGGGCACGGACTTGGATTAGCTTTGGCACAGCAGATTATTAAAAGTCATGGGGCATCCATATCCTTTAAGAGTACCCTGGGTAAAGGGACTCAATTTATTATCGAATTACCTTTCTCAAAGGGTACCGAAAATGAGCTGAAGTGATTAAATAAATTGCCTAAATTTCGTGGAGATTAATCTCCCTATTGTCGACATAAATGGGTTGCTTAAAATTCCTCACGTCTTTTTAACGTTGAAATATCAATATAGGAATTGTATTGTAATTAACCTGGATAATTCATAAATCACGTTTTTAAGCTTAAAACTTCCAACTATGTCATCCCGTAGTAACGGGATCTATTTCCATAACATATGAAAAGCTGAATATTGAGCATACGCAATGGCAAAAATATTAATAATCGATGATGAACCATCAATCCGGACAGCTATCACTCTCGCATTAAAGGATCAAGAGCATGAAGTTTATGCGGCTGATTCTAAATCTTCAGCTGTAGAGATCATTTCACAGATTCATCTGGATTTAATCATCTCCGATCTTTTTATTCCTGATGAGATTGACGGTATTGAAATCTTAAAATTTGCAAAAAAAAATCAACCGAATGGTTCGATTCTAATGATCACTGCCCATAGCTCCATTGAAAGAGTGGTAGAATTGATGAAATTAGGTGCGGATGATTTTCTAGCTAAAGGTTTTACAATGGATGAACTCAATTTCCGCATTCAAAAATTATTGAACCATCTTCAACTCAGACAAGAAAATCAGAGGCTTCAACAAGAAGTCGGTGCAAAATATAGTTTTGATCAAATTATTGGCAAGAGCAAAAATATAAGAGAATTAAAGCAGATGTTGACACCTATTGTCGATGATCCGGATTCAACAATTTTGTTACAAGGAGAAAGTGGCACCGGAAAAGAGCTGGTTGCACGCGCAATCCATTTTAATGGAATGCGACATAGCAAGCCTTTTGTCGTTGTTAATTGCGCAGCCCTTCCGGAGCATCTTTTGGAAAGTGAATTATTTGGCTACGAAAAAGGAGCTTTTACAGGAGCTATTAAAGAAAAGCCAGGCAAATTTGAAGTTGCCAACGGTGGGACTGTATTCCTTGACGAAATCGGTGAGATCAGTAAAAAGGTTCAAGTTGAATTGTTGCGTTTTACCCAGGAGCGTTCTTTTGAACGTCTTGGCAGTAATAAATCTATCAGGGTGGATGTTAGAATTATTGCCGCCACAAACAAAGATTTAAGCAATGAGGTATCTGCAGGACGGTTTCGGGAAGATCTTTACTATCGCCTTAACGTAATTCCAATTACTATTCCTCCTTTGCGCGAACATTTTGATGACATCCCTTTGCTCATACAACATCTTATTGAAAATCACCGTGACCGGAAAAAAAGGTTTAACTTCTCATCAGAAGCAATTTTGAAGCTGCAAAAATATCATTGGCCTGGAAATGTTAGAGAATTAGAGAACCTGGTAGAACGAATGATCGTCACAGCACCGGCTGACACAATTCTTGCTAATGATTTGCCAGTGGAGTTTCTGGGTAATAAGACTAAGAATTCAATCGACCGGGCATTCGATAAGCCGTCTTTGAAAGAAGCCTGTTTTGAATTTGAAAGATTGTACTTGCGATTTCATCTTGAAGAAAACCATTGGAATATTTCCGAGGTTGCACGAATTCTAGGGGAACGAAGGGACACGATGAGCAAAAAAATAAAACGCCATAATCTTAAAACGGAATAATGACCGCAAACTGTGGTAATATTTCACTCCCCCCATTAGTTTAATTTTTTCAATACTTTATCATTGCACTAACACATTTTACTGTGCATTTCATTCACACTTTACAAAATCCAATGGATTTATCCATTCTTTTCCACTACCCGGTTAAGTCTCTTAAAAAACAACACCTAACAACCTAAATACTTTGAGATAGAATTCACCATCAACTTTGGCACTTCTTTTGTCTATGAATAAATTTCACAATTCAAATTTTCGCGTAAAGATTACTTCCATGACCCTTGTAGACAATAAGAGAATCAGTATAGAAACTTCTTTACAAAATATCCTGGTTGTAGATGATGATTTTGCCATGCGCCGGGGCTTAGGCTTAATGCTTCAGGGAAAGGGTTACGGGGTGTCTGAAGCAAGTGATGGCAGCGAAGCCTTACAAATAGCCGCCAAACAAAATATTGATTTGGCAATTTTGGATTTGTTTTTACCGGATGTGGATGGCATTGAATTAGCGCAGGAAATCAAGCAGACAAACTCCGATACAAAAATCATTCTGCTAACTGCTTTTATTGAAAGTACGCTGGCAAAAAAAGCACAGGAAATATTTAAAGAAGATTTCTTGGAAAAATTAGATATCCAAGAAAAACTGATATTTAGGATTGAACAAATTTTTAGAAACGGGTAGAGATGGCCTGTAAAAAGCCAATTCGCTCTTAATCTCACCTGGAGAAAGTCTTGGTTAGAACAGTTAAGCAGTCCTTAGGAATTAGGTTAGAATATAACCCAATCAAACTAATCTGGAAGTATGCGTCATGAGAAAATTTTGCTAGTTTTTGATAACACTCGACAACTGCTAAAAATTTACGATGTTAATGAAATAATCCTAACAAAGGAGGAAGGACATGTTTACCTATTTACGTTTTAGTTATCGAATTTTTGTAGCCAGTCTAGTCTTGATTTATGCTATCAGGACAGAGGTGAGTGTCGCCGGTGGTGCTGGAGGAGATCAAAATCCGCCCAGAAATCTGACAACATCAGTATCAGGCAATACAGTGACATTAAATTGGCAACAGCCGGATAGTAGTGGAGGCGAAGGTACTGTTGGATCCGACGGCGGTAGGGTTAGTTCAGAAAATGGAGATATTGATTTCATCATTCCTCCAGGGACATTTGATAGCCTAACCCGGGTGCGTGTTACTTCTATACCCATACAGGAATTCCATGACGAAGTGGTTGGGCGAGGAATTGATCCAGTAGGTGAGCCATTAGATAAAGCGTCGGTCATCGAAATAGAAACTGAGAGAATGAATCTACCAACAATTTTGGAGATCACGACTCCGACAGGCGTTTCGCTGACAGATGAAATAATTTTCTCTCAACTTTTACCGGACCGGTTACGGTTTTTGGGGATCGGAACCTTCTCCGAGGATGGTAGTCGGATTCGTACTACTATTCCCATTAATGTGGAACAGGGATTACCCGGATCTTCCATTTCTGGGATTACACTGGCCAGAGTGAGTCAGTTTAATTTTCTTGGCGAAGTTCAAGGCAACGGCATCGACGATGATGGAGATGGTCTCATCGATGAGATGGAAATCTATGAATATCCGGATCGAGTAATGAGGACAGGAACGTGTCAGATAACAGGCGCTATCACCTTCAGCAATGGTGCTCCTGCTGTGGGAGCTATAGTGAGCATGATTGGACCCGGTGCTGTACCATTGGTTGACATTGCCGACGAATTCGGACGGTACCTTCTGGCTGTGTTTTTTACCGGCTCAACTGTCTCCTCCTCCTATACGGTTACTGCCACTGACCCAGCGACAGGACAAATTGGTACAGCAACGGGATCCTGCATGGCTGGAGGAGGTGCAGTAACAAACGTTACCATTGATACCAATGCTCCTCCAGGCGTTGTAGTAAACATTTCTTCGCCGGCGGATAGCGCGACCCTGATGACCAATGTACCAACTATCATAGGTACAGTAAACGACCCCAACATCACGGAAATTGAAATTCTCGTCAACGGTGGGTATCCCCCTGTTAAGGGTGTGGTCACCAATGGCTCTTTTTCGGTCCAGGTATTCTTGGGTTTCTCAGCCAATTCTATTGTTGCACTTGCCAGGAATCAGGTTGGTCAAGCCGGAGTGCATGCCATAACTGTTTTCGTACCCGGAAATACACAAGATCCACCGGACATACTGGTTTCATTGCAGTGGGATAAAGATAATGATCTGGATGTTTATCTTGTGACACCCGCAGGGAATCTTATATGGTGGGAGACTGTCGGCCAAATTATTGACGGCGGCAGCTTGAATATTGATCAAACTAGTGGGACCAGCTCCGGCCCAGAAGTTATCTCTTTTCCGGCCGGAGCAGCTCAACCGGGTAGATATGGCATTGCAGTACATTTTTATAGTGATGATGACTTAGGAGCTACCTCGGCTGTTTTGAGCATAGCAGTTCGGGGTCGAACTTTAGGCACGTTCCAGAACGTGTTAGCGGTTAGTGACCCTTTAGAGATGAGTCCCGCTACTCTGGCAGATTTAAATCCGGCATCTGTGTGGAATGTAACTTCTGTTGATCTGCCAGCTGGTGTTACTGCACCAACGCGTCCTCTTTCGGAATTTGTATTTCAAGCCGGCGGTTCCATCGCGTTTGGTCGATCATCAATTGATATGAGGCGTAAACTCTCAGGCTTAAGCAAGACGTTTTCTCCAATGGAATCCCAGCAGGCGCCGACATTCGATCTGGTCGTTGCAGATTTTGATTTTGGTGGTTCATCCCTTGGGTTTCAACAGGTTCTTCAGTCCTTTAACATTTATCGTTCAACATCACCGAATGCAAGAAACACCGGAACGATTAGGGCAAATGTTGGTGCGAACACAACTACGTTTACAGATTCAGATCTTCCAGCGGGGACCTTTTTTTATCAGGTCACTGCAGTGTATGACCAGGGGGAGAGCATCCCTTCAAACGAAGCTTCGCTTTTGGTCACAAGTGTCGAAAGCACGCCTGGCAATATTCCGGATGGCTTTGGTTTAAGTCAGAACTACCCCAATCCTTTCAATCCGGAGACCAATATCAGCTATACCATTCCCCAGGGCAATGCGCCAACCCAGGTGACACTGGCAATCTATGATCTCTCAGGCAAAAAAATCCACACCTTGGTCAACGAGAGACAGGCAAGCGGATCGTATCAAATCCGCTGGGATGGTCGAAATGATGCCGGGCATACGGTGGCCAGTGGATTATATGTGTATAGGTTGCAAGCCGGGGAGTTTGGAGAGAGCAGGAAGATGGTTTTGTTGAAGTAGATCGACACGGTTACTTTACCAGCTTTAGTTTGGCCTGAAAACGCAGTGCCCCACACAAGAGTTATAATGTGCGCAAGACCTTGACGGTCAAATTGCCGGATTTTATGAAAGGGATTTAATGCATTCGACACATAACGGGAAGGAAAAGAAAATGAAGAAATCAACGATCACCTGTATTTTGATCATCACTGGTCTCATCCTTTACTGGGCTACCTTCAAGACAGGTAGCGAGGCCAATATTGTACTTGACAAAAATCAGTTTCAGTCTACTCAGGTAAAAGCACAGGTGTTTGAGACCTACGGCAAAATACCCATACACTTTGAACCTAACCAGGGACAGGCCGATGATGAGGTTAAGTTTCTCTCTCGTGGTAGTGGCTACACTCTGTTTCTATCCGCCAACGAGGCAGTGCTATCATTGCGGAAACCTGAAATCGAAGCTGGAGAATCCAAACTTAAACTGCGAACAGAGGAGATAATTTCAGAAAAGCCGCAATCCCTCTTTATTCCGTTAGATGATTCCATATCTAACGGGGTATTGTAGCTTGGCGTAAACTTGCTGAAATCGTTGAAGGATGATTCTTCTCATAAATCGAGGTTTTGTGATTATGAAAGTAAAACCAGCCAAAATTGTATTCTTTTTGTTCATTTATTTTGTATTTTGATCCAACACTGCAGCTCAACAAGACAGTCTATTACAAGCTGGGTTTTCTCAAATCAAGTCCATCGCCGTTGTACCCGGGTCGAAAGGGGATGTAGACGGCAATGGCTTGATCGAGATATTCGATCTCGTACGAGCCCGGGATATTTTCATAGGCCGACTGGCTAACCCGGAGAATTCACAACTCTTTGCCGGCGATCTGGATTCAGATGGATCTATTGGCAGAAACGATGTGGAAAAACTACGAGATATTTTGTTGTTAAAAGCAGTTCCGCCCCCTACAATTTTTACTATAAATCCTGCAGTCGCAAATATCGGCGAACAGATTACCATCGACGGCGCGGGATTCGATCCCGTTGCAGGCAATAACATTGTCAAATTTAACAATATTGAAGCTACAGTCATATCGGCAACAGAAACGCAACTGGTTGTAAATGTGCCACAAGGCGCATCAACCGGCAGCGTAGTGGTGACTGTAAACCAACAAGCCAGCAATACGGTTAATTTTCAACTAGCGGTTTCGCCGAGTGCGCCGGTCATAACGGCGATTAATCCGGGCGCTGCATTGCGTAAACAGGAAATCAAAATTACCGGCCAAAAGTTTGGCACGGTGCGAGGAAACAGCATATTGAGATTTGGTGATGTGGCAGCTGAAGCCGCTGATATTGTCTCATGGTCAGACATAGAAATCACCGCTGGGGTTCCGGAATCCGCCTTTCCCGGTCGGGTTACGGTTACCGTAAATGGGGAAACAAGCAATCCTTTCGAGTTTAATGTTGTGGTTGTAGAGGCAACACCGCCGGATTCTGCCGACATTGCGGAAACTGAAGATGGCATTCGTTACGTTCGCAATGAAATAATCTTGGATTTCAAAGACGACGTTGGCCTGCCAGAGATTTCCGATTTTCTTTCACAAAACGATTTAACTCAGGTGGGCATTATTTTTAGGCCCCGAATGATTCAGGCAAGGTTCGCGGATGGACGGGACCCATTTAACCTTGCGAACAGTCTGGCAGAAAATGAATTGCTTGACGGAGCCCTACCCTCGTTTCTCACTGAAAAAGATCGCGTGGTGTCGGAAAGTTACAATGCACCAATCCTAAGCACCTATAATAAATCAACTGCGACCTTCGAAGAAATAAGATATCATCACTTTGCTATGGGCACCTTCGCTGGGCACCGATTGGTAGAGGCCATATTAGAAGACGTTTCGGAGATACCAGACATACGAGTCGCAGTGATTGATGGTGGACTTGGAGACGGTAGGTCAAGTGAACAGGAATTCGGTTCACATATTACAGATCCGACCGCAGTCGGGCTCAAAGTGGCAGCTCCAATAGGTATATTCTTTAGCGGGGTAACAACGCTTGACAAAATTGCAGACGGCTTCGACAGCCATGGGACTCAGGTTTCTGGCGCGGCAGCGGCGGCAGGCACAGTTGTGCTGGGCACAGGGAAACACATCAACCTCCGTCCGATAAAGACCACCAATAGTCTTTATCTTCAAATCGGGGGCGTAGAAATTGCAAATTCAGATCCCAATGTTAAAGTCATAAACTTAAGCTGGGGGATTTTGACCGATCCCGTTCTAGAATTTATCTACGGAGGCGGGATATTTGGAGAAATAGGTGCTGCGGGTAAGATCGTCGTGACATCCGCCGGAAACGACGGAATCGATGCTGGTTTGCTATTTCCCAAAGTCGTGGCTCCGGACAGACCGAGAGAACCGCATGACCCCGCAATTATGGTTGTCTCCGCCACGAAAGTAGAGAAAAATAACAATGAAGTTTTTGGTGTGTCAAATTTTGGCCCAAAGATTTCCGTTAGCGCTCCCGGCTTTATTGCCGTTTTAGAAAGGGATTACACTTTATCAGTTGGTAGCGTCACTTCTTTTGCCGCACCACTGGTGTCCGGCTTGGCAGGCGAAATGTTTCTAGTCGATAAAGTTCTTGTCCAGTCAGGCAAACGTCCTACTGAAATGACGGCAAACCAGATTATTGATATCATAGAAGCCACCGCTGATGATTTGGGTGCATCAGGCCCGGACGATTTATACGGTAATGGTAGAATCAACGTGTGGAAAGCTCTGCTTGCAGTTGCCAACGGCGGTCTCTCCACCAAAATTTCTAACCCGGATTGGTATGGCTTTGAAATCCGCTCCTCTGTTAAAGCGCCCACTTCAGGTTTGAGTACTGCCCTGGCCGAAGGTTATAACCAGGCTCAAATCTATATCGATGATGTACCTTTGAACGATGACGGCAATACAAACACCCCTGGTGGATCTGGAATTAAGTTTAACAAACGTGTGCCGCCAAAACGTGGGCCTTCTGGCGAATTACTTATCCCGATCCCTAACTACATAGCCGAGAATGCTCAATTCTTAAGCACGTTCAGTATAACTAATGATGAGCTTGGTCTTGCAAAAACGGCAGCCGATAAACGTTTGCAGATACAGAAAAAAGGTAAAACAACTTCCTTCCCGCCACTTTTGGATATGCCTCTTGACCTGGCAATGTTAAAAAGTGGTATTCCCGGAATCGCAACCTATAGTGATTTTGTCTTTGCGATCCGGATTCCCCGTGTGGTAGAATTGAAGGCTTTTAAGAATGGTTCTGAACAAACTGTCTTTGATGTTGTTAATGGCGTTCCTATCCCATTTCCAATCGGGGTCGACGGCGATGAAGTGGAGATCAGCATTTCCTTTCCGGAATTCGTGCCGACCATCGCGAATACTAATATCGCGTTTTTCGACCCAGGCGGTAACGCTCTAAACAACTTCACGCAGATTGAGAATTTCCCGGGTCAAAATATCACAAGTAAAATCAAAGTGCCGATTCATGATCGGGCTAAAACCGGCCCTGTCACCATTCGCACAAGTGATGCAAATGGAAATCGCTGGATTGATATTTCTTCGGTGAGTGATTTAATTGTTCCCAGGGTTGTCGGCGTCAATCCGGATGGTCTGAAAAAAGACGATCCGGTACGTATTTCGATTGACGTGCCCTATTTCAATGCCACTACCAGCAACACCAAGATCAGGTTTCCGGGAGGCACCGAAGATGTTGTTCCTGATAATATTACCCCGGTCAACGCACCGAACTTGACCCATGTGCTGGTTTCTAAAATCCCTGAAAATTTGCAGGAAGGTCCTGTGAAAGTAACCATTACAGTGGAAGACAATCAGAAGGTTGAATTCGAAGGCGGCATTCTGCAGCTTGCCGAGAAAATCCCCTATGCGGGGAACTTTACGGTGACTAATTTTCAGATTGACGAAGGAGGGGGCGGTGGCCTGGTAAATAGAACACCCCCCGCCGGGAAGAATGTGCTGCCACTCCGTTTCACACTGAACAAAACAATTGCCCAGGACAATGGCCAGTCTATTGATGTGTATTTTCTGACTGCCCCCATTGAAAATACTTACCTGGCTATATTTGGGCCCACATTTACTTCAGAACTCAATAACGATTCACTGAATTTCCTGATTGAAGATGCTATTAAAGTAAGTCTCGAATTAGACCCCGGAATGCAGAAGTTGCGGGGCACATACAACTTCAATTTAGCCAATATTTTCATTGTGGAAATGGATATAGCGGCTGACAAATCGAGCATGGTGGATGGATTTAACGGCGTGTTTGCCGGCAGGCCGAAGTTCGAAAGCACGAGCGGGGACGAGATCGATGTTGAGGGTATCGAGGATGCGATTGAAAAACAGTTTTCTTTCCCCTTCGGCTTTGTGCAGGTTGACGATTTGGTGGCTCTCACAGAAGTTGACGAACAAGGTGATTCCGAATCTGAGATTGCCCTGGCAAAGCTCCTTCAACCCTCTCGTGCAATGAGGATGTTGAAAGCTGTAAATCTTCAATCAGACACCTACCTCATTTTGAGTTATTTCGTAGCCCCGGCAAGCGGAAATATGGTTACCTATCTCATCGATGAGTCAGTGTTGCGGCCTGACGAGCCGGACATGACCGAACCGGACTCTTTCTTCCGATTTGATTTCACCAAGGGCGACGAACAGGTTACCGGCGACATCCTTATTCATATCGAGAGGTTTGAAACGGATGAAAACAACATGGATGTTCTTAAAAAATCGGATATCAATCTTAGTTATCTCGGGCAGCAGCAAAACGAGGACGAGGACAATGTCAACATCGTCGCTATCAACCCCACTCCGGAGCTGGGTTTTCCGGGTGTAGCAGGAAATACGGTTGTAATGAAAAAAGTAAACGTCTACTACAATTACGCCTCGGGAGACGTTGGAAGCATTGTTCTGCGGGCATTTAAGAACAACGATCCGGGCATGGTATTGGCGGAGGATATGAAACCGATCGTCTTTGCCACCAGGCACTCCGGTTTCGTAGTGTTCGAAGCGTTCTCTATCCCCAACGTTACACAGGATGTAACGACGATTTCTATCGTGGCCGGGATAAAACCTGCCGGTGCAACCGTCTTTATAGCGGAAAGCCCGGTGATTAGTTATTCGAGGTAATCGAAGCACACAGAGAGGTGTGGAAATTTGAGGCGTCGGAGCGAATAAAGTCGAATGATAAAAATTTTAAAAATCATGCAAATTCTATTAACATCAAAAATAATCAAAAACTGAATAATGAGAATACCAATGATTAAAAAGCGCAATAACATATTTAAAGGCATTTTAATTGTGAGTCTGTTTTGGTGCAATATCGTATTCGGCCAGAATACAACTCTGACTGTAGAAAATGCATCAGGGCCGCCCGGGAGCGTCAATAACATTCTCTCGATCTCCCTGGAAAACCAGGAAACGGTAACCGGCCTGATGTTTAAACTGAACTACGATCCGGCCATTCTTATTCCTGCAAATGTTTCTACAGCCAATCGCACCCAGGACCAATCAGGATTGGGTTTCAGTATGCCTGCAGATGGTGAGCTGTTAATCACCCTGTTCGATTTTGATGGAAATAACATTTCGCCATCATCCGGCGATATTTTACAAATTTCATTCCAGATTTCGGCCACTGCTGCCCCGGGGCAGACGCCAATTACCCTAACCGAAACGGCGCTTTCCAGCACAACTTATCAAGCGATATCCACAACAGTGCAAAATGGCTCCTTCGAGGTAACCGCTACACAAGTTTTGCAGCCGCCATTAAATCTAACTGCGGAGAATGTCAGCGGGAATGTCAAATTGAATTGGGAAAGTCCAGGATCTATTACCAATGGGACTGAACTCAGCTTCGATGATGGTACCTTTGAGAACTCTCTTGGTTTTAACGACGGTCAAGGCGAGTTGGTAAACGGGCCATTCGTTCCTCCGGCTTATCCTGCAACACTTACAGCTGCAAGATTTATAACAGATGGCAGCCAGCTCGGTGACCTGGTTTTTCTGACAGTATACGTGGATTCCTCAGGCACTGCAACCCGCCCGGAAGAAACCGATTACGATGATTTTACCGACGATATAACCATTGAGAGCGACTCGGTATTCCAAACTGTGGATATGTCAGATCTTGAAATAAAACTTCCGCAAGGGAGTAGTTTTTTTGTCGGTGTTTTTCAAATTGAAGATGATAATATGAGCCTTGGTTTGGATGAGGATGCTCCGGATGGCAATGCATTTTTTGGTGATGGCTTTGTTTTTTCACCCTTGACTGCTGCGAACTTTCATGGCGTGCTTGGCATACGAGCAATTGTTGATGTTTCGAATTCCGGTAACGCATCACCGAAAATTGTCGAGTTGAAGCCGCGTGCAGTAGATTTCAAACAAAAACCAACCGTAAGTGTAAGGCACAAACCTTCGGTATCGTCTGAGCATTCTTCTTTTCAAAAAATCCTAAACAAGACACAAAGTGGTCCGCTATCGTTTAACATTTATCGTTCCACTTCACCGAATGCTGCGAGGACCGGAACCTTGATTGCAAATGTGGATGGCAGCACTACTACATTCGAAGATTTATCCCCGCCGGTCGCAACCCAGTATTACCAGGTAACGGCCAAGTATGATGTGGGCGAAAGCCTTCCATCCAACGAAGTAAGTGTGGTCATAACCTCTGTCGGCCCGGTTACCACTCAAACTATTCCTGAAACCTTTGCGTTATTGCAAAATTATCCCAACCCATTTAATCCGACAACTGAGATCAGCTATAACATTCCATCTGGGTTTCAAGAAACAGTAACGTTGACAATCTACGACCTTTCCGGCAAGAAAATCCGAACACTAGTTAATCAAAAACAGGGAGTTGGCTCATACCAGGTTCTTTGGAATGGCACAAACGACCTGGGACAACCAATGGCTAGCGGCGTGTTTATGTATAAATTACAAGCTGGTTCATTTAGCCAGAGTCGTAAAATGTTGTTGTTGAAGTAGGGTTGGGTTTGTAAAGCCAAAGCTGTCACTGTATTGAAGTGATCTAAAAAGGAAAGACAAAATGACCCGGAGATCCAAATCTTAAATTAAGGAGAAATAACCATGAAAAATGCAACTCTGAGTTTAACCTGTTTAGTATTATTGGTTGTGTCTCTAACGCCGCAGCTCTCGCACGCACAGACTGGCACCCCGAAACTGGTGCTTCGGGAAATCATACATGGAATTCCCGGGGGCTGGCCCAAATATGATAGACCTCCCGATAAGATAGAACTAAACGCCAACAACGGATTTGTTGAATTTAGCAGAGAGTGGCGGCCCAAAGGCACCATCGAATCATACCGATTTACTTATCAATTCGATCGAGATATGAATGTCCTCGAATTTTCAAGTGAATATCCTTTCGAAATTAATCTCAAACCGCTGACCGAGCCACACACTCCTTTAACTAGTCCACCACATGGAATAGGTACACACGACGATGGGAATATTTCTTACTTAAAAACTAAGCTGATTAAAGACAAGCAGTGGAAATATCCCGAAACCAGAGGGTATTGGATTGGTGGAGGAAGTCCCAACGTTTATGCCTATTCCGGCACCTATAATTCTCCTGTGGGACCTCATAGGTCAAAATTCGTTACCAAATTCCCCCCTGGAAAGACGGACAGCAGAAGACATACATGGATGTATTTCAAAATAGTCGCAGCTGGACCAGGTTACAAAAATGGATTTGCTTACGATTTAATTTTCGTTTACGAACGGCTGGACTCATATGATCAGGTGGTCACAGGTACGATCACAGCCAAGGGTACGGACACAGGATCAGATGGGACTATAATGCTTCCACCAGACATCCCATTCGTCCAGCTCCCGCCGCCTGGCGGTGCGGGTATGGGCGACTGGAAAGTGGATTACGGCAAATATGAAGTGGATGGCGGCGTCATTAATGCCAGCCCGGCAGGCGATGGTAAAACCAGCTATTACATCGCGCCTGGCGCTTTTATTGGAAACTGGAGCGGCCGACGCGGTTTGGTCTTTGACAAAAAGAGCTGGGGTGGCACCTATTACGGCCCGGACTCTTACGCAGCCTATGGCGATGTTGTCATCAAAAGCGGAAACAAGAGTGCACGTTACGACATTAACCGCGACCATTCCAAAAACTGGCGAACCTACCGGATAGCGCTCTCGGATCGCGGTTGGATATTTTCCGGTGGCGCCACGTCACTAGCCGATATTGTGCCCAATGTCACAGAGTTAAAAATCCGCGCCGAATACGGTGCCGGTACCGACTATTCGGCACTTCGCCGCGTCAAGTTTGCGTACGGCGCGGCAGGAACAACCCCTATGACCCATGGGGGGGTCACGGACCAAACACAAGAACAACCCGAATCAACCACAAACGCGACTACCTCAATAGCGAGGGTCACCTGGGACCAGATCCTCAGCGGTAAGTGGGGCAGCTCGACCGGCAAGGGCTACGAGCTGAAAAGCGGCGACTTCTTTCGTAACGGCTATATTAACATGCGACTGAGCTGCCGGCAGAACATTGAGAAGAGGACGGTCACTCCGGTGTTCGACTGCAGCGGCGAAAGGTACAACAACAAGGGCGAGGCCCAGGGGGCGTACGAGGGCAAGCTCTACTTCCTACGGGGAGAGAAGTGGTACCTCGAAGGGAAGTACAACTACGACAGCAAGCCGGATTCCTGGTACGGGTGGAACTTCAGCAAGAAGGACGCGTCGATCACGCAAATTGGCGCCGGCTATGCAACGATAAGCCCAGGCCTGACTGCCGCCGAGATCCTGAACGGCCAGTGGGGCAGTTCGACCGGCAAAGGCTACGAGTTGAAAAACGGCGACTTCCATCGTAACGGCTATATTAACATGCGACTGAGTTGCCGGCAGAACCTCGAGAAGAGGACGGTCACTCCGGTGTTCGACTGCAGCGGCGACTGGTACAACAGCAAGGGCGAGGCCGAGGGTGCGTACGAAGGTAAGCTCTACTTCCTACGGGGAGAGAAGTGGCACCTCGAAGGGAAGTACAAATACGACAGCCACCCGGATTCCTGGTACGCGTGGAACTTCAGCAAGAAGAAATAGGGAGTAGCTTTTTTGTCGGTGTTTTTCAAATTGAAGAAGATAATATGAACCTTGGTTTGGATGAGGATGCTCCGGATGGCAATGCAATTTTTGGTGATAGCTTTCGTTTTTCATTTTTGACTGCTGCGAACCTTTTGGCGTGCTTAGCATACGAGCAATTGTTGATGTTTCCAATTCCGATAACGCACCAAATTACAAGCCGGTTCGTTTAACCGGGCCCGCAAGATGTTGTTATTAAAGTAGGGGTGTAATAAAAGTACGGATGAATTGTCTTTTAGGTTTTATGGACATTTTCCTTTATAAAATTTGCTTCTTTAAATGAGTTTTTATATTTACATTGATAATTATAATTACATTAAGTACAAAAGAATAATCATAACAAACACTATTCAAAAAAGGAATCCACTTGAAGATTCATTTATCAAAACGTAGAATTATTTTAGATGGCTTGATTCTTAGCTCAGCGTTTATGTTTGTTGCATTTATGGGGTTATATATTGATGCCAGGTTATGGATCCAGGATTATCCTCCGGAAATCCAGGCAGTGGTAGGTGAATCATTTGTTGCTCCGGTTTATGGAAGTGTAATCTTTGGACTTATATTTATTGGCATTGTGTTTGGTGGATTACTCATTTCAAATCATTTATTGAAAAAAGAATTGGGGAATCGATTTTCGTTCTCAACTTCCTTTGTGCATACATTCATTTTATTTTGGATTATCAACGCTGCCGATGTGTTTATTCTCGATTGGCTGATTTTTGTTACTATTCAACCGGATTTTGTTATCCTGCCTGGTACCGAAGGAATGGCCGAATATAAGGATTATTATTTTCATTTTAAAGGCAGTTTTCTGAGTTGGACGCCCTGGCTGGGTGCTATTATCATTAGCGGGATTATTGCTGGAATTTCGAACATTAAAAAAAGACCCATTAAAAAATCTGAAAAAAAGTTTATCAAGGAGAGTTATCCATGTTAATTAAAATGAAATTTGTTTTAGCCTGTTTATCAGTATTCCTACCTATTGTCATAATTGCCGGGTTACCGGTAAACAACAATAATGACAAAACATTTCAACCCATTGATGTCTTCCAGCTTGAATATGCCTCTGATCCGCAAATCTCACCGGATGGTAAGAAAATTGTCTATGTACGCAATTTTATGGATATTATGACCGACCGGCGGCGCTCCAATCTCTGGATTATCAGTTATGATGGCACTAATCATCGGCCGCTTACCACCGGCAACGAAAACGATTCTTCTCCACGCTGGTCCCCTGATGGCAGCAAACTTCTATATGTTTCCAGTTCGGATGGATCCAGGCAGCTTTACTTGCGCTGGATGGACACCGGACAAACCGCTAAGCTTACAAACCTGACCAGCTCCCCGGCTGGCTTTTCCTGGTCGCCAAACGGAAAGTGGATCGCTTTTTCCATGATGATTCTTAAATCAGCTAAACCGTTCGCAAAAATGCCGGCAAAACCAAAAGACGCTAAATGGGCAAAACCTGCAAGAGTGATGGATAAACTGCAATATCGTGCAGATGGCAGGGGATATCTTGAAGATGGCTACAGGCATTTATTTGTATTATCTGCTGAAGGTGGAACGCCAAGACAAATAACTTCCGGTGATTTCAATCATGGCGCTACACCCGCCTGGACAAACGATGGCAAGACATTAATTTTTTCGGCCAACCGCCATATTGGCTGGGAGTATGATCCGATTAATTCAGAAGTCTACGAAGTATCTTTAGCGGATGGTGTGATAAAAGCCCTGACAAATCGACAAGGACCAGATGGGAACCCGGTTGTCTCTCCCGATGGCAAAAAAATCGCTTATCTCGGCTTTGATGACCAACTGCACGGTTACCATATCACCCGGCTCTACGTGATGAATCGAGACGGCAGCGGCAGCAAATTGATCACCGGTGATTTTGACCGCAGGGTACAACGACTTAATTGGAGCGGTGACGGCAAAGACATTTATTTTCAATATGATGACCAGGGTGACACAAAAATAGCAATGACAAACCTGGATGGTAAAATACAGGATTTAACGGCAAACGTCGGCGGGCTCTCTTTGGGACGGCCTTATTCCGGCGGCATTTATTCTGTTGCGAAAACCGGACACATAGCATTTACTTACTCGCAACCGGATCGTCCTGCTGATGTGGCTGTCACCCGGAAAGGCTTTTCGAATGCAAATAGAATTACCAGCTTGAATGAAGATCTAATGGGACATAAAACATTAGGTACAATTGAAGAAATCTGGTATGAATCTTCACACGATGGCCGTAAAATTCATGGCTGGATCTGCAAACCGCCAGGTTTCGATCCCGGTAAAAAATATCCGTTAATCCTGGAAATCCATGGCGGTCCGTTTGCCAACTACGGAAATCGTTTTGCTGCTGAAATCCAGTTATATGCTGCGGCCGGTTATGTCGTGCTTTATACGAATCCCAGGGGAAGCTCCAGTTACGGCAAAGAATTTGGCAATTTAATCCACCATGCCTATCCCGGCGATGATTATTTCGATTTGGTCTCCGGCGTAGATGCGGTCATCAAAAAAGGCTACATCGATGAAGACAACCTGTTCATCACCGGCGGCAGCGGTGGCGGTGTTTTGACCAGTTGGACCATAGGCAGAACCGACCGTTTCCGTGCGGCAGTGGTGCAGAAACCGGTTATCAATTGGTACAGCTTTGTGTTGACAGAAGACAACACCGGGTTCTTTTATAAATATTGGTTCCCGGGTTTTCCCTGGGATCATGCGGAACATTATTTAAAACGCTCGCCACTCTCTTTGGTTGGCAACGTCTCCACGCCAACTATGCTCATTAACGGAGAAGCGGATTATCGTACGCCTATTTCAGAAGCTGAGCAGTACTACATGGCGTTAAAATTAAGGAAAATCGACGCTATGTTGGTTCGTATTCCGGATGCTTCTCATGGAATTGCTGCCCGGCCAAGCAACCTGATTGCCAAAGTAGCTCATATTTTGGAGTGGTTTGAGAAGTATAGAACGGAATGAAAACTAATATATCGCATTCAATCCCCGGAGTTTTATAAACCCCGGAGATTTCTGTCAAGAAAAAATGAAGAAGAAATCTATAGAAGCTAAAGACTTCGATCGCAAATTCAAAAATGGCGATGATATAATTGAATACTTAGATTTGGACAAAGTCTTAAGGCCAAAACAAGAACAAAAACGTGTAAATGTAGATTTCCAATCTGGATGATCCAGCAATTGGATAGGGAAGCTATGAAATTAGGTGTTACTCGACAATCAATTATAAAAATGTGGCTTGCGGAACGATTAAAAGAATCTACAATTTAGCATCCAGCATCAAGTATCAAGTTCCAATAATTTTCCATCCGTCATTTGCTTCAACATGAAAGCCTTGCATATAAGATTTCACAAGACTCTGCCCAAACCAATGAAGGTTTTCCCATATTTTTGAGTGGTTTGAGAAGTATAGAACAAATTTGGAAATAGTAAATAAAGGATCATTTTAGGAGAAGCAAACCCTCGAATCCCTGCACCACGACAATAAGGAAAGATTACGGAAAACCTAGCTAGTTAAGTGAGTAAAGCAACCTCATGTAGAATGAAAATTTATTGTGGGGAAGATTCTAAATAGGGATTGGAAAGGAGAATCTTGAGAAAGTAAGTTTCGGGAAAGTTACCTTTTTAATCGGTCAATCAAAAAGAATCTCTTCTGATTTATTACACTTATTAACATCATTATTTTCAACAACTTCTAACCCCAACAATACCCCGAATAAACATCATTTAAACTGAGATCTTCAATATTTACCATTACAATTTTTGTGAGAAATTCAATAATTGTGAGTGTTTTTATAATATATAAATAGCCGCAAATTTGTAAACACCAAGTTTAATTTTCATTTCAAATCGGAAAGGAGGTAAATTGATTGATTTGGGAAACCCAAAAGTTTCTAATTTATGCGAAAAAATTAGGCAGAATAAACTATAGTTAAGCGGTTCAGGTTACACAAACAGCTAGAGGCAATCCGTCACATGGAAAAAAACTGGGAAGAAGTCAATTTCAAAGGAAAGTTCAAGGTTTCTCTTCCTACTAGCCTTTCAGAAGTTGATGAGCAAGGCATAGATTCTGACATCGCTCAATGGGAAGGAGAGGGCATTACGGTCCGGGTAGACTACGGATTATTTTCTGATCCACTTACCTCATACGCAGATCGTCTCAATAACAACCTCTCTAATGAATACATCGGTGGTTACGCGGTAAGGATTGTAAGATTCGATCAAAATGATGGGAGCCACTTCGCTGCTGCTCATTTTCACAATTTACAAAAAAGTAGGAGCGCCAAGCTGAAAAAACTTACAGTTGTTGTGGAAACAACCCAAGAAGTGGGAAGTGAGATTTCCACAAAAATAATTAAAAGTATACAATTTAAAGGAGAAACTCGATGACTTCCAAAACCAAAAATCCGTTTGCAACAATTGCAACAGTAGATCCAACCAAAAAAGGGGCAAAAAACAAAGAACTGATACATGTCCAAGATTTTCTGCAGCGTTTTGGGTATCTCGAAGAGAGTTCCTACAAGCCGAGCGAATTAGATAATCGGACATCTGAGGCACTCAAAAAGTATCAAAGAGCCAACGGAAAGCAAGCTACCGGAGAGTTTAACACGGCGACCCGTGAACAGATGGCCACGCATCGATGCGGTCACCCAGATATGAGCTCCGGCATCGATTTCGCAACTCAATGCGCATGGGACAAGAATCAACTAACCTTTGCCTTTGACAATGGTACCAACGACATTGGTGGCTCTGGTGAGTTCCAGGCAGTTAGAAACGCATTTCAGACCTGGGCAGATGTAACCTCGCTCACTTTTACTGAAGTTGCGTTAAATGCTAATCCTGACATAGTTATCGATTGGAGGCAAGCCAATGACCCAGATCACTCCATGGTGGGTGGTGTACTTGCCCATGCTGATTTTCCGCCCGGCTGTTCAGTCGTTACCAATACTTTGCCAAAACCGGTTCATTTCGACGATGAGGAACATGCCTGGAGCAATGGCGCTGTTTCTAATGCTTTTGATGTGGAAACGGTGGCTCTCCACGAGATAGGTCATATACTTGGCCTGGCCCATTCCAATGTTTCTGGAGCTGTGATGTTTGCCTCGGTTAGCTCCAACTTTACCAAACGGGACTTGACAGCCGACGATATTTCTGGCATTCAATCTCTCTATCCCATGCAAAACTTGCAGACGGGAGCGTACACCATCCAGCAAAAGAGCAATAACCGATTTGTGGATGCACATGTGTCGGGGAACGACTTCTCTGTTGTCACCCGAACAGCGCAGAATAACGATACACAAAGATGGATTCTAACACCTGTGGGAGGCGTATATACCATCCAGCAAAAAAGCAATAACCGATTTGTAGATGCGCATGTGTCTGGGAACGACTTCTCTGTTGTCACCAGAACAGCGCAGAATAATGATACACAGAGATGGGTACTTTCGCACTTAGATAAGGATCTCTGTACGTACACCATCCAACAGTTCAGCAATGGCCGATTCGTGGATGCACATGAGTCGGGGAACAACTTCTCCGTCGTCACCAGAACAGCGCAGAATAATGATACACAGAGATGGACTCTAACACCTCTGGGCAACAATATGTACACGATCCAGCAAAAGAGCAATGGCCGATTTGTGGATGCACATGTGTCGGGGAACGACTTCTCTGTTGTCACCCGAACAGCGCAGAATAACGATACACAAAGATGGATTCTAAAACCTGTGGGCGGGTTGTACACGATCCAACAAAAGAGCAATGGCCGATTTGTGGATGCACATGAATCGTCGGGGCACGACTTCTCTGTCGTCACCAGAATAACCCAGAATAATGATACACAGAGATGGGTGCTTTTACCCTCAGGTAACAATACATTCACCATCCAACAGCTGAGTAGCGGCCGATTTGTAGATGCACATGAATCGTCGGGGAACAACTTCTCTGTCGTCACCCGAACAGCGCAAAATAACGACACACAACGGTGGCTGATCAAATCGTTGTAACTCCTGTGGCACTGATGATAGGAGTTGTTCCTGAATCAACTGGAACTCTCTCAGCTACGTTCTGTAGACTTCAGATTGGGCATTAACAAACCGAGTCGTCCAACTCAAATTGTGCCATGGAATAGGAATAGTCGATATAAAGAAATGAAGAAAAGTATAATCGGGTAAGGGCGGGTTTTCTCCCGCCCTCCCTACACCACCGCGAATGCAGGTCCGTGCAAGGCGGTTCCTCGCAGTACATATATCTAATGTAAGAATTTTCTTTCTCACACTAACAAGGCCTCGAAGTTACCAGCGCGCCACTTCATGACAGACTCGGTCGGGGATAAGTGCCTCAAACTGCTCTCTTTATACGTGAAGTTAGGCCTTTCACCATGTCTCAAGTATTACGCGATAATGAATATCAATTTATAATAATCAATAGAATATAATTTCTACCTCCTGTTTCCACCATCCAAGAATTTTTCATCCGTCATTTGCTGTTTATTCTCTCTCCTTTAAAAAAAGCTTGCAACTTTACTGTGCAATACATAGTATATAACCGACACTATGTGACACACAGTATTTGTAAATAATTAAATAATCTCTTTAATCACAATTAGGTGAACCGAATGGGCGTTGAATCGATTTACGAAAAGTTACGCATGGAGCTGAGGCGAGGCACCATTGTTCTTGCGGTTTTAGCCCAGCTTCAGCAGGAGCATTATGGCTATTCGCTGCGCAAATCATTGAAAGAAAAGGGGTTAGATGTGGATGAAGGCACGCTTTACCCACTTATTCGGCGTTTAGAAAAGCAAGGTTTGCTTGCGAGTGAGTGGCGCGAGGAAGCCAAACGCAAGAAGCGCTTTTATCAGATTTCTGAAGATGGCAAGAAAGTTTTACATCGGCTGTCTGTAGAATGGACCCAAATAAACAGTCATATTTCACCCATGTTACCGGAGGAAAAATAATGGAATTAATTGACAGATACTTACAGGCAGTTGGAAGCAACTTGCCCGAAGCGAGCCGCGCGGATATAACCGAAGAATTGAGAAGCTCTTTGTATGATCACGTAGATGAGAGAAAGGAACTGCTTGGCCGGGATCTGAATGAACAAGAATTAAGTGATTTGCTCAAAAAATGGGGCCATCCGGTTAAGGTGGCAGGCAGTTATTCTCCTGCACAATATTTGATTGGGCCATCACTTTTTCCGGCCTACGTCTATTCCTTAAAAATAGCAGCGGGTGTCGTTCTGACCATTCAGATTGCGATTACGGTTTTGGCCTTATTTACGACAAATGAATGGTTCTTTGAATTTCCGGCCTTTTTTAATCGCTTGATTTGGAGTATGTTGGTTATGACCGGAATTGTCACGGGAGTTTTCGCTATACTTGAATACACGGGTGAAAAACTGGATTGGTACGAGAATTGGGATCCTAAGAAGTTGGTCTCGGCAATTCCCGCAATGCAAATCAAAAAATCAGATGCCATTACAAATCTCAGTTTAGAAACGATTATGCTGCTGTGGTGGAATGATGCATTTGAGTTCAATTATTTTAAAATAGCTACTGATGGCCTTGAATGGACGATTGGCTTGGCGCCGGGGTGGGCGGAATTTTATTGGCCTGTCAATGTACTTCTTCTGCTGGGTATCATCTTGCATTGTTATCAATTATTTTTTCCCATAGCCGGCCTTAGTTTCGCTTCGTGGATCACTACAACGCAATGGAATTTCCCTAAAATTATTGCTGAAATAACTTTGGATGTTGCAAGCCTCATTGTCGTTTTTAAACTACTTACGTTAAAGCCTCTTTTGGCGCTGAGTGGCGCTCCTTCCGACATATCTGAGGATGTTCGGAGGTCGTTGGAAATAACTGAGACCGGTGTGTGGTATACGCTTATGATTATTGGCTGTCTGATTGCCTATGATTTTTACAAACATAGTCGTGTTCTGAGTAAGATGAGAAAAATTCAATGATCAATTAACAATGAACAATGAACAATGAACAATGAACAATGAACATAACAGCAATTTTGTAACTGATGTCACTTTCTAAGACCTGAAATTTGGTATTTGATAATTTGATTTTTGTTTTTTGGGATTTGAAGTTTGCTTTCCTGCAGCCACTATCTAAAAATTCTCATCAGTCATTTGCCTCACCATAAAAACCTTGCAAAAAAGGAAGTCAATCCGTACACTGCCAGGTATTCTCAATTTAGAAAAAAATATTCCTTTTTAACAGTGCAATTGGATTCAAAGAACAATGGCCTTTTTCAGTTGGATATACGAGGAGACTATTATGGTAATTTTATTTAAACGTTTTAGTATATCAATGTTTGTTATAATACACTGTTTAAGCTTTTATAGTTGCGAGAAACGGACATGGTGGTCGAACCCAGAAATGTGTTTCGGACAGCCATTTTGAACGCAATCAAAGTGATCCTGGTCCATAATCATCCTTCCGAAAAGTTAACACCCTCGGAAGAAGATAAAGATGTGACCGATCGACTCATCCGGGTCGAAGTGGTGACCATTTGATCATTACCTCAAATCCTTCCTCAGTTTTAGGGATATTGGCTTATTTGAGGAATTAAAACAAAGCATGAAATGGATGCGCGCCGCGTATTCGCATTCGGGTGTGAGTTCCCATTTGCGGGCGACTCGGCCTGGGAGACCGGAAAGGAGAAAGAAGAATGAATCTAGTAGCTTCAGGAATCGACAATATTGTCACTTACTTTAAAAAGGAAGGGAAACTCAAGATCGAGCATACCAGCAAAAAAAGCGACGCGCGGTACAAGAAAGGGATGGGGTACCTCAAAGACACTATTACCATCGGACTATTGGACGAAATTGAGGAATTAAACGGTAGAACCGGGTCGAAAAGTGCCGCCAAGCAAAAAGGCCATCTTGCTCATGAATTGGTTGCCGGCTTTCTGCATTTTCGTTTTAAGGGATCTAATGAGTTTATATATGCTGCTGGTGATAAGGGATACGACGCCCAGTTTGGTGACGGCACAGAAGGAAGCCTTAAGGTAAGTGGGTCTCATAATCTTGGATTGGCCGTTGAGCTCATTGTAATTGCCAGTATAAGCCCTGGTGAGTTGACAACGGAATTTGTCAACTTCCGTGCAGGCAAAAGACATGTCCCCTTTGGCTATGGCAAAAAACTAGCGGGTACAGAAAAAATAGGCATGTTAGCGGATGCAGGAAAAGTTGCGACCGGAACGGGTCCAAAAAAGAAAAAAATGATCCCGTATCAAAATTTGATCGAAGAGATCGCACAGTTCATTCTAGACGCGAACGCTGGAAAGAAAAATAGGGTGAAATACATTTTCAAGAAAATCACGTTCGAAGAGGGAGTATTTGATAAGCAAAAAAAACTCGAGATCTCGGGAAGGATGACGGGCGGGCCAAGGGGTATTGCCACGGGCTCATTCACAATCAGATACTATGATTGAATCCCATGTTTGAAAATTGACAATTTGAATTTGTTATTTATTTGATTTTTGGTTTTTGGTCTTTGGGAATTTGTAATTTGATTTCCAGTATCCAGGCTCCAGTATCAGCTTCAAAACAAGCATACATCATCTCCAATTTGCATACCTAAATCTTATTCAGCGCCAATTTTTAATTGACATCTGAGTACCCAACGGGTACCTTTGAATAATTGTAAACTTTGGACAGGGTTTAACTCTTGTTTTATTACGGTTTAAAGTAAAAAGGGATTATTGATGAGTAGCAATTTACCCGATGAACTTCGAGAATATATAAGAACCCAAAATAAAGAACTTGCTGACCGGGCTGATAACTTTTGGAAAATTGCAACTCCAATTTTTGCCAGGCAAAGTAACCCCAATAGTAACGAAAACGGCTATCCGCATATCGAAATGGTTGAACATAATGCATGGCGTTTAATTAGAGGAGCCGGCAAAGTCGCTGATTTTGATCCATATGAATTATTCATCCTTTCTTGCGCAGTTTGCAGTCACGATTTTGATAAGGGACTATTTGATAAACTCCTAATTGATTTAGAGCATGGGAAAGGTTCCGGAGATTTTTTAATTAACCACTATAAAGAGTTGCAGAAAAGTTTTCCTGAGGCTGTAGCCATAAAAAAAATAATCGGGCTTCATGATCTTCCTGACGGCAGATTCCAGGAAGAGCTAAAAAATATAGAGAAATCATTTCCCCTGAGTAAAGGTCCGGTAAAATTACAGATGCTTGCTGTCATTTTGAAAACAGCAGATATTTTACATACTGATAACTCCCGTATCGCTTCAATCGGAATAGATACTTCCAGTATGAACCAAAAAGAAAAAAACAAACAACTTGCGAGAGAATCAATTACAGGTTGGGAGGTTGATGGTTCCCGAATAATTATTAACGCAGTTCCCGAAACGCATGACCATCTCAGCGCACTTGATGGATGTATGAATTACATAAAAGAAAAAGAATGGCCTGCAGTAGCTGAAAAATTACAGGATTATGGCTTTCCGTATAATCTCGTATTTAAAATCGATACCTCCATTTGCGAGGAACCTACTGAGCTTAATGAAAAAGCTTTAGATAAACCAGGGCATGTGGGTGATAAATATAGCCAGGACAATTATGTTTTTAATATTCCGTACAGAGAGAAAGGAGAAGGTGTTGTTGGCAGAGAAAATGCCTTACAACAGCTCCATACACAATTGACGGAATCCCGGGGTACTGCAATCGGCCAAACCGCATCCTTCCATGGAATGGGCGGGCTCGGAAAAACCCAGTTGGCGGTTGAATATGCGTATCGTTATAAAGATGATTATTCGAATGGCGTCATCTGGATCAGCGCCGATCAGGAGATTGATCCCCAGCTTATTCAGATTGCAAAAAAATGCAACTGGATTGCACCGGAGTCTGAGCACAAATTAATTCTGGACATTGCAAAAAGAAGGTTGCGAATATATTCCGATTGCCTGATTATTTTTGATAACGTTGATAAGCTTGCAGACATAGAACCTTACTTACCGGAACCCGATGCAACACCCCACCTTATCCTTACAAGCCGTAAACCTCAACCCGGTTTTCAACCAATAGAAATTGACATACTTAACGAAAAAGAATCCCAAGATCTTTTAATGATGGAATCGGGAAGAAGTTTTGATTCCTTGCCATTAGATGAAAAAAATGCCGGTAAAAATATCGCAATTGAATTGGGTGGTTTGCCGCTTGCTCTCGAAATTGCCGGTGCCTATTTAAGATATTTAAGCAGCCTTTCATTTGAAAAATACCTGTCAATTCTCAAAGAGAAGCCATCGGCTGCGCTACCAGGAGAGATGCTGTCAAGTTTTACTTCTCATGAATCTGATCTTTACAGAACCCTTAAAGTCAGCGAATCTGTGTTTGAACAGGTTCCTCTCCTGAAAGATATTCTCAATGTTTTAACCTGGAGCGGATCATCTTTCATGGGAATATCACTTTTAGCAGTAATTCTGGATGTGGATGAAAACAGCCTTATTCAGCCCTTAAGCTTTGGTGTAGAGCTGCGTATACTGAGAAAGAATGAAGCCCATGATCGCTATGAAATCCATCGTTTGCTTAGAAAAGTTCGCCAGGAGGAATTCGCCTTAGAGAAAAATCGCGAATGGGCAGAGAATATTTGCAAACGGAACGGATCATGGTTTGAAAAAAGGCGGAAAGATTTCGCCCATTTAGCAGAATATGAATTTGAAATTGATCATTTAAAACAATGGTATAAAAATTCTGAAAAAATTCAATCCAATCAAAACTCTCGTTTACTGTGGCTTCAGGCTTATCCATCATACCATTGGGGAAATTACACTGAAACTTTTGAATTAGTAAAACTTGCTCTTGATTTATACGAAAAAAGTCCTGCAGAAAGCATTGAATTAAAAGCTAATATTTTAAATGACATTGGAACCGTACATGGCTTTATAGGGGATTATCAAAAAGCGCTGGAGTTTAAAGAACGTGCCCTGGAAATCAGGAAAAAACTGCTTGGCCCGGAACATCCGGATACGGCAACCAGCCTTGATAACGTTGGCACAACATATGCGTACCTTGGCGACCCTAAAAAAGCGCTGGAGTTACATGAGCGTGCCCTGGAAATCAGGGAAAAACTGCTTGAGCCGGAAAATCCGGATAGGGCAAATAGTCTGAATAGTGTTGGCTCTGCATATGGCGAACTTGACGACCATAAAAAAGCACTGGTCTTTAAGGAGCGTGCCCTGGAAATCTGTGAAAAACAGCTTGGTCCGGAACATCCGGATACGGCATCCAGTCTGAGTAATGTTGGTTCTATGTATGGAGTACTTGGCGACTATAAAAAAGCTTTGGAGTTTAAAGAGCGTGCCCTGGAAATAATGAAAAAAAAGCTTGGCTCGGAGCATCCGCATACGGCAGCTAGCCTGAATAATGTTGGCGCAACATATGGAGACCTTGGCAAATATAAAAAAGCGCTGGAGTTTATGGAGCATGCCCTGGAAATCAGGGAAAATCAACTTGGTCTGGAACATCCGGATACGGCAACGAGCCTGAATAATGTTGGTTCTATGTATGGCGAACTTGGCGACTATAAAAAAGCTTTGGAGTTTAAGGAGCGTGCCCTAGATATTTCGAAAAAACAACTTGGTCCGGAGCATCCGGATACGGCATCCAGTCTGAGTAATGTTGGTTCTACGTATGGAGTACTTGGCAACCATAAAAAAGCTTTGGAGTTTAAGAAGCGCGCCCTAGAAATTTTGGCAAAAAAGCTTGGTCCGGAACATCCGCAAACTGTAGGTAGTCTGGATAATGTTGGTTCTACATATGGCGAGCTTGGCGACCATAAAAAAGCGCTGCAGTATCAAGAGCGTGCCTTAGATATTTTGAAAAAACAGCTTGGCCCGGGACATCCGGATACGGCATCCAGTCTGAGTAATGTTGGTTCTACGTATGGAGAACTTAGCGACCATAAAAAAGCCCTGGAGTTTAAAGAGCATGCCCTGGAAATCAGGCATAATCAGCTTGGCCCGGAACATCCGATTACGGCAACTAGTCTGAATAACGTTGGCGGAACATATGGCGATCTTGGCGACCATAAAAAAGCGCTGGAGTTTAAAGAGCGTGCCCTGGAAATAATGGAAAAACAGCTTGGCCCGGAACATCCGAATACGACAAATAGCCTGAATAATGTTATATTTGCTTTTCTTAAGGTTAGGAAATTTTCTGACGCATACAATTTGTTGAATAGATATTTAAAAGTGTTGCCAAAGGATCATCCGGAATATAATGTTTTATTTTCTTTAAATGATCGTATCAACAGTGAAAGTATAAAATCAGGTTTTCGGCCTCGTTATTCCAAAAAATCGCATAAAAAGAAGAAAAAGAGAAAACGATAGAGAAGATAAGGGCAATACAGGAAAATATTATTTTGCTTGATTCATAAATTAACCAACCATGCACCACAGCATGTTTGATCAAAAACTTTGAATAACCTTTAGCGTTTTCATGGAGGTTTTGCAGAAAACATGATTACTTTACTAAGTATTTACCTTTTTTCTGTTTATTTGATGATGATGCAAGCAGATACCTGCAATCTTAATGGCAACATCAAATTCACAGTGGACCAAAAGGATCAACATTATGAATTATATGCTCAAAATTTGAAGCCCTTTGATATTACCTTCGAAGTTAATATCTCAACTGAGAACTTAACAACCACCGATTCTCTACCTATTATAAAGACAGTGCCTGGCAACAAAAAGATAAAAGTAACTGAACTCTTTCCTGTTGATAAAGATGGACCGGTTCGGTACGAATTTAAGTATAATATTGTTATTGGTAATATGTATGCCGAACATGATACAAATTATATTTACAACTTACCCTACAAACCGGGAGCTTCACATAAAGTAGGACAGAGCTTTGGTGATGATTTCACTCATAACCTGGAATTAAGATATGCCGTGGATTTCGAAATGAAGGAAGGAACGCCTATTTATGTTATCCGAGAGGGAATTGTTGTAGCGATATGTGATGTTTATGACCGAGGAGGACTATTTCCACAGTTAATGACCAAGGCCAATTATGTTTTTATACGTCACTTAGACAACACGATTGCAACATATGCACATCTACGGAAGGATGGGGCTGCTGTTAAGGTAGGTCAGTATGTAGAGCCAGGAACTATCATCGGCTACTCCGGTAACACTGGTTTTTCATCTGGCCCACATCTTCATCTTGAAGTCTTTAAAGCGATTGATGGTAAAAATAAGCTTTCATTACGAATGAAATTTAGAACGGCAAAAGGCATTTTCTACAAATTGAAAAAGGGAAAGAAGTACAAGGCCGCGAAGCTGCAACTTTTCAATTAGTTAAATGCTTATTAAATTCATTGAATCTAACTTTGCATCAAGCTGACAAGTTTGCATATTTTGATTTTTAGAATTTGGCTTAATGTTGAGCCTTGAAGCATTTTCAAAATTAGTGACACTTCCTAACTTAATATTTTTTCTTCAATTGAAATGTATAACTTCGATTTCGTTTAGAGCTGATCCAGCGGCAGGATTTTAAACATTAGATTTATAAATTAACCAACCATGCACAACAAGTCCCCACAAATTGCAATCGTTGGTTGCGGCGTTTCCGGATTGACTTGTGGTTTGGGTCTTCTCGAAAATGGCTGCAATGTCAAAATACTGGCTCGTGAACTGCCGCCCAAAACCACTTCGGATGTAGCAGGTGCATTTTGGGCTCCGCATGGGACAGACCCCGGGGAAAAGATTCGAACCTGGAGTAAGATCAGAGCAGCTTTACCTCGCTCAGCCGGTTAACAATTTACCTTAGAAAGGTTGGAGATTACCCTTTTCGAAAACTAAAAATTGCCAAATTATACTTGTAATAATTCAAAAAAATGCGATATTAAATAACTAGTAATTTAGTAACAGTTAATTAATAGATAATAATTAAGCGAGTATTTTATGGAAATACAACTTTCACCAGAGCTGGAACAAATTATCAAAGACAAAATAGCTTCCGGTCGCTATCCAAACGCCTCAGAGTTTATTCGGGAAGCTATTTTACGAACCGTTGAACGTGACCAGTTAAAATTAAGTAAACTCAATAAGGCAGTTTCTATTGGAATAGAACAAGCAGAAAGAGGAGAATTTAGCAAAAGGTCTGTACAGGATATTATTAATGATAAGGAAACAGGGGAATAAACCTAAATTGAGCAGCTATAAACTTACCGTAAAAGCAGATCTTGATATTGAGGATATATGGGAATACACAAATTCACAGTGGGGTAAAAACCAGGCAAGTAAATACCTTAATCAATTGGAAGAGCGGCTTATTTCACTTGCAGAGAATCCTAATATTGGCAAGCATAGGCTTGAACTCACAGGGGCACCTATGAGCTACCATTGCGAAAGACACGTAATTTTCTATCGTAAAGCGAGAAAGGGTATTGAGATTATTCGAGTTCTTCATGATTCTATGGATTTCTCGCGGCACTTCAAATAGCATGACCAATGATCAAATATGGGATCATTTTAGGAAAAAAAACACACCTCTAAATAATTATTGAAGAATTAGAAATTATGATTTCGATATTGTTTAGATTTTAGATATTCGGGTTTATACATTAGCCAAACCATGCACAACAACTCCCCCCAAATTGCAGTCGTTGGTTGTGGCATCTCAGGATTGACCTGTGGCTTGAACCTTCTCGAAAATGGCTGCAATGTCAAAATACTGGCTCGTGAACTGCCGCCAAAAACCACTTCAGATGCGGCTGGTGCATTCTGGGCTCCGCATGGGACAGAGCCCGGGGAAAAGGTTCGAACCTGGAGTAAAATCAGCCTGGTAAAATTTCAGGCCCTAGCGGAAATACCAGGGTCAGGAGTTTCCATGATTACACTTCATGAGTTTTTCGATCGACAGCTTCCTGATTCTCATTGGGCGGATTTTGCTCCTGATTTCAAAGCCATTGTTAGAGGTAAAACCGAAACTCCCTGGAAATTTGGCTGCAAATATACATCGGCAAAAATCGATGCCCCGCTGTATATGAATTATTTAAAACAGCAATTTTTAGGATTGGGTGGAATCATTCAACAGGAGAACGTAAAGAACCTTGTCGAATTAACCAATCAATATTCGATAGTGGTCAACTGCTCCGGGGTTGGGGCGAAAGAACTGGCCAACGACGACGAGGTTTATCCTATCCGAGGCCAGGTTCTGCTGGTCACAAAACCGGCTGATCTATCATCTGACATTTTTTATGTCAGCGATCCCTCTTCTTACTGTTACATTAATTCCCCACAAAAACCACTGCATTCTCGGTAGTACTAAAGAGGAGAACAACTGGAGTTTAAAACCGGACGAAAAAGCGACTCAGTTGATCGTTGAAAGGTGTGCAAAGTTAAACCCGGTTTTTGCCAACCCTGAAATTCTGGAGATCAAAGTCGGGCTTCGACCCGGCCGGCCTTCCGTACGTTTAGAGCTTGAAAGAATTTCACAAGAATGTGCAATCATTCATAATTATGGCCATGGTTCTATTGGACATACCATTGCCTGGGGTTGTGCGAAGGAGGTTGTTGGGTTGGTGAGGGAAATGTTTACGTAATCGTTTGAGGCTATTTGGCAAATCATATTGGCTTATAAAAAACTGCTGATACTTGATTCTGGATGCTGGATTCTCAATATCAATAATCAATAAACAGCAATTTAGTAAACTGATGTTATTCCTAAAAACCAAGTATTTGAAAATTGAAAATTTGAATTTGTCATTTGTTTGATTTTTGATTTTTGTCATTTGTCATTTCCTTTCCAGAATCCAGTATCGGCTTAATAAACAAGCATGCTCTGCATGGCTAATTTTATCCAGCCTCATTTTTTTACTTGACTTCTGAGCACCTAACAGGTAACTTTGAATACTCTTTGGGACTTTTATGGATGTTTTGCAGCAAACAATTTCAAAACTTAAGAAGCCAAAAATTGCTACTGTGCTATTGCAGTTTATTTATTCGGAATAAACCAAATAATTAAGGTTGGCATAAATCATATTACGCCTAAATGATTTAATTAAGCAGAATAAACGGTTCTTTCTAATATCCCCTGGTAATAAAATAAAAGAAAGGAGAATCATCATGAGAATCCTATTTGACGGATACGGCTCGCAGATCGAGGTGCAAATGAAAACCAGTGATCGCCTCCAGGCATTTCTTGACGCCATCAATGCGGTGGACGGTTGGAACTACGGTATCTCTTCCGGCGCACTCTCGACTGATGCATTGGAGGGCTACGACGTGCTCGTGCTTACGACCCGCATGTGGCAGGGCTTTACCACGGATGAGTTAAGCGCGATCATTACGTTCGTTCAGACGGACGGCAACGGACTCTGGTGTATGGCAAATCATGCCCCTTTCAACAATAAAATGCAGAACGGTCAATCCCAATTGAACAACAATCACGTGCGTTACACCAGCGCGGTCGCGTCGACGTTTTTCTCAAGCTACGAGGCCGCCGCATACTCGGCGAAAACAGGTGACACATCGGTGCCTTTGACCGGTTCCAACCTGGGCAGCCAGGAGATCATTTCGGGCAATAACAATTGGCCCTTGTACGGCAGCAACACTTCTTCCAAGATCAAAACCGTGGTCACCCGCAGCTTTTTCGGGATCTATCCCAACCATTTCGGCCATACCATCGCCGCACTCGCCGGGCTGGACAATGTCATAAATTACCAGGACAATGCTCCCATTACGTCCGGCGTGTTGTGGGCGATTGCCCTGGATGGCGACCATGTCACCGGAACCGGGCGGGTCGTAATATGCGCCGATTCCGGTTGGATCGCAAATACTCAGTCCAGGCACCCAGGACCGGGCGAATTCCAGAATGGCGACAATCCGCAATTTGCTCTGAACACGCTTTCCTGGCTGGCGCAATTGTGAACTCCGCGAGGATCTGCTTCCAAGCAGACCCAAACAGTGGGTTGTGCATGCGCGTTCAAGTCGACGTCTTCCGAGGAACTCTGTATCTAGAACGGACGTTACGTTA
The DNA here is from genome assembly GCA_964464595.1 of uncultured Deferribacteres bacterium. Classification (GTDB taxonomy): domain Bacteria; phylum Zhuqueibacterota; class JdFR-76; order JdFR-76; family DREG01; genus JADFJB01. The sequence continues at coordinate 133,710 of CAYXGW010000004.1, forward strand.
ACTCGCTGCGCCCCCAACCAAGTACCGCTGCTGTTGATCGGTCCGGACATGAAAGACGATAGGAAACATTAGGAGCCCCCCGCTGGAGGACGATCACGGCGCTAAACGCTGGATTTCCCACAATTGGTCATCATTAAGGGAATACAAAAACCTGTCATTTAAACGGCTTTGCCGGCCTTGCCAGAATTCAAAAGTCTTTGGAACAATTCGATAACCACCCCAAAAGCTTGGCAGGGGAATCATACCGTCAGAAAACTTTTTTTTGATCTCCTGAAATTTTATCTCAAGGAATTGCCGCGATGAAATGACCGAACTTTGCTGAGAAATCCACGCCCCAAGTTGGCTTCCCCTGTCGCGGGATGAAAAATACTTGAATGATTCGGTTGTAGATATCTTTGCAGCGCTACCGGTTATGGTCACTTGCCGTCCGAGAACTTCCCATAAAAAGAGAATGGCAACATTGGGATTATCATGGATCTGTTTGGCTTTTTTGCTTTCATAATTGGTAAAAAAGACGAAGCCGTTTGCATCAAACATCTTCAATAATACCGTTCTTATGCTTGGCATTCCCTGGATAGAAGCCGTAGCAAGACTCATTGCATTGGGAAACTCGATTTCAGTTTCACCGGCTTCTTTAAACCATTTCTCAAACTGTTTAACCGGATCGGGATCAAGGTCTTTCCGGGTTAAGGCATTGTTTTTATAATCTTTTGGCGAACCTTCAATTTCCATTATGTTCTCTTTTTTCTGCTGACATTGAGCAAGGTTTTGTGAATTACAAACTGAAAATCCAACAGGTACGATTGGATGGTTATTATATACAAAATGAGATTATGGTTTTCAAAGATTATTGGAGAAAGCGTTGGCGTTGTTATTTTTTGATAACTGTTTAGCTATTGGCAATTAGCTGTTAGCTATTGACATTTAGCTGTTAGCTGTTAGCTGTTAGCTGTTAGCTGTGTCTTGTCCTGAAATAGGTTGTCATGTTTGAAGTTATCCACAAACTAATTG